>NZ_FPJP01000004.1:0-486663 GCF_900119325.1 Burkholderia sp. NFPP32 | reverse complement strand
GGACGTTGATAGGTCAGGTGTGTAAGCGCAGTAATGCGTTCAGCTAACTGATACTAATTGCCCGTAAGGCTTGATCCTATAACAAGTCTGTCTCGCGCTGATTACAGCGCGTCGGACTGGTTGGATTCTCGTGTGTGATACACACAACCTGAATTACTGCTTCTTCCTGATTGGTCGTAACGCGAAGCGTTGCGACAACCCTCTTTGCCTGATGACCATAGCGAGTCGGTCCCACCCCTTCCCATCCCGAACAGGACCGTGAAACGACTCTACGCCGATGATAGTGCGGATTCCCGTGTGAAAGTAGGTAATCGTCAGGCTCCCTAAGCCAGAAACCCCCGTCCGAAAGGCGGGGGTTTTTGCATTTCAGCGACGGAAATGTGTTTGGTGCACTCGGCATGGGTCGCATCTCGTGCGGAATGCACTGACGGTCGCGATGTCGCTGATCGGGTGGGCGATGCTTTCGGCGAGAGGGTAAGCGGAGTCGTGAGGGCCGCCGATGCGGAGGTGATGACGGAAGGTTGCGTTCCGCTGTTGTGACGGTTGTTGACGGTGGCCGTAGAAGAGCCGCGGTGCTAGCTGAGCCAAGGAATGGTGCGCAGAGATCCGCTGAACGCCGAGTCAACCACTGAGGCAACAAGGGCCGCATAAAGCGGCCCTTGCTGGTTATGCAACCGGGTCTTCCGGTTCTGGGTCGTGGTAAGGCTGCTCTCGCAGCGCTAGCTGGCTGTAGTCCGGCGAGATCGTGATTTTCCGGGTGACGTAGTTGACGTCGAGGTAGACGCGATCGCCCGGTTTGAATCCAAAGATCTTGAAATCGATATCGATTGCCTGCATCCACGGCAGGTAAGGCCAGCCGCGCTTGGGAAGGTCCGGGTAGTTGCGGAGGACCAGCTCAAACGTCTTTTGCATGTTGACGGGTTTGTTCTTCCTGCGACGTGTCTTACTATTGGCGTCAGCCATTTCCGACTCCTGGTTCGAGTTGGTGGTGGTCAGCGGGTCGTATGGGTGGCAGCCCATGCGGCCCGCGCTTTTACTGCTTTGCTCTCTTCAGTCTTTCATTGAATTCGCGTTTCAGAGAGAAACGATCTTTCCCACTGCTGGTGCGACGGGACCGCCGACAGACATTCGATGCTTGAGAAGCAGGGCCTCAAGTACCGATTTGGCGACGAGCTTGTCGTCGGGGCCGAGTGCCCGCAAGCCTTCAAAAATCGGGCGAAAGTCCTCGTCCAGTCGAAGCTCGCTCGAATCAAACAACAACGAATCGGTGCTTACACACAGAGCGATTGCGAGGCGTTTCATCACGTCGAGATTCGGACGCGTCAGCCCGGCTTCATATCGATTGATCTGCACCATATGAACCTTTGCACGATCGGCCAGTTGCTGTTGGGTGAACCCTCTCTGCTTGCGGAAGGTTGCGAGTCGATTCGAAAAAGCCATAGGTGTAATGGAACAGTCGAAGAGGTGCGAGGTGGATACGTCGATCAGTGTGTATGGACAGTGTAGTGTCTGTCGCATCTCATAAATCACCGTGATGTGCGGATTGGCCGATCGGTAGATGTAGCGAGTTGATCTGCGCAGGCCGTAGATAGGGTTTCGTACCTGTCCAATAGTTTTGTGATGATCTGCATGATATGACTTCGCATACCTAATAAAATAAGGCGAAGAAAAATGAAACGGTTCTATCTCAAGAAAGGAGACCGTTCGTCTAACGGCGGGGTTGTCCTGGAGGGCATGGACTTCTTCATGCATCACGGTACGCCGGTGACGTTTCTGGGGGCCGAAGTTTACTGCTCGGCGTGCGACTCGATTGGCGTCATCGTCGGTGACGGGCCACGACGGCCAGACTCAATCATGGGCAAGCGCGCTGCGCTAGATGGTGATCTGTGCGCTTGCCGTTGCCATCCCCGCCCAGTGATGCGGGCATCTCAAGATACTGCTTCTCTGGACTTCACATCAGGCGAACTCGCCGAGATGGGCTTCGGCCCTGCAGGAAATCCGCTCCCGAAGCGTCGTCGCGAATCGTACGACGAGCAGGTACGAGTTGTGGATCGTGCTGGAAATCCAATATCCGGTGTGCCGCATCACATTCGTTCCGCAACCGGTGCCACGTACAAAGGGCTGACCGATAGCCGGGGTACCTGTCGAGCTGCATGGCAGTGTGGGGCTAAGCAACTGGGCCGATGCGAAGATCTTGGCTTGGTCGACGTTGGAGATAGTGTTGCGACGAATACACTCCGCTATCAACCTGCTGGCATAATGTGTGCCGAATCGGTACCAAGGACGTCGTTGTAATGACCCAAAGAAAGCCTGCAAACCTACTCAAGACCCCAAGCGTTGGGGTTGATGGTGCTTTCGTCTATAACGCGGACGTTGTGAAGCTCTACGAGCACTGGCCTGCGCCCACGTGCATTATTGCTGATGGACCCTATGGCCTCGGCAAGTTCCCCGGTGAGCCGAAAACGGTAGCCGAACTGCCTGCCTGGTATGCCCCGCACGCCGCTGCATGGCATCGCCATGCTTCCCCTGACTGCACCCTGTGGTTTTGGTCGTCTGAGTTGGCTTGGGCTACCGTTCACCCGATCCTCGAATTACACGGCTGGGAGTACGCCGAAGCCTGCACTTGGGACAAGGGCATCCAACATATCGCTGGTAACGTAAACTCGAAGACAATTCGCGGAATGCCGGTGGCCACTGAGGTTGCGGTGCGGTATACCCGCAAGAACCGTCTCCTCTCCGGTGACAATTCGCTAACGCTGAAGGAGTGGGTGCGCGCTGAGTGGCTGCGATCTGGCCTTCCCATGAACCGTAGCAACGAGGCCTGTGGGGTCAAGAATGCTGCAACTCGCAAGTATCTGACGCAGTGTCACCTCTGGTACTTCCCGCCCGGCGAGGCGATGGAGGCTATGGCGGATTACTGCACTCGTCACGGCGTCCCGACAGACGTGCCGTACTTCTCCCTAGACGGGCAGAGCCAGTTTCAGGCGGGCCGCTGGGAGAAAATGCGTGCCAAATGGAATCATGTGCACGGCCTGACCAACGTTTGGTCGGAACCCCCTGTCCATGGCAATAGCCGCCTTAAGGTGGCCGATGGTACTGGCTATCTTCATGCCAACCAAAAGCCCCTGCGGTTGATGGAGCTGCAGGTGAACGCTAGCACCGATCCGGGTGATGTTGTTTGGGAGCCATTCGGCGGGATGTGTTCTGCGACGCTTGCGGCCGCTCGCATGGGAAGAAGAGGTTACGCCGCAGAAATTTATGAGCCGTACTTCCAGGCTGCCGGGGAGCGCCTGCGAATCGGACTAGGGAAAAGAGAGAAGGCCGCATGACTACGGCACCAGCCAACCAGCCGAATGACGCACAAGCAGAACAACCGGCAGCAACGGCAGTAATAGCGGCCGCTACCACTATTCCGGCGAAGCCGATTGCGGCTGGGGGGCCGCCCGATACTTGGCCCCATCACGCTCTTTACAAGAATGTGATCGCAGCGCTCCACGCACTACCGGCGCGCTTCGAGAGCCCACTTGTCATCGCGGGCGTCCCCGCCACAGACCTCCATACGATGAACACCGCACTTGGCGCTGCTATCGAACAGTCTGTAGTAGACAGCCTGAACGCGATACGGGAGCTTTGGGACCCAACCAGAACCTATGCGGCCTACACCTTCGTGCGCCAGTCGCAGACTTTTCCGGACGTCCTGCTAAAAACGACGGATCCAGACGCGCAGCCCCAAATTCTGATGGGTATCGAGCTCAAAGGCTGGTTCGCAATTGCAAAAGAGGCCGAGCCGTCCGCTCGCTTTTATGCAAACGAGGATTCCTGCGCTGACGCTGACCTTTTGGTGGTCATGCCATGGGTGTTCGACAATGTTGTGTCAGGTCGCCCGCGGCTGTTAAAACCAATCATCGCAGAGGCAAAACACGTTGCTCGTGTCCGCAATTGGTGGTGGGAGTTTGTTCGACAAACGGATACGCCGAATGAGACCCGCGGAATTACGCTAGCACCGCACCGGCTGACGTATCCTGGCAAGGCAGACAAATACTCGGACAAGGCCATCAGCGACAGTGGCAAGAATTTCGGTCGCGTGGCTCGTTGCGGCGTAATTGACATTGACGTGGACGCCACTTTGAAGGAGCCTGTTTTAGGCATCCCCATTGACGCTTGGCGAAAATTCCTGGCAGTGTTCAGTGAGAAAGCTACTCCAGCCAGCATCAACAAGGCGCTCGACAACCTTGCTTCCGATTACATGGCAATGTTCGCGATCGCACCCGAGTACGCTGAGCAAGTCGCCACCAAGTACGGTGAGATCGCGGAAGTCATTGCTGAAGGTGCTGCGGTCGCAATAGCGGCAGCCGAGGCGGAAAGAACGGCTAGGGCTGCTCGCACTGCTGCTGCTAGGGCGACGCGCACCAATGGCGGCGGCACTAGAAGGTCCAGGCGTAACGCTGAGCAGGAGGAAGCCCCTGCAGATGATGCACCTTCTGGCGCCGCCGACGACGCTCTAACAGGCAACCCGGCAGAATAGGATGCTGTCGGTCAGATTTCAAGCGCCGTCGAAACTAATCGTGCAGTAGGGGTTGATGCAAGGCGTTTTCCCAAGTCTTCGGCACGAGGATGGTAGTACCGCATCAACATGCGCGGATCCTTGTGGCCCATGATCTTGGTCGATCTGTGCATGGGGAAGATCGACGCCAAGTGCGACATGGCTTCGTGCCTAAGATCACGAAAGCGAAGGTCCGTCAGGACCTTCACACTTGGTCGCCGACCGGCGTCTTTGTACTCGTCTAGGTAGACCTTTCATGCACGGGCCTCCTCTGCGCAATTCTCCATGTCCAAACGACTCTTGAAATGATCTATCGCGTCGGGCATGTCGACGGCATCATTTTGCATCAATTGCAGCGGCCCACCTGAACTACTTTTGCGTGTGCATCGTCAGTCGCACCACTCACGGTAAGCTTTAGCATCCGATGCGAATTCTGGGCCGCGCGCCTCCAGTGCTTCGGCCCATCGCCGGACTTCTTCTTTCGATGGGACCATGCTGGCGGGGCATTCCGACAGGAAGAAGGTCAGGAAAGAGTCCAGATCCTGTTTCGTGCCGTTGTTGATCTTGTCCAAATACGCGTCCCGGTTGTCTGCTTGCATACTCGGCTCCTCGTTTCACGTATTCTGTGCCAAAAAACGCAACCCTGCCGGGTGTGCCCATACATCTCAAGAACAAAGCCAAGGTTATCTTGTCGCGCCCGCTACTCCACTCCTCGGCGGAACTTGGCGAGCGCGCCGAATGATCTCCACGCAATCCCATACTGGTCTCACCAATAGGGGCCAGACGCAGCTTGCCTCCGAAGCTTTCAACGAAACCGTCTTGCTACTGGCTACTCGACGCAAGGAAGGCATCATCAAACGCGACGTCATACAACCAGCGCATGGCTCGGCTAGCCAAATAGGCGACGATTCATCGGACGAGCGTAAGATTTCATTGCCCCAATCGGCGGGCCCGAAAACTAAAGAGGGTTGCGATGAGACTGGAATCCGTTTCAATCAAGAACTTCCGTTGTTATCTCAATGAGATCACCGTGTCGATGGCCGACCTGACCACTTTCGTCGGCAAGAACGACATTGGGAAGTCTTCAGTTCTTGAAGCTCTGGAAATTTTCTTCAATAACGATACAGTGAAGATAGAGCAGGGGGATGCCAACATTTATAGCGGCGATCCTTTAGTGTCGATTACCTGTGAATTCTCCGATCTGCCTGACAAGCTCACGCTCGACGCTGGCGCAGACACGACGCTTGCGGCGGAATACCTACTGTCCAGCACCGGAACGCTCAAGATTCAAAAGATCTTTGATTGCGGAAAGAAAACGCCGAGCAGCGAAGTCTTCATTCTTGCAAACCACCCGACTGCCGCGGGTGTCGCGGATTTGCTGGACTTGAAGGAAAAGGACCTGCAGAAGCTCGTCAAGGAACAGAACCTTGATATTGCCCTTAAAGGCAATCCCGGCATGCGTCAGGCGCTCTGGGCTGCCGTCGAGGACTTGAACCTGAGGGAAGTTCCACTACCGGTTTCGAAGCCGAAGGAAGACAGCAAGCGAATCTGGGATCAGCTCGAAAATTACTTACCTATGTATGCGCTGTTCCAAAGCGATCGCAGCAGCCGCGATTCCGATGGCGAGGTGCAAAACCCGATGAAGGCCGCTGTCGCCGCTGCCATTGCTGAAGTGCAGGAAGACATCAATCGTATTCAGGCCAAGGTACAGGAAAAGGCTGAGCAAATTGCTGCGAGCACCCACGATGCGCTGAAGACAATCGACCCCGGCTTGGCAAAGGAGCTAACACCACAGTTTACGCCGCCGACTCCGGCTAAATGGACAGGCCTGTTTTCGGTCGGCATGGATACCGACGACGGTATTCCGCTGAACAAGCGCGGTAGTGGCGTGCGCCGTCTTGTGCTGGTCAGCTTCTTCAAGGCCGAAGCTGAGCGAAGACTAAAGACAGGAGCAAGCCGCAGCATCATCTATGCAATTGAGGAGCCAGAAACCGCTCAACATCCGAACAATCAGCGCATCCTCATCGATTCGTTCAAGACACTCGCATCGGAAACCGGATGTCAAGTTCTACTTACCACGCATAGTCCCGGATTTGCTTCTGAGTTGCCGACGGCAAGTATAAGGTTCGTGACTCGTGCCGACGGTCGGCCCGTGATTCAGGAAGGTGCTGATGTCTTTGGTCAAGTCGCAGAGACCCTTGGCGTCATTCCGGATAGCCGAGTAAGGGTCTTGTTTTGCGTCGAGGGGCCGACCGATGTTCTTGCGTTTAAGCACCTTAGCCGCGCCCTGCATGAAGCCGACAACACACTTCCCGACTTGAGTAAGGACGATCGGATTGCCTTTGTTCTGCTCGGCGGATCGACGCTCAAGCATTGGGTTACAGAGCGCTACCTCCGCGCGCTCAATCGTGTGGAGGTCCACATTTACGATAACGATGTGCCGAAATATGCTGCCTCTGTCGCCGAAGTGAACAAGCGTGGCGACGGATCTTGGGCCACACTGACAAGCAAGCATGAAATCGAATGCTATCTACATGCTGACGCAATCCGAGACGCTTTCGATGTCAACGTTGCCGTGGCCGACAACCCCGACGCCGAAGGCAAAGCCGTACCCAGGCTGTTTGCAGAAGCATTTTTTGCAAAGCAGAAAACCGATGCGGCGATGTCAGATACCAAAGCAAAACTGCGCCTCGCGGAGAAGGCATTCCCGAAAATGACCGCGGCGATGGTAACGGAGCGAGACCCAGCGGGTGAGGTTGCTGGCTGGTTTCGACGGATCGGCGAAATGATGTGATTGGTGAGGGAGCGGGCGAACGCGCGTTTGGGGCCGCGTCTATACCGACGCGGTCTCAGCCGTCACGCATCCAAAAATAGTCATCTGCCTTCAATTGCTCATACCACTCGTCGTATTCCATCGGTTGATTCTTGTCCAAGATATTGAAGTTCGCGGGAAGAGCGATACCGTTGTTCTTTAAAAGTCGGAGCAACGGTTCAATCGAGAGGACAGTAGCAAATCCGAGTTCGTTCGGGTTTGAGTTCATGACAAGTGACTCTATAAATACGCCAAGCAGCACTCCATATTCGTCAACCACCGGACCGCCACTGAAACCACCTCGAGCTACGGTAGAGATTAAGTGGAAATAATGGTTCGAGCCGATGTACTTGTTCATACTTGCATTGACTTCACCGCGAACCGCTACCAGTTGCGAGCGATCAGACATGGGAATCTGCGGATAGCCCATCAACAGAACCTCACTGAGGATGTGGTCATCACTCACGGCATCGTCGATTAGGAAGCCAAACGGGATTCCCTTGAACCCATGCAGGGCGCTTTGGTGCGAATTTTTGTAGTTCCGTAAGTGGCCGGGTGTAAAGCGTACGTTCGTCTTCAGCACCGCGACGTCAATGGTTTCATCCGACGGATAGTATGTCGACAATATTTCGATGGATTGGATCATGTCGAGGCCTTCCGTGTGGTCCAACTGAACGCCATGAAAGCCTTGCACGACGTGTCTCGCCGTAGCGAAATACCCTTCGCCAATATGGAACGCCGTCCCCGTGGATGTATCGCCGTTCGAGTCCTCAACCGTTACACGGACAACACGCTCCCTAAGCGTGGAGTAAAGCATTTTCATGCGATTCACGAGTAACCTCTTTCAATTTCACACTGTCGACGAATGGGAAAAAGGGCCACAAATTTGCCACACGCCGTGTGCAAAGACCTGCGCCAGAATGCAAAAAACGCACTACATCGCAAGACGTAGCGCGTTTTTTTGCTGGAATTTATGGTGGAGTGAAGGAGGATCGAACTCGCGACCTTCGCATTGCGAAGGCGTTGTTTTTCCTCCAGATGTAACAGCACATGAGATCCTTGTGCGGGACCGATGTGCTCTTTCCTCCGCAATAACATCACGAAAGTCTAGTCATTTCCGTTGTTTCGCGTCTAAGCAATTCGGCGATAGTCTAATGAATTCCGCTTCCCTGCACTACCGAAATGCGTCAAACATCAATATTCCCCGCCCGCAACGCATTCGACTCAATAAACGCTCTCCGCGGCTCGACATCATCCCCCATGAGCGTAGTAAAGATCCCGTCCGCGGCAATCGCGTCCTCGATCTGCACACGCAGCAGTCGCCGCACCGCCGGATCCATCGTCGTTTCCCACAGCTGCCCGGGGTTCATCTCCCCGAGCCCCTTATACCGCTGCTTCGAAACGTTCCGCTCCGCATCGGCAAGCAACCACTTCATCGCGCTCTTGAAGTCGGTAACAGCCATACTGCGCTCACCACGCTTGATAACCGCACCTTCCCCAATAAGCCCCGTGAACGTATTCGCAGTAGCCACAAGCTGCTGATAATCCGCCGTGTGCTGGAACTCCTGATCGATGACCGAAACTCGCACATTCCCGTGATGGGTACGTTCGACATGCAGCGACCGCTGTTCGCGAACGGCGTCATACGCAGGCACCACGCGAACTTCGTTCTTCAAAGCCTCGTCATGCAACGCAGCGTGAAGAGCCTTCGCCGAAGCCTCCGTCGAAGCCTCGTTGGAAAGATCGATCGCCACGCCATCCATGATCGCCTCGAGCGCCGCCGGGTCATACAACCGGCTCAACCGATCGATCACGCTCTGCGACAGCAGATACGACCGCGCCAGCTCCCCGAGCGCATCGCCGGAAATCGCCGCCGCGTTCTCGCCAGGAACCAGCTCCGACCCTTGCAGCGCCAACCGCAGCATATGCGCGTTCAGCTCCACATCATCCTTCAGATACCGCTCGTCCTTGCCCGCCTTGATCTTGTAAAGCGGCGGCTGCGCGATATACACGTACCCGCGCTCGATCATGTCCGGCATTTGTCGATAGAGGAACGTGAGCAGCAGCGTCCGGATGTGCGCACCGTCGACGTCCGCGTCGGTCATGATGATGATGCGGTGATAGCGCAGCTTGTCGAGGTTGTAATCGTCCTTGCCGATGCCGCACCCGAGCGCCGTGACCAGCGTCACGATCTGCTCCGACGACAGCAGCTTGTCGTAGCGCGCCTTCTCGACGTTCAGCACCTTGCCGCGCAGCGGCAGGATCGCCTGGAACTTGCGGTCGCGCCCTTGCTTGGCCGAGCCGCCTGCCGAGTCGCCCTCGACGATGTAGATTTCGCACTTCGCCGGGTCTTTCTCCTGGCAGTCCGCGAGCTTGCCCGGCAGGCCGACGCCGTCGAGCACGCCCTTGCGGCGCGTCATCTCGCGTGCCTTCCGTGCAGCATCGCGCGCCCGCGCGGCTTCGACGATCTTCCCGCAGATGATCTTCGCGTCGATCGGCGTTTCCAGCAGGAACTCTTCGAGCGCCTTCGCGACAACTTCCTCAACCGGCGCCCGCACTTCGGACGAAACCAGCTTGTCCTTCGTCTGCGAGCTGAACTTCGGCTCCGGCACCTTCACGGAAAGCACGCACGACAGCCCTTCGCGCATGTCGTCGCCGGTCGTTTCGACCTTGGCCTTCTTCGCGATTTCGTTGTCGGTGATGTACTTGTTGATGACGCGCGTCATCGCGGCCCGCAGGCCGGTCAGGTGCGTGCCGCCGTCGCGCTGGGGAATGTTGTTCGTGAAGCACAGCACGTTCTCGTTGTAGCTGTCGTTCCACTGCATCGCGACTTCCACACCCACGCCGTCCTTCTCGCCGATCGCGTGGAAAACCGTCGGATGCAGGTTGGTCTTCGTCTTGTTGATGTACTCGACGAAGCCCTTCACGCCGCCGGCGAACGCGAAATCGTCTTCCTTGCCGCTGCGCAGGTCGGTCAGGCGAATCCGCACGCCATTGTTCAGGAACGAAAGCTCGCGCATGCGCTTCGCGAGGATGTCGTAGTGATACTCGACCGTGCCGAAAATGGTCGGATCGGCCATGAAGTGCACTTCGGTGCCGCGGTTCTCGGTATCGCCGGTCACCAGCATCGGCGACACTTCCACGCCGTCCACCTTCTCGAGCACGCGCTCCTGCGCGATGCCGCGATGGAACTCCATGAAATGCTTCTTGCCGTTGCGGCGCACGGTGAGGCGCAGCCAGCTCGACAGCGCGTTCACGCACGACACGCCCACGCCGTGCAGGCCGCCGGACACCTTGTAGCTGTTCTGGTCGAACTTGCCGCCGGCGTGCAGCTCGGTCATCACGATCTCGGCGGCGCTGCGCTTCGGCTCGTGCTTGTCGTTCATCTTCACGTCGGTCGGAATCCCGCGGCCGTTGTCGGTCACGGTAATCGAGTTGTCGACGTGAATCGTCACCTGGATGTCGTTGCAGTACCCGGCCAGCGCTTCGTCGATCGAGTTGTCGAGCACCTCGAACACGAGGTGATGCAGACCGGTGCCGTCCGACGTGTCGCCGATGTACATCCCGGGGCGCTTGCGCACCGCCTCCAGACCTTCGAGGATCTGGATCGACGAGGCGCCGTAGCTGCTGTTATCGGGTTGCGAATTGTGCTGTTCACTCATGGATATCTTCCGGTTCTGCGAGGCCACTCTCGTGGCGGCGCGGTGCGTTTCAGCGAGAAATCGCCGGGCCGCTCCAGTTTCCTGGCCCGTCCGAGGTGCCGTTAGGGCACCAAAGGGACGGGTTGTCGGTTCGCCATAAAAACGCCAAAGGGGCTTGCCGCCCCCTGGTGTGTGTCGCTATGTCGAGCGCGTCAGATGCGCATCGGCATCACGACATACTTGAACTCGTCGTTCTCGGGCACGGTGATCAGCGCGCTCGAGCTGGCGTCGCCGAGGCTCACCTGCACGGTGTCGACCTTCAGGTTCGCGAGCACGTCGAGCAGATACGTGACGTTGAAGCCGATGTCGACGGTGTCGCCCTGGTAGGCGATTTCCAGTTCTTCCTGCGCCTCTTCCTGGTCGGCGTTGGTCGACATGATCTTCAATTGGCCCGGTGCGATGATGCAGCGCACGCCCTTGAACTTGTCCGAGGTCAGGATTGCCGCACGCTGCAGCGAACGCTGCAGTTCTTCACGGCCGATCTCGAACGTGTTCTTGTGCGCCTTCGGGATCACGCGCTGGAAGTCGGGGAACTTGCCCTCGACGAGTTTCGACACGAGCTCGACCTGGCCGAACGTGAACTTGGCCTGGGTTTGCGCGATGTCGATGGTGACGGTGTCGTCGATGTCCTCGAGCAGGCGTTGCAGCTCGAGAATCGTCTTGCGCGGCACGATGACTTCCTGGCGGCCGAACGTGCCGCCTTCGATCTTCATCGACGAGAACGCGAGGCGGTGGCCGTCGGTGGCCACGGCCATCAGCTGGTCGCCGTCGACGACGAGCAGCATGCCGTTCAGGTAGTAGCGGATGTCCTGCTGCGCCATCGCGAAGTGCACCATGCCGAGCAACTGGCGGAACGACTTCTGCGGGACGGTGAGGGTGGCGCCGAAATCCTTCGCCTGCGCGACGGTCGGGAACTCGTCGGCCGCCAGGGTTTGCAGTGCGAAACGGCTCTTGCCCGATTGAACGGTGAGGCGCTTGTCGGCGAGCGACAGCGTGACCTGGCCGTCAGGCATCGCGCGCAGGATGTCGAGCAGCTTGCGGGCCGCGACGGTGGTGGCCACCTGGTCGCCGCCGACGCCGAAATCGGCGCGCGTGGTGATCTGCAGCTCCAGGTCGGTCGACAGGAATGAAACGTCCGGGCCGTTCTTGGTGATCAGCAGGTTGGCGAGGATCGGCAACGTATGGCGGCGTTCGACGATGCCGCTGACCGTTTGCAGCGGCCTGAGGAGTGTGTCTCGTTCGGTCTTGACCAGTTGCATAGAGTTCCTTCGTTGAGTAACGGCCTGCAGCGCAGCAGCCACGCAGCGCCCCGCCGGCCGGGCTCTTGGCCCGCCACCGCCGGAGCGGTCAAACCAGTATTGTGCCTCAAAACCGAACCGCCCCCCTTAAATTGGGGCGGAGGCCGAATTATCAAGCGCGCCCGCGCGCTCAGCCCTTCAGCGTCTGTTCCAGCACGTGCAGCTCGTGGTTGAGCTGCGCGTCCTTGCTGCGCTCGTCGGCGATCTTGCGCACGGCGTGCAGCACGGTGGTGTGATCGCGCCCGCCGAACAGCTCGCCGATTTCCGGCAGGCTCTTCTGCGTGAGTTCCTTCGCGAGGTACATCGCGATCTGCCGGGGCCGCGCGATGTTCGCCGGACGCTTCTTCGAATACATGTCGGCGACCTTGATGTTGTAGAAGTCGGCGACGGTCTTCTGGATGTTCTCGACCGAAATCTGCCGGTTCTGCACGGTCAGCAGATCCTTCAGCGCTTCCTTGGTCAGCTCGATCGAGATTTCGCGGCCGTGGAACTTCGAATACGCGAGGATCTTGCGCAGCGCGCCTTCGAGTTCGCGCACGTTCGAGCGCAGGTGCTTCGCGACGAAGAACGCGACGTCTTCCGACAGGTTCACGCCTTCCGACTGCGCCTTGCGCATCAGGATCGCGACGCGCATTTCCAGCTCGGGTGGCTCGATCGCGACGGTGAGGCCCGAGTCGAAGCGCGAGATCAGGCGATCGTCGATCCCCGAGATCTCCTTCGGATACGTGTCGCTGGTGATGATCACCTGCGCCTTGTTCGCGACCAGCGCCTCGAACGCGTAGAAGAATTCCTCTTGCGTGCGCGACTTGCCGGAGAAGAACTGGATATCGTCGATCAGCAGCAGGTCGAGCGAGTGGTAGTAGCGCTTGAAGTCGTCGAACGCCTTGCGCTGGTATGCCTTCACCACGTCCGACACGTATTGCTCGGCGTGGATGTAGCGGATCCGCGCGCCGGCCTTGTCGAGCAGCAGCTGGTTGCCGATCGCGTGGATCAGGTGGGTCTTGCCGAGGCCGACGCCGCCGTACAGGAACAGCGGGTTGTACGAGATGCCGGGGTTGTCCGCGACCTGGATCGCGGCGGCGCGCGCCAATTGGTTCGCTTTACCAGTCACGAAGTTGTCGAACGTGAGCACGGGGTTCAGCTTCGAGCGTTCGTACATCGAATCGGCTTCGCCGCCGTTGGCGGGGGCCGCGCCGGGGCCTGGGCGCCACGTGCGGCGGCCGGCGGCCGCTTCGTGCGCGGGCAGGCTCGGCAGGTCGATGTCGGCGTCATCGGCGTTCAGGTGGTGCGCGGCGGCCGCCGACGGCGTCATCGGTATGTCGGCCGGCGCGGCGGGCGCAGCCGCGGCATGCGCGGTCAGGTTCGCGGCGATCGCGGCCACCGTGGCGGCCGGGCCGCCCGGCTGCAGCGGCGCGCGCGGGGCTGCCGACGCGGCGCCGGCAGCGGCGCTGCGCATGCCGGCCTTCGGATCGAGGACGAACTGGACTTCGATCGGCGCGTTCCAGAAATCCCGGGCCAGATCGGAGATCCGGCCCGAAAACTGGCTCTTGACCCAGTCCAGCTTGAAGCGGTTCGGCGCGGCGATGGACAGCGTGTTCGCCGACGCATCGAAGGCCACCGGGGCCAAGGGTTTGATCCACGTCACGTACTGCTGGGGCGTCAGCTCGCGCTCCAGCAGTGCGGAACAGTGTTGCCAGAAATCGTTCATCAAGTAGCTGTCGTTTTTTGCATGCACAGCGCGGCTCGCCGGCGCCCTTGTCGCGGTCACGCAACAAGGCCCGAAGCGGTCGTGCGAGCGTGCCTCGGACGCCTGCGTCACAGTCGTGGAGAGGCAGGCGGGAGCCGAAGCGGCCTGCGGGATTCTTGGAGATAAGGCGAGATTCTAACGCCAAACGCGGCCACAGCGGGACTTATCCACAGGCTGGATTTGTGGGTCGCGGGGCCGGATCGGCGCGGGCCGGCACAGGCGCGTGACGCGTAAAGTATTGACCGTCAAGAGAAAAACGGTTTAAATAGCGGGTTCCGCGAAAACCAATCCTGTATTCCCGGCGATTGCGTTCGCCCGAATGCCTCCGGTTAAGGGCACGCGGTCCCCTGAATTTCGACATTCTCGAACAAGTGAGAACATCATGAAACGTACTTACCAACCGTCCGTGACGCGCCGCAAGCGCACCCATGGCTTCCGTGTCCGCATGAAGACGGCAGGTGGCCGCAAGGTCATCAACGCTCGCCGCGCGAAGGGCCGCAAGCGCCTCGCCATCTAAGGCGGGTTGCGCGCTGTGTCCGCCGTCCGCAGTCCTGCGGAAGGTGCCGTCGAGCCGGGTGCGAATCCGTCGCAGACGAAAGCCGCCTTCCCGAAAGCTGCGCGACTTCTGAAAACGGATGAATTTTCATCCGTTTTTCGTTTGCGCCCCTGGCGGCGTTCCGCGCACTTCGTGATTTACGGCAAGCCGACCGGTCAGCCCGCGCGTCTGGGGCTCGTCGTCGGCAAGAAGTATGCGCCGCGTGCAGTCACGCGTAATCTCGTGAAGCGGCTGGCGCGCGACGCGTTTCGCTTGCGCCGGGCCGAGTTCGCCGGTTACGACCTGCTGCTGCGGCAGCACACGCGCTTCGACAAGAAAGCGCTGCCGAGCGCGGCTTCCGCCCCGCTCGCGGCGATGTGCGCGGCCGAGATCCGCGAGCTGCTCGACAGGGCAGTCCGGGAAATCGCCCGCCGTGCGTCGAAGCCCGCGTCCGAGTGACGCATCCGTGCCCGGTGCGGCGTTCGCGCCCGCCCGGCCGGTTTTGACGCGGCGCCGAACGGCGCCGCCCAAGGTATGGAAACGGTCTTGATCGCGTTGCTGCGCTTCTACAAGGTTGCCGTGAGCCCCCTGCTCGGCAACCGTTGCCGTTTTTATCCTTCCTGTTCGGATTACGCGCGCGAGGCAATCCAGTATCATGGCGCCGCGCGCGGCACGTATCTCGCCGTCAGGCGCGTGTGCCGATGCCATCCGTTTTCCGCGGGCGGCATCGACCTCGTCCCGCCGCCCAACTCCGACACTCGCGCTCGCGGCGAAGCCGACGCGCGGTCCCATCGACTCTGAGACAACGCATGGATATCAAACGCACCGTCCTATGGGTGATCTTCTTCATGTCAGCTGTCATGCTGTACGACAACTGGCAGCGTTCCCATGGACGCCCGTCGATGTTCTTCCCGAGCGCCACGCAGACGGCCCCCGCGGCGGCTGCCGGCGGCGCATCGGGCACGGGCGCGACGACGACCGCAGGTGAAGCGCCTGCCGCCGCAGCCGGCGCCGCACCGTCGACGACGGCACCGGCCGCCCAGGCGCAGCTCGTGAAGTTCTCGACCGACGTCTACGACGGCGAAATCGACACGCGCGGCGGCACGCTCGCGAAGCTGACGCTGAAGAAGCAGGGCGACGGCAAGCAGCCCGACCTGTACATCACGCTGTTCGACCACACGGCCGGCCACACGTATCTCGCACGCTCGGGCCTGCTCGGCGGCGATTTCCCGAACCACAACGACGTCTACACGCAGGTGAACGCCGGCTCGACGTCGCTGACGGGCGACCAGAACACGCTGAAGCTGTCGTTCGAATCGCCGGTGAAGGGCGGCGTGAAGGTCATCAAGACCTACACGTTCACGCGCGGCAGCTACGTGATCGGCGTCGATACCAAGATCGACAACGTCGGCACGGCGCCTGTCACGCCGACGGTCTACATGGAACTCGTCCGCGACAACACGGCCGTCGAAACGCCGATGTTCTCGCACACGTTCCTCGGGCCGGCGGTCTATACGGACGCGAAGCACTTCCAGAAGATCGACTTCAGCGACCTCGACAAGAACAAGGCGAACTTCGAGAAGTCCGCCGACAACGGCTGGGTCGCGATGGTGCAGCACTACTTCGCGTCGGCATGGATTCCGCAGTCGGGCGTGAAGCGCGACATCTACGCTGAAAAGATCGATCCGGCGCTGTACCGCGTCGGCGTGAAGCAGCCGGTCGCGGCGATCGCCCCGGGCCAGTCGGCCGACGTGCAGGCACGCCTGTTCGCCGGTCCGGAAGAAGAGCGCATGCTCGAAGGCATCGCGCCGGGCCTGGAACTCGTGAAGGACTACGGCTGGGTGACGATCATCGCGAAGCCGCTGTTCTGGCTGCTCGAGAAGATCCACGGCTACGTCGGCAACTGGGGCTGGGCGATCGTGCTGCTGACGGTGCTGATCAAGGCCGTGTTCTTCCCGCTGTCGGCCGCGAGCTACAAGTCGATGGCGCGCATGAAGGAAATCACGCCGCGCATGCAGGCGCTGCGCGAACGCTTCAAGAGCGATCCGCAGAAGATGAACTCCGCGCTGATGGAGCTGTACAAGACCGAGAAGGTCAATCCGTTCGGCGGCTGCCTGCCGGTCGTGATCCAGATCCCGGTGTTCATCTCGCTGTACTGGGTGCTGCTCGCGTCGGTCGAAATGCGCGGCGCGCCGTGGATTCTGTGGATTCACGACCTGTCGCAGCGCGATCCGTTCTTCATCCTGCCGGTGCTGATGGCCGTGTCGATGTTCGTGCAGACGAGCCTGAACCCGACGCCGCCGGACCCCGTTCAGGCGAAGATGATGAAGTTCATGCCGATCGCGTTCTCGGTCATGTTCTTCTTCTTCCCGGCCGGCCTCGTGCTGTACTACGTCGTGAACAACGTGCTGTCGATCGCGCAGCAGTACTACATCACGCGCAAGCTCGGCGGGGTCAAGAAGAAACCGGCCTGACGTCCTTGGCACACGCGGGCGGCGAGCCGCTCGCGATGCGCGCAAAAAACAAAGCCGCATGGTTCGCCCATGCGGCTTTTTTGCTTCTGGGCGGCGGCGCGCGGTTTTGCGATGCGCGTGCCGTTCCCCGTCAGGATTTCTTCGCTTCGATTTTCGGATCGCCGTAGAACTGCTCGACCAGTTCCTGAACGAGGTAGCGATGATGCGGAGACAGCGCCTCGATCTTCGACGCGAGTTCGATCGTTTCGGGCGTCGGCGGATAGCGTGCGTCGCGCGGCAGCGGTTGCGGTGTCGGATGTTCGATCACGCTCGGCGACGGCCCGTAATGCAGCCAGTGCAGTTCGACGCGCAGCCATTCGGCGAGCGTTTCGAGTTTGTCCGACGTCGGAATCGTGCGGCCCGTCAGCCACTTGTGCGCGGTTTGCGGCGAAACGGGATGCGTTCCGCGGTGGCGCAGATTGAACTTGTTCGCAAGCTCCGTCGCGCCGGCGACCTTCTCCGGACTGCGCCGCAGGGCGAATTTCAGGCGTTCCGAGAACGCGGCTTTTTCTTCGGATGTCGGCATGGGGGAGATTGTGCAATTCCACCGACGTCTTTCAGACAACCGCATGAGATAAACATATCTCGTTCGGACTAATCCCGGACTGGCGCAGGATGAGCAGCGGAATTGAGGGACGCAGTGTCAGGCCGCTCCGGCAGGCAGACTAGTCCGAAACGGTGGCTGTGTCATCGCGCTGGACTGATACTCGACTTATCCCCGGTGGGATAAATTCGGGCAAGTCCGAATCCCGTGTGGCGTCCGGTGGCGTATGAGCCGGCACGCTACAATGCCGGCGTTCCGATGCCCGAACTGTTGCGCGGGCGCACCACTCACTGCCTGATCACCCGATTCATCCGATTCCCATGCTCGCTACCGATTCCGACCCGATCGTCGCCATTGCCACTGCTGCCGGCCGGGGCGGTATCGGCGTCGTCCGCGTGTCGTTCGGGCGCGGCGGCGAGGCGGCCGCGCTGCCGCTGATCGACGCGCTGTGCGGGCAGAAGCTCGCGCCGCGCCATGCGAGCTACGTGCCGTTCCTCGACGAGCACGGCGCGCCGCTCGACCGCGGGATCGCGCTGTATTTCCCGGCACCGCATTCGTACACCGGCGAGCACGTGCTCGAGCTGCAGGGGCATGGCGGGCCGATCGTGATGCAACTGCTGCTGCAGCGCTGCCTGGATGCGGGGCGCGCCTTCGGGCTGCGGCTCGCGGAACCGGGCGAGTTCACGCGGCGCGCGTTCCTGAACGACAAGCTCGACCTCGCGCAGGCCGAGGCGGTTGCCGACTTGATCGAGGCAAGCACCGAGGCCGCCGCGCGGTCGGCCGGGCGTTCGCTCGATGGCGCGTTCTCGCGGCAGATCCATGCGCTCGTCGAAGACGTGATCACGCTGCGGATGCTGGTCGAGGCGACGCTCGATTTTCCGGAAGAGGAGATCGACTTCCTGGAGGCTGCCGATGCACGCGGCAAGCTCGCGAAGATCCGTGCGCAGCTCGCGCACGTGCTTGGCGATGCGCGACAGGGTGCGCTGCTGCGCGAAGGGTTGTCGGTCGTCCTTGCCGGACAGCCGAACGTCGGCAAGTCGTCGCTGCTGAATGCGCTGGCCGGCGCGGAACTGGCGATCGTCACGCCGATCGCCGGGACGACGCGCGACAAGGTTGCGCAGACGATCCAGGTCGAAGGGATTCCACTGCACATCATCGATACGGCCGGGTTGCGCGAGACGGAGGATGAAGTCGAGCGGATCGGGATTGCGCGCACGTGGAGCGAGATCGAGCGCGCGGACGTCGTGCTGCATCTGCTCGATTCGCGCACGGGGCTGACGCCGGATGACGAGACGATCGCCGCGCGGTTTCCGGGCGGCGTGCCGGTGGTGCGGGTGCTGAACAAGACGGATCTGACCGGCGTGCCGGCCTGCGTCGAGCATCCAGCGGCGGAAGGCGATCTGACCGAGGTGCATCTGTCGGCGAAGCGCGGCGACGGGATCGACATGCTGCGTGCGGAGTTGCTGCGGATCGCGGGGTGGCAGGCGGGGGCCGAAGGCGTGTATCTCGCGCGCGAGCGGCATTTGATCGCGTTGCGGGCTGCGCAGGAGCATCTGGCGCAGGCGGCGGATCATGCGGAGCAACGGGCGCAGTCGCTGGATCTGTTTGCCGAGGAACTGCGGCTCGCGCAGGAACAGCTCAATGCGATTACCGGGGAGTTCACTTCGGATGACCTGCTGGGGGTGATTTTCAGCAGGTTTTGTATTGGGAAATAACGGGTAGTCGGCGCAGGTGTTCCAATGTCCGTCGCCGATAGTCCCCGTGCCTCCAATCCTTATAGCGGGAAGCGCATAGTCTGCCGACGTCGATTCGAATGCATGCATTCGATCCGGATCGCGTGTCAGCGGCCTCGCGTCGACGTATTACGCGGCCGACATTCATCCGGGACCCAGGGTGTGATGCAACGTGTGGCTGGCGTCCTCAATCCCAATGCCGATGATGGTGGTAATACCCGCCACCACCGTAGTACCCGCCGTCCGGCACCACGATACAGCCGCTCAATAGCACGGCGACGCCGGCAATCAGCAAAAGGGTTTTCTTCATGGCGCTCACCTGCTCGGGTTCGATATGAAACCGAGCATAGCGAGCGCCCGCAACAGGGGCTGTAAGCATTGGTATCCCTGCCCCGCATTGCGTAACGGCGCATTATTCCGGTCAAAATGACCGTAACAAATACCCCAAACAGCAGACGTATTCAGGCGACCACAACCCTGTTTCGCCCCGTATCCTTCGCACGATACAGCGCGGCATCGGCGGCTTCGATCAACGCATCGGGCGTGGACAGATCGTCGGCCGACACGGTCGCACAGCCGACGCTGACGCTTACGCGTCCTGCCGGCGAAGCAGGCATCGCGAGGTCCAGCCGCAGCACCGCTTCGTGCGCTTCCTCGGCAACGACCCGCGCGCCGCGCGTACCCGTGTTCGGCAGCACGATCGCGAATTCCTCGCCGCCGTAACGCGCGACGATATCCGCTGGCCGCCTCACCGCGCCGGCCAGCGCATTTGCGATCGCGATCAGGCACGCATCGCCCTTCACGTGACCGAACGCGTCGTTGTATGCCTTGAAGTGATCGACGTCGACCATCAGCAGCGACAGCGGTTCGCCTTGCCGTCGCGCCTGCAGGAACAGCGTGTGGAAATGATCGTTGAAGTGGCTGCGGTTGAACGCGCCCGTCAGCCCGTCGCGAGCGGAAGAGCGAATCAGCGTTGCATGCGCCTCGAACAACTGCTGGTACAGCATCGTCACTTCCCACGCGAGCACGCACACGAGCACACCGGGCGTGAACATGCTGAACACGCGCGCGACATACCAGCCGACCGTGAAGCGGTTCGTGGTCAGCAGGTTCAGCGTCGTGTCGGTGAGGCACGCGAGCACCGCGATCGCGAGCCAGAGATCGAGCGTCGTGCGCAGCCGGCCGGTGGCCAGCACGGCCACGAGCGCAAGCGCATTGAGTATCCACACGGCGAGCGCGACGCCATTGAAGGGCAGCACGGCCGCGTCGCCGGGCGGACGGAACGCGGGCGGCAGCGACACGTTCAGCGCGAGCGCGCACAGCAGCGCGGCCGCGATGGCCGGCCCGCCGACGAGCGCGACGGTCCACCGGCGCGTCTGCTGTTCGCCGACCGGTGCGCGCGTCAGTCGTTCGCGCGCGAGCAGCGCGGCCATCACGAAGCACGGGAAGCCCGCATGCCAGAAGATCCACATCCACGCGGCGCTTTGCGGGCGTGCGCCGAGCAGGCCATGCGGCGCGAACACGCCCGGAAAGGTGAGCAACTGCAGCGCGACGGCGAGCGCGGTGAACGCATAGGCGCCGCCGAGCGCGCCGAGCACGGGCTGGCGCGTCACGGTGAACTGCGCACCGAGGAAAAACGCGGCGATGCTCGCGGTCGTGAACACGGTGAGCGCGCACATCGGCATGAACGGCTCGACGGCCGGCAGCGTGACGTTCGCGTGCGGCGCGGCGATTCCGAGCGCGAGCAGGATGACGAGCGCCGTCAGCGCGCCGAACCAGAGCTGACGACGCGTCGTGTGCTGTATCAGGATGCCTTCCATGGAGTCCCCCGGACACGCGTGCGCAAACGCCCGGTCTTGCGCCGGGCGGCGCGCATCCCGGCCGCGGCGCGACCGGTGCGGCCCGATCCTATCGCGTTATTGGCGCGCGCTCAAATGCCGAGCCCCGGACCGAAGTTGCCGGCGACCCAGTGCGTGACGGCGTCGACGTCCGCGTAGTCCTGTTCGGGCAGGCCGTCGAGCATCGACAGCACCTCGTTGCTGGCGCCGGCATCGCGCGCGGCATCGACGATCGCATCCTTGTTCGCCGGGTAGCGGACGGCCGCCAGCACGTCGGCGATCTGCAGGTCGATCGTTTCGTTGGGAATATCGTGCGGAGGGAGGGCGGGCTTGTCGTTCACGTCGGCGTCTCGCGGGTTGGGCGGGAATCGGTTCGAAGCGGAATAAGGGTGCATCACGCGTTGCCCGGCCCGGAGTGGCCCGGCCGGCGCGTGACGCGGATCGACGGAGATCGGCTCAATGCCCGCGTCGCACGCGGCGCCACGGATGCTTCCAGTCGATGTGCGGGGCGTTTTCGTCGCGCGGATGCTGGCGCCGATGTTCCTGCCAAAGTTCGTCGGAAAACAGCGCCGTGACGATCACGAGCGGCAGTACGAGAAAAATACCGAGTATGACTTGCTCGATCACGATAGCCTCCCTGCAGTGGCAGGAACCCTTGCTCACATTCTAGGCTCTGAACTTCGCCCGCGTTCAACTTCTTACAGTGCGGAACGGGCCCGAGCGCGGCCGAGCCGCGCGGGCGTGCCGCACGTGCGCCGGCATCAAAAAGGACATGAACATGCAACTCCAGAACGATACCAACACGCTTGCGCTGCGGCCGCTGGAGCGCCAGGACCTGCGCTTCGTCCACGAACTGAACAACGACGCGAAGATCATGCGCTACTGGTTCGAGGAGCCGTACGAAACCTTCTCGGAACTGTCGCAACTGTACGATCGCCACGTGCACGACCAGCGCGAGCGCCGTTTCGTCGCGGTCGATGCGCAAGGCGAACTGGTCGGTCTCGTCGAATTGATCGAGCTCGACTACATCCATCGCCGCGGCGAGTTCCAGATCATCATCGCGCCGCAATGCCAGGGGCGCGGCTATGCAGGCCAGGCGACGCGCCTCGCGATCAAGTACGCATTCAACGTACTGAACATGCGCAAGCTGTACCTGATCGTCGATACGACGAATGCGGCGGCGATTCACGTGTACGAAAAATGCGGGTTCCAGCACGAGGCTGAATTGAAGGAAGAATTTTTTGGCAACGGTGCGTATCACAATGCTTATCGCATGTGCATCTTCCAGCGCGATTATTTCGAGCGCCAGCAATCGGCCTGAATAAGGCAGGGTAAACACGCTGACGAAAGACGCCTGCGGCACGGCCTCCGCGGGCGCAGGATGCATGCGGGGAAACACGGATAAATACGGATGCGCTTATATCTGGCATTTTTCTTGTATCAGGTAAATGCGATTCCGCGCTGCGGTAAAGTCGGATCGTTTCGAATGACTTTATGTGCGGCGCATCAAAATGATCCGGATATCGAAATGGATTATCCAAACCGTTCAATCGCCGCCTTGTAACTTTGCTGAAAGTCTTGCCGGGTAATGCTTTCCGCCCGGCGCCACGAGCCTGTCCGCCACGCGGCAGGCGTGGTCCCGCACGGAAAACGGGCTGCGCACGGGGTGCGACAATCCGCCGCTATTGCGGTCGCACAACAAATGTGCTTGCTATCACTTGCCGGTCTTCTAAAGTAAAAAACGCGGGTTCACGATCACCTTTAAACACATAGCTAACCCAAGCCTGGTGCCCGCAAGCCTGGAGACAAAAAATGAAGAAGCGTACCGGTATCCTTTTTGCCCTCGTCGGCGCATTTTGCGCAGTGTCGATTGCCCAGGCCGGCGGCGATTCGGCCGTCAAGCCGAAGCAGGAAATCCAGCTGACGAAGAATGCCTGGGGCTGCCTGTCGAAAGACAATCTGGATTCCGTACTGAATCACGAGCGCGACGGCAAGTCGCAGGCGAAGCAGCAGTACTTCGACGACTACCGCTGCCTGTCGGTGCCGGAAGGCCAGCGCTTCCGCGTGGTGTCGGTCGACCAGGGCGACGTGCAGTTCGTCAGCGCAGACAACAGCGACCAGCAGGGTCTCTGGGCCGATTCGCGCTTCGTCAAGCAATAACCGCACAGTCACCGCGCAGTCGCACGACGCGCGAGCGCGCCGGCCCGATCAACCGGCGGCGCGAACCGAACACGGCCCGGCGCATGCCGGGCCGTTGCGCTGTGAGGGCACACATGACACGTGCCGGACGGCGCGCATTCGGTATCATCACGGCCCGACCGAACCGAATGCCCGCCCGGGCCGCATCCGCATGGCGCTGAAATCCACGATCTACAAAGCCGAACTGCAAATTGCCGACATGGATCGGCATTACTATGCCGATCACGCGCTGACGGTGGCGCGCCATCCGTCGGAAACCGACGACCGGATGATGGTGCGCATCGTCGCGTTCGCACTGTTCGCGCACGAGCGGCTCGAATTCTGCAAGGGGCTGTCGGACGTCGACGAGCCCGATCTGTGGCAGAAGGACCTGACGGGCGCGATCGACGTGTGGATCGAGGCCGGCCAGCCCGACGAACGGCGCATCTCGAAGGCGGCCGGCCGCGCCGGGCAGGTCACGGTGATCGCGTACGGCGGCAAGACGTCGGATATCTGGTGGCAGGGCGTGCGCAGCAAGGTCGAGCGGCTGCGCAACGTGCAGGTGCTGTCGCTCGCCGATGGCGTCGCGGCCGAGCTCGGGCAGCTCGCGGAGCGCACGATGCGCCTGCAGTGCACGGTGCAGGACGGCGCGGCGTGGATCTCGAGCGCGGACCACGATCCGGTCGCGGTCGAATGGACGGTGCTGAAGGCGCGCGCGGGCGCGTGACGGCCCGCACACCGGCCGTGCTCAGCCGATCGCGGCCGGCGGCCCCTTGAATTCCAGCATGTTGCCTTCGGGATCGAACAGGTAGATCGACGGCCCGTAGCCGCCGGCGCCGTAGCGCTCCGCGGGGGCGCCCGGCCGCGCGCCATGCGCGGCGAAATGCGCGATCAGCGCGTCGGGATCGAACGGCTCGACGCGCAGGCACAGGTGATCGAGGTTGCGCCCGGTGCCGGGCGGGCCGCTGTCGGGACGGTCGATCGGGCCGCCGACCGACAGCAGGTCGATCAGCGCATCGCCGGCGCGCAACTGCACGAGGCCCAGATCGGGCTGTTCCTTCTCCACGTGGCAGCCGACGGCGTCGCAGTAAAAGCGCGTCATCGCCGCCATGTCGGTCACGCGCAGCACGATGTGATCGATCGCGCGGATGGTGGGTTTCATAAGCCGATACTCCTTCGCAGTCGACGAGCATCGAGTGTAGACGCATCGCGCCTGCGACGCCGGCCGGAACGCGGCACAATCGACAGACGAAAAAAAGCCCGTTCACGCAGAGCGGAACGGGCTTAATCCATATCAGGAGGAGACATGGAGGAGACAGTTCCAACTATACACACGGCGATGGTGCGACGCAATATTCAGAATGCAAAAAAACGTCAGGACGGCGATTTGTCGCATCCGCACTGCAGCAAATTGGTGACGGGACGATGACGAAAACCGCGCCGGATCAGCTGGAGCGGGCGTTTTGTCCGATTTATTTCGGGGTGATCCGCCCCCGGTTCGCCGGCGCGAATCACAGAGCAAGATTCAGGGCGCGACGGCACGTGCCGGTGTCTAGAGTAGGCACCATCTACACTAGAGAGTGCGAGGTTCAGATGAAAACCGCCTATCCGACCGACGATGCCCGCTGGGGCGCCGTGACCGAGCGCGATCCGCATGCGGACGGCGCGTTCTTCTATGCCGTGAGCACGACCGGCGTGTTCTGCCGCCCGACCTGCGCGTCGCGGCTGCCGCGCCGCGAGCATGTGTCCTTCTTCGCCGATCCGGCGGCCGCGCGTGCGGCAGGCTTCCGGCCCTGCAAGCGGTGCCAGCCGGAAGGGCTGCCGCGCGAGCTCGAGATCGTCAACCGCGCGTGCGCGGTGCTCGACGCGCATGCCGAGCGGCTCACGCTTCAGCAACTGAGCGATGCCGTGCACGTGAGCCCGTTCCACCTTCAGCGGCTCTTCAAGCGCGTGGTTGGCGTGTCGCCGCGGCAGTACCAGGCCGCGCAGCGCGGCGCAGCGCTGCGGCAGGCGCTGCAAAGTGGGCAGCCGGTCACGCAGGCGGCCGTCGATGCGGGCTTCAACTCGCCGTCGCGGCTCTATGCGTCGGTGCCGCGCGAGCTCGGGATGGCGCCGTCCGCGTTCCGCCGCCAGGGCGCCGGCCTGCGGATCGACTATGCGACCGCGTCGACGTCGCTCGGCACGGTGCTCGTCGCCGCGACCGAACAGGGCATCTGCCGGATCGCGTTCGGCGACGAGCCGGCGTTGCTGGTCGGCGAGCTGAAGGACGCGTTCGCGCGCGCCGAACTGGTCGAATCGTCCGCGCGGCTCGCGCCGTTCGTCACGCAGATCCGCGCGTACCTGGACGGCACGCGGCACGCATTCGACCTGCCGCTCGACATCGCGCCGACCGCGTTCCAGCAGCGCGTGTGGGAAGCGCTGACGCATATTCCGTACGGCGAAACGCGCAGCTACTCGGAGATCGCCGAGGCGCTCGGCTCGCCGCGCGCGGTGCGCGCCGTGGCGTCCGCGTGCGCGTCGAACCCGGTCGCGCTCGCGATCCCGTGCCACCGCGTCGTGCAAAAGGGCGGCGCGCTCGCCGGGTATCGCTGGGGCGTGCGCCGCAAGGCGACGCTGCTCGCGGCCGAAGCGCGTCATGCGCATCATGATGAAAACGAAGCCGTGACGGAGGGAAGTGCGGTTTGAGCATTGCTAAAACAACGATCACGTCAACCGTGAACGGCGGCCATGTGCCGCCGTCCGCGCAGATGGAACTGCGCTTCAACGCGCCCTACGACTGGGCGCGCGTGCTGCGCTTCTTCAGCGGGCGCGCGATTCCGGGTGTCGAGCAGGTCGCGGACGGCGTGTATCGCCGCATCGTCGACCTGCATGGCGACTCCGGCCGGCTCACCGTCACGAAACATCCGCGCAAGCATTGCCTGATCGCGACGGTCGAAGGGGCGGTCGCGCGTCATGTCGACGATGCATTCGCCGTGCGCGTCGCGACGATGTTCGACCTCGGCGCCGATCCGGCCGCGATCGGCGGCGGGCTCGCGCGCGACCCATGGTTCGCGCCGCTCGTCGAGGCCGCGCCGGGGCTGCGCGTGCCGGGTGCCTGGTCGGGGTTCGAGCTGGCCGTGCGCGCGATCGTCGGCCAGCAGGTGAGCGTGAAGGCCGCGACGACGATCGTCGGCCGGCTCGTCGAACGCGCCGGCGAGCGGGTGGTGCATATCGACGACGGCGCGCCCGCTTGGCGTTTCCCGACGCCCGACGCGCTCGCCGCGTGCGATCTCGACAAGATCGGGATGCCCGGCAAGCGCGTTGCCGCGCTGACGGGCGTGGCGCGCGCGGTGGCGGCCGGCGACGTGCCGGTCGATCGCGCGCATGCCGACCTCGCGACGCTGCGCGGCGCGTGGCTCGATCTGCCCGGCATCGGCCCGTGGACCGTCGAATACATCGCGATGCGCGCGTGGCGCGACCCGGACGCGTGGCCGGCATCCGATCTCGTGCTGATGCAGTCGATCGCCGCACGCGATCCGGCGCTCGACCGGCTGTCGAGCCAGAAGCGCCGCACTGAAGGCTGGCGGCCGTGGCGCGCGTATGCGGCGCTGCATTTGTGGAACGAAGTGGCCGACCGGGCGGGCGGCGCGCGCGGCGGGTGACGGCGGCGGCCCGCGCCCGGGTGCGACCGGACGAGGCCGCGACGCGCTTCACGATCCGTCGGACGAATTCGCGTGACCGACGTGCCGATCGGTGCCGCCTGAATCCGGTAACGCAGGCCGCGACAGCCGCGATCGGCCCGTCCGGCGGCCCGCTCCGGCCCGCGAGCCATGCCCGCGGCCACCTCAAGCGCGTGTTCCGGCGAGATGTTAAAGTGCCCGCTACCAACGAAGCGACCAACAATCCAGCCGGCCGCGCGCGGCGTTCTGCGCGCGGCCGTCACGCACTTGCGTCTCCATGTCGAACACCATGACTCACCGCCAGTCCGAACTGCTGCTGAATCGCCTCGAAGCGCTGAGCTCGGGCCCGACGCGGCAGCATCTGCCCGACGGCCTGCGCGGCATCGAAAAGGAAAGCCTGCGCGTGACGCGCGACGGGATGATCGCGTTCACGCCGCATCCGCGCGCGCTCGGTTCGGCACTCACGCACCCGTCGCTGACGACCGACTACTCCGAAGCGCTGATCGAGCTGATCACGCCCGCGGAACCGGACGCCGCGATCACGCTCGAACGCCTCGACGAGCTGCATCGCTACGTCTATGCATCGCTCGGCGACGAGATGCTGTGGAACGACTCGATGCCGGGCCTGCTGCCGGCCGACGACCAGATTCCGATCGCCGACTACGGCACGTCGAACATCGGCCGCCTGAAGACGGTGTACCGGCGCGGCCTCGCGTATCGCTACGGCCGCACGATGCAGTGCATCGCCGGCATCCACTACAACTACTCGCTGCACGAGGAAGTGTGGCGGCGCCTGCACGCGGAAGAAGGGTCGACGGCCACGCTCGTCGATTACCAGTCGGAGCGCTATTTCGCGCAGATTCGCAACTTCCGCCGCCGCAGCTGGCTGCTGATGTACCTGTTCGGCGCGTCGCCCGCGCTCGACACGAAATTCCTGCGCGGCAAGCCGCACAGGCTCGATACGTTCGACGCCGATACGCTGTACCAGCCGTATGCGACCAGCCTGCGGATGAGCGATCTCGGCTACTCGAACACGACGGCCCAGGCCGCGCTGCACGTCGACTACAACACGCTGCCCGGCTATCTCGACGCGCTGTCGAAGGCCGTCAGCGAGCCGTATCCGGCATACGAGGCGATCGGCACGCATCGCGACGGCGAGTGGATCCAGATCAACACGAACGTGCTGCAGATCGAGAACGAGTTCTACTCGACGATCCGGCCGAAGCGCGTCACGTATTCGGGCGAACGCCCGCTGCATGCGCTCGCATCGCGCGGCGTGCAGTACATCGAGGTGCGCTGCCTCGACATCGATCCGTTCGAGCCGACCGGCATCGCGCTGGAGACCGCGCGCTTCATCGACGCATTCCTGCTCGCGTGCGCGCTCGACGACAGCGCGCCGCTCGACTGCGACGCGTACAAGGAAGCGAACGCGAACTTCGGCAGCGTGACGATGGAAGGCCGCAAGCCGGGGCTCGCGCTGTCGCGCGACGGGCAGGCGATCACGCTGCAGGCGTGGGCGGACGACCTGATGGCCGATATCGAAACCGTCGGCCGCCGTCTCGATGAAATCCGCGGCGGCGACGAACATGCGCGCGCGATCGCCGCGCAGCGCGAAAAGCTCGCCGATCCGGAGCGCACGCCGTCCGCGCGCGTGCTGCGCACGATGCGCGAGAACGGGCAGTCGTTCCTTGCGTTCGCGCTGGCGCAGAGCGAAGCGCATGCCGCGCATTTCCGCGCGCATCCGCCGTCGGCCGACACGCTGCGCACCGAGCAGGCGCTCGCCGCGAAGTCGCTGGCCGAGCAGGCCGAACTCGAAGCGAAGGAGGCCGGATCGTTCGACGCGTTCGTCGCGGCCTATCGCGCGTATACGCTGAACCGCTTCAGCGTCTGAGGATCGCGCACGCGGGCCGCGCCCGTTGGCGTGCGTGCCGCGTGCGTGTCGGTCGGCGCTGGTCGCGCCGCGCCGTTACCCGTTCAATCCGGTTCGGTCAGCAATCAGTGATGCGCGTACATGCCGCGATCGATCGCGTGCGGCAGCGCCGGCTTGCCCGATTCAACGTGTGCCCGGCCATCGTTGCCGTAACCGGCATCGTCGCCGCGCGCCTGTGCGGCGCGCCGCATGATCGCCTGCATGTTCTCCGGAAAGTCGGGACTGCTCGCGAGGCTCGTCCGGTAGCCGGCGGCCTCCAGTTCCGCGAGTTCCTGGCGGACCTCCGCCCGCGTCAGCGTCGATGCGGCCTGTGCGTGGGCGGCGAAAGCCGCGCCGATCAGCAGGAATGCGCACGCCGCCTGTTTCATCGTCTTCATCGTGTTCGCTCCGTGAGGTTCCGGTGCCGCGCCGTCGTCGGCGCGGGCGGAATCGATGCGGCCAGTCTAGGCTTCGGATGCCAAACGAAACATCCCGCTGGCCGGTAGTCTCCTTTGTCGCGCGCGCAACATTGCGCAGGTGATGACGTCGAGCACGCCGATGGGCCGTTCGCGACGGGTTTCCTGTCGGGTGCGACAGCGGCCCGCCAACTGCCGGTCATCGTGCGTCGGATGGTCCGTATCGGGTTGCTGCATTTCGGGCTTGTCCCCCTTGTACAAGCGGCATACGCCTCCTAACCTCTTTTAAGCGACCGATCGGTTGGCCGTGCAACGTAGTTGCGTGCACAAGTGCCCGATCGTTGTCGCGACTGCAGAACGTCGCTTTGCACCGAATCCGGGGGCGCTGACGCGCCAACCCGGGTCGCCTTTGGAGACACGATGAATCCCACCGACGCCCTACCGCCCGGCATCGTCTTCGCGCAGCCGCTGACGCCGGTCGCCAACTCGCTGTTCCTGTCCTTCCTCGTCGCCGTGATCCCGATCGCGGTCGCACTGATCGCGCTCGGCGTGCTGCGCCGCCCCGCTTGGCAGGCGTCGCTCGCCGGGCTCGTCACCGGCCTCGCGGTCGCGATCGGCGCGTGGGGCATGCCGGCCGGGCTCGCGTTCAACGCGGTCGGCGCGGGCATGGCGCTCGCGGTCGTGCCCGTGATGTGGATCGTCTTCAACGCGCTGCTGCTGTACAACATCGCGGTGAAATCGGGCCGCTTCGACCAGTTCCGGCAGTGGATGCTCGACAACCTGCCCGACGACCGCCGCCTCGTGCTGCTCGTCGTCGCGTTCTCGTTCGGCTGCCTGCTCGAAGGGATCTCCGGATTCGGCACGCCGGTCGCGATCACGAGCGCGCTGTTGATCGCGCTCGGCTTCCCCGCGCTCGAAGCGCTCACCTATACGCTGCTGTTCAACACGGCACCGGTCGCGTTCGGCGCGCTCGGCGTGCCGATCACCGTGCTCGGCGCGGTCACGTCGCTGCCGCCCGCGACGCTCGCGCAGATGGTCGGCCGCCAACTGCCGTTCTTCGCGCTGCTGCTGCCGTTCTATGTGGTCGGCGCGTATGGCGGGCTGCGTTCGATCAAGCAGCTGTGGCCCGCGCTGCTCGTGTCGGGCGCCAGCTTCGCGCTCGCGCAGTTCGTCACGTCGAACTTCCTCGGCTACCAGCTCACCGACGTGCTGTCGTCGCTCACGTCGCTGATCGTCACGATCGGCTTCCTGCAGCTGTGGAAGCCGCAGCCCGATCCGCAATACGCGCTCGCGCGCAGCGTGCCCGCGGCGGCCGGCGCCGCGCGCGCGGGCTTCGGCGGCTGGCTGCCCTGGCTCGTCGTGTCGGTGGTCGTGATCGTGTGGGTGCACGCGAACGTCGCGGCGATCGGCGACGTGAAGATCAAGTGGCCGGGCCTGCACAACGCGGTGTTCGTGTCGCTGTACCACAAGCCGTACGCGGCGGTCTGGGACTTCCAGCCGCTCGGCACGGGCACCGCGATCCTGCTCTCGGCGATCGTCACGGCCGTGCTGACGCGCACCGGTGCCGGCGCATTCCTCGAATGCGTGGTCAAGACCTGGCGGCAGACGTGGATCGCGATCGTCACGGTGATGATGATCGTCGGGCTCGCGTACCTGCTGAACTACTCGGGGATCAGCTACACGCTCGGCACCGGCGTCGCGTCGACGGGCGCGCTGTTCCCGCTGGTGTCCGCGTCGCTCGGCTGGATCGCTGTGTTCCTGTCCGGCAGCGACACGTCGGGCAATGCGCTGTTCGGCAACCTGCAGGTCGTCGCCGCCAGGCAGCTCGGCCTCGATCCGGTGCTGATGGCCGCGACCAACTCGTCGGGCGGCGTGATGGGCAAGATGATCTCGCCGCAGAACATCGCGACGGGCGTGTCGACGACGGACCTGAAGGGGCAGGAAGGCGTCGTGTTCGCGCGCACCTTCTGGCACAGCGTGATCCTCACGCTGCTGCTCGGCGTGCTCGTGTTCCTGCAGCAGCACGTGTTCACGTGGATGATCCCGGCGCTGCCGAAGTGACGCGTGGCCGGATGTGAGAAGGGAGGCACGAGGAAATAACGAGGGAAGGCGCGGCGAAAAGCGCCAGGAAATGCACAAAAAGCGGCGAACGCGCGGCGACTCAGCGCGCGTTCGCCCGCCGCGCCGCGTCGCGCGTTGCGTGCTCCGCGGGCAGGATGCAGGCGAGGAACGCGTCGATCGCCGGGCTCTGGCGGCGCGCCTTCAGGTAGTACACGTACTCGTCGATCGTCGTGTCGATGCCGCGCAGCGCGATCACGCGCAGGTCCGGATGGCGCTCGGCTTCGCCGAGCGGAAACAGGCTGCCGCCCACGCCATGCAGGATCGCCTCGCGGATCGCTTCGCGGCTGCCGATCTCGGCGACCGACGCGGCCGCGACGCCGGCCGTCGCGAGGATCGTCTCCGTGCAGCGGCGCGTGACCGAGCCTTCCTCGCGAATCAGCAGCCGCACGTCGGCGAGCTGCACCGGATCGATCGCGTCGAAACGCGCGAGCGGATGGTTGCGATGCACGACGAGCACGAGCGGATCGGTCGAGATCACCTTGCGTTCGAGGCCGTCGGCGTCGTTGCGCTGCGACGAGACGGCGAGATCGATGCGGAATTCCTGCAGCGCCTGCAGGATTTCCTCGGAGTTGCCGATCCGGCACGTGAGCGCGATCGACGGATGCGCGTTCGAGAAGCGGCCGACCGCGTCCATGATGTAGTACGGGCCCGTCGCGCCGATCCGCAGGTGGCCTTCGAACAGGCCGCCGACGTTGCGCAGCATGATGTCGGCCTGCGCCTCGAGCGCGATCATCTTCTCGACGAGCGGCAGGAGCTCGATGCCCGTCTCGGTGACCTCGAGCTTGCGGCCGCTGCGGTAGAACAGCTCGACGCCGTACACCTGCTCGACCTGCCGGATCTGCGCGGCAATCGTCGGCTGGCTCACACCCAGGTGGCGCGCGGCGCGCGTGATGCTGCCTTGTCGGACGGTCGCGTGGAACGCCTTCAACTGATCGAACACGACTCGGCTTCTCCCCCTCTTGATCGCGCGTCAGCGTAGCGCATGCGTGTGTCGGCCGCATGAAAGGCGCGTCGTATGCCGCTTCGAAAAAAAGCTGGGGGTCACCGCAAGAAACCTGCTGGAACCGGTCACGGCCGGGACATGCCGGTGCGGGGTAATAACGGCAACGCACCGACCGCCGGCCCCGCTCGACCGGCGCCCCACTCCTACCGACCACAGGGTCTTCTTCATGTCCTCGAACAATCGACGCGATTTCCTGCGCCTCGCCGCGCAGTCGGCCGGCGCGATGGCCGCCTACGCGGGCTTCCCGCCCGCGATCCGCAATGCGCTGGCGATGCCGGCCGCCTATCGCACCGGCACGATCCGCGACGTCGAACACGTCGTGATCTTCATGCAGGAAAACCGTTCGTTCGACCATTACTTCGGCGGCCTGCGCGGCGTGCGCGGCTTCAACGACCCGCGCCCGCACCTGCTGCCGAGCGGCGCGCCGGTGTGGCAGCAGCCGCCGGCATCGGTGTTCACGAAGAACTACCATTCGCGCGGCCTCGATCCGTCGGCGCCGTACGTGCTGCCGTTCTACCTCGATCCGAAGCAGACGACCGAATTCCAGCCGGGCACCAACCACGGCTGGAGCAGCGGCCACCTCGCCTGGAACAACGGCCAGTGGGACCAATGGGTGAACCAGAAGCAGGACGTGCTGACGATGGGCTACCTGAAGCGCCAGGATCTCACGTACCACTACGCATTGGCCGACGCGTTCACGATCTGCGATTCGTACTTCTGCTCCGCGCACGCCGACACGGCGCCGAACCGCATCTACCTGTGGACCGGCACGGTCGACCCGCGCAACATCTACGGCAACCCGCCGAACGGCCCGGGCATCGGCGAGCGCGACGACGTGAACGGCTACACATGGACGACCTACGCCGAGCGCCTCGAAAACGCGAAGATCAGCTGGAAGGTGTACCAGGGCGGCACGGGCATCCCGGGCGACCCGACCGACAACTACACCGACAACTCGCTGATGTTCTTCAAGCGCTTCCAGGTGAAGGAAGGCGCGAGCGGCCCGCTGGTCGACAAGGGCGCGTCGGACCACACGCTCGCCGAGCTGAAGGCCGACGTGCAGGCGAACCGGCTGCCGCAGGTGTCGTGGATCGTGTCGCCGTACAAGTACAGCGAGCACCCGCAGGCATCGCCGACCGACGGCGCGTTCTACATCAACATGGTGCTCGAGGCGCTGACGTCGAACCCCGAGGTGTGGGCGAAGACGGTGTTCATCCTCAACTACGACGAGAACGACGGGCTGTTCGACCACGTGGTGCCGCCGGTGCCGCCGGTGACGAGCGGCGTGGGCGGCCAGGGCATCGTGTCGTCGAACCTGCTGTCGAACCTCGGCGACGAGCTGCTCGACCTGAACAAGTACCCGGGCGAGATGGGCCCGCTCGTGCCGGGCGCCGACCCGGGCGGCATCCAGCCGATCGGCCTCGGGCCGCGCGTGCCGCTGATCATCATCTCGCCGTGGACGAAGGGCGGCTGGGTCTGCTCGGAGACGTTCGACCATACGTCGGTGCTGCGTTTCCTCGAAGCGCGCTTCGGCGTGAAGGAGCCGAACATCAGCGCGTGGCGCCGGTCGATCTGCGGCGACCTCACGTCGGCATTCGACTTCTCCGCGCGCCCCGACACGCGTACGGTGAGCTTCACGGTGCCGCAGCACATCGCGACGGCCGGCCACGCATACCAGGTGCCCGCGCAACAGTCGATGCCGGCGCAGGAGCCCGGCACGCGTCCCGCGCGTGCGCTGCCGTACGAGCTGTTCGTGCACGGCCGCGTGAGCGGGCACGACGACAGCGTGTCGCTCGACTTCGCGAACTCGGGCGACGCGGGCGCGGCGTTCTACGTGTACGACCGCCGCAACCCGGCGGCGACGCCGCGCCGTTATGCGGTGTCCGCGCACGACCGCTTCGTCGATACGTGGAGCACGTCGGCCGCGCACGGCGAGTACCATCTCGCCGCATACGGCCCGAACGGTTATCTGTGCGAGTTCCAGGGCAACACGCGGCTCGCCGCGGACGGCCGCCACGCGAACCCCGAGGCGAAGATCGGCTACGACGTGCGCAACCGCCACGTGTACCTGCAACTGCGCAACAGCGGGCGCGCGACGTGCCGCGTGACAGTCGACAACGCGTACAGCCATGCGCATGCGCGCACCTACACGCTGGAGCCGGGCGAACGCGTCGAGGATCACTTCGAGCTGTCGTCGAGCCACGGCTGGTACGATCTGACGATCACCGCGACGACGCTGCGCGGCGGCGACGACAAGGTCGTGCGCCGCTTCGCGGGCCACGTCGAAACGGGCCGGCCGAGCCACAGCGACCCGGGGCCGGTGAAGCACACGGCCTGACGGTCGTCACACGTCGCGCGGTTCGGGCAAGCTTCGCCCGCCGTGCGACGGCCGCCCGCCGGATGCACCCCGGCAGATGGAATTGGTTTTTGGAAACTGAAGACTGTTGACAATGTATCGGGCCGAGGGTATAGAAGGATCATTCGCCGATCTGGCGCCCTCGTTTTCACCCGCAGCCCCACTGCCTGCCCGACCATGACTGCTCCGAACACGCTCAGTGCCATCGAACTCCTGCAAAGCCAGTCGCTCGCGATGATCGTCCAGGACATGCTCGAGCGCGCGATCGTCTCCGGCGAATACGTACCTGGCGAGAAGCTCAACGAAGTCGAGATCGCGACGAAGCTGAACGTGTCGCGCGGCCCCGTGCGCGAAGCGTTCCGCGCGCTGGAGCAGGCCGGCCTGCTGCGCAACGAGAAGAACCGCGGCGTGACCGTGCGCGTCGTGCCGCTGCGCGAGGCCGAGGAGATCTACGAAGTGCGCGCGATGCTCGACGAGTCGGTCGCGCGTGCGCTCGCGAAGCGCATCTCGCCCGACACGCTGAAAGTGCTGAAAGGCATCATCCAGTCGATGAAGGGCGCCGCGAAGTCGCACGACGTCACGCGCTATACCGAGCTGAACGTGCAGTTCCACGACGCGATGGTCGTCGGCGTCGGCAATACGCATCTGACCGACACCTACCGCCGGCTCGTGCGTCAGCTCGGGCTGCTGCGCCAGGCCGCGATCGAGGCCGAGGAAGATGCGATCGCGGTGTCGGCGGCCGAGCACGACAAGATCGTGCAGGCGCTCGCGAGCGGCGACGAGGAGAAGGCCGTCGCGCTGGTGCGCGAGCACGTCGCGCATGGCCTCGCGCGGATGCGCCGCACGCATGAGCAGGGGCTGCCGGTAGCGGGCAAGGCGGCGCGGGAGAAAACCGCGCGCGCTTGACGCAGCCGCAAGAATCGCCGGATAAAAAGCAAAGGGACGCCTTGCAGCGTCCCTTTTGCATTGCGTCGTTACCGTCGTCACGTCGAACGCATCGTCACGCCTTGTCGGCCTTCCCGGCCGCGCTCGCGAACTTCGCGAGCCACGTATCGACGGCCGACGGCTGCCGGTTCTCGTCCTCCGCGCGCTCCTTGCGGCGGATCGCATTGCGCACGACGTGCGCGCCGACATAGCGGATCGGCTCCGGCGGGAAATGGCCGAGCGGGCCGCGCGCGATCGGGCTGCGCGTCCACACGTTGTCGAGGCCGAGCACGAGTGACGACAGGATCTGCCCGCCCATGTAGGTCGGCCCGACGCCGTTGCCCGAATAGCCGAAACCGTAGAACACGTTCGGCGCGTCGTCGAGGCGGCCGAAGAACGGGAAGCCCGTCACCGAGCGATCCGACGGGCCGTTCCAGCTTGCGGTGACCGGCACGCCCGCGAGCGACGGAAAGAACTCGCGCAGGCTTTGCGTGAGCTGCGCCTCGTACGGCGAGCGCCGGTCGAACACCGGCGCGATACGGCTGCGCCACGAAAACGTATTGCCGCCCTTGCCGAGCATCAGCCGCCCGTCGGCCGTCGTGCGGTAGTAGTAGACGAAGATCCGCGAATCGAGCACCGACACGCCGTCCACGAGTCCGGTCTTATCGAGCAGCTCCGGGCATTTCTCGGTGATGACCATGTCGCTCGACACGACCGCGATCGTGCGCTCGAACTGCGGGAAGCGGCTCGCCATCCACGCATTGATCGCGAACACGAGCTTGCCCGCCGCGACGCTGCCGGACGGCGTGCGCACGACGGCCGGCTGCCCGGGCGTGAAGTCGAGCATCGGCGTGCGTTCATGGATCCGGATGCCCATCGCGAGCGCCACGCGGCGCAGCCCGCGCACGAGCTTGCCGGGATGCACGGTCGCGGCGATCGGCGAATAGACGCCGTCGAGATTGCGCGCGGAACCCGAGCGGCGCGCGACTTCGGCGGGCGGCAGCGGCTCGTAGCTGTGGATGCCGCATGCGGCGAGCGCGTCGAGCACCGGCGCGAGGGTGCCGACCTGCGCGCGCGAAGTCGCGGTGTACAGCGTGCCGTCGAGCCGCAATTCGGCGTCGATGTCGTGTGCGCGGCAGAAATCGGCGATGTTCTGGACGGCCGCTTCCGACGCCTTCACGAGCCGGATCGCCTCGGCTTCGCCGAACAGGCGCCGCAGCGTCAGGAATTTCGCGGACCACGTGAGCAGGCAGCCGCCGTTGCGGCCGCTCGCGCCGGCGCCGCACAGGTCGGCTTCGAGTATCGCGATGTCGAGCGCCGGGTTCTGCTGCTTCGCCTGGATCGCGGTCCAGAGCCCGGTGAAGCCGCCGCCGACGATGCAGACGTCGGCCTGCGTTGCGCCCTGCAGCGCGGGGGCGAGATCGCCGTCGTTGAACAGCGCTTGTTCGATCCAGAAGGGTCGCATCGGATGGTTCTTCAGTAAGGGTCGGTATCGTGCACGGCCGGAAAACCTCGCCGCCGCGTGGCGACACACCGCGGGTTGGCTGCGCGCACGGGCACGTGGCCGGGTGCGTCGCGTCGCGTCAGGACGCCGCTCCGGCCGACACACGGCTCACGCCCATCGCCCGCAGCATGTCGGCGATCGCGGCGTTCGCGGCGATGGCGCCCGGAATGCCGGCCTCGTCGAAGTGGCCGATGCAGCCGGCGCGGAACGTCTCGACTTCGGTCAGCTTGCCCGGATACGGAATGTAGTCGCGCTTTTTGACCTCCTGATAAAACCGCTTGAAGTCGGAGTTCGGTTCATCTTCGGACTCCTTGACCGAGATGCCGCGGCACGCGGCGGATGAGTCGAGCCCCCTCTTTTCACTGCGCTGCTTTGCTTTCCGTTTTCTGCATGTTGTTGACAATCTACAAATCATCAATTTTAATGTCAAGCATCGAAAACACCTCCCTTCGGCGCGGCGCGGGCGCCGACGGCTCAATCCCGTCGAACTGAAAGGAATGAACGTCATGACTGGAACGCCTGTTTCCGTGGAAGTGAACGGCCGCCGCTACAACTGGATGAGCCGGCCCGTGGTGGTGATCTGCGTCGACGGCTGCGCATACGAATATCTGGAAGAAGCGGCCGAGGCCGGCGTCGCGCCGTTCCTGCGCACGCTGCTGAAGCCCGGCACGGCGCTCAAGGGCGAATGCGTGGTGCCGAGCTTCACGAACCCGAACAACCTGTCGATCGTCACCGGCGTGCCGCCCGCGATCCACGGGATAAGCGGCAACTACTTCTACGATCGCGACACCGGCGCCGAGGTGCTGATGAACGATCCGAAGTACCTGGTCGCGCCCACCGTGCTCGCGACTTTCGCCGAACAGGGCGCGCGCGTCGCGGTCGTCACCGCGAAGGACAAGCTGCGCCGCCTGCTCGGCAAGGGGCTGAAGGGCATCTGCTTCTCGTCGGAAAAGGCAGACGAAGCGAGCCTCGAGGAAAACGGTATCGACAACGTGCTTGAGCTGGTCGGCAGACCGGTGCCGGGCGTGTACAGCGCGGATCTGTCGGAATTCGTGTTCGCGGCCGGCGTGCGCCTGCTCGAGACGCGGCCGATCGACCTGATGTACCTGTCGACGACCGACTACGTGCAGCACAAGTGCGCGCCCGGCACGCCCGGCGCGAACGCGTTCTACGCAATGATGGACAAGTACCTGCAGCGCCTCGACGCGCTCGGCGCGATCGTCGCGATCACGGCCGACCACGGGATGAACGCGAAGCACGACGCCATCACCGGCGAGCCGAACGTGATCTATCTGCAGGAACTGTTCGACGAATGGATCGGCCACGACGCGGCGCGCGTGATCCTGCCGATCACCGATCCGTACGTCGTGCACCACGGCGCGCTCGGCTCGTTCGCGACCGTCTACGTGCCGGCGTCGGCCGATGTCGATGCGCTGCGCGCGCGTCTTGCGGCGGTGGACGGTATCGAGATCGTGCTGACGGGCGCCGAGGGCTGCGCGCGCTTCGAACTGCCGCCGGCGCGGATGGGCGACCTGATCGCGATCTCGAAGCGGGACGTCGTGCTCGGCACGCGCCGCATCAAGCACGACCTGTCGGGGCTCGACGTGCCGCTGCGCTCGCACGGCGGGATCTCCGAGCAGATCGTGCCGCTGATCTTCAGCAAGCCGGTCGCCGCCGACGTCACGGGCCGCGCGCGGCTGCGCAATTTCGACATCATCGACATCGCGCTCAACCATCTGCAGTGATGCGCATGCATCCGCGAGGGAACACACTCATGAACGTCATTGCGGCTTCGACGGCCGTCAGCGAGATTCGTCGCGAAGCACTGCGAATCGACGGCGAACGGGTTCACCGGGATGCGGTGATCGACGTGCGCAACCCGTACGACGGCTCGCTGGTCGGCACCGTGCCGAAGGCGACGCTGGAAGACGTGCGGCGCGCATTCGCGGTCGCGCGCGCATACCGGCCGACGCTCACGCGCCACGAGCGTGCGGCGATCCTGCGCCGCGCGGCCGACATCGTGCGCTCGCGCACTGCCGAGATCGCGGCGCTGATCACGGCCGAGGCCGGGTTGTGCATCAAGGATTCGACGTACGAAGCGGGCCGCGTGGCCGACGTGCTGACGTTCGGCGCCGGTGAAGTGCTGAAGGACGACGGGCAGATCTTCTCATGCGATCTGACGCCGCACGGCAAGAAGCGCCGCGTGTATACGCAGCGTGATCCGCTGCTCGGCGTGATCTCCGCGATCACGCCGTTCAACCACCCGATGAACCAGGTCGCGCACAAGATCGTGCCGGCGGTCGCGACCAACAACCGGATCGTCGTCAAGCCGTCGGAGAAGGTGCCGCTGTCGTGCTACCTGTTCGCGGACATCCTGTACGAAGCCGGCCTGCCGCCGCAGATGCTGCAGGTGCTCACCGGCGACCCGACGGAGATCGCGGACGAACTGATCACGAACCCGGCGATCGACCTGATCACGTTCACCGGCGGCGTATCGATCGGCAAGTCGATCGCCGCACGAATGGGTTACCGGCGCGCGGTGCTCGAACTCGGCGGCAACGATCCGATCATCGTGATGGAGGACGCCGATCTCGACGAAGCGAGCACGCTCGCGGTGTCGGGCTCGTACAAGAACTCGGGGCAGCGCTGCACGGCGATCAAGCGGATGCTCGTGCACGAAGCGGTGGCCGATCGTTTCACCGAACTGGTCGTCGAGAAGACGCGCGCGTGGTCGTACGGGAATCCGTCGGATCCGTCGGTCGACATGGGCACCGTGATCGACGAAGCGGCCGCGAAGTTCTGCGAGCAGCAGGTGAACGACGCGATCGCGCGCGGTGCGCGGCTGCTGGTCGGCAACGTGCGCGACGGCGCGCTGTATTCGCCGACCGTGATCGATCGCGTGACGCCCGACATGCCGCTGGTGAAGCATGAAACCTTCGGCCCCGTGTCGCCGATCATGCGCTTTGGCGACATCGACGAAGCGATCCGGATGTCGAACAGCACCGACTATGCGCTGTCGTCGTCGGTGTGCACGAACCGCTTCGACAACATCACGCGCTTCATCACCGAGCTGGAAGTCGGCAGCGTGAACGTGCGCGAGGTGCCGGGCTACCGGCTCGAGCTGACGCCGTTCGGCGGCGTGAAGGATTCGGGGCTCGGCTACAAGGAAGGTGTACAGGAAGCGATGAAGAGCTTCACGAATACGAAGACGTATTCGCTGCCGTGGTGAGCGGCGCGTGATGCGGGCGCGCCGGCTCGAAGGCCGGCGCGCGGAATTTCCCCCGGCGGGACGCGGCCGCGACGGCCGCCAGGCGACGGTCAATCGCCATCGTCGTGGTGGTGATGACGCCAGCCGCGATGCCAGCCGTTGTCGTGCCGGTAGTAGCGGTAACGGTAGTCGCCATAGTACGGGCCGTAATAAACGGGTGCCGGCTCGTACACGACGGGCGGTGGCGGCGCGTAGTAGACCGGCGGCGGTGCTTCGATCACGGGCCCCGGCACGCCGAAATACACGCCGATGTCGGCACGCGCGAATGCGCTTGCCGACAGGCAGGCGGCCGCGATGCCGAGGGCGCAGGACAACAGGATGCGTTTCATTTGCCGTTCCCTCCGTTCGCGGGCGGCAAGGCCCGCGAGCAATCGGTTCACCTGTCTTCATGGTATGTAGCGTGCGCCGAATGGGTGATACCGCGTTGTCGTTTCTGTAACCGCCGGTAACGAATCGTCGGACGATTGCCGCACTGGATCGCGACGGATTTCGTCTGCGGAATGCGTGGCTGGCCGGCGCGTTATTCGACGCGCTCATATCGTCAGCGGATTTGTTTTTGCCGGGCATCGGCGCGTCGGTAGAATTCGCGGACTCGGCCGGCCGCGCGACCCGCGCACTGCGAAGTTCATCGCGACGCTCGCGCAAGGCGTGCCGGCGTTCTGACGCGATATACGATTCCGGCGGTGCTCAGCCCTGCGCTTGCCCGTCGAGCACCGCTGCGACGATCGCCTCCGGCGCATCTTCCTGTACGAGATGGCCTGCGCGCGGCACCCGGATCAATTCGCCGTTCGCGATGCGATCGGCGAGCGCCTGCCCCTGTTCGAGCGGAATCCACGCATCGTCCTCGCCCCACACGATGCGCACCGGAAAGTCCGGCGGCGCGTATCGAGCCTCCGCTTCCTCGATGTAGCGCTGGCGCATCTGCGCGATCTGGCGATAGAACGCGGATTGTCCGGCCGGCGTGAGCCACGGCGAACGGTAGATCGACAGCGCATCGTCGCTCAGCGGCTGTGCCACGGCATTGCCGATGTAGGCCGATACGAGCGCGTGATGCGCATATGCCGGCAATCCGGTGAACGCGGCCTCATGCTGCGCGACGTGGCGCACGAACGGCGAACCCTGCGGCGCGATCGCGACCGGGTTCACGAGCGTGAGGTCCGCATACGGGATGCCGTCGAGGAAGTGTGCGCGCAGCGCGGTCGCACCGCCGTAGTCATGCGCGAGCACACGCGGGCGCGCAATTTTCCATTCATCCAGCATCGCGCCGAACAGCACGTTCTGGCGGCCGAGCGACACGTCCGCGTCCGGCATGTCGGACTGGCCATAGCCGAGCAGGTCGTAGAAGTACACGCGGTGACGCCGCGCGAGCCACGGCGCGATCCGGCGCCACACCTGCGATGAAAACGGCGTGCCATGAACGAGCACGAGCGGCGGGCCTTCGCCGAGCGTGCCCCATGCGATCCGGTGGCCTTCGAACATGAAACGGTTGGCGAGTTCGAGCATCGGCATCTCCGTGATAACCTGTTTTCGCTGTAAATAGGTTACTCCGGATGGCCCGGACATGAAACCGATAGGTGAAAATAAATGGTTACTCGATACGAACCTGCGCGACACGCGCACGAATGGGGCGCGGCCGATTTCGTCGGCGGCCATCCGGCGCTCGACTTCCTGAACACGGTGGCCGATACGGGCAAGACGCGCGACGAGGACAAGCTCGTCGACTGGTCGGCCGTGCGCGCGTGGGCCGGGAAAGCGGGATTGCTGGCGCCGGCCGATCTGGCGCGGCTTCTGCGTCATGCGCGGCAGGACGGCCCGGATGAGCTGGCGGCGCTGCATCGTTTTCGAGAGGATGCATACGCCGCGATCGCGCACCTGACGGCCGGAGGCGGCGGCAGCGCCGGTGTGCGCGCGGCGGACCGGCTCGCTGTGGCGATCCGCGATGCGATCGGGCGCAGCGCGTTCGATGCGGTCGACGGCCGGTTCGCGTGGCGGCCCGATGCGCGTGCCGCGTCGCGCTGGGTCGATGCGGCCGCCCTCGGTTTCGAGCATCTGCTGCGCAGCGACGATTTCGCGCGCGTGCGGCAGTGCGGCCGTTGCACGTGGTTCTTCGTCGATCGGGGCCGCGGCGTCGGGCGGCGCTGGTGCGACATGCGCACGTGCGGGAATCGCGCGAAGGTGGAGGCGTTCAGGGAACGGTGAAGCGCGCGCCGTTACGGTTGCCGCGCCGCGCGCGGCCGGCGCGCGAGCGTCATTGAGCGGCTTCGTGCGGCCGATGGTCCGGCCATAGCGTTGCGGCGACGAACAGCCCGGCCGCGAGGAACGGCGCGCCGATCGCGAACAGGATGGCCGTGAGGCCCCAGCGATCCCAGAAGCGGTCGACGACCGCGCGTTCGGGGGTGACGGGGTCGTACAGCACGTTGACCGCTTCGCCTTCGCGCAGGCCCGGATGCGACGACGCCGCGCCCTGGGCGAACGTGATCTGGCGCCCGCTGTCGGTCGTGAACGCGACGATTGCCGAATACAGCGATGTGCGCGCCCGGGACGACCGCGCGTTCTTCGCGATATCGACGACGTGGCCGGTTGAGTGCGCATAGTGGCGGACGATCTGCCACTGACGCAGGCCGGCCGCGCCGGCACCGGCGAGGAAGCCCGTGCCGATCGCGATCGGAATCAGCACGATCGCGATATCCCAGCGGCGCCGCGCCTGCTTGCGTGCGGCGCGGGCCGGCGGCGGGTCGGACGGCCGGCGGCGGCGCTCGCCGGCGATCAGCAGGCCGCCGATCGCGAACGACGCGATGGCGAGCAGCGTGGGCACCGCAACCGGAAACCAGCGTTGCGCGAAATCGTCGATCAGTGCGAGGCGGTCGGGATGGGCGGGGTCGAGCAGGATGTCGACGCTCTCGCCGATGTCGTACGCGGGGACGGTCGACGCGGTATTGCCGGCGATTTCGCGGCGCTGGCCGTCGTTCGCGAGGTAGGCGACGATCGGCCGGTACGCGCGCATCGCGTCGCTGTCCTGCACGATGCGCACGACCGTGCCCGGCGCGCGGACCAGGTGGCCGGTCGCGCGGCCGGTCGTGACCGCGAGTACGGCTGCGAGCACGAGCAGCACGACGCCGAGCGCCAGCGCGGCGAGCGCGTCCTTACCCGGCATGACCGGATCCGGCTGGTGCGTCGCGCGGCGGATTCGGGTGCGATCGGGTGAATGGCGTGTCCCGACGGACAGGCCGATATCGGCGCAACCAGGCCCTCTGAATGGTCGCGTCTCGTTCACATGCTTCCATGTATGACGTCCCATGTTCTCTCTGTGCCGGCGGGCAAACGACAGTACCTGCGCCGGTCGTGTGATATTTGTCGGACGATTCTAGCGGAAACGGTGCGGAAGGGGCGTGCGGATGTGCGCGCGCGAGGAGGCGCGCCACGAACGTGGCGCGCGGAAATGAAAAAGGCCGGTCAGCTTTCGCTGACCGGCCTTTTGAAATCCTGGTGGGGCGTGAGTGACTCGAACACTCGACCTACGGATTAAGAGTCCGCTGCTCTACCAACTGAGCTAACGCCCCCAACAGAAGAAAAATTATGCATGGGTTTTCAGGACATGGCAAGCCATTTGTGCAAATTTCCTGAAAATATTTCGTCACGCCAACGGCGGCCGTCGCCGCGGTAACGAGCGGTCGCAGTTTGCGCGCTCCCGGTATGATGACGCCACACGCGTTGCGCGGCGGTCGCGCAACGTTTTCTGGACATTCGAAGATGGACGAAAACGCAGTCCGCGAATTGCTGGATCGCCTGCTGGCCCCGTGGGTCCGCTCGCTCGGTCTGGTCCCCGTGTCGATCGGCGACGACAGCGTCACGATGCGCCTGCCGTTTTCCGGCGAATTCCGCCATTCGGGCGGCGTGATCTGCGGCCAGGTGTTCACGGCGGCCGCCGACACCGCGATGGTGGTCGCGATCTCGGTCGCGCTCGGCGAGTTCCGGCCGATGACGACCGTGTCGCTGAACACGAACTTCATGCGCCCCGTGCGCAAGGGCGACGTGCTCGTCACCGCGCGCGTGCTGCGGATGGGCCGCAACCTCGTGTTCGGCGAAGTCGAGCTGTTCGACGAGGACGGCAAGATGGCCGTCCACGCGACGTCGACCTACGCGCTCGTCAGCTGAGCGGCGCGATGTTCGACCAGATCGTTTTTGCGGGCGGCGGCAATCGCTGCTGGTGGCAGGCCGGCTTCTGGGACGTCGCGCAGCCGGCCCTCGGGCTGCGCCCGCGCGTGATCACCGGCATCTCGGCCGGCGCGGCGACCGCGTGCATGCTGTATACGCGCGACGCCGCGTGGGTGATGCGCTATTACGAAGAGGCGCTGCGCCACAACCGGAAGAACGCATACTGGGGCAACCTGTTCGGGCGCGAGCCCGTGTTTCCGCATTACCGGATTTATCGCCAGGCATTGCTCGACATCTACGGCGAACCGTTCGCGAAGCTGGCCGAGGCGCCGGAGATCCGCATCGGCGTGTCGCACGTGCCGCGCTGGCTCGGTGCGCGCAGTGCGGTCGCCGCCGGCCTCGTCGCGTACAACATCGAGAAATACGTGCGCAAGACGCTGCATCCGACGCTCGGGCGCGCGCTCGGCTTTCGGCCTGAATTCGTGCGGGCGCAGGCCTGCACGCAAGTCGACGAACTCGCCGACCTGATCCTGCAGTCGTCCTGCACGCCGCCGTTCACGCCGGTGCTGCGCCGCGGCGGCCGGCCCGTGCTCGATGGCGGGATGGTCGACAACGTGCCGGTCGACGCGCTCGACGCGTCGCCGGGCGACGTGCTGGTGCTCGTCACGCGGCTGTATCCGCGCCCGCAGATGTTCACGGTCGCGCACGGCGACCAGCGGCGGCTGTACGTACAGCCGTCGAGCAAGGTGCCGATTTCGAGCTGGGATTACACGAGCCCGTCGCAGATGCGGCATGCGTACGACCTCGGGCGGCGCGACGGCGAGCATTTCCTCACGCGCGTCGGTGCGATGACAGGCGGCCGCGTGGCCGCCTGATGGCGGGGAATGGAGCAGGGGCCGCGCGGGTGCGCAGCCCGCGCGATCAGCGCTTGCGGATCGGCGTCAGCGCTTCCGGATTGGCGACGCTCGACATGTCGCCGTCGTCGAACGCGAGGATGTTCCTGAACGCCGCACTGAAATAGAGCTCGTAGCTTTCGCGTTCGACATAGCCGATGTGCGGCGTGCAGATCACGTTCTCCATCCGCAGCAGGCTGTAGCCCTGCAGGATCGGCTCGCTCTCGAACACGTCGATCGCGACCATCCCCGGACGGTTGTGCGACAGCGCGTTGACGAGCGCGTTTTCCTCGAGCAGCTCCGCACGGCTCGTGTTGACGAGCAGCGACGTGGGCTTCATCCGCATCAGGTCTTCCTGCTTGACGATCCCGCGCGTGTCGTCGTGCATGCGCAGGTGCAGCGACAGCACGTCGCTCTGCTCGAACAGCGCCTCGCGGCTCTCGGCGGCCGTGTAGCCGTCGGCGCGCGCGGCTTCGAGCGAATGCTCGCGGCCCCAGATCAGCACGTTCATTCCGAACGCCTTGCCGTAGCCGGCGACGAGCCGGCCGATCTTGCCGTAGCCCCAGATGCCGAGCGTCTGGCCGCGCAGCACCTGGCCGAGGCCGAAGTTCGGCGGCATCGCCGACGTCTTCAGGCCCGACTGCTGCCATGCGCCCTGCTTCAGGTTCGCGACGTACTGCGGAATGCGGCGCTGGGCGGCCATCACCAGCGCCCAGGTCAGCTCGGCGGGTGCGACCGGCGAACCCGTGCCTTCGAGCACCGCGATGCCGCGGTCGGTACACGCTTCGAGGTCGATGTGGCTCGAGATGCGGCCGGTCTGACTGATCATGCGCAGGTTCGGCAGCTTGGCGAGCAGTTGCGACGAAATCGGGGTCCGTTCACGAATCAGCACGAGCGCCTCGACTTCGGCCAGACGGCTTGCGAGCTGCCCCAGGCCGCGCACCGTATTGTTGAAGACCTTCACGTCGTGGTCGGCAAGCATCTCGAAGCAGTTCAGCTTGCGGACGGCGTCCTGGTAGTCGTCGAGGATGGCAATTTTCATGGTGAACGGGTGTCGCGCGTTGAAAGCGGCAGTGGCGGCGGCGCACGTCGCGCACCCGTCCCGCCCGGCCGGGGCCGACATGATGCTACGTCGGCCGCGTTCGTGGTGTCTTTTTAACAGGTTGTTACGCTCCGCCGCAATTGGCGGCAGCCACACCCGGCGCCGCTTGCGTGCGGTGCGCAAGGGTGCGCTGTTGTGTCGCATCAAATACGTCCTTCCTGATTCGGCCGCTTACTCGACGAGGTTCACCCAATTGTTGCTTCAATCAGAATAGTTGGATCAACTATCCGCAAATGGCGAGGATTTTTGACTATTTTTATCGTCAACCGGTGCCTTGTTGAGCAACTCTGCATCATTTCCGCTGTCGTAGGAGAATTACGCATTTGCTTCATCTTTTTGAAGTTGTAACAGCGGCAGGAGTCGTTTATGGATCATTTGCAGTCGATGCGCGTGTTCGTCAAGGTTGCAGATCTCGGCAGTTTTGCGCGGGCCGCGAGTGCAATGGATATTTCCAACGCGGTCGCGACGCGTCACGTCGCCGATCTGGAAGGCCGCCTCGGCACGCGTTTGCTGAACCGCACCACGCGCAGCCTTTCCCTGACGGAGTCGGGCCAGGTCTATCTGGAGCGTGCTCGCCAGATCCTCGATGAGCTCGAGGATGTCGAGCAGATGGTCGTTGCGCGCAATCACGAGCCGGTCGGCACGCTGCGCATCGTCGCGCCGGTCGTGTTCGGCCTGCATAACCTCGCGCCCGTGTTGCAGACGTACACGGAGAATTTCCCGAAAGTGGTGCCGGATCTCACGCTGGTCGACCGGCAGGTCGATCTCGTCGAGGAAGGCTTCGATGTCGGCATCGTCGTCACGCGACAGATGCGCAGCGCGAGCATCGTCACGCGGCGGCTGACCACGGGCTGCATGACCGTGTGCGCGACGCCGAGCTATCTGGAGAAGCACGGCGTGCCGACCCATCCGGAGCAGCTCGTCGCGCACCCGAGCCTGAGCCTGCCGGCCGAATACTGGGGCGACGAGCGCGTGTTCACGGGGCCGGACGGCGAAGTGCGCGTGCGCCCGACCAACGTGATCGTCGCGAACAACACCGCGATGCTGCGCCAGTTCGCGCTGCTTGGGATGGGCGTCGCGATCCTGCCGAGCTACCTGATCGGCAGCGACATCGCGCGCGGCGCGCTGGTGCGGCTGCTGCCGGATTTCCGGCTGCCGCAGGTCGAAATCAATATCGCTTACCCGAGCCGGCGCCATTTGCCCGCGAAGGTGCGCACGTTCATCGACCACCTCGTCGAATATTTCAGCCACTCGACCGATGCGACGATCGGCGAGCAGTGGGCTGCGCAGGGTGCGACGCTAGCGCCGATCGGCGTAGAGACGCGTGCGGAGCAGCCCGAATCGGCCGACCCGAACCTGTCGCCGCGCCTGCCGCGTTCGACACGCACGCGCGTCGCGGTGCCGTCGCCGCTGTAACCGCGCGACGGCCGGGCGGCGGTTGCCGCCGGCACAAGGAAAAAACGCGGATCGAGCGATCGATCCGCGTTTTTTTATGGCTGCCTGCCGGAGCCCGATGCGCCGGGGGAAGCCCCGGCGGCCTGGCCGTTACGAGCCCGTCTTGCGCGCCGTCGTCTTGCGGGCGGCGGTCTTCGTCGCTGCGGTCTTGGCGGCGGTCTTGCGCGCCGGTGCCGGTTTCTCTTCGGCGCCTTCCGTCACGGTTTCGGCATCCTTCGTCGCCGATTTTGCCGTCTTCTTCGCGGCAGCGGCCTTCGGTTCCTTCTTCTCGAACTCGAAGCCGATCTTGCCGTCCGGCTGCTTCACGAGGAACGCCTTGAAGTTGCGGCCGGTGCGCGACGACTTGAAGTTCGGCAGCAGGTCCGTGCGGCCGTCGGCAAGCAGCTTGCCCATCTGCTCGCGCGTGATTTCCTGCTGCAGGATCACCTTGCCCGAGCGGAAGTCGCAGGTCTTCGGGTTGGCAACCGAGTGCTCGCACACATAGCTCATCCCGTGCTCGAACACGCGGCCCTTGCACTTCGGGCACGCACCGACCGGTTCCTGCGCGGAGAAGTCGGGTGCTTCGCCTTCCTCGCCGCCCTGGTCCTGGCCGAAATCGAACTCGAGCTTGTAGTTCTTCGTCTCGTCGTCGAAGGACAGCTTGAGGATCGCCGAGAACGGGCGGCCCATCTTGCTGCGGAACCCGGACAGCGGACCGATTTCCTTCTTCTGCAGCAGCTCCTCGACTTCGGGGATCTCGAACTGCCGGCTGCCCGGGATCTTCGAGATCGAGAACTCGCACTTCGTGCACGCGAAGCGGCGGTAATTTTCCTTCACCTGGCCGCCGCAGTTCGGGCACGGCGTCTCGAGCGTCGCGTAGTCGCCGGGAATCGTGTCGGAATCGTATTCCTTCGCGCGCTTGACGATCTGCTGCGTCATGCGGGCGATTTCCTGCATGAACGCGTCGCGCCCGAGGTTGCCGCGCTCCATCTGCGACAGCTTGTATTCCCATTCGCCGGTGAGCTCCGGCGCGGTCAGCTCCTTCACGCCGAGCCCGCGCAACAGCGTCATCAGCTGGAATGCCTTCGCGGTCGGGATCAGCTCGCGGCCTTCGCGCAGCAGGTATTTCTCGCCGAGCAGGCCTTCGATGATCGCCGCTCGAGTGGCCGGCGTGCCGAGGCCCTTCGCGGCCATAGCCTCGCGCAGCTCGTCGTCCTCGACGAGCTTGCCCGCGCCTTCCATCGCGGACAGCAGCGTCGCTTCCGAGTAGCGTGCGGGCGGCTTCGTCACGAGCGCGACGGCGGCGATTTCGTCCGTCTTTACCTTCTCGTTCTTCTGCACCGGCACGAGGTTCGCGTCCGCGCCTTCGGCGTCGCGGCCGTACACCTGCAGCCAGCCCGGCTCGACGAGCACCTTGCCTTCGGTCTTGAAGTGATGGCCGGCGACTTCGGTGATCCGCGTCGTGACGCGGAATTCGGCCGCCGGGAAGAACACGGCGAGGAAGCGCTTCACGACCAGGTCGTACAGCTTCTGCTCCGGCTCGGACAGCGACTTCGGCGCCTGCAGCGTCGGGATGATTGCAAAGTGGTCGCTGATCTTCGAGTTGTCGAAGATCCGCTTGTTCGGCTTCACCCAGCCCTTGTCGAGCACCTGCTTCGCATGCGGCAGGTAGTTGTTGCTCTCCTTGAGCATCTCGAGCGTGGACTGGACCGTCGAAATGTAGTCTTCCGGCAGCGCGCGCGCGTCGGTACGCGGGTAGGTCAGCACCTTGTGCTTTTCATACAGCGCCTGCGCGAGGCCGAGCGTGTTCTTCGCGGAGAAGCCGAAGCGGCCGTTCGCCTCGCGCTGCAGGCTCGTCAGGTCGAACAGCAGCGGCGACAGCTGTGTCGACGGCTTCGATTCCTCGGAGACCGTGCCGACCTGGTCGCGACATGCGGCGACGATCGTTTCGGCAGCCGGCAGGCTCCACAGGCGGGAGTCGCGTTTCTCCGGATCGAATTCGTCGCGCTTGAATTTCGGGTCGTACCACTTGCCTTCATAGAAACCGCCCGCGCACGCGAATGCGGCCTTCACTTCCCAGTAGTCGCGCGGGATGAAGCGGCGGATTTTCTCTTCGCGTTCGACGACGATCGACAGCGTTGGCGTCTGAACGCGACCGACTGTCGTCAGGAAGAAGCCGCCGCCCTTGCTGTTGAACGCGGTCATCGCGCGGGTGCCGTTGATCCCGACGAGCCAGTCGGCTTCCGAGCGGCAGCGTGCGGCGTCGGCGAGCGGCTGCATGTCCGTGTCGCTGCGCAGGTTCGCGAAACCGTCGCGGATCGCCTGCGGCGTCATCGACTGCAGCCACAGGCGCTGGACCGGCTGCTTCGCCTTCGCGTGCTGCGCGATCAGGCGGAAAATCAGTTCGCCCTCGCGCCCCGCGTCACATGCGTTGATCAGGCGGTCGACGTCCTTGCGCTTCATCAGCTTGGTGAGCACCTTGAGGCGCGACTCGCTTTTTGCGATCGGGTTCAGGTCGAAATGCGGGGGGATGACGGGCAGATGCGCGAAGCTCCATTTCCCGCGCTTGACCTCGTACTCTTCCGGGGCGGCGATTTCGAGCAAGTGGCCGACAGCGGACGAAAGGACGAATTCGTCGCTCTCGTAGTATTCGTCATGCTTTGTAAAGCCGCCCAAAGCGCGCGCGATGTCGTTCGCGACAGAAGGCTTTTCCGCAATGATCAGTGCTTTGGACATGACAGGTGTGTGATGGTAGACCGGGTTCGCCGGTTGTGGGTCCCTTTTACGACCGCTTTATAGCACACGCCGAAGCGACGGCGGCTCGGCGTGTAAAAAGCGGCTCATCATAGAGGGGGGCTGCAACGGCGGCAAGCGCCCGGCGCGGCGGGGCGCGCAAATGTGCGAAAAACCGCCGGGCGGGGCGCGAATTCAGGCTTCGACGTTCAGGACGTTGCGCAATTTCGGTGCGTGCGGCGCACCGGGTACCGCGCTCAGGTCGGACAGCATTCGTTCGACGATCGCCGCGTGCGGCAGCACCGTGCCGAAGAAGCGTGCGGTGTTGGCATCCTCGATCAGGATCGTCGGGAAGTTCTCGACGTCGAGATCGTCGAGGCGGTCGGCATGCGTTTCGATGTCGATCCAGGCGAAGCAGGCGTCGGGATGCGCGTCGGCGAGCTGGTCGAAGGCCGTCCGGTAGTCGCGGCACGTGCCGCACCACTCGGCGCACAGGCAGGCGACGAGCAACGTGCCGGGATCGGCGAGGCGCTCGGCGATCCGATCCGCATCGGTGTCGAGATTCAGCGCGGGCATGGATTTCCTTGAGTATCGTCGGCGGCGCGGCCGCCCCTATTCGGGGAAATGTAGCACGCCGCGCGCAGGCGGGGTGGGCGCGGCGTCAAGCCGCGCGAAGCGTCCGCCGGGGAGGCTCGCGACGCGACCGGCCAGTTCGAGCGCGAGTAGCGCGCGGTGCAGCACGTCGTCGGACAGGCTGCTGTGCTCGGCGAGCCATTCGAATGTGACGGGGCCGTATCCCAGTGCGGCGAGCACGGCCTGTTCGGACGGGGTGCAGGGCGACGGAGGCGGCGATGCTTCGATTCGGGCTGGCGCGGCGGCCGGACCGGCGGGGGACGCTTCCATGATGGCGGCGCAGGCGCGCTGGCCGGAGGCTTCGGTTTCGCGAACCTCGTCGGGATTCGCGCGCCGAATTCCGGGGCACGCCGCACCGGTCGTCGGTTCGCCCAGCCCGTATTCCTCGAGAATATCGAGCGGCGCTGCCGTGAGCTTCGCGCCGTCGCGAATCAGCGCGTGGCAGCCCTGCGCGAGCGGTGCGTGGATCGAACCCGGCATCGCGAACACATCGCGCCCCAGTTCGTTCGCGAGCCGCGCGGTGATCAGCGAGCCGGAGCGCGGGGCGGCTTCGACGACGAGCGCGCCGATCGCCAGCGCCGCGATCAGCCGGTTGCGCTGCGGGAAATGCGCTGCGCGGGCCGGGGTGCCGAGCGCCCATTCCGACAGGATCGCACCGTGCGCGGCGATCTCGTGGGCGAGTGCGCGGTGCCGCGCCGGATAGACGAGATCGGCACCCGTCGCGATCACCGCGACCGTGCCCGACCGGCCGTCGAGCCCGCCGCGATGCGCGGCGCCGTCGATCCCGAGCGCGAGGCCCGACACGATCGGGAGCCCCGCGTCGGACAGCGCGCGTGCGAAGCGCGTCGCGTCGGCGAGCCCCTGCGGCGTCGCGTGGCGGCTGCCGACCACGGCGAGGCTGCGTGCGTGCAGCAGGTCGAGCCGGCCCTTTACATATAGCAGCGGCGGCGGGTCGTGCAGGTCGCGCAGCCGCGGCGGGTAGGCCGGATCGTTGAGCGTGACGAACGCGTTGCCCGGCGCATCGAGCCACGCGAGCGCGGCATCGGTGCGTGCGTCGAGATCGTCGCGTTCGCTTGCGCGCACGGCCTGCGCGGCGGCGGGGCTGCTCACGGCGGCAATGGCCTGGTCGGACGCGCGCAGCAGCGCCGCCGGCGAGCCGAACGCGTCGAGCAGCGCCTGCAGTACGGCGGGTGCGAGGCCGGGCGCATGCCCGAGCTGCAGCCACGCGCGCAACGCGGAGGTGGTCAGCGCTTGAGGCGACATGAGGCTGCCCTCGAACGCGACGGCCAGCGGACCGCGTGGCGCCATGATAAAATTTTCATCATCCGAAATACTCGACAGGGCCGCGCGCGCAGGCGCCCGGCCAATTGCAGGAGGCGCGATCCGCGGCATTGATACGCCGCGCATCCGCCTCATCTTCATTGCATCGCGGCGGCGGCGCCAGCCGGCCGGATGGCCGATGCCGCACCCTGCTCTACCGAATACCGAACGCCATGGCTTTGCTCAACATTCTTCATTACCCCGACAAGCGGCTGCACAAGGTCGCCAAGCCCGTCGACAAGGTCGACGACCGGATCCGCAAGCTCGTCGCCGACATGGCCGAGACCATGTACGCGGCGCCCGGCATCGGCCTTGCGGCCACGCAGGTCGACGTGCACGAGCGCGTGATCGTGATCGACGTTTCCGAGGAAAAGAACGAGCTGCGCGCGTTCATCAACCCCGAGATCGTCTGGTCGAGCGACGTGAAGCAGATCTATGAAGAGGGCTGCCTGTCGGTGCCCGGCATCTACGACGAAGTCGAGCGTCCCGACCACGTGCGCGTGCGCGCGCTCAACGAGCAGGGCGAGGCTTTCGAGCTCGACTGCGAGGGCCTGCTCGCCGTGTGCGTCCAGCACGAGATGGATCATCTGATGGGGCGCGTGTTCGTCGAATACCTGTCGCCGCTCAAGCAGACGCGCATCAAGACGAAGATGAAGAAACTCGAACGCGCGATGTGACGCGCGTTCATCCTGCCCGACCCCGAACGCTGTCATGACCCATACGTTGCGCGTGATTTTTGCCGGCACGCCGGAATTTGCCGCGGCTGCCCTCGCCGCGATCCACGAGGCCGGTTTTCCGGTGCCGCTCGTGCTCACCCAGCCCGATCGCCCGGCCGGCCGCGGGATGAAACTGCAGGCGAGTGCCGTGAAGCGCTACGCCGTCGAGCACGGCATGCCCGTCGCACAGCCGCCGTCGCTGCGCCGCGCGGGCAAGTACCCCGCGGAGGCGGCCGACGCGATCGAGCTGCTGCGCACGACGCCGCACGACGTGATGGTGGTCGCCGCGTACGGCCTGCTGCTGCCGCAGGAGGTGCTCGACATTCCGCGCAGCGGCTGCATCAACATCCATGCGTCGCTGCTGCCGCGCTGGCGCGGCGCCGCGCCGATCCACCGCGCGATCGAGGCCGGCGACGCCGAGACGGGCGTCACGCTGATGCAGATGGACGTCGGCCTCGACACCGGCGCGATGATCGAAGAGGCGCGCGTCGCGATCGCGCCCGACGACACGACCGCGACGCTGCACGACCGGCTGGCCGCCGACGGCGCGCGGCTGATCGTCGACGCGCTCGTGCGGCTCGAGCGCGACGGTACGCTGCCGGCGACGCCGCAGCCGGCCGACGGCGTGACCTATGCGGAAAAGATCGGCAAGCACGAAGCGGCGCTCGACTGGCGCAAGCCTGCCGACGTGCTCGCGCGCCAGGTGCGTGCGTTCGATCCGTTCCCTGGCGGCGTCGCGACGCTCGACGGCGCGGCAATCAAGCTGTGGGCTGCCGAGCCGGTGGCGGCGCGCGGCGATGCGGCGCCCGGCACGATCGTCGAAGCCGCGCCGGAAGGCGTGGTCGTCGCGTGCGGCAGTGGCGCGCTGCGCGTCACGCAGTTGCAGAAGCCGGGCGGCAAGCGGCTGCCCGCGCGCGAATTCCTCGCCGGCTCGCCGCTCGCCGCGGGCCAGCGTTTCGCGCTGCCTGACGTTGCCTAACGTGACCTGACCGCCATTCGACACGGCCTGCCGGCCCTGCGCAATCGGCCGAACGGTCGAGTCGCGCAGCGCGGCAGGCGCGCGTAGAATTTCCCTGCGCTCTCCGGTTTCGAGGTTTTCATGTTCGGCATCACCCATTTCGGCTTCTTCGTGCTGGCAGTTTTCCTGCTGAACGTCACGCCCGGCCCCGACACGGCCTACATCGTCGGCCGCAGCGTCGCGCAGGGCCGCGGCGCGGGGCTGATGTCGGCGCTCGGCATTTCGGCCGGCTGCTGCGTTCATGCACTCGCGTGCGCATTCGGCCTCACGGCGCTGCTTGCGGCGTCGGCTGCCGCGTTCACGGTGATCAAGCTGGTCGGCGCCGCGTACCTGATCTATCTCGGCGTGCGGATGATCGTCGCGAAGCAGGCCGCCGCGCCGTCGGGCGCCGAGGCCGCCACGGCAGCAAAGCCGCTGCGCCAGCTGTTCATGCAGGGCTTCTGGACCAACGTGTTGAACCCGAAGGTCGTGCTGTTCTTCGTGTCGTTCTTCCCGCAGTTCGTGTCGGCCGACAGCCCGCACAAGGCATTGGCGTTCCTGACCCTCGGCGCGGTGTTCGTCGCGATGAGCACGGTCTGGACCAGCCTGGTCGCATGGGTCGCGGGCAGCGTCACGCAGCGCTTTTCCGACAAGCCGGGCGTCAGGAAGTGGCTCGACCGCACGGTCGGCAGCGCTTTCGTCGGCCTCGGCCTGCGTCTTGCAACATCGCAACGCTGAGATTGAATTTTTCCGGCAAGACCTTATCTAACAAATCGCTTACAATTTTCCGCCGCCCCTTGTGATGCGCGGCGGGTCCCCTGACGGATAAGGAGTGGGTATGTTCAATTGGGTCAAAACGGCGATGCTGATGGCCGCGATCACGGCCCTGTTCATCGTGATCGGCGGAATGATCGGCGGCTCGCGCGGCATGACGATCGCGCTGCTGTTCGCGCTCGGCATGAATTTCTTCTCGTACTGGTTCTCCGACAAGATGGTGCTGCGCATGTACAACGCGCAGGAAGTCGACGAGAACACGGCGCCGCAGTTCTACCGGATGGTGCGCGAGCTGGCCACGCGCGCGAACCTGCCGATGCCGCGCGTCTACCTGATCAACGAGGATGCGCCGAACGCGTTCGCGACGGGCCGCAACCCCGAGCACGCGGCGGTCGCCGCGACGACGGGCATCCTGCGCGTGCTGTCGGAGCGCGAAATGCGCGGGGTGATGGCGCACGAGCTCGCGCACGTGAAGCACCGCGACATCCTGATCTCGACGATCACCGCGACGATGGCGGGCGCGATCTCGGCGCTTGCGAACTTCGCGATGTTCTTCGGCGGGCGCGACGAGAACGGCCGGCCGGCCAATCCGATCGCGGGTATTGCGGTCGCGCTGCTCGCGCCGATCGCCGGCGCGCTGATCCAGATGGCGATTTCGCGGGCACGCGAGTTCGAGGCCGACCGCGGCGGCGCGCAGATTTCCGGCGATCCGCAGTCGCTTGCGACCGCGCTCGACAAGATCCATCGTTATGCGGCCGGCATCCCGTTCCAGGCGGCCGAAGCGCATCCGGCCACCGCGCAGATGATGATCATGAACCCGCTGCACGGCGGCGGCCTGCAGAACCTGTTCTCGACGCACCCGGCCACCGAGGAACGCATCGCGCGCCTGATGGAGATGGCGCGTACCGGCCGCTTCGATTAAACCTCGGCGCGCCCGCGGCCGTTGCCGCGCGGCGTCCGCGCCACCACCCCGCACGCTTCGCGCTGCGGGGTGTTTCATTTGTGCGCGCCCTAAAGCGGCCAAAGGGGCCAAAGGGGCCGCATGGTCGCACGCTACAATGCGCGGTTTGGGATCGCAGGGCCGCGCGGCCGCCGCAATCCCGCCGTTTGCCGCATTTGTTAGCTGCGCTTGTTTGCCGATTCCGCTCCGATGACACGAACCCGTTCTTCCGCTCAGTCTTCTTCCGGCCGCCCGGCGCGCCTGTCCGCGCCGCATCTTGCGCCCGATTCGCTCGGCTTCGCACTTGATGCGGCCGCGCAGGCGGTCGATGCGGTACGGCGCGGTACTGCGCTGCCGGCAGCGCTCTCGGCGGTATTCGCGCAGATGGCGTCCGGTGCGCAGGCGCTCGCGCGCGGCGCGACGCAGGACGTCGCGTACCGGACGATGCGTCGCCTCGGCAGCGTGGACTGGCTGATCGGCCGGCTTGTCAGCAAGGCGCCGCCCGCGCACGTGAACGCGGTGCTCGCCGGCGCGCTCGCGCTGCTGCTCGATCCGGCGGACGATGCCGCATACTCGGCGTTCACGGTGGTTGACCAGGCCGTGACCGTGATCGGCGCGCGCCGCGAATACGCATTCGCGAAGGGGTTGGTCAACGCGGTGCTGCGCCGCTTCCTGCGCGAGCGCGACGTGCTTGTCGCGGCGATGCAGGACGACGCCGTTGCGCGCTGGAATTACCGCGCATGGTGGGTCGATGCGGTGAAGCGCGCATGGCCCGACGCATGGCAGGCGATCCTCGCGGCCGGCGAGCGCCAGGGGCCGCTGACGCTGCGCGTGAATGCGCGTCGCGCGAGCGTCGACGCGTATCTCGACACGCTGCGCGCGAGCGGGATCGACGCGACTGCGATCGGCCGGCATGCGGTGCGGCTCGCATCGGCGCTGCCGGTCGAGCGCATTCCCGGATTCGCCGACGGCGTGGTGTCGGTGCAGGACGCCGGCGCGCAGCTCGCGGCCGAATGGCTCGGCGCGCGCGACGGCATGCGCGTACTCGACGCATGCGCGGCGCCCGGCGGCAAGACCGGCCACATTCTCGAGCTGGCCGATGCGGAAGTCGTTGCGCTCGAAAGCGACGCGACGCGCGCGGCGCGCATCGGCGAGAACCTCGTGCGCCTGTCGCTCGCAGCGGACGTGCGTGTCGGCGATGCGGGTGCGCCCGGCGCGTGGTACGACGGGCGCCCGTTCGACCGCATCCTGGCCGACGTGCCGTGCTCGGCATCGGGCATCGTGCGGCGGCATCCCGACATTCGCTGGCTGCGCCGCGAGGCCGACATCCCGGCGCTCGTCGCGGAACAGCGCCGCATCCTGTCGGCGCTGTGGCCGCTCGTGAAGCCGGGCGGCGAACTGCTTTACGTGACCTGCTCGATCTTCCCCGAAGAAGGCGAGTTGCAGGCCCGCTGGTTTGAAGCGGTCTGTGAAGATGCGGTACGATTGGACGCCCCCGGCCAGCTGCTGCCGGGCGCAGTGCAGGGAGGGGCTGCCGCCGGCGCACTCGACCAGAACACCGATCACGACGGATTTTTCTACGCGCGGTTTCAGAAACGGTGACGATCAAACACCTTTTTTCACTTCGGCTCGCGGCCGTCCTGATGGTCGCGTTGACGCTGTGCCTGGCCGTCGCCCGGCCGGCGCATGCCCAGTCGATCGCCGTGCAGCGCGCGTCGCTCCAGGCCGACGGAAGCGGCTGGAGCCTCGATGCCCGCTTCGATTTCGAGCTGAATCCGAACCTCGAGGATGCCGTCAACAAGGGCATCCCGCTTTACTTCACGACCGACTTCGAGCTGAGCCGCGCGCGCTGGTACTGGTTCGACGAGCAGCCGGTGTCGGTGACGCAGACGATCCGCCTGTCGTTCCAGCCGCTCACGCGCGAATACCGCGTGTCGACGGGCGGCCTGCAGCTCGGCTTCCCGTCGCTGAAGGATGCGCTCGCGGTCGTCAGGCACATCACGTCGTGGCACGTGATCGACCGCAACCAGGTGCGCCTGGGGGAAACCTACATGGCGTCGGTGCGGATGCAGCTCGATACGGCGCTGATGCCGAAGCCGTTCCAGGTCGACGCCGTGAACAATCGCGACTGGACGCTCGGGTCGGACTGGAAGCGCTTCAACTTCACGGTGACCGAACGTGCTAAATAAAGTGCGCCGCGCGGCCAGCGGGAAGAGCCTCCTCGTTCGCGTGATCGTCTCGACCGTCGCGTTCACCGCGTTGCTGCTGCTCGTGCTGCTCGCGGCCGCGAGCGCGAATACCGAATTCTTCGATCGCTACTACTCGTGGCTGTACGCGACCAACATCGTCGTCGCGCTGGTGTTCCTGCTCGTGGTGCTCGGGCTGATCGGGATGATCGTCGTGCGCCTTAGGAAGGGCAAGTTCGGCACGCGGCTGCTCGCGAAGCTCGCGGTGTTCTTCGCGCTCGTCGGCGTGGTGCCGGGCGGGATCATCTACATCGTGTCGTACCAGTTCGTGTCGCGCAGCATCGAGTCGTGGTTCGACGTGAACGTCGAGACGGCGCTGACGGCCGGCCTGAATCTCGGCCGCGGGATGCTCGATGCGTCGCTGTCCGATCTGCAGACGAAGGCGCGACTGATGTCCGACCAGCTCGCGAGCGTCGACGCGAACACGAACGGCACGACGCTCACGCTGCTACGGCTGCGCGACCAGTTCGGCGTGCAGGACGCGACGATCGTCGAGCCGAGCCGCGGCGGTTCGGGCGCGGCGCCCGACCTGCACATCGTCGCGCAGGCGTCGGGCAATTTCGCGGCGCTGATTCCGGACGACCTGCCGACGCCGCTGATGCTGAGCCAGGCGCGCGAACACGGCACATACGCGGCGATCGAAGGCGAAGTCGACGGCGACCCGCGCGCGCACGGCGCGAAGGGCGCGCTTCGGCTGCGCGTCGTGCGGCCGATTCCCGATGCGACGACGTCGCTGCTGCAGCCGGCCGAACGCTTCCTGCAGCTCACGCAGCCGGTGCCGCCGACGCTCGCGCACAACGCGGACGCCGTGCAGCGCGCGTACCGCGAGTATCAGGAAAAAGCGCTCGGCCGCACGGGCCTGCGCAAGATGTACATCGGCACGCTGACGCTCGCGCTGTTCCTCGCGACCTTCATCGCGATGATGCTCGCGCTCGCGCTCGGCCAGCAGCTCGCGCGGCCGCTGTTCCTGCTCGCGCAGGGCACCAAGGAGATCACGGAAGGCGATTACACGCCGAAGCGCGAGATCAAGACGCGCGACGAGCTCGGCTTCCTCACGCAGTCGTTCAACGCGATGACGCGCCAGTTGTCCGAGGCGCGTCTCGCGGTCGAGAAGAACCGCATCGCGCTCGAGCATTCGAAGACGTATCTCGAGAGCATCCTCGCGAACCTGACGGCCGGCGTGTTCGTGCTCGACCGCCAGTTCCGGCTGACGACGGCCAACCGCGGCGCCGAGCGGATCTTCCGGCAGCCGTTCAACGCGCTGATCGGCACGACGCTCGACCAGATCGGCGTTGCGGCGGGATTCGGCGCGATGGTGCGCAAGGCGTTCGCCGATCGCGAGGCGGCATCCGACGGCGGCAGCGGCGATCGAGGCCACTGGCAGCAGCAGTTCGCGATCGAGATGCCGGGCGAAACGGAACCGCTGACACTGCTCGTGCGAGGCGCGCGCCTCGTGTCGACGGTCGAGGGGCAGGCCGACGATCCGCAGACGTCCGGTTACGTCGTGGTATTCGACGACATTTCCGACGTGATTTCCGCGCAGCGCTCGGTTGCGTGGGGCGAGGTCGCGCGGCGGCTCGCGCACGAGATCAAGAATCCGCTGACGCCGATCCAGTTGTCGGCCGAGCGGCTGCAGATGAAGCTGTCCGACAAGCTCGCGCCGTCCGACGCGGATGTGCTCAAGCGCGGCGCGACGATGATCGTCAACCAGGTGGCCGCGATGAAGCGGATGGTCGACGATTTCCGCGAATACGCGCGCACGCCGCCGGCGGTGCTCGCGAACCTGCAGTTGAACGAACTGGCGAGCGAGGTGCTCGGGCTGTACGGCGTCGGCGAAGGCAAGAGCCCGATCGTCGCCGAGCTCGCGCCATCGCTGCCGGTGATTCGCGGCGACGCGACGCAATTGCGCCAGGTGATACACAACCTGCTGCAGAATGCGCAGGATTCGGTCGCGGAAGCCGAGCATCCGCGTGTGTTGATCGAAACCAAGACAGTAGAATATGGCGATCCCGACGCCGAGGGCAAAACGCGCGTCGCGGTACGTCTTACCGTGTCCGACAACGGGCCCGGTTTTCCGGCACGCATCCTGACCCGCGCGTTCGAGCCTTACGTGACGACGAAGGCGAAGGGCACGGGGCTCGGGCTGGCCACGGTCAAGAAGATCGTCGACGAGCACGGTGCGCGGATCGATCTGCGCAATCGCATGCACGGCGAGACCGTCGAGGGTGCGCAGGTGTCGATCCTGTTCCTGCAGATGGCGAGCGATGCGCCAGGCGCCGAACCGGGCGCGCAGGGCGGGACGACCCCCGCTAAGACAAAAGCAAGTGAGCAGACAAGGGCAGCGTAAATGGCAACCATCCTGGTGGTAGATGATGAAATGGGCATCCGGGAATTGCTCTCGGAGATCCTCAGCGATGAAGGACATGTCGTCGAGGCAGCGGAGAACGCGCAGGCCGCGCGGGAATACCGGCTGAATCAGGCGCCCGATCTCGTGCTGCTCGATATCTGGATGCCCGATACCGACGGCGTCACGTTGCTCAAGGAATGGGCGGCGCAGGGGCTGCTGACGATGCCCGTGATCATGATGTCCGGGCACGCGACGATCGACACGGCCGTCGAGGCGACGAAGATCGGCGCGCTCGATTTCCTCGAGAAGCCGATCGCGCTGCAGAAGCTGCTGAAGTCCGTCGAGCACGGTCTCGCACGCGGCGCGGCGCCGGTGTCCGCCAACGCGGCGGCGAAGGGCGGCGCCGGACAGGCAGCGGGGCCCGCGGCGGTTGCATCCGCGGCTGCGCTGCCGACGCTCGGCGACGACATGGCGGCGGCGCTCGGCCTCGCGGGGCAGACGGCCGCGATCCCGTTCGACATCCCGTTGCGCGAAGCGCGCGATGCGTTCGAGCGCGCGTATTTCGAATATCACCTCGCGCGCGAGAACGGCAGCATGACGCGCGTCGCGGAGAAGACGGGCCTCGAGCGCACGCACCTGTATCGCAAGCTCAAGCAGCTCGGCGTCGAGTTGGGCAAGAAGCCGTCCGAAGGCGCGGTATAAATTTTTTTGCGAAAACGCTTGAGCAGGTGGGGAAAGCTCGATATACTTTCATTCTTCGTTGGCCCGGTAGCTCAGTTGGTAGAGCAGCGGATTGAAAATCCGCGTGTCGATGGTTCGATTCCGTCCCAGGCCACCAGCAGTTCCAACCCCAAGAATCGGAAGGTTCTTGGGGTTTTTCGTTTGTGGTGGGCATCGCGTGCGCGGCAGCATTCGCGCAGGCATGATAAAATCCGTTCCCGCTCAATGACTTAGCGCATCGTTGCATGCGCACGGCAGGCTGCCAGTGATGCGCCGCCGTGACGCGCGGCAACGATGCCGCGCGATGGGCGGTATAAGCGCTCCGCCGCGTTCGCGGCCGACCGCGCTGCCTATACTGGTCGAGCCGGCGCAGGCCGGTACGCGTCGGGCCGCCCGGCGGCAGCCGGCCCCGGGGCGCAGCGCGACGCGAGCCTACACATTCACGGAGTATCACGGTGATTCGGACAGACGCTAAAGACGGCGCGCTCGTGTTGTTTTCCGGCGGGCAGGACTCGGCCACGTGCGTGGCGTGGGCCCTCGAACGCTACCAGACGGTCGAGACCCTCGGCTTCGATTACGGCCAGCGACATCGTGTCGAGCTCGAATGCCGCGAAGGCGTGCGCGAAGCGCTGAAGCGCGACTTTTCCGCGTGGACGGACCGGCTCGGCGACGATCACATGATCGACCTGTCGGTGCTCGGCGCGATCAGCGATACCGCGATGACGCGCACGATCGAGATCGAGACGACGGCGAGCGGCTTGCCGAACACGTTCGTGCCGGGCCGCAACCTGCTGTTCATGACGATCGCCGCGGCGATCGCGTATCGCCGCGGGCTGCGCGTGCTGGTCGGCGGGATGTGCGAGACCGATTTTTCGGGCTACCCCGACTGCCGCGACGATACGATGAAGGCGCTGCAGGTCGCGCTGAATCTCGGGATGGATACGCGCATCGTGCTCGAGACGCCGCTGATGTGGCTCGACAAGGCGCAGACGTGGCAACTCGCCGAACAGCTCGGCGGCGAGGCGCTCGTCGAACTGATCCGCGTCGAGACGCACACGTGCTACGTGGGCGAGCGCGCGGAACTGCACGACTGGGGCTTCGGCTGCGGCGAGTGCCCGGCCTGCAAGCTGCGCAAGCGCGGCTACGAGGCCTACCTGAAGGGCGAGCGGGTGACCGAAGCGCCGCTGTGACGCGGCTGCGCCGGCAGCGCTTGATGAATAACGGATTCTGATCGACAACGAGCGGCGCGAGCCGGACGACGGACGATGACTTACGCGGTCAAGGAAATTTTCTACACGTTGCAGGGCGAGGGCGCGAACGCGGGCCGGCCGGCCGTGTTCTGCCGGTTCGCCGGCTGCAACCTGTGGTCGGGCCGCGAAGAGGATCGCGAAGAAGCCGTGTGCCGCTTCTGCGATACGGACTTCGTCGGCACCGACGGCGAGAACGGCGGCAAGTTCAAGGACGCCGAAGCGCTCGTCGCGACGATCGCCGGCCTGTGGCCGGACGGCGAAGCGCACCGCTTCGTCGTCTGCACGGGCGGCGAGCCGATGCTGCAGCTCGACCAGCCGCTCGTCGACGCGCTGCACGCGGCCGGCTTCGAGATCGCGATCGAGACCAACGGCTCGCTGCCGGTGCTCGAATCGATCGACTGGATCTGCGTGAGCCCGAAGGCCGACGCACCGCTCGTCGTCACGAAGGGTAACGAACTGAAGGTCGTGATCCCGCAGGACAACCAGCGGCTGGCCGATTATGCGAAGCTCGACTTCGAGTATTTCCTCGTCCAGCCGATGGACGGCCCGTCGCGCGACCTCAATACGAAGCTCGCGATCGACTGGTGCAAGCGTCATCCGCAGTGGCGCCTGTCGATGCAGACCCACAAATATCTGAACATTCCCTGAGCCACGGCCTTTGACATCGTGCTGATTACCCGAAAACTCGAATTCGACGCGGGCCACCGCATTCCCGATCACCGCAGCCAGTGCAGGAACCTGCACGGCCATCGCTACGTGCTCGAAATCACGTTGCGCGGCGATCTCGTCGATACCGAGGGCGCTCCCGACCGCGGCATGGTGATGGATTTCGCCGACGTGAAGGCGCTCGCGATGGAGCACCTCGTCAGCAAGTGGGACCATGCATTCCTGGTCTATGCACGCGACGACGTCGTGCGCTCGTTCCTCGAACAGATGGCCGACCACAAGACTGTCGTGATCGACCGGATCCCGACCGTCGAGAACCTCGCCGCGATCGCGTTCGACCTCCTCGCGAACGTGTACGACGCGCACTATGGCGTGAACCTGCGCCTCGAGCGCGTGCGCCTGTACGAAACCCCGAACTGCTGGGCCGACGTCGAGCGCCAGCCCGGCCGCTGATCCTGCCTTTCCGGCAGCCCCGCCGGCCGGCGCGGGCTGCCCGTCACCGTGCCCTTCGGCCCTGTCCCGCGCCGGCGCTGCTCCCCGTCCGTTCCCACATTCCGCGCAACGCCGCGCTATGATCGTTGCGTGGCACCGTAAAACGCACCCTTGCGCGGTCGCGCGGCCCGCGCTGTCAGATCGGCTGTTCACGGCCGACTAACGTTGAAGGGCGCGGTCTGGCGCCGCCGCGCTGTGCTGCCCGGCGTGTTGCGCCCCGCTTCGCCTGATGCTTGTCCCGTTCGATTGCCGTTCCGTCCAGGAGGCCGTATCGATGAGCACGCTCACCAATTCCCTCAAACAACGCCTGCGAGACGGCGACGAGCCGCTGTATGGCCTGTGGCTGTCGCTCGGCAGCGACTCGGTCGCGGAAGCGCTCGCGCACGCCGGCTACGACTGGCTCTGCATCGACATGGAGCACGCGCCGAACGACAGCCGCGACGTCGTGGCGCAGTTGCGCGCGATCGCCGCCGCGCACCTGCCGAGCGAACCCGTCGTGCGCGTGCCGGCACGCGAGCCGTGGCTCGTGAAGCGCGCGCTCGACGCCGGCGCGCGCACGCTGATGTTTCCGTGCATAGAAACGCCCGACGACGCCGCGCACGCGGTGCGGCTCACGCGCTTCCCGTCGCCGGAATCGCCTGACGGGCTGCGCGGCGTCGCGGGCATGGTGCGCGCGGCGGCGTTCGGCATGCGCCGCGATTACGTGCAGACGGCGAACGCGCAGGTCGCGGTGATCGTGCAGATCGAATCGGCGCGCGGCGTCGACGAAGTCGAGCGGATCGCGGCGACGCCCGGTGTCGACTGCCTGTTCATCGGCCCGGCCGATCTCGCGGCGAGCCTCGGGCACCTCGGCGACATCCGCCACCCGGACGTCGAAACCGCGATGGCGCGCGTGCTCGCGGCCGGCAAGCAGGCCGGCGTCGCGGTCGGCATCTTCGCGGGCGACGCGGTGGGTGCGCGGCAGTACCGCGACACCGGCTACCGGATGATCACGCTGTCGGCCGACGTGAGCTGGCTGCTGCGTGCGACGCGGCAAGCGCTGCAGGAGGTACGGTCATGAACGTCGGCGACGGCGCGTCTTGCGGGCGCGCGCAGGGTGCGGCCGGTGCGCGCGGGCGGTTCGGCGCGATGCTCGGCCTGTGGGCCGTGTGTGTCGCGGCGGCCGCGCAGGGCGCGCCGCAAGCGAAGCCCGATCCGTCGCGCGAGACGCAATCGGCGGTCGCCGACTACAACGCCGGCGATTATCGCGCGGCGTTGGTGCAGTTCCACGACGCGGCCGAGCGCGGCGATCGTCTCGCGCAGTTCAACTACGCGATGATGCTGCTGACGGGCGAAGGCGTGACGGCGAACGTCGACGAAGGGTTGCGCTGGCTGAAGCGCGCGGCCGACGCGAACATGTCGCATGCGCAGTACGTGTACGGCCGGATGTTCGACGACGGCGAGTTCGTCGCGCGCAATCCGGCCGAAGCGCATCGCTGGTTCCTGCGGGCGGCGAAGCAGGGGCACGTGCAGGCCGAGCTGTCGCTCGCGAACCAGTTCCTCGACGGACGCGGCACGCCGCGCGACAACCGGCAGGCGTTCGCGTGGTACAAGCAGGCCGCCGATGCGGGCGAGCCGACCGCGCAGTACGTGACCGCGTCGTTCTACGAGCGCGGCGGCGACGGCGTGGCGCAGAACCTGAACATCGCGCGGGCCTATTACGCGGCGGCGGCCGCGCAGGGCGACGAGACGGCCGGATTGAAATTCAAGGAGCTGAGCGCGCGGCTGAAGGCGCAGGGGCCGGCGTCGGGCGTCGGTGCTGAGCCGGGGAGCCCGCGCGCGGCACCGCAGTGAGCAGGCGACGCGCCGCGTTGCCGCGTTCGAAACGCACGATAAAAAAACGGCGCCGGGGCGCCGTTCTTCTTTGCCGCGCGGTCAGCTCTTCATCAGCCGCCGCTGTCGCCCGACGCTCATGATCATCCCGATCGCGATGCCGAGCGTCGCGAGCGCGGTGCCGCCGTAGCTCATGAACGGCAACGGCACGCCGACGACCGGCAGCACGCCGCTCACCATCCCGATGTTGACGAACGCATAGACGAAGAACGCGAGCGTGAGCGAGCCCGCGAGCAGGCGGCCGAACAGCGTCGCGCCCTGCGCGGCGATATAGAGCCCGCGCGCGATCAGCGCCATGTACAGCGTCAGCAGCACGATCCCGCCGACCAGCCCCCATTCCTCCGAGAACACCGCGAAGATGAAGTCGGTGTGCTTCTCCGGAATGAATTCGAGGTGCGCCTGCGTGCCTTTCAGGTAGCCCTTGCCGAGCACGCCGCCCGAGCCGATTGCGATCACGGCCTGGATCGTGTGGAAGCCCTTGCCGAGCGGGTCGGAGGTCGGGTCGAGCAGCGTGCACACACGGTGCTTCTGGTAGTCGTGCATCAGCGGCCACTGCACTTCGGGCTGACAGATGCGGTCCTCGAACACGGCGATCGACCCGACCGCGATCACGCCCGCGACGAGCACCGGCACGATCAGCTTGAACGACAGGCCGGCGAGGTAGATCACGAAGAAGCCGGCCGCGAACACGAGCAGGCCCGTGCCGAGGTCGGGCTGCTTCGCGATCAGTCCGACCGGCACCATCAGGATCCCGAACGCGGCGAGGAAGTCGTACCAGCGCAGCCCGCCTTCGCGGCGCTGGTAGTACCACGCGAGCATCAGCGGCGTCGCGATCTTGAGGATCTCGGACGGCTGGATCACGACGCCGACGTTCAGCCAGCGCTTCGCGCCCTTCTTCGTCATCCCGAATAGCGCGACCGCGATCAGCAGCGCGACCCCGAACGTATAGAGCGGGACCGCGAAGCGCATCAGCGTGGTCGGCGGGATGTTGGCGATCACCCACATCAGCACGAACGTCAGCAGGATGTTGCGCAACTGGTCCTCGACGCGGCCCGGCATGTCGATCGCCGCGCTGTACAGCGTGACGATGCCGACGCACAGCAGCAGGAACACGATGAGGGCGAGCGGGCGGTCGAAGCCCGCGAACATCTGCTTGATCTTGTCGAGCCAGGCGCGCTTGTCGAATTGCATGCCTTTCTCCGTTAATGCGCGGTGCCGGCGTCCGCCGCTTTCGCGGGGGCCGTCGCACGGTGGTTGTCGTCCCGCGGCGTGGCGACGAGCGGCTGCGCATCGCTGGCGGGCCGGCGCGGCCGGTGCGGGCGCCGGATCGGCGGCAGGCTCGCGGCCATCGGCGCCGCGGCGCTCGCGTTGGCCGGCTGCGCTGCGTTTGTACCGGCCGCACCCGACGCATCGGGCGCCGACGCGGCCGATGCCGTATCCGCCGCGCTGGCCGCGGTCGGCACGACGGGCTGCGGCAGCGCCTTGAAGCCGGCCGCGACGGCGGCGGGCTTGTTCGCATCGCCGATCACCGGTGCATTCACGGGTTCGGTCGCCGACGCCGCGGCAGCCACGGCCGCGGCTTCGTTCTGCGGGTTCTGGCGCTCGACGAGGAAGAAGTCGAGCACGCGGCGCGCGATCGGGCCCGCGGCCTGTGCGCCCCAGCCGCCGTTCTCGACGACCAGCGCCAAGGCGATCTGCGGATGGTCGACCGGCGCGTACGCGATGAACAGCGCGTGGTCGCGCAGATGCTCGGCGAGCAGGTGGCCCTTGTAGTTGGAGCCCTGCAGCGAGAACACCTGAGCGGTACCGGTCTTGCCGGCGGCGAGATACGGTGCGCCGCGGAACACCTTGTACGCGGTGCCGGACGGGTTCTCGATCACGTTCTCCATCCCGCGCTTCACGACGTCGATGTCGGCCTGCTTGAGCGGGATGGTTTCACTTTCCTTCGGCACGGTCAGGCGGCGCCCGCGCGTGATCGGATCCTCGACTTCCTTCACGAGGTGGGGCTTCATCACGACGCCGTTGTTCGCGAGCGTCGCGGTTGCGTGCGCGAGCTGCAGGATCGTGAACGAGTTGTAGCCCTGGCCGATCCCGAGGCTGATCGTCTCGCCGTCGAACCACTTCTGCTGCGCGGGCTTCTTGAACGCCTTCTTCTTCCAGTCGGTCGACGGCAGGATCCCGCGCGCCTCGCCCTGGATGTCGATCCCGGTGATCTGGCCGAAGCCGAACGGCTTCATGAAGTTCGCGATCGCGTTCACGCCGAGGTCGCGCGCGAGCATGTAGAAGTAGGTGTCGTTCGACACCATGATCGCCTTGTTCATGTCGACCCAGCCCTGGCCCGAGCGCACGTCGTTGCGGAACGTGTGGCCGCCGAACGTGAAGTAGCCGGGATCCTGGAATCCCCAGCCCGGCGAGCGCTTGCCGAGCGTCAGGCCCGCGAGCGCCATGAACGGCTTGTACGTCGAGCCGGGCGGGTAGGTGCCGTGCAGCGGGCGGTTCAGCAGCGGCTTGTCGGTCGAGTTGTTCAGCTCGTCCCAGGTCTGCTGGTCGATGCCGTCGACGAACGAATTCGGGTCGAAGCTCGGCGACGACACGAACGCGAGCACGTCGCCCGTCTTCGGCTCGATCGCGACGAGCGCGCCACGCTTGCCGGCGAACGCCTGCTCGGCAACCTGCTGCAACCCGATGTCGAGCGACAGCACGAGGTTGTTGCCGGGCGTCGCCTGCGTGCGCGACAGCGTGCGCACGGGCCGGCCGCCGGCCGTCACCTCGACTTCCTCGAAGCCGGTCAGCCCGTGCAGCTCGGTCTCGTAGCTCTGCTCGACGCCGATCTTGCCGATGTAGTCGGTGCCCTTGTAGTTGTTCGCGTCGCGGCGCGGATCGTAGTTTTCCTGGTCGCTGTCGTTGTCGTCGCTCATCGCGTCGATGCGATCCTGGTCGCGCTTCGAGATCCGGCCGATGTAGCCGATCACGTGCGCGGCCGTCGTGCCGAGCGGATATTGGCGGAACAGCCGCGCGCGCACGTCGACGCCGGGGATGCGGAAGCGCTGCGCGGTGAAGCGCGCGACTTCCGCGTCGGTGAGCCGCGTGCGGATCGGCAGGCTCTCGAAGTTCTTCGAGTCTTCCTGCAGCTTCTTGAAGCGGCGGCGGTCGCGTGCGTCGATCGGGATGATCTCGGACAGCTTGTCGATCGTGTTGTCGAGCGTGTCGTCGAGCTTCGACGGCGTGATCTCGAGCGTGTACGCCGAATAGTTCTTCGCGAGGATCACGCCGTTGCGGTCGGTGATGATCCCGCGGTTCGGCACGATCGGCGCAACCGAGATGCGGTTTTCCTCTGCCTGCAGCGCGTATTTGCCGTGCTGCATCAGCTGCAGGTAGAAGAAGCGGCTCGCGAGCAGCCCGAAGCAGACGAACACGAACACGCCCGCCGCCGCGACGCGCAGGCGGAACTTCGAGAGCTGCTGTTGGGTGTCGTTGAATTCGGTCATGCGGTTGAGCGTCTATCCGACCCGCGCGCGGGCGGGCGAGGTGCCGCCCCGGAGCGCGGCGCGCGGCGGGTTTGGGGGCGGCGGGTATTCAAGGTCGTCCGGCTCAGATGGGGCGCGTGTCGTCCGGATCGACCGGGCGACGTTGCGGCATCAGCAGCAGGTGGCTCGCGATCGGCCACAGCGCGGCCTCGACGAAGCCGTCGACCAGGTAGCGCCAGCCCGGGAACGCGGCGCCCATCAAGAGACGAATCACGAACGGCACGAGCTGCGCGACGACGAGCAGCGGCGTGACATACAGCACCTGCACGCCGATCGGCATCCACAGCACGCGGCGGTGGATCGTGATCGCGCCGTACGACAGCAGCGTATAGGCGAGCGCGTGCTCGCCGAGCAGCCCCGCGTCATGCACGTCCATCAGGATGCCGAGCGCGAACGCGACGCCCATCCCGACCTTGCGCGGCTGGTGGATGTTCCAGAACAGCAGCACGAGCGCGACGAAGTCGGGCACGCCGGGCAGGCGGCCCCACGGCATCAGGTTCAGCAGGAATGCGGCGGCGAGGCTGAAGACGATGAAGTACGGATTGACCGGCTGCAGGATGTATTGCGGGCGGTTCATCGCTGGGCTCCTGGTTGCCCGGCCGAGGGCTTCGCGGGCGCGGCGTCGGGCTTGCCGGGAGCGGCGGGCGCAGCCGGCGCGGGCTTCGCGCCGGGCTGGGCGGCGGCGGCCGGCTTTGCGTTCGCGTCGGCCTTGTCGGCTTTCTCGCCCTTCGCGGCGGCTTTCGCGCCCTTCTTGCCGCCCTTCGCGTTCTTGTCGGCGGCCGGTTCGAGCTCGACCGGGCGCGGCGGGATGTCGTTCTGGTAATGCAGCACGAGCATCTGGCGCGCGCCGCGCACGGCCGCGACCGGCGCGCACGTCACGCGCGCGAATGCGGTATCGGCGAGCTTGTCGACGCGCGCGACCTTCGCGACCGGCAGGCCAGGTGGATAGACGCCGTCGAGGCCGCTCGTGACGAGCTCGTCGCCGACGACGAGATCCGCGCTCGTCGGCACGAAGCGCAGGTCGAGCGAATCGCCCTTCGGCGTGCCGTAGATCACGCTGCGCAGTCCGGTGCGCAGCACCTGCACCGGAATCGCGAGATCGCGGTCGGTGACCAGCGTGACTTCGGACTGCAGCGGGAACACGCGCGTGACCTGGCCGACCACGCCGTCCTCGCTGACCACGGGCGCGCCGTTCTGGATGCCCTGCTGCGAACCTTGCCCGACCACGATCTTCTGCGTGAACGGATCGCTCGTGTCGTACTGGATCTCGACCGGCGTCGATTGCGTCGCGATGTGCTGGCGCAGTTCGAGCACCGCGCGCAGGTGCATGTTTTCCTGCGCGAGCACGGCGGCCTGGTTGGCCTGCGTCGACAGTTGCAGGTTGCGCTTGCGGAGGTCGTCGTTCTCGTGGCGCAGCGACGAGCCGGTGACGGCGATGTCGGCCGCGCCCATGAACAGGTCGCGCGGCACGAGCGCCGCGCGCTGCAGCGGATAGAGCACGGTGCCGAGCACGCCGCGAACGATTTCGAGCGTGCTGAAGCGCGCGTCCGACACGAGGAGCGCGATGGCGAGGGCAACGAAGAAGATGAGCCGCGCGAGCGCGGGCGGACCTTGCTTGAAGAGGGGCGGCGGACTGTATTCCATGGTCGGCGCCGGGCGCGTGTGATCGGTTAAATGATGCTCAGACGCGCAAACGGCGCGGCGGTTCGTTCTGAACGAGCGATCCGGCCACGCCGCAGGTGCGTCATGTCAAGAAACTGCCTAGACGATCACTCGTACGAGAAGATGCTGCCCAGCTTGTCCATGCGCTCGAGCGCCATGCCCGAACCGCGCACGACGCAGGTGAGCGGATCTTCCGCGACGAGCACCGGCAGGCCGGTTTCTTCGGCGAGCAGGCGGTCGAGATCGCGCAGCAGCGCGCCGCCGCCCGTCAGCATCATCCCGCGTTCGGCGATGTCGGCGCCGAGTTCCGGCGGCGTTTGTTCGAGCGCGATCTTCACCGACGACACGATCTGGTTCAGCGGATCGGTCAGCGCTTCGAGGATTTCGTTGCTGGAGATCGTGAAGCTGCGCGGAATGCCTTCCGACAGGTTGCGGCCCTTCACTTCCATTTCCTTGACTTCGGAGCCCGGGAACGCGGAGCCGATTTCCTTCTTGATCGCCTCGGCAGTCTGTTCGCCGATCAGCATCCCGTAGTTGCGGCGGATGTAGTTGACGATCGCCTCGTCGAACTTGTCGCCGCCGACGCGCACCGAGCCCTTGTACACGATGCCGCCGAGCGAGATCACGCCGACTTCCGTCGTGCCGCCGCCGATGTCGACGACCATCGAGCCGGTGGCTTCCGACACCGGCAGGCCCGCGCCGATCGCGGCCGCCATCGGCTCCTCGATCAGGTAGACCTGCGATGCGCCGGCGCCGTGCGCGGCTTCCTTGATCGCGCGGCGCTCGACCTGGGTCGAGCCGCACGGCACGCAGATGATGATGCGCGGCGACGGCGAGAACATGCGCGACTCGTGCGCCGTCTTGATGAACTGCTTGATCATCTGCTCGGTGACGGTGAAGTCGGCGATCACGCCGTCCTTCATCGGGCGGATCGCCTCGATGTTGCCCGGCACCTTGCCGAGCATCTGCTTGGCTTCCTTGCCGACCGCCTGGATCGTCTTCTTGCCGTTGGGGCCGCCTTCCTGACGAATCGACACGACGGACGGTTCATCGAGCACGATGCCCTTGCCGCGCATGTAGATCAGGGTGTTTGCGGTGCCGAGATCGATCGCGAGATCGTTGGAGAAGTAGCTGCGCAAAAAACCGAACATTCAGAATCCTGTTTCGCTCTGGGCCGGCCCTGCATAGCGAACGCTGAGGGCGGGCAGCGGAAAAAATAACAGCCTCGGGAAGCGTGGCGGAAGCGGCCGCCGCGGCGCACGAAGCTGCGAGTGATGTCTACCGGGGATCGCACGAAGCACGCACGGCTTGCCGAAGTGGGGCGAAACGGTGCGGGAAAAGGCTGCCGGGTTTGGGTCGAACGCGTAATGATACCTTATAATTTCACGGTATTTGAATCGAAACGGGCGGTATTTTTGCCGCTTCAGTCCCGATTTTTGAGGGTGGGATCGCACCCTCCAACCCCCCGCAGCAGCGCTGCTTTCAATGCGCTGCGCAGCCTTGTTTTTTCCGGTGATCGCATGGCCCTGACCCTGACCGATGTGAAACGCATCGCGCACCTGGCGCGACTCGAAATGGCCGACGCCGACGCCGAGCACATGCTCGGCCAGCTCAATGAATTCTTCGGCCTCGTCGAGCAGATGCAGGCGGTCGACACCGCCGGCATCGCGCCGCTCGCCCACCCGATCGAACAGATCCAGGAAGTCGCGCAGCGCCTGCGCGACGACGCCGTGACGGAAATCGTCCATCGCGACGACAACCAGCGCCCGGCGCCGGCCGTCCAGGACGGCCTCTATCTCGTGCCGAAGGTGATCGAGTAAGCATTCGACGACAAGCGCGCCGGCCAGCGCCGCGCGCCACCCAGAATTCCCAGGAAAACCACTCAATGCACGCAAAAAGCCTGACCGAACTGCGCGCCGCGCTCGCCGCCAAGGAATGCTCGGCCGTCGAGCTCGCGCAGCTCTACCTGAAACGGATCGACGCCGCGCGCGGCCTGAACGCGTTCGTCCACGTCGACGCCGATCTGACCCTCGCGCAAGCGAAAGCCGCCGATGCCGAACTCGCGCGCGGCGCGGGCGGCGCGCTGACCGGCCTGCCGATCGCGCACAAGGATGTGTTCGTCACGCGCGGCTGGCGCTCGACCGCCGGCTCGAAGATGCTCGCAAACTATGAAAGCCCGTTCGACGCGACCGTCGTCGCCCGCCTGCAGGCGGCCGGCATGGTCACGCTCGGCAAGACCAACATGGACGAGTTCGCGATGGGCTCGTCGAACGAGAATTCGGCGTTCGGCGCGGTGAAGAACCCGTGGGACACGAACGCGGTGCCGGGCGGCAGCTCGGGCGGCAGCTCGGCTGCCGTCGCCGCGCGCCTCGCGCCGGCCGCGACCGGCACCGACACCGGCGGCTCGATCCGCCAGCCCGCGTCGTTCGCGGGCGTGACGGGCATCAAGCCGACTTACGGCCGTGTGTCGCGCTACGGGATGATCGCGTTCGCGTCGTCGCTCGACCAGGGCGGCCCGATGGCGCAGAGCGCGTCCGACTGCGCGCTGCTGCTCAACGCGATGGCCGGTTTCGACGAGCGCGACTCGACGAGCCTCGAGCGCGACGACGAGGATTTCACGCGCCACCTCGGCCAGCCGTGGGCGGCCGGCAACGATGCGGGCAAGCCGCTCGCGGGCCTGCGCATCGGCTTGCCGAACGAGTATTTCGGCGACGGTCTCGCCGACGACGTGCGCGCGGCGATCGACGCGGCACTGAAGCAATATGAAGCGCTCGGCGCGACGCTCGTGCCCGTGTCGCTGCCGAAGACGGAACTGTCGATCCCCGTGTACTACGTGATCGCGCCGGCCGAGGCGTCGTCGAACCTGTCGCGTTTCGACGGCGTGCGCTTCGGCCATCGCGCCGCGCAGTACGGCGACCTGCTCGACATGTACAAGAAGTCGCGCGCCGAAGGCTTCGGCCCCGAGGTGAAGCGCCGGATTCTCGTCGGCGCGTACGTGCTGTCGCACGGCTACTACGACGCGTACTACCTGCAGGCGCAGAAGATCCGCCGCATCATCGCGCAGGATTTCCAGGAAGCGTTCGAGTCCTGCGACGTGATCATGGGCCCGGCATCGCCGACGGTCGCATGGGATCTCGGCGCGAAGGGCGACGATCCGGTGCAGATGTATCTCGCGGATATCTACACGCTGTCGGTGAGCCTCGCCGGCCTGCCCGGCATGAGCGTGCCGTGCGGCTTCGGCGCGGGCGCGAACGCGAAGCGCCCGGTCGGCCTGCAGATCATCGGCAACTATTTCAACGAAGCCCGGATGCTGCAGGTCGCCGACGCGTTCCAGCGCGCGACCGACTGGCACAAGCAAGTTCCGGCAGGAGTGTAAGCACCATGACTCAATGGGAAGTCGTTATCGGTCTCGAGACGCACGCGCAACTGTCGACCGTCTCGAAGATTTTCTCGGGCGCGTCGACGCAGTTCGGCGCCGAGCCGAACACGCAGGCGTGCCCGGTGGACCTGGCGCTGCCGGGCGTGCTGCCGGTGCTGAACCGCGGCGCGGTCGAACGCGCGATCCGCTTCGGTCTCGCGATCGGCTCGACCATCGCGCCGCGCAGCATCTTCGCGCGCAAGAATTATTTCTACCCCGATCTGCCGAAGGGCTATCAGATCAGCCAGTACGAGATTCCGGTCGTGCAGGGCGGCCAGATCACGATCCAGGTGCCCGCCAACGAAAAGGCCGGCAAGGAAGCGTACGAGAAGACGGTCAACCTGACCCGCGCGCATCTCGAGGAAGATGCGGGCAAGTCGCTGCATGAAGACTTCGCCGGGATGACGGGGATCGACCTGAACCGCGCCGGCACGCCGCTGCTCGAGATCGTCACCGAACCGGAAATGCGCAGCGCGGCCGAAGCCGTGGCCTATGCGAAGGCGCTGCACGCGCTTGTCGTATGGCTCGGCATCTGCGACGGCAACATGCAGGAAGGCTCGTTCCGGTGCGATGCGAACGTGTCGGTGCGGCCGGTCGGCCAGGAGAAGTTCGGCACGCGCGCGGAAATCAAGAACCTGAACTCGTTCCGGTTCCTCGAGGAAGCGATCAACTACGAAGTGCGCCGCCAGATCGAGCTGATCGAGGACGGCGGCGAAGTCGTGCAGGAAACCCGCCTCTACGACCCGGACAAGCGCGAGACGCGTTCGATGCGCAGCAAGGAAGACGCGCACGACTACCGCTACTTCCCCGACCCCGACCTGATGCCGCTCGTGATCGGCCAGGACTGGATCGAGCGCGTGCAGTCCGGGATGCCCGAGCTGCCGGCCGCGATGCAGCAGCGCTTCGTCGAGCAGTACGGCGTGTCCGCGTACGACGCGGGCGTGCTGACGTCGAGCAAGGCGATGGCCGCGTATTTCGAGGCCGTGGTCGCGAAGGCCGGCGCGGCGAACGCGAAGATCGCCGCGAACTGGCTGATGGGCGACGTGTCGTCGCAACTGAACCGCGACGGCATCGAGATCGACGCGATTCCGGTGTCGGCGGCCCAGCTTGCACTCGTGCTGCAGCGCATCGCCGACGGCACGATCTCGAACAAGATCGCGAAGGAAATCTTCTCGACGATCTGGGACGAGAAGGCGGACGACGAAGGCGCGGCCGACCGCATCATCGACGCGAAGGGGCTGAAGCAGATCTCCGACACCGGCGCGCTGGAAGCGATCATCGACGAGGTGCTCGCGGCGAACGCGAAGTCGGTCGAGGAATTCCGCGCGGGCAAGGAAAAGGCGTTCAACGCGCTGATCGGCCAGGCGATGAAGGCGACGAAGGGCAAGGCCAATCCGCAGCAGGTCAACGAACTGCTGAAGAAGAAGCTCGGCTGAACATGATCGCGCGCGTGAGCCGCGCTTGACGACGGGCCGCCCCGAACCTGTACGGGGCGGCCCGTCGCGTTTGGTGGATGCGTTATCGTATGCATCACACCGCCCAACGGAGGAACGAATGGCGAAACAACCGTCGCTCGACGATTTCCGCGTGCCGTACAGCACGCGCGAGAAGGAAGCCGCCGCATTCAAGCTCGATGCGTTCGACCCGGCCGCGAAGCCGTTCTCGTCCGGTTCGAAGGAAGCCGACCGCGAACGGCTGTCGGCCGTGTCGACCGAGCTCGACGTGCAGCAGGAACGCCTGCACACGCAGCAGCAGAAGCGCGTGCTGCTCGTGCTGCAGGGGATGGATACCAGCGGCAAGGACGGCACCGTGCGCGCGGTGTTCCGCGAGGTCGATCCGCTCGGCCTGCGCGTCGTGTCGTTCAAGGCGCCGACGCCGATCGAAGCCGTGCACGATTTCCTGTGGCGCGTGCACGCGCAGGTGCCGGCCGCGGGCGAGCTCGCGATCTTCAATCGCAGCCACTATGAAGACGTGCTCGTGCCGCGCGTGCTCGATACGATCGACAGCAAGGAATGCGAGCGCCGCTACCGGCAGATCCGCGATTTCGAGACAATGCTCTCCGAGAACGGCACGACGATCGTCAAATGCTTCCTGCATATCTCGAAGGACGAGCAGCGCGCGCGGCTGCAGGCGCGCATCGACGATCCGACCAAGCACTGGAAGTTCGACATCGCCGATCTCGACGCGCGCAAGCACTGGGACGCGTACCAGTCCGCGTACCGCGACGCGCTCGCCGCGACGTCGGCCGAGCATGCGCCGTGGTACGTGATCCCGGCGGACTCGAAGACGCATCGCAACGTGATGATCGCCGAGCTGCTGCTGCGCACGATGACCGACATGAAGCTGGAATTCCCGCCGCCGAAGCCCGAACTCGAAGGCGTGAAGATCCGTTAAGCTGCCACCCTGTAAAACATCGAACTGAACGGAACCCGACATGATGCGAGTGATTACCGCCAACCTGAACGGCATCCGCTCCGCCGCGAAGAAGGGCTTCTTCGACTGGCTCGGCGAGCAGAACGCCGATTGCGTGTGCGTGCAGGAAATCAAGGTATCGGCCGACGACCTGCCGACCGAATTCGTCGAGCCGCACGGCTTCAGGAGCTATTTCCACCACGCCGAGAAGAAGGGCTACAGCGGTGCGGGCGTGTACAGCCGCCACGAGCCCGACGACGTGATCATCGGCTTCGGCAGCAGCGAATTCGATTCCGAGGGGCGCTACGTCGAGGCGCGCTACGGCAAGCTGTCGGTCGTGTCGGTGTACGTGCCGTCCGGCTCGAGCGGCGAAGAGCGCCAGCAGGCGAAGTACCGCTTCATGGACGAGTTCATGCCGCACCTCGCCCAGCTCAAGAAGAAGCGCGAAGTGATCCTGTGCGGCGACGTGAACATCGTTCACAAGGAAATCGACATCAAGAACTGGAAGAGCAACCAGAAGAACTCGGGCTGCCTGCCGGAGGAACGCGAGTGGCTCACGAAGCTGTTCGACGACGTCGGTTATGTCGACGTGTTCCGCACGCTCGACCAGCGCCCCGAGCAGTACACGTGGTGGAGCAACCGCGGCCAGGCGTACGCGAAGAACGTCGGGTGGCGGATCGACTACCAGATCGCGACGCCGGGCGTGGCCGGCACCGCGAAGAGCACGTCGATCTTCAAGGACATCAAGTTCAGCGATCATGCGCCGCTGACGGTGGACTACGACTACAAGAAGTGACCGCCGGCGCTACGCAATGCGCGTAGCTATCGAACCGTTCGGTCGCCGGATGCAGAACGGGCCGCATGTCGAACATGCGGCCCGTTTCGTTTTTGCTTCGGCGCGGCGATCGTGCATGCCGCCCGGCAACGCTCAGTGCTTGATCGATGCCATGTCGATCACGAACCGGTACTTCACGTCGCTCTTCAGCATCCGCTCGTAGGCCGCGTTGATCTGCTGCATCGGAATCGTTTCGATATCCGACGTGATGCCGTGCTGCGCGCAGAAGTCGAGCATTTCCTGCGTCTCCGCGATCCCGCCGATCAGCGAGCCCGCGAGGCGGCGGCGCTTGAAGATCAGGTTGAACACCTGCGGCGACGGATGGTCGTGCTCCGGCGCGCCGACGAGCGTCATCGTGCCGTCGCGCTTCAGCAGGTTCAGGAACGGGTTCAGGTCGTGCTGCGCGGCGACCGTGTCCAGGATGAAGTCGAAGCTGTTCAGGTGCGCGTTCATCTGCGCTGCGTCCTTCGAGATCACGACTTCGTGCGCGCCGACGCGCTTACCGTCGTCGATCTTCGACGGCGACGTCGTGAACAGCACGACATGCGCGCCCATCGCACGCGCCAGCTTCACGCCCATGTGGCCGAGCCCGCCGAGGCCGACGATGCCGACCTTCTTGCCGGGGCCGACGTTCCACTGCCGCAGCGGCGAGTAGGTCGTGATCCCCGCGCACAGCAGCGGCGCGGCGCCGGCCGGGTCGAGCGTCTCCGGCACGCGCAGCACGAACGCCTCGTCGACGACGAGCTGCGTCGAATAGCCGCCGTACGTGACGTCGCCCGTCACGCGATCCTGGCCGTTGTAGGTGCCGACGAAGCCGTTCTCGCAATACTGCTCGAGGCCGTCGGCGCAGCTCGCGCAGGTGCGGCACGAATCGACGAGACAGCCGACGCCGACCAGCTCGCCGACCTTGAAGCGCGATACCTGCGGGCCGGTCGCGGTCACGCGGCCGACGATTTCATGGCCCGGCACGACCGGATAGATCGTGTTGCGCCATTCGTTGCGGGCCTGGTGCAGGTCCGAGTGGCAGACGCCGCAATAGAGGACGTCGATCTGGACGTCGAGATCGCGCAGCGCGCGACGCTGGAATTCGAACGGGGCGAGCGGCGATTGCGAATCGGTCGCCGCGTAGGCATAGGTTGTGCTCATGCAGGGGGCTCCTTGTCCGGGATGGATATCCGGCGAAACAGACTGCCGTCGCATCATGTGGCGATGCGGCGAGGCAGGACGTCATCGTAAGGAGCGCGGCGCCGCGGCGAAATACACGAAGGTCTGGAAGATTTGCCTATTCCTCTCGAATTGCACGCGAACGGCCGTCAAAACGTATTCAAGGTGCTACATTTCGAGCCAGATTCTCTTGCCGGACAGGACCACGCCGATGAGCTTCCAGCCCCTTTTCGCCGACACGGGCGAGCGCGTGCAGCGCCGCATGATCGAGCTGCACACGCGCCTCGCGCCGAACGAGGGCGACACGCTCGCGGCGCTCGACGGCGTGCGCTTCATCCGCGTGAGCCGTCCCGTGCCGCGCATGCCCGTGCTGTACGAACCGAGCATCATCGTCGTGTGCCAGGGGCGCAAGCTCGGCTATCTCGGCGACCGCTCGTTCGTCTACGACGCGCAGCAGTATCTGGTGCTGTCGGTGCCGCTACCGTTCGAATGCGAGACCTTCGCGAGCATGGACGAGCCGTTTCTCGCGATCTCGATCCGCGTCGATCTCGCGGTGATCGCCGAGCTCGCGATCCTGCTCGACGAGACGCTCGGCGCGGCCGCCAGCGAGCCGCTCGGCGTCTATTCGACGCCGCTCGACGCGCCGCTGGCCGACGCGGTGGTGCGGCTGCTCGAAGCGCTCGCGTCGCCGCACGACACGCGTGTGCTGGGGCCGGCAATCATGCGCGAGATCGCGTATCGCGTGCTGACGGGCGCGCAGGGCGACGCGATCCGCGCGGCGCTCGTGCAGCAGCATCACTTCGGCCGCATCGCGAAGGCGCTGCGGCGCATTCACGTCGACCTGAAGGCCGACCTCGACGTCGAGACGCTCGCGCGCGAGGCCGGGATGAGCCTCGCGGTGTTCCACGCGCAGTTCAAGCACGTGACGGCGACGTCGCCGATGCAGTACGTGAAAGCCGCGCGGCTGCACCAGGCACGGCTGATGATGGTGCAGGACGGAGTCGGCGCCGGCACGGCCGCTGCCCGCGTCGGTTATGCGAGCGCGTCGCAGTTCAGCCGCGAGTTCAAGCGGCTGTTCGGCCGCAGCCCGGGTGACGAGGTGCGCTGGATGCGCGAGAGCGGCAGCCGTCCGGCGGGCGCGGCGTCGGCCAGGCCGGCCGCGGCAGATGTCGGCGCGTGACGATCGGCGTCGCGCGCCGCTCAGCGCCGCACGATCTTGCGTCGCTGCGCGCTGATGCCCGCGTAGTCGGGCAGCGTGTCGATGCGCTTGGCCGTAGCCTTCGCGTACAGCGGCATCAGGTCCGGCAGGCGGTTCAGCAGATCCTGGCGCCGGGCCGTGCTGTACGGGTGCGTGTAGATGAAGCCCGACGCCTTGTTCGCGCGTGTCGCGACCGCGAGCTTGTCCCACAGCGTGATCGCCGCGCGCGGATCGAAGCCCGCACGTGCGGCGATGTCGCCGCCGATCACGTCGGCTTCAGTCTCGTCGGTCGGGTCGTAACGGAGCGCCTGCAGGCGCTCGCCGAGGTTCAGTGCCTGAGGCAGCGGATCGCCGACGCCGAACAGCGGCGGCAGCGTAGCCGCGCGCAGCGACGTCTGCGAGGTTGCGCTGAAGTTGCTGCGCGCGTGTTCGCGCAGCGCGTGCGCGATGCCGTGCGCGAGCAGCACGCCGAGCTCGTCGTCGTTCAGGCGGATGCGCTCGAGCAGGCCGCCGTACACGAGCACCTTGCCGCCAGGCAGGCAAGTCAGGCGGATGTCGCGCGAGCGGATCGCGTTGACGTCCCACGCCCAGTTCTTCACGCGATCGTTCCACTTCACCGAATACGGCGCGAGCTTCGCGACGATCGCGCGCAGACGCTTCACGCGCGGCTGGTTCGCGCCGAGCAGACGGTTGCTGTCGGCGGCCGCCTGCACGATCTGCGCGTATTCGTTCCCGGTGAGCTGCTCGAGCAGCGGCGACGGAAGCAGCGTGCGGAACGCGATCTCGTTGCCGTAGCGGACCTGCTGCGGCGTCGGCGTATACGCCTTCGCCGACACGGCGGCGCCGGTCGGCTGCGCGGCTTCGGCGGCGGACGGCGGGACGGGCGCGGCGGAAGTCGCCGGCGTGGATGACGTTGCCTGCGCAGCGGCCGGCGCGGAGCCCGCCGCGGTCGAGCCGGCGTCGGCCGCGTGCGCGAACCCCGCGGCGAGTGCCGCGGCACCGACGCTCAGCGAAGCCGTAACGCGCGCGACGCGGTGCAGGCGGTTACTGAGCACGGCTGGCCTCGCCGTTGCGTGCGGCACCGTTCCACGGCGCGATCCTGAACAGCAGCAGCATGCCGGGAATCGCGAGCGCGGTGCACACGATGAAGTAGTCGAACCAGCCGATCTTTGCGACGATGAAGCCGCTCGCGGCCGATGCGAGCGTGCGCGGCACCGATGCGAGGCTCGTGAACAACGCGAACTGCGTGGCCGTGTAGCGCGGGTCGGTCGTGCTGGCGATATACGCGACGAACGCGGCCATCGTCAGGCCCGTCGTGAACGTTTCGACGCCGTAGACGATCGCGAGCGCGACCGTCATCGGGCTGAATTGCGGCGCGACGGCAATGCCGAACACCGACAGCGCCGAGGCGATCGCATGGCTTGCCGAAACGGTGAAGTCGTAGAGCACCGCGAGCACGGGCGAACCGGGGCCGAGCTGCGCAAGCCACGCGAAGCCGAGCGTCGACACCATCTGCAGCGCGCCGAAGATCCACAGCCCGCGGCCGATGCCGATCTTCACGAGCCAGATGCCGCCGATGATGCCGCCGGCGACGCTCGCGACGAGCGCGGTGGTTTTCGCGACGATGCCGATCTCGGTGCGCGTGAAGCCGATGTCGAGGAAGAACGACGTCGACAGCGTGGTGGCCATCGTGTCGCCGATCTTGAACAGGAAGATGAACGCGATGACGAGCAGCGCGCCGGTCCAGCCGTCGCGCTGGATGAATTCGCGGAACGGCAGCACGATCGCGTCGCGCAGGTTGCGCGGCGGTGCGCCGACCACTTCGGGCTCGCGCACGACGAGCGTCATCAGGATGCCCGGCAGCATGAACGCGCCGGTAATCGCGAACACGACGTCCCACGGCATGTGATCGGACAGGATCAGCGCCAGCGAGCCGGGGATCAGCGCGGCGAGCTTGTACGCGTTCACGTGCACCGCGTTGCCGAGGCCCTGCTCGGTGTCGCGCAGCAGCTCGCGGCGGTACGCGTCGATCACGATGTCGGAGCTCGCGCCGAAGAACGCGACGAGCGTCGTGAGCGCGGCAACCGTCCAGATCGAATCGCGCGGCGACACGAAGCCGAGCGCGGCGATCGCGCCCGCGACCAGCACCTGCGTGAGCAGCATCCAGCCGCGCCGGCGGCCCGGCTGCCAGCCGGGCAGGCGCGGCAGGTAGCGGTCCATCAGCGGCGCCCACAGGAACTTCCACGTATACGGGAACTGGATCAGCGCGAACAGGCCGATTTCCTTCAGGTTCACGCCCTCGGAGCGCAGCCATGCCTGCACGAGGTAGACGAGCGTGAACAGCGGCAGGCCCGACGTGAAGCCCAGGAACACGCAGATCAGCATGTGCGTGTTCAGATAGGCTCGCCAGCCGGGGTGATCCTCGTGAGCGGTGAGTGCGGGCGCCTCGTGTGGCGTTTTCGACATGGACTGGAACTGGGTAGCGTTGACTGATTGCGGCGGCAGCGCGCGGCGGGGGGAGCAGCGCGGGCCAGGCCCGGCGTCCGTCGACGACCCCCCGGCTCAGCTGCGCTTGACGCGGTAGACAGCAAGACTACCACGCCAGTTCGCTCCCCATCGAATCGGCTGGCCTTCGTGCAGCACGACGCGGTCGAGGATCGTGACGCCGACTTCGGGTGCGAGCGCCTCGAAATCCTTGATCGTCAGCACGCGCACGTTCGGCGTGTTGTGCCACTGGTACGGCAGCGATTTCGACACGGGCATCCGGCCGTGCAGCACCGACAGCCGGTGCGGCCAGTAGCCGAAGTTCGGGAACGACACGATGCACTCGCGGCCGACGCGCGCCGTTTCGCGCAGGATCGCGGCCGTCTGGTGGATCGTCTGCAGCGTCTGCGACAGGATCGCGATGTCGAAGCTGTGGTCCTCGAACAGGCGCAGGCCGTCCTCGAGGTTCTGCTGGATCACGTTGATGCCGTTCTTCGCGCTCGCGAGCACGCCCGCGTCGTTCAGTTCGATGCCGTAGCCGGTGACGTCCAGCTCCTCCATCAGCAGCGCGAGCAGCGAGCCGTCGCCGCAGCCGAGGTCGAGCACGGTCGAGCGCGGCTCGACCCAGCGTGCGATCGTGCGGAAGTCCGCGCGCGCGGACAGGGAATTCAGCGCTTGCTGGTTCATACGCCCACCTCGTTGGCGATTCGTTCGTAATACGCGCGGATCAGGTTGTGATAGCGCGCGTCGTCGAGCAGGAACGCGTCGTGGCCGTGCGGCGCGTCGATCTCCGCGTAGCTGACCGTGCGCTTGTTGTCGAGCAGCGCCTTCACGATCTCGCGCGAACGCGCGGGCGCGAAGCGCCAGTCGGTCGAGAAGCTCGCGATCAGGTATTTCGCCTGCGTTTGCGCAAGCGCGGCGGTAAGGTTGCCGTCGAACGCCTTCGCCGGATCGAAGTAGTCGAGCGCGCGCGTGATCAGCAGGTAGGTGTTCGCGTCGAAGTAGTCGGCGAACTTGTCGCCCTGGTAGCGCAGGTACGACTCGACCTCGAACTCGACGTCGAAGCTGAAGTTGTACGCGTCGAGCGCGCCGTCGGCGCGGCGCAGCGCGCGGCCGAATTTCTCGGCCATGTCGTCGTCCGAAAGATACGTGATGTGGCCGATCATCCGCGCGACGCGCAGGCCGCGCTTCGGCTTCACGCCGTGCGCGTAGTAGTCGCCGCCGTGGAAGTCGGGATCGGACAGGATCGCCGAGCGCGCGACCTCGTTGAACGCGATGTTCTGCGCGGACAGCTTCGGCGTCGACGCGATGTCGATGCAGTGCGCGACGCGCTCCGGATACATCAGGCTCCACGCGAGTGCCTGCATCCCGCCGAGGCTGCCGCCCATCACGGCGGCGAAGCGCTCGATGCCGAACGCATCGGCGACGCGCGCCTGCGCATGCACCCAGTCCTCGACGGTGACCACCGGATAGCGCGCGCCGTACGGCTTGCCGGTCGACGGATCGATGCTCATCGGGCCGGTCGAGCCGAAACACGAGCCGAGGTTGTTCACGCCGATCACGAAGAAGCGGTTGGTGTCGAGCGGCTTGCCCGGGCCGACCATGTTGTCCCACCAGCCGGTGCTGCGCGGATCGTCCGCATAGACGCCGGCGACGTGATGCGACGCGTTGAGCGCGTGGCAGACGAGCACCGCGTTCGAGCGCGCGGCGTTGAGCTCGCCGTACGTCTCGACGACGAGCTGATAGTTGCCGAGCGCGCTGCCGCTTTGCAAGCGCAGCGGTTCGGCGAAGTGCATGGTCTGTGGAGCGACGATGCCGATCGATTCCATTCGTTCCGCCTTATGACTGGGCAGCTAAATGGTGTCGGCGAGGCGCGGAGTCGGAGATGCGCGGCTGACGACCTCTTTAGCCGCATTTGTAGTGAACCGCCGGGGCAAAGACAAAATCAAGGCCCCGGCCGGTTCGCGCGCCCGCAATCGAGTCAGCAAATCGGCGCGCTTCCGACCTGCCGCCGAGGAGGCGGCAAGTCGGCAAAGTATAGCGGAAATCCGGATCACGCGAATTTCCGCGGCCCGCTGCCGGCGGTTGCGTCACCAGCGGTATTTCGCCGCGAGTTGCCCCTTGACCACCGAGTAGTCGGACAGGTTGCCTTCCACGCCGATGCTGGCCGAGATGGCGAATCGCCTGGCGATCTGGCCGGTGGCGCCGATCCGGAGTGCCACGCGATCGCGCGGGACGCTGAACGAGAACGCGTTGCCGTCGAGCGTCAGCGAGCGCGACCCCGGGCCGTGCCACCAGTTCGCTTCGATGAACGGTCGAAGCTCGCGGCCGGACGACATTGCCGTCACGCCGTGCACGCGCACGCCGACGCGGGTCAGCACGTCGGTCGAGCGCTGCGTGTCGAGATGGCCGCCCGGCGCGGCGTGCGCGGCCGCGCGGTAGTCCGTCACGACGAGCTGCGCTTCGGGTTCGACGAAGAAACGCGTGTCGCCGCTGCGGTGGAACAGGAACGAATGGCCGGCCTCGAGCGAACCCGTGACGGTGCGCGAGCGATAGGAATCGCCGGCGAGGCTGCCGCCGACATGGTTCGCATACGCGCCATACATGACCCACGCATCGACGTACGGGCCCGACAGAATGTCGCGGTTGCCGTACCAGGTGCCGTACAGCCCCGCGTTGTAGCCTGATACGCTGCCGCGCGCGGTGGCGTTCGTCATGCGCTGTTCGATCGGGTTCCACAGCGGCCGCGTCGACCAGTTCGTCTGGCTGCCGTACAGGCCCATCGCGCCGATGCGAACGCTGCCGCCGCGGCCGTCGTCGAAGCGGAACAGGTCGGCGCCCGCATGAATCAGGCGACCGTTGCCCGATACGCTGCGCGCACCGCCCGACATCGACATGAACTGCCCCTCGGCGCGCAGCCAGGCGGCGCCGTCGAGCGCGTGCGGTGCCGCCTCCGTCTCCGTCGCTCGCAGCGAGCGGTCTTCGCGCTGGTGCAATGTATGGATCGCCATCGTGGCTGCCGCGTCGGCGTTCGCCAGATACGCGTCGGGCTCCGGTGCGGCGGCGCGCTGCGGCGGCGGCTCGATTTCCGGCTGGACCGGCGGATCGGGGTCGACGAGGCCGGGGGGCGCAGGCGGTTCGGTTTTCGCGGCGGAGACCAGATGCCAGTCGTCCGGCCGACCGCCGTTCCCGCCGCGCTTGAGCATGTAGTCGTAGCCGCCCGCGGACAGTGTGCCGAAGCCCTGCCGGTAGCCGTCCGATGCCGCGTCGAGCGAGAAGGCCGCGGCATCGGTGGTGCCGCCGTTGCGGGTTTCGACGATCGGGATGCCGACCGTCGTCTGCGCGCCTTCGCCGCTCGTGCGCTTAACGACGATGCCGGTGTCGCCCGACGCGTGGCCGCCGTCGATCACGAGCCGGTCGGTGGGCGACGCGTCGTCGCGCAGCGCGGTATGGATGACCAGCTTGCCGTTGCGGGCCGCATAGTCGCCGTTGACGACGAGCGTGCGCGGCGCGGGCGGCGTGCCGGCGTCCGGCGCTGCGAATGCGATCGTCGAGTCGTTCAGCGCGACGGATCCGACCGACGAATCGGAGGTGACGATCCAGCGGCTGTCGGTATCGAGCGACAGCGTGCGGACAGCGTCCGTTGCGCCGCGCCATGTCGACGCGCCGGACAGTGCGACGTCGGTCACGGCGGAAGTCGGGCTGCCGTCGTCGGCCGGCTGATTCACGATGTCGCCCGCCGCTTGCGCGCCGGTGTCGAGCGTCAGGCGCACGGGCGCGCCCGACTGGGCCCGGACCGACAGCAGCGTGCCGGTGCCGCTGGCGGCGCGGGCGCTGTTCTGCAGCGTGACGTCGGCGTCAGACGCGTCGAAGGCCGCATGCCGCTCGCTGAAGAGCGAGCCACCGTCGGCCGTCAGCCTGCCGCCGTGGACGCTCGCGGCAGGCGCGGCGTTGCCGGTTGCGCGGGCATCGGTGCGCAGCAGGTCGATGCTGCCGCCGGCGCTTGCATGGAGGGCTGCGGCCTCGTTGCCGCGCGTCTCGACGGTTGCGTCGACGAGCGACGCAACCGACCCCGTGCCGGCGGACATCGCACCGCGCGCGCGCTCGCCGGTCGTCACGATGCCGCCGTGTGTCATCGTGACCCGGCCGCCGAGCCGGGCCAGTGCGCCGACCGAACGGGCGCCGGTGGTTGTCACCTGCGTATCGATCGCGTCGATGGTCGGCGTGTGGGTATATTCCATCGATGCGTACAGCCCGTGTGCGCTGCGGCCGTGCGTGACGATTTGCGTACGCGCGAGCTCGACGTGCCCTTCGCGGGTGTCCACGCCGAGCGCGTAATCGCCACCGGTTTCCAGATGGCTGTCGCTGAAGGCGACAGCCGACGCGCCGGGCAGGTACAGCGCCGACGCGTAGTCGCCATCGGTCCGGATACCCGTGCGATTCAGCGTCGCACGGACGCCGTCGTAGCTGATGGCCACGCCATGGGCAAACAGGCCGCTGGTGCGAATCAGCGTGTTGGCGACGTCGATGACGCCGCCCGGCACGTAGTTCGCCAGGATGCCATACGCCTCCTTGCCCCGCGTGACGATGACGCTGTCGGCGATGCGGAGCCGGCTGCCGGCGCTGTAGACGGACGCGCCGTGCGAATAATCGCCGTCGGTATCGATCGAGATGCGTTCCGCGCTCGCGCTGCCGCCGTATCGGATGTCGATGCCGGCACTGGAGCCGCCGCGGGTGCGGATTTCCGTATCGCTCAGCCTGGCGCTCGAGCCGGCGCCTTGCGCGGCCGCGCCCGCCGCGAAATAGGCGGTGGAGAACACGCGCGTCTTGCCGGTCGTCACCAGCGCGCCGCCATTGACGGCGGAAAGCACGGCCTTGCCCGGTTGCGTCGTCGAATAATCTCCCGGCGCGATTTCAAGCACGACACCGTCCGCCTGTTGCGTCCCGCCGTTGGTCACCTGCGCGGCCGACGGCCATGGCACTGCCGCCCCCGCAAGCAATGCCGAATGGGCGAGGCGTCGGGCTGCCCTCAGCCGGGAATGTCGGAATCTGCGATTCACCATTTCACCTGAATTTATCTGCAATTAGATAAACGTAACCCGAAAGGTGATGGGGTGAAATTGGACGAGTTCGAATTCGCGGGGGCATTCGCCGCCGGCAGAAGCAGGCGGGAAGGTGCGAGCCGACGCGGCGGAGCGGCCGCACCGTCCGTCGTCGAATGCGCGAAACCGGTGTGCGTTGCCGGACAGGGGCCGGCGCGGCGCTACTGCAGGATCAGCCGCAAATGCGCGTCGGCCTGCTCGCCGGGCGATTTCTGGAACCCGCCTTTCGCAAAGCGATGCCACCTGCCGATCACGTAGCTGACGAGCAGGCTCGCCCGTGCAGCCGGATCGTAATCGGCCGGCAGCACGAACGGCGTTGCACCGTCCTGCGGCGCATTCGCCTCCGTGCGCGCAACCCGCAGGCATTGCTTGACGGTCGCTTCGATGCGGTCGAGCAACTGGTTCACGCGCTCGGTGAGCCGCTCGTCCTCGCCGACCAGCGCCTCGCCCGTCAGCACGCGCGTCATCCCCGGGTTCTTCGCGGCGAAATTGAGCATCGTCAGCGCGATCGTGCGCGCCTGCAGCACGCCGTTCGGCTCCTTCGCGACGATCTGGTTGACGAGGCCGAACAGCGACTGCTCGATGAACTCGATCAGCCCTTCGTACATCTTCGCCTTGCTCGGGAAATGGCGGTACAGCGCGGCTTCCGACACGTCGAGCCGGGCCGCGAGCGCGGCCGTCGTGATCTTCTCGCGCTTCGGCGCCTCGAGCATCGCCGCGAGCGTCTGCAGGATCATCACGCGGCGCTCGCCCGGCTTCGGGCGCGGGCGGGAGGGTGTGGCCTGGCCTTCCGTTACGGCTTGGTCCTGCGGGTAAGTCGGCTGCATTTCTGTCGCCCCGATCGTGTGCCCAGTCGCAGCGATTTTAACGAACGAATCCGCTGGTCGACGTAATGCGGGCGGCCGGTACCCGGCAGGTGGCCGGGAAGATGGCCGGTAATCCAGACCGTGCCGATGCCGAGGCGCTTGTAGCGCTTCAGGTGGTCGCGCGTATCCTCGACGAGGATCGCATCCGAAAAGCGCGCACGCGAGGCGCGCAGCGTCCGGCGCAGCATCGTGTGGTCGGGCTTCGCGCGCCACGTGCGGCGGTCGCGCATGTGCTCGATCGCGATCACGCGCTCGAACAGCCGTTCGATGCGCAGTTCGCGCAGCACCGCGCGCGCGTAGTTCTCCGGCGCGTTGGTCAGCACGAACTTGCGGCCCGGCAGCGCGGCGATGATGTGTGCGAGGCCGCGCTCGGCGCGCACCATCGCGGGGAGATCGGAAAACGTGTGAACCGCGCGCAGGAAGTCGTGCGGATCGATCGGGTGATGGCGCGTGAGGCCGAGGAGCGCGGCGCCGTAGCGCTGCGTATAGCCGGTGCGCAAGCGGTCGGCTTCGGCGCGCTCGACCTTGAGCGCATCGATGATGTATTGCGTCATCGCACGGTTGATCTCGGGAAAGATCGCGTGCGATGCGTGGTGCAGCGTGTTGTCGAGATCGAACAGCCAGACGGGCGCGCCGGCGCGCGGCCGGCTGCGCGAGATGCGCCGGCGCCGCAGCGGGGCCGGCAGGTCGGGGCTGGCGGTCTTGCGGCGCGTGCTCAATGCGAGCGGATCATCGTGCCGAACGGCTGCTCGGTCAGGATTTCCAGCAGCACCGAGTGCTCGATCCGGCCGTCGACGATGTGCACCGACTTCACGCCGCTCTTCGCGGCGTCGAGCGCCGACGAGATCTTCGGCAGCATGCCGCCGGAGATCGTGCCGTCCTCGAACAGCGCGTCGATCTCGCGCGCGGACAAATCGGTCAGCAGGTTGCCGTCCTTGTCCATCACGCCCGGGATGTTGGTCATCATCAGCAGCTTCTCGGCGTTCAGCACCGTGGCGAGCTTGCCCGCGACGAGGTCTGCGTTGATGTTGTACGACAGGCCGTCTTCGCCGAAGCCGATCGGCGAGATCACCGGGATGAACGCGTCGTCCTGCAGCGCCTTCACGACTGCCGGGTTGATCGCCTCGACTTCGCCGACCTGGCCGATGTCGATGTACTGGCCCGGGTTGTCGCGGTCCGGCATCAGCAGCTTGCGCGCGTGGATCAGGCCGCCGTCCTTGCCCGTCAGGCCCACCGCGTGGCCGCCGAAATGGTTGATCAGCGTCACGATGTCCTGCTGCACTTCGCCGCCCAGCACCCATTCGACGACTTCCATCGTCTCTTCGTCGGTGACGCGCATGCCCTGGATGAAGGTGCCGGCCTTGCCGATCTTTTTCAGCGCCTGATCGATCTGCGGACCGCCGCCGTGGACGATCACCGGATTGATGCCGACCAGTTTCAGCAGGATCACGTCGCGCGCGAAGCCTTGCTTGAGCCGCTCTTCCGTCATCGCGTTGCCGCCGTATTTGATGACCACGGTCTTGCCGTGGTAGCGGCGGATGTACGGCAGCGCCTCGGCGAGGATTTCTGCTTTCAGCGTGGGGGCGATCTGCGAGAGGTCGATGGGCTCGGACATGGCGGCGGCTCAGGCTGGGAACGATTGAAACACGGCGAATTGTACAGGAGTGGCGCAGCGCAGCATCGTGTTTTTGGGTGGGCCGGAGCGCTGGCGGCGCGGCTCGGACACCGCACGCAGCGGCCCGCCGGCTATGGCGCTGTGGGATGCGGGCGACGGTGCGCGGGCGGCGGCGGCGGGCAGGTTCGCGTGCGCTCGCGACGAACCTCGGCCGGGCGGCCGGTGCGCAAAATCCGTGCGCCGCGCTATGCTTGTCGCTTGGGGCGACTTCACGCCCGTTTCCGCGATTGCGCCATGACCGATTCCGCCGCCGACGCCCGTTCCGCCCCGCGCCGCGCGCGCTGCCCGCACTGCGGGCGCGGCTTCGATTGCGGCGCGCTCACGCAGCCGTTCGACTGCTGGTGCGCATCGATGCCGGCGCTGCCCGGCGGCACGCAGCCCGCGGCCGGCGTGCGCTGCCGGTGCCCCGAGTGCCTGGCCGACGAGATCGCGCGGCGCATGGCCGGCGCGACCGGCTGACGGAGCCGGCCGGGCACGCGGTGCGCTCCGTGCCCGCGCTTCGATCCGGCCCCGCTGGAGGCACCGCCCGCTAAACGGGTAAACTGCCCGGATGCAACGAATCACCACCACCGGACGCGTCAACCTCAGTCATCTGTTCTGGCTCCGCAATCTCGCGATCGTCGGCCAGCTCGTGACGATCGGCGTCGTGCAGACCTATTTCGGCGTGCATCTGCCGCTGCCTGCGATGCTGATGGTCATCGCGCTCGAAATCGTTTTCAACGCGCTGACCTGGGTGCGCGTGCTGCGCGCACGGCCCGAGACCAATTTCGAGCTGCTCGGCCAGCTGTGGGTCGACCTCGGCGCGCTGTCCGCGCTGCTGTTCCTGTCGGGCGGCACGACCAACCCGTTCGTGTCGCTGTACCTGCCGTCACTCGCGATCGCGGCGGCCGTGCTGCCGTGGCACCTGATGATCTGGCTCGCGGCGTTCGCGGTCGCGTGCTATGCGGCGCTCGGCTTCGATTCGGTGCCGCTCAACATGGACAATCCCGCGAACCTGTTCGACTACTACCGCACCGGGATGTGGGCGAACTTCATGGTCAGCGTCGGGCTGATCGCGTGGTTCGTCGCGCGCATGTCGAATGCGCTGCGCCAGCGCGATGCGGCGCTCGGCGAAGCGCAGCAGCACCTGCTGCGCGACGAGCGTGCGGTCGCGCTCGGCGTGCAGGCCGCCACCGTCGCGCACGAGATGGGCACGCCGCTGTCGACGATCGCGATGCTCGCCGAGGAATTGCGCGACGCGGCGCGCGCCGATCCGGGGCTGGCCCGCTACGAGGCCGACCTGAAGGTGCTCGAGGAACAGATGACGCTCTGCACGTCGGCGCTCGCGCGCCTGCGCAGCCGCGCGAGCGCGCCCGCGAGCCGCCAGCCGGTGGACGACTGGCTCGACACGTTCGTCGAACACTGGCGCCTGCGGCATCCGCACGTGCAGTTCGAGCTGCTCGGCGCGCGTCCGGCGGGCGTCGCGCTCGACGACACGGTCGCGGCCGGCCAGATCCTGACGATCCTGCTCGACAACGCCGCGCGCGCGAGCCCGCGGCGCGTGACGCTGGCCGCGAAGGTCGCGCACGACCGCGCGGCCGACGAGATCGAATTCGAGGTATGCGACGACGGGCCCGGCATTCCGGCCGCGCTGCGCGAATCGCTCGGCGCGATGCCGGTCGACAGCACGCAGGGCGGGCACGGGGTCGGCCTGTATCTCGCGTTCAGTGCGGCCGTGCGGCTCGGCGGCGCGATCGAACTGTCCGATGTCACGCCGCGCGCGGCGGGCGGCAACGGGCGGGCCGGCGGTGCGGCGAACGGCCAGGCTGCGGCTGCATCGGGCCAACGCGCGGGCGAACGCATGGCCGAACGAACGGCAGGCACGCCGGACAGCCGCGCGGCCGGCGCAACCGCCGGGCGCGGTACGCGGGCCGTGCTGCGCCTGCCGGTCGTGCGCGTCGCGGCGCCGGCCGCCTCAACCAACACGTAGACGGAGAAACCACATGAGCGAGAACAATTTCCTGGTGATCGACGACAACGAGGTGTTCGCGGGCACGCTCGCGCGCGGCCTCGAGCGGCGCGGTTACGCGGTCCAGCAGGCGCACGACAAGGAGACGGCGCTCAGGCTCGCCGCGGGCGGCAAGTTCCAGTTCATCACCGTCGACCTGCATCTCGGCGAGGATTCGGGCCTGAGCCTGATCGCGCCGCTGTGCGACCTGCAGCCCGATGCGCGGATTCTGGTGCTGACCGGCTACGCGAGCATCGCGACCGCCGTGCAGGCCGTGAAGGAAGGCGCCGACAACTATCTCGCGAAACCCGCGAACGTCGAGTCGATCCTGGCCGCGCTGCAGACCAACGCGACCGAAGTGCAGGCCGACGAGGCGCTCGAGAATCCGGTCGTGCTGTCGGTCGACCGGCTCGAATGGGAGCACATCCAGCGCGTGCTCGCGGAGAACAACAACAACATCTCGGCGACCGCGCGCGCGCTGAACATGCACCGCCGCACGCTGCAGCGCAAGCTCGCGAAGAAGCCGGTGCGGCAGTAAGTCCGGCGTGACGCGCGCCGCGGTCGTCGCGGCGGGTGTCGATGCGGTACGACGGGCGTCGCGGGTTGCGATGGGCGATCGGTATGCGGGCAGGCCGTGCCCGGCTGTCCGCCGGACGCACCAATGAAAACGGGCGGCCCGCCGGGCCGCCCGTTTCGCATTCGCCGCCGCGCGCGTTACAGCACGTAGCGCGACAGATCCTCGTCCTGCGCCACTTCGCCGAGCGCGCGGTCGACATACGTCGCGTCGATCGTCACGCGCTCGCCGGCGTGATTGCCGGCCGAGAACGACACTTCCTCGAGCAGTTTCTCGATCACCGTGTACAGCCGGCGCGCGCCGATGTTCTCGGTCTTCTCGTTGACCGCATACGCGATCTCCGCGAGACGGCGGATGCCGTCCTGGGCGAATTCGAGCTGGACGTCTTCGGTCGCGAGCAGCGCCTGGTACTGCTTGACGAGGCTCGCGTCGGTTGCATCGAGGATCGCCTCGAAGTCTTCCACCGACAGCGATTCGAGCTCGACGCGGATCGGGAAGCGGCCCTGCAGTTCCGGAATCAGGTCGCTCGGCTTCGCGAGGTGGAACGCGCCGCTCGCGATGAACAGGATGTGATCGGTCTTCACCATCCCGTACTTCGTGTTGATCGTCGTGCCTTCGACGAGCGGCAGCAGGTCGCGCTGCACGCCCTGGCGCGACACTTCGCCGCCGCTGCCTTCATTGTTGCGCGACGTGATCTTGTCGATCTCGTCGAGGAACACGATGCCGTTCTGCTCGACGTTCTGCACGGCCTTCGTCTTCACTTCCTCGTCGTTGAGCATCTTCGCCGCTTCCTCGTCGGTCAGCAGCTTCAGCGCTTCCTTGATCTTCACCTTGCGGCGCTGCTTCTTGCCGCTGCCGAGGTTCGAGAACATCGAGCGGATCTGCTCGGTCATCTCTTCCATCCCGGGCGGCGCCATGATGTCCATGCCGACCGACGGCTGCTCGAGGTCGAGCTCGACTTCCTTGTCGTCGAGCTGGCCTTCGCGCAGGCGCTTGCGGAACGTCTGGCGCGTCGCGTTGTTGTCGTCGTTCGCGTGCTCGGCATTGCCGCCGAAGCCCACCGCGCGCGGTTGCGGCAGCAGGATGTCGAGGATGCGGTCTTCCGCCTGGTCGGTCGCCTTGCTGCGCACCTTGCGCATCTCGGATTCGCGCGTCTGCTTGACCGAGATCTCGATCAGGTCGCGCACGATGCTGTCGACGTCGCGGCCGACGTAGCCGACTTCGGTGAACTTGGTCGCTTCGATCTTGATGAACGGCGCATCGGCGAGCTTCGCGAGGCGGCGCGCGATTTCGGTCTTGCCGACGCCCGTCGGCCCGATCATCAGGATGTTCTTCGGCGTGATTTCCGTGCGCAGCGGATCGGCGACCTGCTGGCGGCGCCAGCGGTTGCGCAGCGCGACCGCGACGGCCTTCTTCGCCTTGTTCTGGCCGATGATGTGCTTGTCGAGTTCCGAGACGATCTCGGCAGGGGTCATGGTGCTCATGGGGCGGTCCTTACTCGATCGTTTCGATGATGCGGTTGTGGTTCGTGTAGATGCACATGTCGCCGGCGATCCCGAGCGACTTCTCGACGATCTCGCGCGGCGACAGCTCGGTGTTCTCGGCGAGCGCGCGGGCCGCGGCCTGAGCGTACGCGCCGCCCGAGCCGATCGCGCAGATGCCGCCTTCGGGGTCGAGCACGTCGCCGTTGCCGGTGATCACGAGCGTGGTGGTCGCATCGGCCGTGATCAGCATCGCCTCGAGGCGGCGCAGCATCCGGTCGGTGCGCCAGTCCTTCGCGAGCTCGACGGCCGCACGGGTCAGGTTGCCCTGGTGCTTCTCGAGCTTCGCCTCGAAGCGGTCGAGCAGCGAGAACGCATCGGCGGTGCCGCCCGCGAATCCGACCAGAACCTGGTTGTTGTAGATCCGCCGCACTTTCCGCGCGCCACCCTTCATGACGATGTTGCCGAGGGTTACCTGGCCGTCGCCGCCGAGCGCGACCTTGTCGCCGCGCCGGACCGAAACGATGGTCGTGCCGTGAAATTGCTCCATCTGCGTTCCTTGAGAAAAACGGGGAAGAGTCGGGCAGCGCGAGGCGCCGCCGCGTGAATCGCAGTGCGCCGGGGAGCGGCCCGGCGCGCGTCCGTTTCATTTTAGGGCGGGCGCGGCGATATCAAGAGGCGGGAGGCAAATCGGCCGGTGGGGAACCGGTGCCGGAAAAACAAAAAGCGCGCGGCAGGCCGCGCGCTTTCGGGAAGCAGCGTGTCGGAGCGGAACGCCGCTCGATCAGTCGCCGAACAGCTTCTGGCGCAACTCGCGGCGCTCCTGCGCCTCGAGCGACAGCGTGGCCGTCGGACGCGCGAGCAGGCGCGGAATGCCGATCGGCTCGCCGGTTTCCTCGCACCAGCCGTAATCGCCGGAATCGATGCGGGCGAGCGACTGCTGAACCTTCTTGAGGAGCTTGCGTTCGCGATCGCGCGTGCGCAGCTCGAGCGCGTGCTCTTCCTCGATCGTCGCGCGATCGGCGGGATCGGGGACGATCACCGTTTCGCGCAGGTTCTCGGTCGTCTGGCCTGCATTCTTGAGGATGTCCGCCTGCAACTGTTCGAGCCGATTTTTGAAGAAGGCGAGCTGATCCTCATTCATGTAATCCTTGTCGCTCATCTTCAGGATTTCGGCTTCGGTCAAGAGTTTCTTCGTCATCTGCTTGCTTCTTCAATGTGCGGCAAATCAAGAGATATTGCCTGCACTTTGGGATTACCCGCAACCGCGTTTGCATTCATTTGCGATTTGCCGCCGCGGGGCCGAAAGCCTCTGGAAAAACCGGTTCTCAAATACCAGGATAGGCCTGGCGCGGATTTGCGCGCGCGGCGAACCGGTGTGCTGCGCGGCAGATCGCATCGGCCGCGGCCGGGTGGCGGATTGGCGATCCGGCGCGGTTGCGATGCCCGGAAAACTGGTTCAGCAAGAACCGGGCCTGTTTGTTGCCGTACTCCAGCGGGCACGTATTGTAACTGAATCGCAAGCGGGCGCCGTATCGGGTCGATCCCCGTCGGCTGCGCCAATATCTAGAAAATATAACGCGCAAATCGCGAAAAAGCGATGACGGCGAAACCCTGCCCGCACGCCGCCGCCGGGGCCGCCGCGAAAGCGGCGGCGCGGGCGGGGCGCAAAGGGGCAAAAAGGGCCGCAAACGCGGCGCCCGCGCACGTCAGGCGAGGCAGGCGTCGAGGCCGTCGGTGATCAGGTCCTGCGGCAGGTCGACGCCGATGAAGACCATCTTGTTGGTCTTCTTTTCGGCCGGCAGCCACTTGGCGGCGAGGTCGCTGCCCATCATCTGGTGCACGCCCTGGAACACGACCTTGCGGTCGACGCCCTTCATGAACAGCACGCCCTTGTAGCGCAGCATCCGCTCGCCGTAGATCTGCAGGATGCCGCCGAGGAAGTCTTCCAGCTTGTTCGGGTCGAACGGGCGGTCGTTGCGGTACACGAACGACTTGATCTTGTCGTCATGGTGCGCGTGGTGGTGATGGTGGTGGCCGTGGTCGTGATCGTGCGCGCATTGACCGTGATCGTGGTCGCAATCGGCGTGATCGTGATCATGGTCGTGATCGTGGTGGTGGTGCGCGTGATCGTCCTCGGCGAGGAAGTCGGGGTCGATCTCGAGCTTCGCGTTCAGGTTGAAGCCGCGCAGGTCGAAGATTTCCTTGATGTCGGCTTCGCCGAAATTCACGACCTTGATCGCGGCCCTCGGGTTCATGTGCATCAGGCGGTGCTTGAGATCGGCGACGGTCTGGTCGTCGACGAGGTCCGACTTCGTGATGAACAGGCGGTCGGCGAAACCGACCTGGCGCTGCACGACTTCGTGTTCGTCGAGCTGTGCGTCCGCGTGTTTCGCGTCGACGAGCGTGATGACCGCGTCGAGCAGGAAGTCGTCGGCGATTTCGCTGTCGATGAAGAAGGTTTGCGCGACGGGGCCCGGGTTCGCGAGGCCGGTCGTCTCGATCACGATGCGGTCGAAGTCGAGCTTGCCTTCGCGCTTCTTCGCGGCCAGATCGCCGAGCGCGCGTGCGAGGTCGCCGCGGATCGTGCAGCAGATGCAGCCGTTGCTCATCTGGATGATCTGCTCGTTCGAATCCTGCACGAGGATTTCGTTGTCGATGTTCTCTTCGCCGAACTCGTTCTCGATCACGGCGATCTTCATGCCGTGCTGTTCGTTCAGGATGCGCTTGAGCAGCGTCGTCTTGCCGCTGCCGAGAAAGCCGGTAAGGATGGTGACGGGAGTGGCCATGTCGGTCGCCTGTGGTTCGTGAATCGGGGTCAAAACCAGGATGTGCGTCGCGCCCTCGCGCTGCGAGCCGGGGCGCACAACCATCCATTGAAACATACCTGTCAAGCCCCCGCCCGTCGTCCGGACGACAGGCGAAAGCGCTGGCCCGCCAGGCGGGGCCGGCGGACCAGGGTGTCCGCCAAGATCGGGGCGATCAGACGATTTGCAACAGCAGGCCCTTCAGATATTCGCCTTCCGGGAACGCGGCGAGCAGCGGGTGATCGACGCCCGCGCCGAGCCGCTTCAGGATGCGCGCATCGACCTTCGCGTCGGCTGCCGCGCCCGCGACGATCTTCTGGAACAGGTCCATGTCGATCGCGCCCGAGCACGAGTACGTGAACAGCAGGCCGCCCGGGCGCAGCAGCTTGAAGCCGCTCAGGTTGATGTCCTTGTACGCGCGCGCCGCGCGATCGACGCTGTCGCGGGTCGGCGCGAACTTCGGCGGATCGAGCACGATCAGGTCGAAACGTTCGCCTTCGTCGACGAGGCGGCGCAGCGTCTTGAATGCGTCGGCGTCGAGCCAGGTCGCGCGTTCGGCATCGAAGCCGTTGGCGACGACGTTCTGCTGCGCGAGCGCGAGCGCATCGCCCGACGAGTCGATCGACACGACGCGTTTCGCGCCGCCCTTGAGCGCCGCGAGCGAGAAGCCGCCCGTGTAGCAGAAGCAGTTCAGCACGTCGCGGCCGGCCGCGTACTGCGCGACGAGCGCGCGGTTGTCGCGCTGGTCGACGTAGAAGCCCGTCTTGTGGCCGTTCGGCACGTCGACGTGATAGCGCACGCCGTTTTCGTTCGCGATCAGCGTCGCGGGCGGCGCGTCTCCTGCCAGCACGCCGGTCGTCTGTTCGAGCCCTTCCTTGTCGCGGATCGACACGTCCGAGCGCTCGTACACGTTCGGGCAGCCGGTCGCGCCGGTGAGCGCCGCGACGATCGCGTCCTTCCACGCTTCGACGCCGGCGGCCATGAACTGGCAGACGAGCTGGCCGCGCGGCGTCGCGCCGGCTTCCGCGGTGTCCGCGACGTAGTAATCGACGATCAGCCCCGGCAGTCCGTCGGCCTCGCCGAACACGAGCCGCACCGCACCCGTGCCGGACACCATCGTCGTGCGGTGCGCGACCGCGCGCTGCACGCGGCGCTTGAAGAACGCGTGGTCGATCGGCTCGTTCTCGTCGAAGCTCCACACGCGCACGCGGATCTGCGACTGCGGGCTGTACGCGCCGCGCGCGAGGAAGCGGCCGTCGTGCGTGCGCACGATCACGGTTGCGCCGGGCGCGGGCTTGCCGTCGACGCGGTCGATCGCATTGGCGTAGATCCACGGATGGCGACGCAGCAGCGATTTTTCCTTGGACGGCTTGAGTGTGACGGTTTGCATGATGGGATCGAAATGGGCCGCGCCCGAAGCCGACCGTTGCCGGTCGCCGCGCGCGGCGGGTAACACGGGACGCGCGTCAGTCGCGCTTCTTCGCGCGCGGATGCGCGCTGTCGTAAATCTTCGCGAGATGCTGGAAGTCGAGCGACGTATAGACCTGCGTCGCGGCGACGCTCGCGTGGCCGAGCAGCTCCTGCACCGCGCGCAGGTCGCCGCTCGACTGCAGCACGTGCGTCGCGAACGAGTGGCGCAGCACGTGCGGATGGACGTTGGCGGGAATGCCCGCGGCGAGCGCCGCGCGCTTCACGCGCTCGCGCACGACGCCGGGCGACATCCGGTTGCCGCGCACCGACACGAACAGCGGATGCGGGTCGTGCTTCACGAATTCGCCGCGCACCGCGAGCCACGCGTTCAGCGCATCGATCGCCTTGCGGCCGACCGGCACCTTGCGCTCCTTGTTGCCCTTGCCGCGCACGGTGACCTCGGCCTCGGCGAGATCGAGCCAGCCGGCCGAGCGGTAGCCGTCGGCCTGCGTGTACATCACGTCGAGCCCGATCAGCTCGGCCAGGCGCAGCCCCGACGAGTAGAACAGCTCGAGGATCGCGTGATCGCGGATGCTCTCGGTCGTGCCGGCGAGCGGCGCATCCATCAACGCCGACGCGTCGTCGACCGACAGCGCCTTCGGCAGCGTTTTCGGGCGCTTCGGCGCGCGCACCGCGGCAACCGGGTTCGCGGGCATCTCGATGCGCTGCGCGAGCCAGCGGTAGAACGCGCGCCATGCCGAAAGGCGGTGCGAGATCGAGCGCGCGGACAGCCCGCCCGCATGCGCGCGCGCGACCGCGCCGCGCATGTCGACGGCCGTCAGCGTGTCGAGCGGTCGGCCGGCCGCGAGCTTCTTCAGTTCGTCGAGTTCGTGCGTGTACGCGCGCAGCGTATGTTCCGACAGCTGCCTGACGTGCTTCAGGTTCGACAGGTAGGCGGCGACCGGATCGTCTGTCATCGCGTGCGCGGTCAGTGCGGCAGCAGGCGCGTGAGCGCCGCGCTCGCGAGCGTCGCGATCTGCGCGAGGAAGTCGGTGGCCATCCCGTCGTGGAAGCGGCGCGGATCGGGCGAGCCGAGCACCAGCAGGCCGAACGCGGGCGCGTCGGTGCCGGCGAGCGGCGCGCGCAGCGCGAGTAGCGCGACCGATGCGGCCGAGCCGTCGCCGGCCGGCGCGGCTTCAGCGCCTTCCGCCGCATTCGCGGCCGAGGCGGCTACCGCGGGCGCGAGCCACTGCGCGGCCTCGAAGCCCGTGTTCGCGCCGCAGTACGGCGTCGACAGGCCGTTCGTGAACAGCCGCACTTCCTCGCCGACCTGGCGCGCGAAGTCGGCCTGCGCGTAGGTGTCGGCGACGTCCCACACGCGCAGGGCCGTCTGCGGCACGTCGAACACGTCGGCGATGCCGTCGGCGATCGTGCGCGGCAGCGCGTATGGATCGCGTTCCGCGATCACGCGCGCGGTCCAGCGGCTGAACTTCGCGGACAGGCTGTCGTTCTCGTGGCCATAGCGCACGAGTTCGGCGAGGCGGCGCTCGAGATGCTTGTTCTTGTCGCGCAGCATCTCCATCTGCCGCTCCTGCAGCGAGATCGCGGCCTTGCCGTGCGGGTTCGCGAGACGGATCGTCGCGAGCAGTTCGGCGTGCTGCGCGAAGAATTCGGGATTGGCGAGCAGGTAGTCGGCGACTTCGCGATCGTTCATGTGGCTGGAGCGTTCAATTATCAAGGACGTTGCAGGGTCAGGCGTTCAGGTCGATCTCGCCTTCGAACACGGTCGTGGCGGGCCCGGCCATCATCAGCGCGGCGGTTTCGTCGCGCGCGCCGTCCCAGCCGATCGTCAGCGTGCCGCCGTGCGTGTGCACGGTTACGGGCGAATCGAGCAGGCCGCGCCGGATGCCGGCCGCGACCGCCGCGCACGCACCCGTGCCGCACGCCAGCGTCTCGCCCGCGCCGCGTTCGTACACGCGCAGCTTCACTTCATTGCGCGACACGATCTGCATGAAGCCGGCGTTCACGCGCTGCGGGAAGCGCGCGTGGCGCTCGATCAGCGGGCCTTCTTCCAGCACGGGATACGCTTCTACATCGTCGACGACCTGCACCGCATGCGGATTGCCCATCGACACCGTCGAAATCCAGCGCGTCGCGCCGCCGACGTCGAGCGGCCACAGCGTGTCGCGGCCTTCGGTGCGGCCGTCGAGGCCCGATGCGCCTGGACCGGCCGTGTCGAACGGCACCTGCGCCGGCGCGAACACGGGCGCCCCCATGTCGACGACGACTTCGCCGTTGTCCTGTAGCGTCAGCGTGATCAGGCCCTTCATGACCTGCACGCGCACGCTGCGCTGGTCGGTCAGGCCGCGGTCGCTGACGAATTTCACGAAGCAGCGCGCGCCGTTGCCGCAGTGTTCGACTTCGCCGCCGTCGCAATTGAAGATCCGGTACTTGAAATCCGCGCCGTCGACGGTCGGTTTTTCGACGAGCAGCAACTGGTCGGCGCCGATGCCGAAGTGCCGGTTGGCGAGCGCGCGCACCTGCGCTTCGGTGAGCGGCGGCAACGCGCGCGAATAGCCGTCGAGCACGACGAAGTCGTTGCCCGCGCCGTGCATCTTGGTGAACGAGAGTTTCACTGGGTCCGGGATTCCATGGCGAACAAGGCGGCCAGCACGACGCGAACGGCCTGCCGCCATGCCGGGCGGCCTCGTTCGTCGTGCTGATCTCAGCCGTAAATGATACATGCAGCCGACAGGGGCGTCCCGCGCGGGCGGGGGGCGTCTGTTGCGCGGGCGGAAAGGGCGCGGTATCCGGCAGGCGCGCCGAAGGTGGCGAGAGCGCAGGCGCGCGCATGACGGCGCGCCCGCGGGTTTCGCCCGGCAGGGTCAGTACAGGCTCGGTTCGCCGGGCGGGCGCGTCTTGAAGCGCTTGTGGACCCAGTAGTACTGCTCGGGCATCAGCGGGATCTGTTCCTCGAGGAATTCGTTCATCCGCCGCGCGTCGAGATCGTCGTCGCCGGTCGGGTACCGATCCCACGGCTTGAATACCTTCAGCCGGTAGCCCTTGTAGTTCGGCAGCACCTCGCCGATGAACGGCACGACCTGCGCGCGGCCCGTCTTCGCGAGCCGGCCGACGGCTGTCAGCGTGCAGGCCGGCACGCCGAAGAACGGAACGAACGTCGAGTTGCGCAGCCCGTAGTCCATGTCGGCGCCGAGCATCACGGGCTTGCGGTCGCGCAGCCAGCGCAGCACGACGCGCGCGCTGTCCGCGCGGCCGACCATCTCGGCGTCGAAGCGCCCGCGCGCCTTCTTCGCTTCTTCCTCGAGCACCGTGTTCGAGAACGGCTGGTAAAGCGACCCGCAGCGGCGCTGCAGCGACCGGTTGAGCCAGATCGAACCGGCTTCGATGCCGACGAAGTGCAGGCCGAGGAACAGCGTCGGCGGCAGGTCGGGATCGGTGAGGTCGACCGCGCTGTCGACCTGGATCAGCTTCTCGAGCTTCTTCGCGGAGCCGAACCACTGCACGCTGCGCTCGACGTAGCTGCGGATCGCATGGCGGAAATGCAGGCCGGCCACTTCCTCGCGCCGTTCGTCGCTCCAGTCCGGGAAGCAGAGTTTCAGGTTGGTGTGTACGATGCGTTTTCGCCGGCTGGGGATCTGGTACAGCAGCCAGCCGAGACCGTCGCCGAGCCGCGCGGTCAGACCGTACGGCAACAGGGCGAGCAGCTTCAGGAAGCCGATGGCGAGATGCGTGCCGAGGCGGCCTAGCATGCGGCACCTCCGTGGGGCCGGATGGCCGGCGCGTTGCGAGCAGGGTGGTAAGACAGCGGAAGAAACAGCACGGGCGGCGCTCTGTGACAATTCAGGAAAGCCGCTATAATACGGGCTTCGCCGAGTTAACTGACAACTTGCGGGGCGAAGCCGGCTGGCGCGAAGCGCGCTGCCCGGTCCTGGTAATCCGCTAAAGCGTCGCCGCTTCAGGCCCAACGAAGCTGGCTACGTGAAACCAACCGTAACCACACAGGAGCCTGAAAAAGTGGCAAACGATTATCTCTTCACGTCCGAATCCGTCTCCGAAGGCCATCCGGACAAAGTCGCGGACCAAATCTCGGACGCGATTCTCGACGCCATCCTCGAGCAGGACAAATATTCGCGCGTTGCGGCGGAAACGCTGTGCAACACGGGTCTCGTCGTGCTGGCCGGTGAAATCACCACGACGGCCAACATCGATTACATCCAGATCGCGCGCGACACGATCAAGCGCATCGGCTACGACAACACCGACTACGGCATCGACTACAAGGGTTGCGCGGTGCTCGTCGCGTACGACAAGCAGTCGCCGGACATCGCCCAGGGCGTCGATCGTGCCCACGACGACAACCTCGACCAGGGCGCGGGCGACCAGGGCCTGATGTTCGGTTATGCGTGCGACGAAACGCCGGAACTGATGCCGCTGCCGATCTACCTGTCGCACCGTCTCGTCGAGCGCCAGGCCAGCCTGCGCCGCGACGGCCGCCTGCAGTGGCTGCGCCCGGACGCGAAGTCGCAGGTGACGGTCCGCTACGTCGACGGCAAGCCCGATTCGATCGACACCGTCGTGCTGTCGACGCAGCACGCACCGGACATCGAGCTGCCCGCGCTGCGCGAAGCCGTGATCGAGGAAATCATCAAGCCGACGCTGCCGGCTGACCTGATCAAGGGCGACATCAAGTTCCTCGTGAACCCGACCGGCCGGTTCGTGATCGGCGGCCCGCAGGGCGACTGCGGCCTGACGGGCCGCAAGATCATCGTCGATACGTACGGCGGTGCCGCACCGCACGGCGGCGGCGCGTTCTCGGGCAAGGATCCGTCGAAGGTCGACCGTTCGGCTGCGTATGCAGGCCGCTACGTCGCGAAGAACATCGTCGCCGCCGGCCTCGCGTCGCGCGCGCTGATCCAGGTGTCGTACGCGATCGGCGTTGCCGAGCCGACCTCGGTGATGGTCAACACGTTCGGCACGGGCCGCGTGTCGGATGCGGTGATCACGAAGCTCGTGCGCGAGCACTTCGACCTGCGTCCGAAGGGCATCATCAAGATGCTCGACCTGCTGCGCCCGATCTACGAGAAGACGGCCGCTTATGGCCACTTCGGCCGCGAAGAGCCGGAATTCTCGTGGGAAGCGACCGACAAGGCGCTCGCGCTGGCCGAAGCGGCCGGCGTGGAGCCGACGGCACGCGTCGCGTAAGCGTCGTTCGCCCGAAACGAAAAACCCCGGCATTGCCGGGGTTTTTTTATGGATTCCGATCGCCGGCGCAACGGCGGCGATCATGGCGGGCAGTGCCCGCCGGCGCTGCTTCAGCGCGCGCCGAACCCGAACCAGCCATTGCTGGCCGCGAGGCGGCGCGGCCGGTTGACGCGGCGCTGCGGGCCGAGCGCGCGGCGCAGCGCGAGCGCGCGCAGCGACGACGGCTTCTGCAGCAGCGAGCGCAGGCCGGCACGGCGTGCGAACGTTTGCGCGCTCATCATCGAGAAAAACGCGTGGAACCACGCGCGGATGCCGTCGAGCCGGCCATGCGCGGGCGCGCGCTCGGCCAGCGCCTGCGTGCGTGCGCGGTGATGGCGCAGCGGGCGGGCAGGAGCGGACGGCGCGACGCGCTTCGCAGCGCGGTTGAGACGGGAAGTCAGACGGAATGGCATGTGAACGATGCTTCGCTTGTATGGATGGCGCCCTTGAAGAGCGCACTGGTATGAACGGCCTCGGATGACGCAACGGATCATATCGAAAGCCGCTGCGCGCCGCGCCCGCCAGAATTGACAGGCCGCGACAGGCTACAGGGGATTCATGACGGGCAAAAGTCGCGATAAACCCTTGTGCCGCAAGGCGTGTGCCGCATACCGCCTGTCGGTGAGGCCAGCGCCGTGCCGCACAGTTCCCTTGCGCCAGATCAAATCGGCGATTGGCATGCCCCTGCGTACGACAATGGCGCTGTTCGCGGCATCCGGCGCCGATTTACAATCGTCACATTCACACAATAAACGTCTGGCATCCCATGTCGTCTCCATTGCAGTCGGAATCGATCCGCGCGCAAGTCGCGGAATTGCGCGAACGCGGGTTCGTCGTCGCGCGTGGCCTCGTCGGCGAGCAGCAATGCGCGGCGCTTAAACGGATTGCAGAGCGGCAGTTGCAGGAGGCTGCCGAGCCGATCGAGTTCGAGGCGGACCTGCGCTACCCGGGCGCACCCGAGTCGAAGCATGCGCCGGGCGGGCACACGGTGCGGCGGCTGCTCGATGCGTACTCGCGCGATCCGGCATTTGCCGAGCGCGCGGTCGCACCCGAAATCGGCGCGTGGATGCGCGAGTACTTCGGCGAAGAGCCCGTGCTGTCGCGCGCGCATCACAACTGCATGATGACGAAGCACCCCGCGTACGGCAGCCTGACGGGCTGGCATCGAGACTTCCGCTACTGGGCGTTCGAGCGTTCGGACATGGTGTCGGTATGGCTCGCGCTGGGGCCGGAAACGAACGAGAACGGTGCGTTGTGGCTCGTGCCGGGTTCGCATACGGCCGAATTCGGGCCTGAAGCGTTCGACGATGCGAAGTTCTTCCGCAGCGACCTGCCGGAGAACCGGAAGATGATCGACGCGGCCACGTGCCCGTCGCTCCAGGCGGGCGACGTCGTGTTCTTCCACAGCAACACGCTGCATTCGGCCGGGCAGAACCGTTCCGACCAGGTGAAGTTCTCGCTCGTGTACACGTACCACGGCGCGAGCAACCGGCCGGTGCCCGGCACGCGCTCGGCGGCGAAGCCGGAAGTGCAGTTCTAGGTGCGGACCGGTCGGCGCGGCGAGGCCGCGACGATCACACGATGCGGCGCATCGCGGGCGAATGAAGCAACGGGCGGCCTGGCCGCCCGTTTCGTTTTGCGCGGCCCGATCAGTGTGGCGCGGGCCGTTCGCGCGGCTGCGCGATCAGCGCTTGCCGCCCGGCATCGCGAGGCCGATCAGGCCGACGAACGAAGCGACGGCGCCGCCCACGATCAGCAGGATCGTCTTCGTGGCGGGCGAGCCGGTGAAGAGGCGCGACATGTTGTCGTTGATCGAATGGAACGACTGGCCGCCGAAATACAGCAGCACGACGCCGCCGACGAGCAGCGCAACCGAGATGACGCGGGACATACCAACCTCGCTGAAACGGTGATTCGAGACGCCGCAGTGTAGGCGACGACCGCGGTCGCGTCCATCGCCGTGCGCGCATCGGCCGCCTTCGTTACCATAGCCGTCGAGCGTTTTCTTCGCCGCCGTCGCGCCCTGTGCGCGGCCGGCGCGCGCCCCTCCCTCCGACGTCCTGACGGGAAATACTCATGGCCTACGAAGCAGCTTCCGAACGTTATGCGGACATGCAATACCGCACCTGCGGCAAATCCGGGCTCAAACTGCCCGCGCTGTCGCTCGGCCTGTGGCACAACTTCGGCGACTCGACGCCGATCTCGACGCAGCGCGAGATCCTGCGCACCGCGTTCGACCTCGGCATCAACCACTTCGATCTCGCGAACAACTACGGGCCGCCGTACGGCAGCGCCGAAACCAACTTCGGCCGGCTGCTGAAGGACGATTTCCGGCCGTATCGCGACGAGCTGCTGATCTCGACGAAAGCCGGCTGGGACATGTGGCCGGGGCCGTACGGCAGCGGCGGCGGGTCTCGCAAGTACGTGCTCGCGAGTCTCGACCAGAGCCTGCAGCGGATGGGGCTCGACTACGTCGACATCTTCTATTCGCACCGCTTCGACGCGCACACGCCGCTCGAGGAAACGGCGGGCGCGCTCGCGTCGGCCGTGCAGCAGGGCAAGGCGCTCTACATCGGCATTTCGTCGTATTCGGCGGCGAAGACGCGCGAGATGGCCGAGTTGCTCGCGCAGTACAAGGTGCCGCTGCTGATCCACCAGCCTTCGTACAACATGCTGAACCGCTGGATCGAGAGCGACCTGCTCGGCGCGCTGGACGACGTCGGCGCGGGCAGCATCGCGTTCACGCCGCTCGCGCAGGGGCTGCTCACGTCGAAGTACCTGAACGGCGTGCCGGCCGACGCGCGCGTGAACAAGCCGGGCGGCGGTTCGCTGAAGCAGGATCACCTGAGCGCGGACAACCTCGAGCATGTGCGCAAGCTCAACGCGATCGCCGAACGGCGCGGCCAGAGCCTCGCGCAGATGGCGCTTGCGTGGGTGCTGCGCAATGGCCGCGTGACGTCCGCGCTGATCGGCGCGAGCCGTGCCGAGCAGGTGCGTGAAAACGTCGGCGCGCTGAAGAACCTCGAATTCTCGGCGGAAGAACTCGCGGAGATCGATCGTTACGCGACGGAAGGCGGCATCAATCTGTGGGAAAAACCGTCCACCGATCAGGCGATCTGACCGGCAGTCGATACGGCATGCGAAACATTGCATGCCAGTATCACCGTCTTGCAGACAGCACGTCGCATCGTTGCGGCGCAACGATGCGCGTCAGGCACGGATACGCCGCTAGAGCAGCGCAGGCAGACCTTCGACCAGCAATACCGCGACGCCGACGCCGAGGATGACGCCCAGCACGCGCATCAGGTTGTGGCGGAATTCGGTTGCGCACGGTACCGCGCCGAGAAATAGCGCTCCGGCCAGCGCCATCGGGATCAACAGGATGAAGTCGCCGATCGTGAAATAGGTCGTCATGCGTGTCTCCAGTGTCGGCCGGAGTGAGCGCTTCAGCGCTTGCTTCGGCCCCATGCCGGGTATTTCTAGTATTGGTCCGACCCGATTGCGAGCGGGGCGGTCAATTCGAGTATAGGCAACCCGGCGATGTTTTCGCTATCCGAACCATTAAAAATCAGCGGAAAGCCCAGCGAGTCGCGCATTTTTCCCGCAAGTTCGACGAACGCCTTGCACGCATCTTTCCCGTTCCTTTCGATTTCCGCGGAATTGTCGTATGTGTCCGATACAGGCCGCCGCACTTGCGGGCGCGGCGGCCTGTCCGCTTACGTGCGGTCGGGTCGCGTGCGTGCGGCCGGCGCGCGGAACACGAGCGCGAGCCCCGCGATGATCGCACCCATACCGGCGAGCGCGAGCGGTTCGGGCCGGTTGCCGAGCCATACGGCATCCATCAGCGTGGTGACGACGGGCACGAGATAGAACAGGCTCGTCACGTTGACGAGATCGCCGCGCTGCATCAACCGGTAGAACAGCAGTTGCGCGATCACCGAAATCACGATGCCGAGCCACAGGAGCGGCACGACGAACGCCCAGCTCAGGTCGAACGAAATCGGCCGGAACGGCACGATCGCCACGCACAGCGCGAGACCGATCGCATTCTGCAGCGGCAGCACGTCGGCGGGTGCCGCGCGTACGCGTTTTTGCAGCAGCGAGCCGACGGTCAGTGCGACGAGCGCCGTGAGCGCGCACGCGATGCCCGCGAGCGGCAGGCCGGCATCGCCCACGCCGCGGCATACGACGAGCGCGAGACCGGCCAGCGACAGCGCGAGCCCCGCGACGCGTACGGGCTGCCAGTGTCGCTCGACGATCGCCAGCGTGAGGATCGGCTGCACGCCGAGGATCGTTGCGAGCACGCCCGGCGCGATCCCGCGCTCGAGCGCGAGCAGGTAGAAGATCGAATAGCCGCCCATCATCAGCAAGCCGGTCAGCGCGGCCATGCGCCGCTCGCTGTGCGGCGGCAGCCAGCGTTTGCGCATGAAGGCCAGTGCGAGCAGCACGAGCGACGCGAGCGCGAAACGCGCGGTGAGAAAGACGAACGCGGATGCGTGACGCAGACCGAGTTCAGCGAAGATCGCGCCGCTGCTCCACAGCAGCACGAAGAGCGACGTCGCTCCATGCGCGGCAAGCGCGCGTTTGAACGAAACCATGTGAATCCACCTGTCGAACGGATCGGAACGTTCCATCCGCGCGTGCAGCAGGGAGCCGTGCGTCACGACGCACGAACGAAGCCGACGGGCGAATGAAAGACGAAACGGAAGCCGGCTGGTCAGCCGGCGCGTGCCGCCGGAGGGGGCGGCGCGGCGCCGACGAGCGGCGGTGCGACAGGAGGCGGGAGGACCGACGGATGCGCGCACGCCTGCGGCCGCGCGTCGAACTGCGGCCGGGATTTTGCGAGGGCGGACGTGAGCGGATGCATCGTGTCGGAATGCGGTTGAACGCGAATGAACGTCAAAGGTACTGCAAGGTCGGCATCCGGCGCAACAACTGTCGGCGGCCCCGCATGGTGAAAGACGCGTTGCAGCGATGCCGCGCGATGCTTGTGCGCGGTGGCTGCGCGAGCCGTGTTCGGGACGGGGGAAGGAGGCTGTAGCGTGCGAGGCAAGCGGCGCGGTTCCGGCAGGCTCGGTCACGCGAAATCTCCTGGCGGCCCGGCACGCGGCAAACGATGTGCGCATTGCGTCGATCGCGTGCGCGCCGCGGCGCCGGGCGGATTCGGCGGGCAGTCACATTCGACAGGGTATGATGGGGGTATCCGCCCGTGCAAGCGCACGCGCGGCGCAGTGGTTGATTGGAGACATTCGACGAATTCGCGGCACTTCGCCCGCTTCTTCTTCTTTTCGCGCTTCGATAAACCGTGAACAATGGGATTACGCGCAACGCTCCGTCGAGAGCGGCGCGGATCGCGCATTTGCCGGCTCGCCAGCGGGCCGGGTTTCAAGATTCAAGAGTGGGGAACCATCATGCATGTCGGGTCGATTGTCTGCACTACCCATATCGCGGTGCCGAAGGGCGCGCGCGGCATCGTCCAGCGCATCCTGGGCGACATGGCCATGGTGACCTGGTACGCGGGCGTGCCGGGTGAGTCGAAAGAACTCAACACCGAGCCGTTCTTTCTCGAGGATCTGATCGACACCGGCGAATCCGTGCTGCCGGCCGGCGCGGCGCTCCACTAAGCGCATACCGCACCGGACGCTCGTCTTTCGGCCCGGCTGGCGGCACAATGCGGGGCATGACAGACGCCACTTCCGCTCCCGCTTCTCCTGCCAGCCCGCCGTTCGCCGGCCTCACGCCCGAGTGCGTGCTCGACGCGCTCGACAGCGTGCTGATGCCGGCCGGCCTGCGCACCGACGGGCGCCTGCTCGCCCTCAACAGCTACGAAAACCGCGTCTACCAGGTCGGCATCGAAGACGGCCCGCCGGTCGTCGCGAAGTTCTACCGCCCGGCGCGCTGGTCGGACGATGCGATCCTCGAAGAGCACGCGTTCGTCGCCGAACTCGCCGAGCGCGAGATTCCGGCGGTGCCTGCACGCACGTTCGACGGCCGCACGCTGCATGCGTTCGACGGCTTTCGTTTCTCGATCTTCGAGCGGCGCGGCGGCCGCGCACCCGATCTCGACCGCAGCGACACGCTCGAATGGCTCGGCCGCTTCATCGGCCGGATTCACGCGGTCGGCGCGACGCAGCCGTATGTCGCGCGTCCCGTGCTCGACATCAAGACGTTCGGCCTTGAGCCGCGCGATTACCTGCTCTCGCACGATTTCATTCCGGATGACGTAAGACCCGCGTACGAGACGGCGGTCGCGCTCGCGCTCGAAGGTGTCGAGGCCGCGTTCGAACGTGCGGGCGAGATTCGCCTGCTGCGCACGCACGGCGACTGTCATCCGAGCAACGTGCTGTGGACCGATGGCGGCCCGCATTTCGTCGATTTCGACGACAGCCGGATGGCGCCCGCGATCCAGGATCTGTGGCTGCTGCTGCCGGGCGATCGCGAAGGCGCGTCGCGCGCGCTGGCGGACCTGCTGGCAGGCTACGAGGATTTCTGCGAATTCGAGCCGCGCGAGCTGCATCTCGTCGAAGCGCTGCGCACGCTGCGGCTGATCCACTACGCGGCATGGCTCGCACGGCGCTGGGACGATCCCGCGTTCCCGGCCGCGTTTCCGTGGTTCAACACGCATCGTTACTGGGAAGCGCGTGTGCTCGAACTGCGCGAGCAGATCGGCGCGATGCAGGAAGGGCCGCTCTGGCCCGTGTGACGGCGCGCGCGGCACCGGCACCGCGCGGCAGGCGTATGCGGGCCGCGGCGCGATGTGCGCGGCCCGTCCGGTTCAGAACTTCAGCATCAGCTTGATCAGCGCGGCGAACCGCTTGCCGTACGGCGGCGCGAGCAGGTTGCGCGCGTTCAGGCGCGCCTGCGTAAGCACGGGCTTCATCTTCGAGAACGTCACGAAGCCGTCGTAGCCGTGGTACGCGCCCATGCCGCTCGCGCCGACGCCGCCGAACGGCAGGCTGCCGCACGCAATGTGCATCAGCGTTTCGTTGACCGACACGCCACCCGAGATCGTTTCGTGCATCACGCGGTCGATCGTGCCGCCGTCCTCGTCGAACAGATAGAGCGCGAGCGGACGCGGGCGCGCATTCACGTATGCGATCGCCTCGTCGAGCCGCTCGTACGGCACGAGCGGCAGCAGCGGCCCGAAGATTTCCTCCTGCATCAGTTGCGACGCGGCCGGCACCTGCGTGATCGCGCACGGCACGAAGCGGCGCGACGCCGGGTCGGACTGCGCGTCGGACAGCGGGTGCAGTTGCGCGCCGGCCGCCTGCGCATCGCTCGCGAGTTGCTGCAGCCGCGCGTAATGGCGCGGCGACACGATCGTCGTGTAGTCGCCGTTGGCCGACAGGTCGGGATACATCTTCGCGAATCGTGCTCGCGCCCGCTCGATGAACGCGGCTTCCATGCCGCGCGGCAGCAACACGTAGTCGGGCGCGATGCAGGTCTGGCCCGCGTTCAGCGTCTTGCCCGCGACGATCGCGTCGACGGCCGCGTCGAAGCGTGCATTCGGTCCGACGATCGCCGGCGACTTGCCGCCGAGTTCGAGCGTGACGGGCGTGAGGTTGTCGGCGGCCGCGCGCATCACATGGCGGCCGACCTGCGTCGAGCCGGTGAACAGCAGATGATCGAACGGCAGCCCGCTGAACGCGGCGCCGACCTCCGCATCGCCGTTCACGACCGCGACGTGGTCGCGCGTGAAGGTCTTCGCGATCAATTGCTCGAACAGCGCCGACGTGCGCGGCGTCAGTTCGGACATCTTGACGATCGCGCGGTTGCCCGCCGCGAGCGCGCAGATCAGCGGGCCGGCCGCGAGCAGCACCGGGTAGTTCCATGGCACGACGATGCCGACCACGCCGAGCGGCTGCGGAATCACCTTCGCGCGCGCCGGGCGCAGCCACTTGTTCATCGGCTTGCGGATCGGCTTCATCCAGCGCTTGCCGTGCTTGAGCGCGTCGTCGATCTCTTCCTTCGCCATCCAGATTTCCGACAGCAGCACTTCCTGCTTCGCGCGATGGCCGAAATCGGCGCTGATCGCTTCGGCGAGCGCGTCCGCGTTGTCGATCAGCATCGTGCGCAGCGCGCGCAGGTGCTGCACACGCGTTTCCCATGCCGGGTACGGTGCGCGCAGGTAGGCCGCGCGCTGGTCGCGCAGCAGCGACGTCAGCGCGTTGGCCGACGGCAGTGCTTGCGGGGCCAGTTCGGGCAGGTCGTTCTTCATGTTGTCTCCTCCAGTTGGGCCTGGCTTGTCGGCCAGCCGTCACGCCGCACGCGAGCGCTCGGCGAGCGCGGCGACGCGGATCGGGGTGGTGCGCGTCGCGCGGCGCGGGGCCCGATGCGACGCATGCTCGAAAACCGGTTGCAGCGTGGGGCGGGCGTCGTATCCGCGCGACGGTATCCGCATCCGAAAATCGCACCGCGGCGTGTTCGCCTGCCGCGCGATACGACTGTTGCCGGGCGCGCGACGCTGCAGCGCGGGCGCTTGCCGGTGCAGCGAAGCGGGGCAGTGCAACGCGCACGCCAATGCGGGTCGCAGCGCATCGCGCCGCCGCGGCGGACAGCCGTCCAAACGGTCGGCGACCACGCGTGCCGTTCGATTTCGATCGGCCGCACGCATGTCGCCGCGGGTTCCCGCGCGGGTAGTCGTTTGAAATGAAATGCGGGCCGCGTGCGGTGCATCCGGACAACCCGGTCGACACACGGCCTGCAGAACCTGGCGCTGCATCGTCGTCTCTCCCGTTTCGCGACGGATCGGCTTCTCGTGGCCGGCGCGTCGCGCGAAGCGAATCGATACATCTTAAATTTAGTTCACGCGGGCGTTTAGAGGAATCGCTCTTGAATCCGCGCGCCGCGCGCATGTCGGCCATTCCTACAATGCCCGAACATTACAAGAGGGGACGCGGTCGCGCGGCGGTGCCGGGCGCCTTCCATGACACGACGGAGACGTGACATGCAATACGACTACATCATCGTCGGCGGCGGTTCGGGCGGCTCGAGCCTGGCAGGCCGTCTCGCCGATGCCTGCCCCGACGCGACGATCGCGCTGATCGAAGCCGGCTCGCATACGGAGCGCAACCTGCTCGTCAACATGCCGGTCGGCATCGCGGCGCTGGTGCCGTTCAAGCTCGGCACGAACTACGGCTACGAGACGGTGCCGCAGCCGGGCCTCGGCGGGCGGCGCGGCTACCAGCCGCGCGGGCGCGGGATGGGCGGCTCGAGCGCGATCAACGCGATGATCTATACGCGCGGCCACCCGGGCGACTACGACGAGTGGGCGCAGCTCGGCGCAACGGGCTGGGGCTGGCAGGACGTGCTGCCGTATTTCCGCCGCGCGGAAGGCAACGAGCGCGGCGCCGATGCGTGGCACGGTGCGGACGGCCCGCTGTCGGTGTCGGATCTGCGCTTTCGCAATCCGTTCTCCGAACGATTCATCCAGGCCGCGCACGCGGCCGGCTATCCGCTGAACGACGACTTCAACGGCGCGACGCAGGAAGGCGTCGGCTTCTACCAGGTCACGCACCGCGACGGTTCGCGCTGCAGCGTCGCGCGCGCTTACATCTATGGCCGCAACCGGCCGAACCTGCACGTGATCACCGACGCGACGGTGCTGCGCGTCGGCTTTGACGGCAAGCGCGCGGTCGGCGTCGCGATATCGCGCAACGGCCGCGTCGAGACGCTCGGCGCGCGCGCGGAAGTGATCCTGTCGGCCGGTGCGTTCAATTCGCCGCAACTGCTGATGTGCTCGGGGATCGGCCCGGCCGAGCAATTGCGCCGGCACGGGATCGCGGTCGTGCAGGATGCGCCGGATGTCGGCACGAACCTGATCGACCACATCGATTTCATCATCAACACGCGCGTGAATTCGTCTGAACTGGTCGGCGTGTGCCTGCGCGGGATCGCGAAGATGACACCCGCACTCGCGCGCTATTTCTCGAGCCGCACGGGGATGATGACGAGCAATGTCGCGGAGGCCGGCGGCTTCATCAAGAGCGATCCGTCGCTCGAGCGTCCCGACCTGCAACTGCATTTCTGCACGGCGCTCGTCGACGACCACAACCGCAAGATGCACTGGGGCTTCGGCTATTCGCTGCACGTATGCGCGCTGCGGCCGTTCAGCCGCGGCACGGTGGCGCTCGCGAGCGGCGATGCGCGCGACGCGCCGCTGATCGATCCGCGTTTCTTCAGCGATACGCGCGATCTCGACCTGCTCGTGCGCGGCACGCAGGCGATGCGCCGCATCCTGTCGCAGGCGCCGCTCGCATCGCAGGGCGGGCGCGAGCTGTACACGCGGGCGGACCAGAGCGAAGCCGAGCTGCGCGCGACGATCGTCGCGCATGCCGACACGATCTATCACCCGGTCGGCACGTGCCGGATGGGCTCCGATGCGCGCGCGGTCGTCGATCCGCAATTGCGCGTGCGCGGCGTCGAAGGGCTGCGCGTGGTGGATGCGTCGGTGATGCCGACGCTGGTCGGCGGGAACACGAATGCGCCGTCGGTGATGATCGGCGAACGCGCGGCGGACTTCATCGTCGCGGCGCGCAGGGGCGGCGTGCCGCGCGGCGAGGCGGCCGCGGCGGTGCACGGCCGCTGAGCGGCGCGCACCGGGCGGCGGCCGGCGCAAGCCCGTTATCAGCGGGAACAGGCCCTATGCAAACGTATCGACGAGGCCGGCGCGGCTCACGCTCGCGGCGGCCGGTGCGGATTGCGCAGCGTCGGCGGGTGCATCGACGGCTGACGATCCGCCGTGCCCGCGGCGCGGCGACTGGCCGCCGGCGAAGGTCTGTTGCGGGTTCTGCTGCTGCGACGCGAAGCCGCCGTCGCTGACGGTCGCGCTGCCGAGCCCGAGCCCGCCCGCTTCCATCGCTTCGCGCAGCTTCGGCAGCGCGGCTTCGACCGCGTCGCGCACCTGCGCATGCTGCGACACGAACAGCGCGTGCGCGTGGTTGTCCGCGACGCGCAGCACCACCTGCAGCGGCCCGAGATCGGGCGGGTTGAGCGTCAGCTCGGCGCTCTGCTGGTGCGCGTTCGACAGGAACACGACCTTCTGGCTCAGCGCGTCCGTCCAGTCGGCGGTGCCGACGTGCGGCGCGAGCACGTGCGTGTTGGCGGCGGCGATCGCGCTCGCCGCCGGCGACAACTGCAGGTTCGCCTGCGCCGCGGCCGCAGCCGATGCACCGGCCGCGAGCGTCGCGCTGGCGGCCGGGTCCGTTGCGTCGCTGGCGGCCGCGAGCGCATGCTGCGCGCCGGTCTGCGCGTTCGCGTCGGCCTGCAGCGCCTGCGCGGTGGCCTGCGTCGGCGCCTGCTGCGTGGCGAGCGCCCCTTTCGCGTCGGCGAGCGTGCGGTCGAACGTCGGCACCTTCGGCGTCAGCGGTGCGGCGGCGGTCGATGCAGAAGATGCAGACGATGCCGGTACCGATGTCGAAGCCGTCGTGCCGCTTGCGGGCGTCGCGATCGCGCCCGAGCCGCCGGTCAGCTTGGCGAGCGCCGCTTGCAGCGCGTCGCGGCTCGACGCCGGCGTGGCCGGCTGGGCGGCCGCATCCCCGGCCGCGTGGTCCGCCAGCGCGGCCGTCGCATCGGGCTGGCCGGACACGGCCGTCTTTTGCACGGTAGTGGCGGCGGCGGTAGCGGTAGCCGTAGCCGTAGCGATAGCGGCGGCATCGGCCGGCGTCGCATTGTCCGTGCGCGCCTGCAGTTGTGCCTGCACGGCCGCGGCGGCCGCGAGCGCGCCGGCGTCGGGGTTGGTGGTGGCGTTCGCGGCGTCGGTCGATTGATCGTCGTCGGTGCCGGACGGCTTCGTGCCGGCAGCCGGCTTCGACGAAGCCTGCGTCGTCGAAGCATCCGGCGTGGCGGGATTCGCCGCGTCGCGCCGCGTGGCGACGCTTTGCTTCAGCGTCTGCGCGAACGGCACGGCGGCCGTGGCGGTCGCGGCGTCGTTGCCGGCGGCGGTGCCGGACGAACCCGCGCCGCGGGCGGCCTTGAGTGCGGCGCCGGCGGTGTCGATCAGCGCGCCGAGCAGGGGCAGGGGAGGCATGGCGGTTCTCTCGTTCGAATGCGGTGGTCGGTTACGACGAGCGGGCCGCGTCGGCCCGCATGCGCAGGATCTTCGCGGCGTGTTCGTCGGCGTCGCGCTGTTCGCGCCGGGCGTCGAGCCGCGCTTCCTGCGCGACGCCGCGCGCCTGCAGGATTTCATACGAGCCGACGGTGCGTTTCTTCTGTTGCCAGTTCGGGCGTGCCTCGTCGATGCGGACTTCGGCCGCGGCCAGCACGTTGCGCTGCTGCGCGATCGCGGCGTCGAGCGTGTCGATGAACGCCTGGAAATTGCGCCAGTTGCCGGCCGGCATCCCGTGCTGCGCGGATTGCGCGAAGCGCGCGTGGTATTCGTCGCGATAGCGCAGCAGCGCATCGAGCTGCTCGGTAGCCGCGGTGCGGTCGCGCTGCGCGGTGCCGAGCTGCTTCGCGGCCGTGTCGAGGTCCTCCTGCGCGCGGTCGAGCAGCAGTTGAAGGGGAAAGCCGTGAGCCATCTTGATCAGCCTCCGTAAGCGTCGAACAGCGCATCGAGCCCGGCGAGGCTCGACGCGAACGGCGCGCATTCGCGAAAGCCCTGCTGCAGGAACGCCTCGATGCGCGGATAGAGCGCGATCGCGCGGTCGAGCTGCGCGTCGCGTCCGGGTGCGTACGCGCCGACCGCGATCAGGTCGCGATTGCGCTGGTAGCGCGACAGCATCTGCTTGAACTGCCGCACGTGGTCGAGATGCGTTTCGTCGATCAGCGCGGTCATCGCGCGGCTGATCGACGCCTCGATGTCGATTGCCGGATAGTGGCCGGCCTCGGCGAGCGTGCGCGACAGCACGATGTGGCCATCGAGGATCGCGCGCGCCGAATCGGCGATCGGGTCCTGCTGGTCGTCGCCTTCGGTCAGCACCGTGTAGAACGCGGTGATCGAGCCGCCGCCCTCCGGCCCGTTGCCGGTGCGTTCGACGAGCGCGGGCAGCTTCGCGAACACCGACGGCGGATAGCCCTTGGTCGCGGGCGGCTCGCCGATCGCCAGCGCGATCTCGCGCTGCGCCATCGCGTAGCGCGTCAGCGAATCCATCAGCAGCAGCACGTGCTTGCCCTGGTCGCGGAAATATTCGGCGAGCGACGTCGCGTAGGCCGCGCCCTGCATCCGCAGCAGCGGCGACACGTCGGCCGGCGCCGCAACGACGACCGAGCGCGCGAGCCCGTCCTCGCCGAGGATCTGTTCGATGAATTCCTTCACTTCGCGGCCGCGTTCGCCGATCAGCCCGATCACGATCACTTCCGCGCTCGTATAGCGCGCCATCGTGCCGAGCAGCACCGACTTGCCGACGCCGGAGCCCGCGAACAGGCCCATTCGCTGCCCGCGGCCGACGGTGAGCAGCGCGTTGATCGCGCGCACGCCGACGTCGAGCACGTGGTGGATCGGTTCGCGTTCGAGCGGGTTGATCGACGGCGCCGACAGCGGCGCATCGACCTTCGATGCGAGCGGGCCGAGGCCGTCGAGCGGGCGGCCCGACGCGTCGACGACGCGCCCGAGCATCTCCCAGCCGACCGGCAGCCGCTTCGCGCCCGCGAGCGGATCGGCGACGGGCGCGCTTTCGAGCGGCCACACGCGCGCGCCGGGCAGCACGCCGGCAACGTCGGTGGTCGGCATCAGGAACAGGCGGTCGCCGGCGAAGCCGACGACTTCCGCTTCCGCGTGCGGCAGCGTGCTGCCGGGCGGCAATTCGATCGTGCATTCGGCGCCGACCGACAGGCGCAGCCCGATCGCCTCGAGCACGAGGCCCGCCGCGCGCGTGAGGCGCCCGCACGGCCGCAGCGGCAGCGCGCGGTGGCTGCGGGCGGCGAGCCCGTTCAGGTGCGTGCGCCAGTGCGCGAGATGCGGATTGTGCGGCGCGCGCGGCGCGGCGTCGGGTGCGGCGGCCGTTGAAGCGGTCGCATGCGGTTTCGTGTCGTGTGCGGTGTCGTGCGCGCCAGCGGGGCCGAACGACGCGAGCGCGAGTTCGCGCTCGAGCGGCGTCATGCCGTCATGCGCGAGCGATTCGGGCGACCGCGTCACCACGTGCTCACCTTGCCGATCGCGGCGGCGACGCGCTGCCAGCGCGTGGGCAGCGTCGCGTCGACCTCGCCGGTCGCGGCGTGCGCGCGGCAGCCGCCGCGCTCGATTGATGCGTCGGTGCGCACGTTCCAGCCGAGCGTATCGAGATCGTCCTGCAGATAGGCTTCGACGACGGGCAGGTCGGCCGGATTCACCGCGAGATGCGGCGCGCCGGACAGCGCGGGTTCGGCCGCGAGCACGTCGCGCACGGCCGCGACGAGCGCGGCCGGGTCGTGCTTCACGTGCTGGCGCACGACCTGCTGCGCGATATCGAGCGCGAGTTGCGCGATGTCGGAGGCGAGGTCGTGCTCGGCGCTCGACACGGCCTCGCGGAACGACGCGGCGAGCGCCGCGAGCTGCGCGGCCTGTTCGCGCGCATCGGCCTGGCCGGCCTCGAAGCCCTGTTCGCGGCCCTGTTCGAAACCGGCCCGGTAGCCGAGCGCCTGGCCTTCGACGTGGCCGGCCGCATGGCCTTCGGCGTGCGCGGCATCGCGCACGCGCTGCAGTTCCTCGGCGAGCGCGGCGGCGGCCGCTGCCGCGTCGTCGGGCGGCGGCGGGGGCGGCGGCGGGTCGAACGACGCCATCTCCCACCGCTGGTAGGCGGTGAGGGTGCCCGCGCGATCGCTCGCCGAATCAGACATACGCGTCTTCCGCCTTGCCGCCGATCGCGATCTGGCCGCTCTCGGCGAGGTTGCGCACGATCTGCAGGATGCGGCGCTGCTGCGTCTCGACATCGGACACGCGCACCGGGCCGCGCGCGTCGAGATCCTCGGCGAGCAGTTCGGCCGCGCGCTGCGACATGTTCGCGAGGAACTTCTGGCGCAGCGCGGGCGGCGCGCCCTTCAGCGCGATGATCAGCGTTTCCGATTCGACTTCCTTCAGCACCATCTGGATCGCGCGATCCTCGAGGTCGAGCAGGTTCTCGAACACGAACATCTGGTCGATGATCTTCTGCGCGAGATCGGCGTCGTACTGGCGCACGCTTTCGAGCACGCCTTCCTCATGCACGCTCGTCATGAAGTTCAGGATCTCGGCCGCGGTGCGGATGCCGCCCATCGGGCTGCGCTTCAGGTTGTCGCTGCCGGACAGCAGGCCGGTCAGCACGTCATCGAGCTCGCGCAGCGCGGCCGGCTGGATGCCGTCGAGCGTCGCGATCCGCAGCAGCACGTCGTTGCGCAGCCGCTCGGTGAAGCACGACGCGATCTCGGACGCCTGGTCGCGGTCGAGGTGCACGAGGATCGTCGCGATGATCTGCGGATGCTCGTTCTTGATCAGTTCGGCCACCGCGCCCGAGTCCATCCACTTCAGGCCCTCGATGCCGCTCGTGTCGCTGCCCTGCAGGATGCGGTCGATCAGCACGCCGGCCTTGTCCTCGCCGAGCGCCTTGGTCAGCACCGAGCGGATGTATTCGCTCGAATCGAGCGACAGCGCGGTGTGCTCCTCGGCTTCCTTCACGAAGTCCTGCAGCACGCTCTCGACCTGCTCGCGCGTGACGTTCTTCAGCGCGGCCATCGCGGCGCCGATCTTCTGCACCTCGCGCGGCGCGAGGAACTTGAATACCTCAGCGGCCTCTTCCTCGCCGATCGACATCAGCAGCAGCGCGCTCTTGGTCAAGCCTTCAGCGTTCATCGGACACCCAGTTCTTCACGACGGTGGCGACGATCTTCGGATCCTGGCGGGCGATCGTGCGCGCGTAGTCGAGGTTGCGTTCGTAGCGGTTCTTCTCGGATTCGAAGCCGAGCAGCAGCGGATCGGGCTCGTCGTCGGCCTTGACCGGCGCCGGCAGGCCGTCGAGCACGACCGGATCTTCCGGCGCCGCGAGCGCCGGCGCGGCCGGCTCGGGCGGCGGGAACGCACGGCGCATGGCCGGGCGCACGAACATGAAGTAGAGCGCCGCCGCGGCCGCCGCGATGCCGAGCCACTTCGCGGCTTCCTTCGCCATCGCGATCATGTCGGGCTGGCGCCACCACGGCAGGTCGGCGTACGGATCGCTCGCGGTCGAGAACGCGCTGTTCACGACGTTCACCGAGTCGCCGCGCTTCTCGTCGTAGCCCATCGCGTCCTTCACGAGCTGCTCGACCTGCGCGAGCTTCGCGGGCGGCAGCGGCTGCATCGTCACGTGGCCCTTCGCGTCGGCGATCGGCTGGTAGTTGACGACGACCGCGACCGACAGCCGCTTCACGCTGCCCATCGGCTGTTCGAGATGGCGGATCGTCTTGTCGAGCTCGTAGTTGGTCGTCTGGTCCTTGCGGTCGCTGACCGGCGTCGTCTGCGGCGCGTTCTGGCCGTTGCCGGCGACGATCGGCGCGGAAGCCGGCTGCGGCGGCGTGTTCGACAGCGCGCCAGGCACGCCCGACGCGCCGCCCTGCGCGAGCTCGGTTGCGCTGCTGGTCTGCTGGCTGCGGATCGCGGCCTGCTGCGGCACGCCGTTCGGGCCGTAGCTTTCCGACGTCTGTTCGATCTTCGAGAAATCGAGGTCCGCGCTGACCTGCGAGCGCGCATTGCCGGCGCCGAAGATCGGCGCGAGGATCGCGTCGATGCGCTTCTGCGTGTTGTGCTCGACCTGCTGCACGTACTTGAGCTGGCTCGCGTCGAGGCCGGACGCCGACGCCGACTGGGTCAGCAGGTTGCCGTCCTGGTCGACGATCGTCACGTTCTTCGCGGGCATGTCGGGCACGCCGGACGACACCATCCGAGTGATCGCCTGGACCTGGCCCTCGTCGAGCACGCGGCCCGGGTAGAGGTCGACGAACACCGACGCGCTCGGCGCTTCCTTGTCGCGCACGAATACCGACGGTTTCGGGATCGCGAGATGCACGCGCGCGCCGCGCACGGCGTTGATCGATTCGATGGTGCGCTGCAGTTCGCCTTCGAGCGCGCGCTGGTAGTTGATCTGTTCGGCGAACTGGCTGATGCCGAATTTCTGGTTGTCCATCAGCTCGAAGCCGACCGAGCCGCCCTTCGGCAGGCCCATCGCGGCGAGCTTCAGGCGCGTTTCATGTACCTGGCTCGACGGCACGAGGATCGCGCCGCCGGCATCGGCGAACTTGTAGGGAACGTTTGCCTGCTGGAGCGCGGTGATGATCGCGCCGCCGTCGCGGTCCGACAGGTTGCTGTACAGCACGCGGTAGTCGGGCGTCCGGCTCCACAGCACGAGCGCGGTAATCGCGGCGATCGCGAGCGCGGCGGCGATCAGGAACGGCAGCTTCGGGTTGCCCTTCATCCGCGAGATGCCGGGAATGCGCTCCGCGAAGCCGCCGAGCCCGAAGTCCGCGCCGGCGACGCCCGCGCCCGGCAACGCGGCGGCCGCGGCGGCGCCGGGCGCCGGGCTGGCGAGGCCCGCGCGGGCGTCGGGGTTGATCAGCGAGTTGGCCTGCGAATCCATGCGTCGAGTTTCTCCGGAGCGGGACGACTGAGCTCGCTCGGGCGAGCGGGCGGACAATGACACGATGCGATTATCGTGATCCGGGCCGTACTCCGATCGACCGAAAAGAGCGGGGTTTCCCCCGTACTTTCTCGGCTTTGCCGCGCGGCGCGCTGCTATCCTTTTTTGCGATCCGGCATGGTGCGCGTGGTGCGGCGCCGACGGAAACGCCCGGTGCGTCCGGGTCTCTTCTCTTATGGTCTGGGGACAGCATGGCTGCGAACGTCAGCGGAATCGGTTCGGTGTTGCAACAGATGCAGTCGATGGCCGCGCAGGCGTCGGGCGGCGTCGCGAGCCCGACGGCGGCGCTTGCCGGCTCGGGCGCGGCGACGGCCGGCACGTTCGCGAGCGCGATGAAGGCGTCGCTCGACAAGATCAGCGGCGACCAGCAGCACGCGCTCGGCGAGGCGCAGGCGTTCGAGGTCGGCGCGCCGAACGTGTCGCTGAACGACGTGATGGTCGACATGCAGAAAGCCAACGTCGGCTTCCAGTTCGGGCTTCAGGTTCGCAACAAGTTGGTGAGCGCTTACAACGACATCATGCAGATGTCGGTGTGACGGGACGGCCATCCGGGGGCGGGCATCCGGGGACGCCCATCCGGCGACGCCCCTCCGCCCTTGCCGGACGGGGCCGGCGGGCCGGCATCCCGCGCCCGGCGGCGGCCCCGCGCGCCTAAAGCTTTTCAATTCCCTTCCGATAACTCCGGAGAAGGCCGCGTCGTGCGATGCACGGCGGCGGCTCCCGTATAGCCAAGGCATGACAAGGAGATGCGCATGTTTTCCCCAGGACACGCTGGAGCCAGTGCATACGCGCGTGTCGGCGTCGAGACAGGGGTGATGGGCGCCTCCCCGCACCGGCTGATCGCGATGCTGTACCAGGGCGCGCGGCAGGCGATCGCGCTGGCGCGCATGCATCTGCAGCAGGGCAACGTGTCCGCGCGCGGCGAAGCGATCGGCAAGGCGATCCGGATCGTCGAGAGCGGCCTGCAGGCGTCGCTGAACCGCGACGCGGGCGGCGAGATCGCGGGCCGGCTCGACGCGCTGTATGCGTATATCGGCCGGCGCCTGCTGGAAGCGAACGCACAGGCGAGCGACGCGATGCTGGTCGAGGTCGACGGGCTGCTCGCAACGCTTGAGGAAGCATGGACGGGCATCGCCCCGGAAGTCGCGCGGATGGCCGCGCAACAGGCAGTGGAAGCAGCACGATGAATCTCAAGGCCGAATACTTCGAACGTTACGAGGCACTCGCAGCCGTGTCGGGCCGGATGCTGTGCGCCGCGCGCGACGCCGACTGGGCCGCGTTGCCGGGGTTGCAGGCCGAATTCATGCAACTCGTCGACGGGCTGAAGGAAGCGGATCCGGGCGTCGCGCTCGACGAATCGGATCTCGGCCGCAAGCTGGACCTGATTCGCCGCATCCTGGCCGACGACGCCGCGATCCGCGATCTCGCGAGCCCGGACGTCGCGCGGCTGTCCGCGCTGTTCGAGGCGCGGCGCTCGACCAAGGTATTGACCGATCTCTACCGCGCGCGCGGGTAGGGCCCGCTTTTCGGGAGACGGGCGCGGGGCGCCCGTGCCCGTTACCGCACGCGGCACGCGCGCCGTTCCCGCGGGCGGCACCGGCGTGCCGCTCCCGGATTCGCAACGATGTGGCTGAGGTGAGCAGGCTCCGATCATGACCGGTATCGATTCCGTTGCGGCCGCGCTGCTGGCGAGCCGCCTCGACAGCCTGCTGACCGGCACCGTATCGGCGCCCGCCGGCGGCGGCGCGACCTCGCAGGTCGGCACGCCGGGCACCGGCGCGTCGTCCTCGCCTCCGGCAGGCGGCCCGCCCGCCGCGCCGCAAGCCTCCACGCAGACCGCGCTGTCCGACGTCGGGCGCGTGCTCGACGCGATCTCGCGCGCGGGCGGCGACGCGACGCCCGCGATCGCCGGGCGCGCACCGCTGCTGGCCGATCCCGCCGTGCTGCTGACCGATACGGCCGTACCGGCGCGTGCGCCGGCCGCGTCCGATCCGGCGGCGGCGTCTTCCACGCCTTCTTCCGCTGCGGTGTCGTCCGCCGCGGCGGCGCACGAAACGGCCGCGCCGCTGCCGGTCGCGGCGTTGCGTGCGGCGCTCGCCCAAGCCGTGAGCGAGAGCGGCCTCTTCTACGAATCCCATCTGGCGCAGTGGCTGGCCGGCCAGCGTCCGCTCGCGGCACTGATGCGCGAGCCGCAGGCGCGCCTGACGGCCGAGCTTGCGCCGGCCGACCCGGATGTCGCGCAGCCCGGCTCGACCGACGTGCTCGACGAACTGCTCGCGCAGCGCCCGCCGCTGCCGGCGACCGCGCGGGCGACTGCGCAGGCGGGCGCACCGGCCCAGAGCGGCGCACCCGCTCGCGACTTCGCGCAGGCGTTGCCGGCGGCCGCCCGGCAGGGCGCGTCGTTGCCGCCGGATACCGCCGATCCGCTCGGCGCGCACGCCGACCCGCGCTGGACGCCGGCGCGTGCCGGGCTGGCCGCCGCGTCGTCCGACCCGCAGGCGCAGCCGCTCGCTCCCGTGCACCCGGCCGCCGTGCCGCTCGTCAGGCAACAGCTCGACGCGCTCGCGACCGACCAGTTCCGCTGGACCGGCGAGGCGTGGCCCGGCGCGCGGCTCGACTGGACGATCGAACCCGACGATCCGGGCAGCCGCGCACCGCGCGGCGGCGACGACGCGGGCGACGGCATTGCATGGCGCACGCGCCTGACGCTGACGTTGCCGTCGCTCGGTACGGTCGACGCGGAGCTGGTGCTGAACGGCGCGCAGCTCGTCGCGCGGCTGCGTGCGAACCAGACGGGCGCCGACCGCCTCACGCGGCATGAGGCCGCGTTGCGGCAGCGGCTCGAGGGATCGGGGCTGCGGGTGGGCGGGCTGTCGATCCGCGCGGTCGACGACGGGCCGGACGGCTTCGACCTGTTTGCCGCACAGGCGGCGGCCGCCGCGTATGCGCGCGGTGCGGCCGGCGGGCCGGACACGCGCGTACCGGGCGACGACGACGAGGTGCCGCAATGAGCATGTCGTCCCGCAAGCGCGCGGCCGCGCTCGTCTACGACCCGAAAGGCGGCGATGCGGCGCCGCGCGTGGTCGCGAAGGGCTACGGCGTGCTCGCGGAGATGATCGTCGCGCGCGCGCACGATGCGGGGCTGTATGTGCATACCGCGCCGGAGATGGTGTCGCTGCTGATGCAGGTCGACCTCGACGACCGGATTCCGCCGCAGCTCTACCAGGCCGTCGCGGACCTGCTCGCATGGCTGTACGCGCTCGATCGCACCGAACCCGGGCCGGACGCCGCCGCACCGCGCTTTCCGCTGCCGCCGCTGCGCTGAACGGCGCGTCATCGCGCCGTTTCTTGCGAAACGCTGTCTCGGCCTTGCGGGGTTATTCTTCCGGCATTTGTCGCCTATCGAGCGATATTTCGATGCAACATGCGCGCTTCGTCGGCATTTCTTCGCTCGTCGAGCGCGCTGCTGCGTAGCCGGCCCGATTGAGCCGGAATTCGATTTATGTAATGATATCCATTCTCATTTTCATGTTGCCCGGGCGGCGCGCGATCTCTGCGCGCCGCCCGTTGTTTTGAACGAATGGATACTTTCGCGTGAACGCGCCCGAAACGATCGACTCTCCCAAGGCGGGTATGCCGCGCGCGGGCGTCACCGTGCTGCATCCGGCGGCCCGCCCGCTGACCGACGACGAACTGGCCGCGCGCCGCCAGCGCTCGCGTCGCGCGACCTTCATCAAGTGGCTGCGCAAGGTGCACGGCTGGGTCGGGCTGTGGGGCGCAGTGCTCGGCCTGCTGTTCGGCGTGACGGGCGTGGTGCTGAACCACCGCGCGCCGCCGCTGAAGATTTCGACCGGCGAGCCGCAGGTCGAGCAGATGCAGATCGCGCTGCCCGATCCGGTGCCGAAGACGCCTGCCGCGATGACGAAATGGCTGCAGCAGGAACTGCATTTCGACGGCCGGCCCGGCCGCATTCGCAAGGATCCCGCGCAAGCCGTCGCATGGGGCGACCAGCGCGTGATGCAGCCCGAGCACTGGCAGTTCGGCCTGTACGGCCCGCACCGGAACCTGCAGGCGGAATACTGGGTCGGCAATGGCTATGTGTCGGTGAAGCGCACGGACAACACGTTCCTGACGACGCTGAACAACCTGCATCGCGGCGTCGGGATGAACCTCGGCTGGGTGCTGCTGATGGATACGATCGCGGGCTCGCTGATCCTGCTGTCGCTGACGGGCGTGCTGCTGTGGACCGAGCTGAACAAGCGCCGCACGGTCGGCGTCGTGCTGGTGGTGGGTTCGGTCGCCGCGGCGCTCGCGGCCGGCCTGACCTGATCGGCACGAGCCGCTTCGTCCGCGCATCCGGCGCGGCCGAAGCGGCTCGCCGGTGTGAATCAGAGGCCGCAGGCCGCGCCGCTGTTCGCCGCGATTTCTCGCGCGGCCTTTGCGCCCTCGACCTGCAGGATCGTCGGCAGCGACACGTTGTTCTTCGCGGCGGTGATCTCGGCGAGGATCGAGATCGCGATTTCCGGCGGCGTCCGGCTGCCGATGTAGATGCCGGCCGGCCCGTGCAGCCGGCCCAGTTCCGCTTCGTTCAGGTCGAATTCGCGCAGCCGCTCGCGCCGCGCCGCGTTGTTGCGCCGCGAGCCGAGCGCACCCACGTAGAACGCGGGCGTCTTCAGCGCCTCCATCAGCGCGAGATCGTCGAGCTTCGGATCGTGCGTGAGCGCGATCACGGCCGAACGCGCATCGAGTTTCATGTCGAGCACCGTATCGTCGGGCATCGTGCGCACGACGCGCGTGCCCGGCACGTCCCACGCATCCGTGTATTCCTCGCGCGGGTCGCACACCGTCACCTGGTAGTCGAGCCCGACCGCGATCTGGCACAGATAGCGCGACAACTGGCCCGCGCCGATCACGAGCATCCGGTAGCGCGGCCCGTGGATCGTCACGAGCCGTTCGCCGTCGAACGCGAGCCCGTCGGCCGCCTGCGCGGGCGACAGCGACGCGCGGCCGGTCGCGAGCGTCATCGTGCGCGTGACGAGGCGGCCGGCCTCGACTTCAGCGCACAGCGCGGCAATCCCGCTGTCGCGCGTGAGCGGCTCCAGCACGAGCTGGATCGTGCCGCCGCACGGCAGCCCGAAGCGGTGCGCTTCCTCGGCCGTCACGCCGTACTTGAGCGCTTCCGGGCGCGCGTCGGCCGCGATCCCGCTCGCGTGCACGCGGGCGATCAGGTCGTCCTCGATGCAGCCGCCGGACACGGAGCCGACCACGAGCCCGTCCTCGCGCACCGCGAGCATCGCGCCTTCGGGGCGCGGCGACGAGCCCCACGTCTTCACGACCGTCACGAGCAGCACGCGGCGCCCTTCTTCGAGCCAGCGCGCGCTGGATTTCAGTACATCGAGATCGACGCTTTCCATCATCTTTTTCCTGTTGCCGGGCAGCCCGCCGGTCCGGGCCGTCGTTCGATGGCGGGATTATGAACCGCCCGGCGTGCGCGTGCAGGCAGCGTGCGATTCATGCGGGCAAATCCGGAGGATCGGGCAAGAGATCGCGACGATCGGACACGATCGCGCGCGGGAACGGCGCGGCGGCGCGTGTCCGGCGGCGGCTGATTCGGCGGGGAAGGGGCGTGCCGCACGAGGCCGGTTACGGCCCGGCGCGGTGTCGCACCGCTGCGCGCGGCGTGCGCGCGCAGCGGCGGAGGTCAGTGCGCGTCGTGGTGACCGTGCGCGAGCTTCGAGTGGTGACGCGAGTACAGGAAGTAGATCACGAGGCCGATCGCGAGCCAGATGCCGAACGCGGCCCACGTGACGGGCTGCAGGTTCAGCATCAGGAACAGGCACGATGCGACCGCGAGGATCGGCACCACGGGCACGCCCGGGCAGCGGAACGCGCGCGGCAGGTCGGGGTGCGTGCGGCGCAGCACGAGCACTGCGATCGACACCATCGAGAATGCCGCGAGCGTGCCGATGTTGATCAGCTCGGCGAGCACGTTGAGCGGCACGAGCGCGGCGATCAGCCCGAAGAACAGGCCGACGAGCCAGGTCGTCAGGAACGGCGTCGCATAGCGCGGATGCACGCGCGACAGCGTCGCCGGCAGCAGCCCGTCGCGCGACATCGCGAAGATCACGCGGGTCTGGCCGTAGCTCATCACGAGGATCACGGTCAGCATGCCGAGCACGGCGCCGAGATCGATGAAGCCCGCGACCCAGTTTTCGCCGGCGGCCTGCAGCGCGTACGAGATCGGGTGCGAGATGTTCGCGTACTGCGCCGACGGCACGATGCCGGTCGCGACCGCGGCGACCGTCACGTACAGCACCGCGCACACCGCGAGCGACGCGATGATGCCGATCGGCAGGTCGCGTTTCGGGTTCTTCACTTCCTCGGCCGCCGACGACACCGCGTCGAAGCCGATGAACGCGAAGAACATCACGGCCGCCGCGCCGAACACGCCGTTCCAGCCGTGCGGCATGAACGGCTTCCAGTTCGCGGGCGTCACGTGGAACAGGCCGACCGCGATCACGAGCAGCACGACCGACACCTTGATGAACACCATGATGTTGTTGATGCGGGTCGACTCGCGGATGCCGATCGACAGCAGCGTCGTGATCACGAGCATCACGAGGAACGCGGGCAGGTTGAACCACGTGACGACGCCCGGCACCGCGCCGGGTGCCGCCGTCAGCACGGTCGGCAGCGACAGCCCGAAGCCCTGCAGCAGCGACTGCAGGTAGCCCGACCAGCCGACCGACACGGCCGATGCCGCGAGGCCGTACTCGAGCATCAGGTCCCAGCCGATGATCCATGCGGCGAGTTCGCCGAGCGTCGCGTACGAATACGTGTAGATCGAGCCGGCGACGGGGATCGTCGACGCGAATTCCGCGTACGACAGCGCCGCGAGGCCGCATGCGATCGCGGCGATCACGAACGACAGCATCAGTGCCGGGCCGGCCTGCACGGCGCCGGTGCCGGTCAGCACGAAGATGCCGGTGCCGATGATCGCGCCGATGCCGAGGAAGGTGAGGTCGATCGCGCCGAGCGCTTTCTTGAGCCCGGCGGCGTGCGCGCCGGCGATCATGCGATCGACGTTTTTCTTGCGGAAGAGGGACATTGCGGATGAATTGCCAGCGCGCGCGAGCGCGGCGGCGCTGACTGAGTGAAAACCGGCAATTTTAGCCGATTTGGCGGACAAGGCCCGCTGCGGCGCAGCGGCGCGCCGCGGAATCGCCCGATAAAACAAGCGCTTGCGCTTGATGCGGGCGGCGGTTGAGCGCGACGCGGCGTGCGCCGCGCCGTTGCATCGTACGAATCCGATGTATCGGGCGAATCCGTTGAATCAGGCGCCGGCCGTGGGCGCCATGTCGACGAGCCGGTTGCTCATCACGTAGAACGTGAGCTCCGCGTTGTTCGACAGCCGCATCTTCTCGAGCAGCCGCGACCGGTACACGCTCACCGTCTTCACGGACAGCGACAGCGTGTTCGCGATGTCGGTGAGCCGCTTGCCCGACGCGAGCATGCAGAGCGTCTGGTATTCGCGGTCGGACAGCTTCTCGTGCGGCAGCGGCTCGTTCTCGAACGACACGTATTCGGCGAGCGCCTCGGCCATCGCGGGGCTCACGTACTTGCGGCCGGCCGCGACCTGCTGGATCGCGCCGATCATCTGCGCGGCGTTGACCGTCTTCGACAGGTAGCCGGCGGCGCCGGCCTTCAGCGCGCGTACCGCGTACTGATCCTCGCGGTACATCGAGAACATCAGCACCGGCGTGCGCGACAGCTTGCGCTTGAGGCGCTTGAGCACCTCGATGCCGTTCGTGTCCGGCAGCGAGATGTCGAGCAGGATCACGTCGAATTCCTGCCGGTCGACGGCCGCCATCGCGTCGCCGCCGGTCTCGGCCTCGGTGACGTCGCGCGCGATGCCGCGGTCGATCAGCAACTGGCGGACCCCTTGCCGGACGATCGCGTGATCGTCCACGAGCAGGATGTTCAGGCTCATGACGACCTCACGAACGCGACGCGCGGCGTGCCGCGACGGGCATCGCGAGCAGCGAATCCCACGCGAAGCGCGCGGTGACGCGCGTGCCGTGGCCGGTTTCCGGCGTGGCCGTGTCGAAGCTGCCGCCGAACGCTTCGCAGCGTGCGCGCATGCCGGCGAGGCCGTAGCCGGTGCGGCGGCGTCGGGCGAAACCGGTGCCATCGTCGGCGACGATCAGCGACAGATGCGTGCCGTCGGTAACGATCCGCACGTCGACCGACGTCGCCCGTGCGTGCTTCGCGACGTTCGACAGCGCTTCCTGCGCGACGCGGAACACCGCGAGCGCGCCGGCGCCGGCGATCTGCGTCAGGCGCGCGTCGGCCGCGCATACGAAGCTGGTGCGCAGGCCGGTGCGCGTCGCATGGCTGTCGACCCACGACGACAGCGCGCCGACCATGCCCGCGTCGAGCGCCGGCGTGTCGCGTTCGTCGATCAGCCGGCGATTCGCGTCGGTCGCGGCGTCGAGCGCCTGCTGGGCGAGCTCCAGCGCGCGCGCGCAGCCGTCCGGCGCATCGGCCGGCAGCCACGTTTGAACGTTTGCCAGCGCGAAACGCGCGGCGGTGAGTTCGGCGCCGAGCCCGTCATGCAGCTCGCCGGCCAGATGGCGGCGCGCGGCTTCGTCGGCGGCAAGCAGCTGGGCGGACAGCGCCGCGATGCGCGTGGCGCACGCGTCGCGTATCGACGCGGCTTCGGCAATGGGCGGAGTAGCGGCGCAGCCCTGTACGAGCTGCCGCGACGGGAACGGGGCGTGGGCGCCTGAGGGCGCGTTAAGCAACGTATCCATGACTCTCCCTGCTGTCAGAAAGCGGTTCAGACACCGGCTGGCTGCGTGGAACGGTTGCCGTTTCGATCACGGTCGTCGCCAGGGAATCGCCCCATGCCGAAGTAACAAAAGTTACGTTTTGTAACACTTGCATCCGACCCTTCAACGCTCATCCGAACGGCAACCACGCGCGCCGAATAATATCTCAAAAATTCCGAAAAGGTCATGTCGGGCGGACATTTCAGGGTAAATGTGAATAATCGGAATGAAGCTGTTGTAGGAAAAACACTGACACCCAAGCACCGGGCGATGACGTATCCAAATGTAACTATTTGAGATGAGATGGTCCCAGTTTGTTACGAATTCGCCAAGTGGGGACGAAAAAAAACCGGAGCTTTTGCTCCGGTTTTTTGATGCGGCACAAATTTCGGGGCGGATCAGTCCACGAATGCGCGCTCGATCACGTAGTGGCCCGGTGCGCTGTTCTTGCCTTCGACGAGGCCGGCCTGCTTCAGCAGGTCGGTCGTGTCCTTCAGCATCGCGGTGCTGCCGCACAGCATCACGCGGTCGTTTTCCGGCGAGAACGGCGGGACGTCGAGATCCGTGAACAGCTTGCCCGTCGCGATCAGGTCGGTGATCCGGCCTTCGTTGTCGAACGCTTCGCGCGTGACCGTCGGGTAGTAGACGAGCTTTTCCTTGATGATGTCGCCCAGGTACTCGTGGCCCGGCAGGTCGTGCTTGATGTAGTCCATGTACGCGAGCTCGCCCTTCAGGCGGCACGTGTGCGTGAGGATCACCTTGTCGAAGCGGTCGTAGATGTCCGGATCGCGGATGATCGACATGAACGGCGCGAGGCCCGTGCCCGTCGACAGCATCCACAGCGTCTTGCCCGGCAGCAGGTTGTCGGCGACCAGCGTGCCCGTCGGCTTCTTGCCGATCAGCACCGTGTCGCCCACCTTCAGGTGCTGCAGGCGCGACGTCAGCGGGCCGTTCTGCACCTTGATGCTGAAGAATTCGAGGTGCTCTTCGTAGTTCGGGCTGACGATCGAGTAGGCACGCGCGAGCGGCTTGCCGTCGACCTCGAGGCCGACCATCGTGAATTCGCCGTTGTTGAAGCGCAGGCTCGCCTCACGGGTGCAGGTGAAGCTGAAAAGCGTGTCGGTCCAGTGGTGGACGGATTGGACGGTGGCGGTGTCGTATTTGCTCATGGCTTTGAAAACGGACGCGCGTGGCGAACGCGTGTAACGGGCCCAAAAACGGGCAAAAAAACCGAGTGCGACGGCCCGATCGCGGATCGGCCGGCCGGCGCGTCGGACACGCGCCTTCTCGATGACAGACGATTGACGAACTGGTTATTTTACCCTGTTGGCGCTGATCGCGGGCTTGACCCGCGTGGCTGCGCGGATTTGGCGCAACGAATTCTTTCAACTAACTTTCGTTGATCGGCCGCGAATTTCGCGCCGAGGCCGACGAGCGCCACGCCGCACGGCGCGTCGAGCGGGCGCCGCACGCGCCGGTAGCCGCGCTTGCGGCGGATGGCGCTCGGGTCGTTATTGCGGATCGAGGCGCAGGCGCGCGATGTACGGCAGGTGGTCCGACAGCCACGCGGCCTCGCCGGACGGCGCGCGCCATTCGAGCGGCGTCAGGCCGCGCACGAACATCTTGTCGAGCGCGAGCGCCGGCGAGAACGCGGGGAACGTGCGGCCCGATTCGCCGAGCAGCGTCGCGACCTCGGACATCCCGATCTCGCCGAACAGCGCGACCGAATCGTTGCGCCAGTCGTTGAAGTCGCCGGCGAGCATCAGCGGGCCGTCGCCCGCGTTGCGCACGATCCAGTGCGCGATCCAGTGCATCTGGCGCAGCCGCGCGGCGCGCGTGAGCGCGAGGTGCGCGCACAGCAGCGTGACCGGGCGCGCACCCGCGAGCGTCGCGCGCGCGACGAGCAGCCCGCGCCGTTCGAAGCGGTGCGCGGAGATGTCCCAGCGGCCGCCGAGATCGAGCGGATGCGGCGACAGGATCGCGTTGCCGTGCCGCCACGACGGCTTGAACACGTTCGGCCCGAGCGCGATCTGCCAGTCGAGCGCATGCGCGATCTCGGTGGCCTGGCAGTGCCACACGTCGTCGACCGCGTCGTCCATCGGCGCGCCGAAGCCGGGTGCGAGCATGGGGCGCGGCATGCGGCGCGCCATCGCTTCCTGCAGGAAATACACGTCGGCGTGCGTCGACTGCATCCAGTTGCGCATCGCATTCCACGCGGTGAAGCCGAGCGGCGAGCGGCCCTTGTGCAGGTTCCAGCTGACCGCGGTGATTTCGTCGGGTGCGGCGTGCGGTTCGGCGAACGGCAGGGACAGGGCGTCGGCGGACATGATGCTCAGTCCTTCGCGACGTGCGCGCGCACGCGGTACACGAGGTGGGGATGCTGCTCGACGAGCGTCCAGTCGGTCCATGCGTCGCTGCCGACCGACAGGCCGGGGTGGCTTGCGACGATCTGCCGCGGCGACGCGGGTACGCACGGATCGCCGCGCGTCGCGTTTTCGTCGTCGAGCGTTTCCTGCACGTCGAGCGCGAGCGACACCGTGTTCGCGCCGGTGTCGACGGTGAGCGGCGCGACCGTCACCGAGCGCGAGCGCTCGGTCGGCACGACGCGCGCGGCATTGCCGCAGCCGACCGGCACGGCGGACGGATAACGGTGGGTATCGGTGCGGGTCTGACCCACGGTGGTGCGCTGCTGGAACGTGTCGATCGTCTGACCGTCGCGCACTACCTGGATCTCCCATGCGACGGAGGCTGGTGCGGGGCTCTGCGCATGGGCGGCGAGCGCGACGCTCGCGAGCAGGACGGCCAGGCCGTGTTTCAGCATGAAACGTCTCCGGAAACGCGGGATAGCGGGGAACGGACGCACATCTTACGCCCGATCGATTTCGATCGTGATGTGACAGGACGCGCCGCGACAGGTTCGCCGCGCAATACGGTCCTGTCCGAAAGGTAGGTGCGCGTCACGCGTTTTCAAGCGAAAAAGCGCGCGAATTCGGCGACGGGCGCGCGCTCGGTGACGAGGCGGTTCTCGATCGCGTCGGGGTCCGCGTGGCCGAGCGACATGCCGCAGACGAATTGTTCGTTGGCGGGAATGCCGAGATGTTCGGCGACGATCCGGTGAAACGGCACGAACGCGGCCTGCGGGCAGGTATCGAGCCCGCGTGCGCGCGCGGCCGTCATCACGCCTTGCAGGAACATCCCGCAATCGAGCCACGCGCCGTACGTCATCACGCGATCGAGCGTGAAGAACAACGCGACCGGCGCATCGAAGAAGCGGAAATTGCGCGCGTGCTGCGCGTGCATGCGCGCCTTCTCGTCGCGGCCGATGTTCAACAGCCCGTACAGGTCCCAGCCGACCTTGCGGCGCCGGTCGAGATACGGCGACACCCATTCGCGCGGGTAGTAGTCGTACTCGGCGACGTATTTCTCGTCGCGCGCGGGATCGTCGTGGGCCGCGGTCAGCGCGGCGGCGAGCGCATCGCGCGTGGCGCCCGTCGCGACGTACACGCGCCACGGCTGGATGTTGGTGCCCGACGGCGCGCGGCTCGCGGCTTCGAGGATCGCCTCGAGCGTGTCGCGCGGCACGGGCGTCGGCAGGAACGCACGGATCGCGCGGCGCGACGTCAGCGCCGCGTCGACGGCGCCGATCGCATCGGCATCGATGCGCGGGGAAGCGGTGGGGGCGGACATCGGCATACCTTCGGGACGGGGCGCGACGCGCCGCGCGGGCGCCGTCGGCGAAGCCTTGAGGCGGGTGGGTGAACCGACGATCATACGCCGCGCCGCGCAGCCGTGCAGCGCGCGCCGGGTGTTAGCAGCAGACTCGTTCGGCTGCTTGCTTGCGCGCGGATACGGGCCCGCTACACTGAAATCGTAAGGGTCTGATGGTTGTGCGACAGCAAGCGGCAGCGAGGTTGGTATGACGACGGCGATGGTGAAACAGGAACTGGCGGTGGCGTCCTTCAGCACGGTGTACGACCTCGAGCAGGTCGAGACGGCGCTGAGCGACCTGAACGAGAGCGCGAGCGACGCATTGCGCGCCACCTACGAAAGGATGCTCAAGACGGGGAATCTGCGCTTTTGCGTGAAGCCGAACCGGATGCCGTCGTTCGACGCGCTCGGCGACGCGCTGCCCAATTTCACCGAACCGCTCGACGACGTGCGCAAGCAGGTCGCGCTGTGCCTCGAAACGGACGACCGGCTCGAGCTGATGCCGATCCTGCTGCTCGGGCCGCCCGGCATCGGCAAGACGCATTTCGCGAAGGCGCTCGCGCAACTGCTCGGCACCGCGTACCACTACGTGCCGATGAGTTCGCTGACGGCCGGCTGGATCCTGTCGGGCGCGTCGTCGCAATGGAAGAACGCGAAGCCCGGCAAGGTGTTCGATGCGCTCGTGAACGGCAGCTACGCGAATCCGGTGATCGCGGTCGACGAGATCGACAAGGCCGGCAGCGATGCGCAATACGATCCGCTCGGCGCGCTGTATGCGTTGCTCGAGCACGACACCGCGCGTGCGTTCGTCGACGAATTCGCGGAAGTGCCGATCGATGCGGGCAACGTGATCTGGGTCGCGACCGCGAACGAAGCGCAGGCGATTCCGGAGCCGTTGCTCAACCGGATGAACGTGTACGAGATCGCGCCGCCCGATGCGGCCGGTGCGCGCCGGATCGCGCTGACGATCTACGACGAGATCCGCACGTCGCACGCATGGGGGCGGCGCTTCCCCGACACGCTCGGCGACGACGCGCTCGACGTGCTGGCCGCGACGCCGCCGCGCACGATGCGCCGCGCGCTGCTGCATGCATTCGGCGCCGCGCGGCTCGACGGCCGCGATGCAATCGGCCCGCACGACATCCGTGCCGACGAGGGCGCCGCGAAGCGCAGGCCGATCGGCTTCTGAACCGGCGGCGCGCACGGCTGCGGCGTGTGCGCGCCGAGTCGTGCGCGGTGTCGTCGCGACGCGGCATACATGCTTTCGGCAGGCTTGCGAACCGGGACGTACAATTCTCTTCTCTCCCCTCGACGCGTTAGCAGCGCGAAACGTCATGGAGCAGATGGATTGTGTAGTGATCGGCGCGGGCGTCGTCGGCCTTGCGATTGCACGCGAACTGGCCGCGCGCGGGCGGGAAACACTCGTGCTCGAGGCCGCCGACGCGATCGGCACGGGCACGAGCTCGCGCAACAGCGAAGTGATCCACGCGGGGCTCTACTATCCGCGCGGTTCGCTGAAGGCGATGTCGTGCGTGCGCGGCCGCGATCTGCTGTACGAATTCTGCGACACGCATCACGTGTCGTACCGGCGCGCGGGCAAGCTGCTGGTCGCGACGAGCGTCGCGCAGGTGAAGCAGTTGAAGGCGATCGCCGCGCGCGCCGCCGAAAACGGCGTGCTCGACCTGCTGCCGCTCACGCGCGCCGAGGCGCAGACGCTCGAGCCCGCGCTCGAATGCGTGGAAGCGCTGTTCTCGCCGTCCACCGGCATCGTCGACAGCCACCAGCTGATGCTCGCGCTGCTCGGCGCGGCGGAACGCGACGGCGCCGTGTGCGCGCTGAAATCCCCGGTCGAGTCGATCGACGTGCTGCGCGGCGGGCGCTTCGTCGTGCGCACGGGCGGCGACACGCCCGCCGAGATCGAGGCCGCCTGCGTGATCAACAGCGCAGGCCTCGGTGCGCAGGCGCTCGCGCGCCGCACGCGCGGCCTCGACCCGCACTGGGTGCCGCCGCTCTATCTCGCGCGCGGCAATTATTTCAGCCTGTCGGGCCGTGCGCCGTTCTCGCATCTCGTGTACCCGATGCCCGACCGCGCGGGGCTCGGCGTGCACCTGACGTTCGACCTTGCCGGGCAGGCACGCTTCGGGCCGGACGTCGAATGGGTCGATGCGCTGCGCTACGAAGTCGATCCGGCGCGCGCCCCCGCGTTCTACACGTCGATCCGCGCGTTCTGGCCGGGCCTGCCCGACGGTGCGCTGCAGCCGGCATACGCGGGTATCCGGCCGAAGGTCGCGGGGCCCGGCGAGCCGCCGGCCGACTTCATCGTGCAGGGCGCCGCGCAGCACGGCGTGCGCGGGCTCGTGAACCTGTTCGGCATCGAGTCGCCGGGGCTCACCGCGTCGCTCGCGCTCGCGCAGCGCGTCGGCGACATGGCCGCATACGGTTGACGCAAGCGCGCACGCGTGGGCCGTGTGAAATCCCTTATCTCCGGCATTTCGGCGCGCACATTTATTCGCTTGAGCGTTATTCTGTCGAACGGCTGTCGCCAGAACAGCTTTCAAACCGATAACGTTGGAGCGAGTCCCCCATGAAAACATCCCGTCGGAGTTTCCTGATTACGAGCGTTGGCGTCGTGTCCGCGCTGGCGCTGTCGCGTGAAGCGCTGGCCGATGCGCCGATGCTGTCGGAAACCGATCCGACCGCGGTGGCGCTCGGCTACAAGGCCGATGCCACGAAGGTCGACAAGACGAAGTACCCGAAATACGCAGCGGGCCAGGATTGCGCGGCCTGCATGCTGTACCAGGGCAAGAAGGGCTCGGCTTCGGGCCCGTGCGGCGCGTTCCCCGGCAAGCAGGTGTCGGCGAAGGGCTGGTGCAGCGCCTTCTCGAAGATGGGTTGAGGTCCGTGCGGCATCGTGCGATGCCGCAATGTGGCGAAAACCGCAAAACGCCCGCCGTCGAAAGACGGCGGGCGTTTTTATTGCTTGAAAACGGTTTTCGTACGGGCGGCCTCGTTGCGTACACAAAGGGCAGGTCGATGCAGGCCCGAAGCGTTTTGCCAGGGACGAGGGCGGTTCGACCGTCTCTTTGGCGTGTCTCGCATGACTTACGGAAGCTGCGTCAGGATTCGATCGTAAAGAGAAGGCGGGAGATTGATCGTCTTGAGGACATCGCTCTCCGGATAGGTCAATGAGTCCTTTGTCCAAGTCAGGCTGACGAGGACCCCCGACGTGTCCCGGTAGGTTCGCTCGGCAAGAAGCCGCATATTGTCTTTGCCATACAGCCTCAGAATGATCGTATCTCTGAAGTAGCAGTATTTCGCGACATAGCGACCGTCAGGCGAGTATTCGGTCACCCGATCCCGCGGGCTGCAGGCCGCACGCAATCGCGCGTCCTGCCAGTAACGCCATGCAATACCGAGCATGATCAGGGCAGCAACGGTGACGACGATGCGTCGGATCGAGACGCAGAGCATTTGCCTGGCTCGCTGCGGTCGGCCGTCGTGACCCGACCAGATGAAGCGTAGTGCACGAATCATCGAGATCGATGCAATCACGATAACGATGCTCGCCAACAACAGGACGAGCGTTCCGATACTTGCGGATTCTCCGGCGGTACTCACGAAAAAACGATCTCGATGGGTTGGGGGAGGGTTACGCAGCGGTAGTCAGAGAAGATAATGAAGTCGCCGCCGCGCCGATGCCGTTGCTGCCACTCGCGAAACGACTTGTTTCTGACCGGATAGTAGATGTTGTCTCGAGATCGCTTGCCTTCGACGACCACGGGATAGTCCAGCCAGGGAAGGCTGGCAATTCCGGCTGCGCCCGCTGCGGGGACGAGGACGACACGCTTGTGGTTCCAATGCCCGAGATATTGCGACTGATTGTCGCTCTTGTCGGAAAACGTATAGTTGTCGCGCACGTAAAGGTAAATCGATGTGACTGTTGCGCGACGTGCCTCCCGGTTGAATTCGGCATACGCGACTGCCGCATAGATATTGAACGACCCCAGCGCTCCCGTCAGGTCATCCGGGATTCCACTGTTGGTCAGGCGCTTCAGGAGGTACTCGTCGAGTTTTTGACCGAACGTACTTTCAACGCCTGCGAACTGGAACTGGAAGCGGTTGTGCAATTCCACGAGGTTTCCATTACAAAGCGACAACGCATCGATCGTCGCGCCCGGGGTTCGGACACGAGACAGGCACTTGCGAAGCGCTTCGACGGCTCTGGGGGTGGTCAACCGCTGCCTTTGTTGAAGTGCCAAATATTGCGCCTTTGCACGAGGGTAGTTGAGAATCCATTCGAGCTTGATGGACCTCATGTCGTACATGTCGGCTGGATAAGGCTGGCCGTCCTGATTGATGCATAGTGCCTCGTCCTTGTCGGTCGGTGAATAATTCAGCGCTCCGGCAAACCACCGTTCCATCAGCCGCGCGGATACCGGCATCGAGAGTTTCCGCATCGCGCCGGGGATCTCCTGGATATCCAGCGGTGCGATTGCTTGTTTCTTTTCGCGCTCTGCTGTCGGTGCGGGTTCGGAATGTTTCGGCGCGTCTGGCGTGTCAAGCCACTTTTTGAATCGCGCGAGCGCTTCTGCAACGGGCAGAAGATCGTCGAGCGATTTGTTCACGCGATCCTTGTGAGTCAGGCGCTTGACGGACCGCCGGGCGGGTTCGGGGGGCGCCGGCAAGGGCGGCGGTGCCTGGTCCATCGACAGCTTGGTTTCGCGAACGATTTCGCAGCCGTCGATGCCTTCGCATCGAGCCCATTTCCACAGCAGCCTATTTGCCATGTAGTAGGGAATCTTGTTGTTGCTCACGGCGGTGTCCGAGAAATGTTGCGACAGACCCACGTTCCGGCGCTCGGCCGGATGCCATGCGATCTGGCGAGGCGGAACGGCATCGGGTGAAAGTTAATGGAAAGAAATAGGGTGGGAAATAAGACAAAGTCGAAAGTGCAACCGTCCCAACGCGAATGACGTGCAAGGCGAACGGGTGGCGTCGCTGGGCCCGTGTCCTCGGTGTAGCGCCTACACGGCATCGTGCGATGCCGCAATGTGGCGAAAACCGCAAAACGCCCGCCGTCGAAAGACGGCGGGCGTTTTTATTGCTTGAAAACGGTTCCGTCGCTTTCTACACTCGCTGCAAACCAGCGCGCCGCGGCACACTGCGCCGCGCCACCCGACACGGCGAATTCACGAGGACGAGGCACGCATGGCGACGATTGCGAATTCAACGAAAACGATCCGGCCCGAGCGTGCGCTGAACCGGCGCGCGGTCGTGGCCGCCGTGATCGGCAACGCGCTCGAGTGGTACGATTTCACGGTATTCGGCTTCATGACGGTCGTGATCGCCGAGCTGTTCTTCCCGACCTCCAGCGAATACTCGTCGCTGCTGCTGACCACCGCGACGTTCGGCGTCGCGTTCTTCATGCGCCCGATCGGCGGCATCGTATTCGGGCTGTACGCGGACCGTGCCGGCCGCAAGGCCGCGCTGTCGCTCGTGATCCTGTTGATGACGTTCGGCATCTTCCTGCTCGCGATCGCGCCGCCCTATGCGGCGATCGGCATCGGCGGCCCGCTCCTGATCGTGCTCGGCCGCCTGCTGCAGGGCTTCTCCGCAGGCGGCGAATTCGGCAGCGCGACGGCGCTGCTGATCGAGGCCGCGCCGTTCTCGAAACGCGGTTTCTACGGCAGCTGGCAGATGGCGAGCCAGGCGGCCGCGCTGCTGATCGGCGCGCTCGTCGGCGCGGCCGTCACGCGCGGGCTGTCGCACGACGCGCTGCACAGCTGGGGCTGGCGCGTGCCGTTCGTCCTCGGGCTCGTGATCGGCCCGATCGGCTTCTATATCCGCCGCCATCTCGCCGATTCCGAAGCATTCCTGCATGCGCAGCAGAGCGCGCGCCGCGCGACGCTCGGCGAAGTGTTCACGCGCCATCCGCGCGAGGTGCTGTGCGGGCTCGGCTCGGTGATCGCGCTGACGGTGACGATCTACGTGCTGATCAGCTATCTGCCGACCTTCGCGGTGAAGCAACTGAAGCTGCCGTACTCGGAATCGTTCTACGCGGTGATCGTCGGCAACCTGCTGCTGATGGTGCTGTCGCCGGTCGCGGGCGCGTGGTCGGACCGCATCGGCCGCAAGGGGCTGTCGCTGTGGTCGCTCGCGCTGACGCTCGTGCTGATGTATCCGCTGTTCGCGTGGCTCGACGCGGCGCCGAGCATCGGGCGGCTGATCGCGGTGCAGGCCGTGCTGTCGGTGACGCTCGCAGGCTATTACGGGCCGTTCGGCGCAATGATCGCCGAGTTGTTCCCGGCCAACGTGCGCTCGACCGGGCTGTCGATCGCATACAACGTCGCGGTGATGCTGTTCGGCGGCTTCGGGCAGTTCATCGTCACGTGGCTGATCAAGGTGACCGGTACGCCGCTGGCGCCGACCTACTATGTGATGGCCGGGCTCGCGCTGTCGATCGTCGCGGTCGCGTTCGTGCCCGCGCGCAGCGCCGATCTCGACGCGCCGGCGTGACAGCATGACAGGAAGAAGACTGTCATCGAATCATTTCGCAAAACGCAATGATGTGCGGCCGAACGCGGAAAACCGCGCGCCGAACTTTCGCATTCGCGCCCGAATTGTTTAGTTGTCGAACGAAACATGCACGGAATGAACGGAACTGTCGCTCGCGCGCGTTTTCGCATTTTTTACCCGTGCAAGACATCGGCAAAAACCCGTGCGGGCGCGTCTAGAAGAGTTTTTTCTCCAGCTTGTTGCAAAATCGCTAGCTCAAGTAATATCCGCGTACGCCGGACCCTGGCGGGACCGGTTCCGATCTGGAGACCTGGAGGAAACATGGAATACAACCGTCTGTTGCACACCCTGCGTGTTACCGCCATTGCAGGCGTGGCAGCGGCATCGCTCGGCATCGCGGGTTCTGCATTCGCACAGATCCCGAACAAAACGCTCGTCTACTGCTCAGAAGGCAGCCCGGCGGGTTTTGATTCCGCGCAATTTACGACCGGCGTCGATTTCACCGCCGCCACGTTCACCGTCTACAACCGCCTCGTCGAATTCGAGCGCGGCGGCACCAAGGTCGAGCCGGGCCTCGCCGAGAAGTGGGACGTGTCGTCCGACGGCAAGGTGTACACGTTCCACCTGCGCCATGGCGTGAAGTTCCACACGACCGACTTCTTCAAGCCGACGCGCGAATTCAACGCGGACGACGTGCTGTTCACGTTCGAGCGCATGCTCGACCCGAACCAGCCGTTCCGCAAGGCGTATCCGGTGTCGTTCCCGTACTTCACCGACATGGGCCTCGACAAGCTGATCACGAAGGTCGAGAAGGTCGATCCGTACACCGTGAAGTTCACGCTGTCCGAGCCGAACGCGCCGTTCATCCAGAACATGGCGATGGAATTCGCGTCGATCCTGTCGGCCGAATACGGCGACCAGCTGATGAAGGCCGGCAAGGCCGCCGACATCAACCAGAAGCCGGTCGGCACGGGCCCGTTCGTCTTCCGCAGCTACACGAAGGACGCGACGATCCGATTCGACGGCAATCCTGATTACTGGAAGAAGGGCGAAGTGAAGCTGTCGAAGCTGATCTTCTCGATCACGCCGGATCCGGGCGTGCGCGTGCAGAAGATCAAGCGCAACGAATGCCAGGTGATGAGCTATCCGCGCCCGGCCGACATCGCGACGCTGAAGGCCGATTCGAACGTCGACATGCCGTCGCAGGCGGGCTTCAACCTCGGCTATCTCGCGTACAACGTCGAGCACAAGCCGGTCGACAAGCTCGAAGTGCGTCAGGCGCTCGACATGGCGATCAACAAGAAGGCGATCCTCGAATCCGTCTACCAGGGTGCGGGCCAGGCGGCCGGCGCGCCGATGCCGCCGACCCAATGGTCGTACGACAAGAACCTGAAGATGGCCGCGTACGACACCGCGAAGGCGAAGGCGCTGCTCGCGAAGGCCGGTTATGCGAACGGTTTCGAGATCACGCTGTGGGCGATGCCCGTGCAGCGCGCGTACAACCCGAACGCCCGCCTGATGGCCGAGATGATCCAGGCCGACTGGGCGAAGATCGGCGTGAAGGCGAAGATCGTCACGTACGAGTGGGGCGAGTACATCAAGCGCGCGCACGGCGGCGAGCAGGACACGATGCTGATCGGCTGGACGGGCGACAACGGCGATCCGGACAACTGGCTCGGCACGCTGCTCGGCTGCGAGGCGATCAAGGGCAACAACTTCTCGCACTGGTGCTACAAGCCGTTCGACGAGCTGGTCCAGAAGGGCCGCACGACGACGGGCCAGGACGCGCGCACGAAGCTCTACACGCAGGCTCAGCAGATCTTCGCGCAACAGCTGCCGTTCTCGCCGATCGCGAACTCGACGGTCTACCAGCCGGTGCGCAAGAACGTGGTCGACATGCGCATCGAGCCGCTCGGCTATGCGCGCTTCGACGGCGTCGGCGTGAAGTAATACGACCGGCGTAAGCTGTCGTCCTTGAGAAGACCGGCTTGAAATCATCCGGCGGCGGGAGGCCAAAAGCCCCCCGTCGCCGGTCGCACATTTCCCACAAGAAAATACGAGAAGCATCATGCTCCGATTCGTGTTGCGCCGCGTGGGCATGGTGATCCCGACCTTCATCGGCATCACCATCCTCGCGTTCGCGCTGATTCACCTGATACCGGGCGACCCCATCGAAGTGATGATGGGTGAGCGCGGCGTCGATCCCGCCATGCACGCGGAGGCGATGAAACGCCTCGGGCTCGACCAACCGCTGCCCTTGCAGTACGTCCACTACATCGGCCGCGCGCTGCACGGCGATCTCGGCACGTCGATCATCACCAACACCAGTGTCGCGGGCGAGTTCTTCGCGCGCTTCCCGGCGACCGTCGAGCTGTCGCTGTGCGCGCTCGTGTTCGCGCTCGCCATCGGCCTGCCGGCCGGCGTGATCGCCGCGCTGCGGCGCGGTTCGGTCATCGACCACGGCGTGATGGGCACCGCGCTCACCGGCTACTCGATGCCGATCTTCTGGTGGGGGCTGATCCTCATCATGGTGTTTTCGTCGTACCTCGGCTGGACGCCCGTGTCGGGGCGCATCGCCGTCGAATACGACTTTCCGCACCCGACGGGCTTCATGCTGATCGACGCGCTGCTCGCGCCGGACGAAGGCTCGTTCAAGTCGGCGGTCAGCCACCTGATCCTGCCCGCGATCGTGCTCGGCACGATCCCGCTCGCGGTGATCGCGCGGATGACGCGCTCGTCGATGCTCGAAGTGCTGCGCGAGGACTACATCCGCACCGCACGCGCGAAGGGGCTGTCGCCCGTGCGCGTGGTCGTCGTGCATGCGCTGCGCAACGCGCTGATCCCGGTCGTCACCGTGATCGGCCTGCAGATCGGCACGCTGCTCGCGGGCGCCGTGCTGACCGAGACGCTCTTTTCGTGGCCCGGTGTCGGCAAGTGGCTGATCGATGCGATCGGCCGCCGCGACTATCCGGTCGTCCAGGGCGGCATCCTGCTGATCGCGACGCTCGTGATCGTCGTGAACCTGGTCGTCGACCTGCTGTACGGCGTGCTGAATCCGCGCATCCGCCACACGAGGTAATTCCATGAGCAATCTGCAAAACACCCTGCCGAGCGAATCCGCGCCGGCCGGCGGCCGTGCGCTCGCGCTGCGCGAGTTCTGGGCCAACTTCTCGCGCAACCGCGGCGCCGTCGGCGCCGGCATCGTCGTGCTCGCGCTGATCCTGGTCGCGCTGCTCGCGCCGCTGATCGCGCCGCACAGCCCGGTCGAGCAATACCGCGACTACGTGAAAATCCCGCCCGCGTGGCTCGACGGCGGCAACTGGAAATTCATCCTCGGCACCGACGAAGCGGGCCGCGACATTCTTTCGCGGCTGATGTTCGGCGCGCGGATGTCGTTCTGGATCGGCTTCGTGTCGGTCGTGCTCGCGCTGATCCCCGGCATCGTGCTCGGGCTCGTCGCCGCGTTCTTCCAGAAGTGGGCCGACACGCCCGTGATGCGCATCATGGACGTGCTGCTCGCGCTGCCGTCGCTGCTGCTCGCGGTCGCGGTCGTCGCGATCATCGGCCCGGGCCTCACCAACACGATGTTCGCGATCGCGATCGTCGCGCTGCCGGCCTACGTGCGCCTCACGCGCGCGTCGGCGCTCGGCGAGCTGCAGAAGGAATACGTGACGGCGTCGCGCGTGGCCGGTGCAGGCACGCTGCGCCTGATGTTCTCGCAGGTGCTGCCGAACTGCACGGCGCCGCTGATCGTGCAGGCGACGCTGGGCTTCTCGTCGGCGATCCTCGACGCGGCCGCGCTCGGCTTCCTCGGCCTCGGCGTGCAGCCGCCGACCGCCGAGTGGGGCGCGATGCTCGCGTCCGCGCGCGATTACATCGACAACGCATGGTGGATCGTGACGATGCCCGGCCTGTCGATCCTGATTTCGGTGCTCGCGATCAACCTGCTCGGCGACGGGCTGCGCGACGCGCTCGATCCCAAACTGAAACGGATGGCATGAGATGAGCCAGAACCTACTGACCATCCGCAATCTCGCGGTGAACTTCAACGGGCTGCCCGCCGTCGACCGGATCAACATGTCGATCGCGCCGGGCGAGGTGGTGGGCGTCGTCGGCGAATCGGGCTCGGGCAAGAGCGTGACGATGATGGCGCTGATGGGCCTGATCGACGCGCCGGGCAAGGTGACGGCCGACGAGGTCACGTTCAACGGCGTCGACCTGCTGAAGGCGTCGCCGAAGGCGCGCCGCAAGATCGTCGGCAAGGACATCGCGATGGTGTTCCAGGACGCGCTGACGAGCCTGAACCCGAGCTATACGGTCGGCTATCAGATCAAGGAGGTGCTGAAGCTGCACGAGGGGCTGCGCGGCGACGCGCTGCACCGGCGCGCGCTCGAACTGCTCGACCAGGTCGGCATTCCCGATGCGAAGAACCGCATCGCGTCGTTCCCGCACCAGATGTCGGGCGGGATGAACCAGCGCGTGATGATCGCGATGGCCGTCGCGTGCAACCCGAAGCTGCTGATCGCCGACGAGCCGACCACCGCGCTCGACGTGACGATCCAGGCGCAGATCATGGATCTGCTGGTGAAGCTGCAGAAGGAGCGCGGGATGGCGCTCGTGCTGATCTCGCACGACCTGGCCGTGGTGTCGGAGGTCGCGCAGCGCGTCGCGGTGATGTACGCGGGCGAGATCATCGAGACCAACAGCGTGCCCGAGATCTTCCGCACGCCGCATCATCCGTACACCGAAGCGCTGCTCGCGGCGATTCCCGAGCACAATAAGGGGGCGCGTCGCCTTGCCGCATTGCCCGGCATGGTGCCGGGCCGCGATGATCGCCCGTCCGGGTGCCTGTTCGCGCCGCGCTGCAAGTATGTCGTCGACGATTGCCGCAAGGCGCGGCCGGCGCTCGACACGCTGGTGTCCGGCAACGATGCGATGCGCGCACGCTGCATCAAGCCGCTCCATGTTTCCAACCTCGACCTGACGGGAGGCGCACGATGAACGCAGTCCACGAAACGCGCGCCACGCCGCACGACGACGACGTCGTGCTGGTCGCCGACCAGCTCGCGAAACACTACACGGTCAAGCGCGGCATGTTCGGCCAGGGCACGGTGAAGGCGCTCAACGGCGTGTCGTTTTCGCTGAAGCGCGGCAAGACGCTCGCCGTCGTCGGCGAATCCGGTTGCGGGAAGTCGACGCTCGCGCGGCAGCTGACGATGATCGAGACGCCGACGTCCGGCCACCTGTCGATCGACGGCAAGGACGTCGCGGGCGCGGACCGCCACCGGGTCGCCGACCTGCGCCGCCGCGTGCAGATGGTGTTCCAGAACCCGTTCGCGTCGCTCAACCCGCGCAAGACCGTCGAGCAGACGCTCTCCGAGCCGCTCGAGATCAACGCGAACCTGACGGCCGCCGAACGCGCGCAGCGCATCGCGCAGATCATGCGCACGGTCGGCCTGCGGCCCGAGCACGCGAAGCGTTATCCGCACATGTTCTCGGGCGGCCAGCGGCAGCGTGTCGCGATCGCGCGCGCGATGATCCTCGATCCGCGGATCGTCGTCGCCGACGAGCCGGTGTCCGCGCTCGACGTGTCGATCCAGGCGCAGATCCTGAACCTGTTCATGGATCTGCAGGAGCAGTTCAAGACGAGCTACGTGTTCATCTCGCACAACCTGTCGGTGGTCGAGCATGTCGCGGACGACGTGATGGTGATGTACTTCGGCAGCGTGGCCGAGCTCGGCGACAAGGAGACGATCTACGCGCGGCCGCGCCATCCGTACACGCGCGCGCTGATGTCGGCGACGCCGGCGATCTTCGAGGAAGACCGCCGCGTGCAGATCAAGCTGCAGGGCGAACTGCCGTCGCCGCTCAATCCGCCGTCGGGCTGCGCGTTCCACCAGCGCTGCCCGTATGCGGTCGAGCGCTGCCGCGTCGAGGAGCCGCAGCTGCGCGAGGTCGACGGACGGCGCGTGGCCTGCCATCGCGCCGAGGAGGTAGGGGAGGCGAATGCCTGAAGCGTTGGCGGCGCGCGTGTCCGGCGCGCGCCGTTCGGGGGCAAGCAGCGCGCGCGTGATGCGCGCGTACCGCTACGCGCGGCGCTGGAGCGTGCGCACCGTGACGGGCGCGGCGCTGGCCGGCGCGTGCGTGGCAGCCAGCCTTGCGGTTCCCGTCGAGGCCGCGCGCGCCGAAGGGCGCGCGCCGGCCACTTCACCGATCCATCCGTCGCAAGTCCCGCCGCCCGGCATGAGCCTGCCGGGCTTTCACGCGCCTGCCGTGTCGAACGGCACGGTCGCGAGCGGGGCGGTGCGCGTGCAGCCCGCGCGCATGCCGTTCTACGTCGCGACCAGGGGCAAGGTCACGCTCTACGTGCTCGGCACGCTGCACACGGGCGACCCGTCCGACTACCCGAGCGCGCAGCCGTTCCGGCCGCGCATCCTCGCGGCGCTCGCCGCGTCGCCGACACTCGCGCTCGAACTGTCGCCCGATGACCTGCTCGAATCGCAGGACGACGTGTCGAAGTACGGCGTGTGCCGCTACCCGTGCCTGCAGCGCCTGCTGCCCGAGCCGCTGTGGCAGCGGCTCGCGGCGCGCCTGCGCGGCAACCCGGCCGCGCTCGCCGAGATCCGCAAGATGCGGCCGTGGCTCGCGGCGCTCGTCGTCGAGACCTACGATTCGCTGTCGGCCGGCCTGCAGACCGAATACGGCACCGAGGCGCAACTGCAGAACGTGTTCCTGAAGAAGAAGGGCGGCCGCGTGATCGGGCTCGAGACGCTCGCCGAACAGATGCGCGCGTTCACCGGGCTGACGCTGGCCGAGCAGCGGGAGATGCTCGCGCAGGACATGGTGCAGACACCCGCGCAGAACGCGGACGACATCAAGGCGCTGCACCGGCTGTGGCGAATTGGCGACGCCGACGCGATCTCGGCGTGGGCCGTCGCGAAGAGCGAGCGGCTCGCGCGTTCGAAGGCGTTGTCGGCGTCGATCGACAACAAGATCCTGTACGAGCGCAACCGGCGCTTCGTTGCGCGGATGACGGCAATCGCCGCGCCGAACCGGCCGCTGTTCGTCGCGATCGGCGCGCTGCATCTGGGCGGCTCGCGCGGCGTGCTCGAATTGTTGCGCCAGCAAGGATACCGGGTCGACGCGAACTGATCGCGCCCGGCGGCCCGCACCGATCTTCCCCTGTTTGATTGCCATCGCGCGCATGCCGCGAGGCGCCGGCACGGCCGCGGCAATCGATAAGGAAAACCCTTGAATCGTCGGAAAATAGCGTTTGAAACGATTGACATCCTGTTCTGCCAATATCTATTCTTCATCCCACAAGTTGAAAAAATGAAAAGAATAGATAAGTTCTACGGGGTAGCAGAAATAAAGCGCGGGGTTAGCGTTGCCGGCACGTGAAGCGCGTGCCGGCCGCGGAGTGTCTGCATGCACGGCGGGGCCAATCATCGTCGGACAACACATGCATGCGGGCCGACTTGCAGATAAGCAACGTTCCGTCGTCTGACCGGGGAATGCAGTGATCGGGCGGCGGCGGACGTTTTTTAATCCGGACTATTTTTCCGGTCACCGTCGAAAGACGGTTTCGGGGGGCGAATCGACAGACGGCGAAGCCGCAGCGATTGCGCCAACGTAAAAGCGCCACGAGGGCGCTTTTTTCTTTTGTGCGACGGATGCGTGCAACGCACGTGTCACGCGACGGATACGCGTCACGCGCCTTCGTCGGCCTGCAGCGCACCGGGCGCCACGACATCGACACCCGCCGCCTCGAGCGCCGCGCGGATCCGCTTCGCGAACGCCAGCGCATGCGGCCCGTCGCCGTGCAGGCAGACGGTCTGCGCGTTCAGCGGCACCCATTCGCCGCTCAATGCACGCACGTGCCGGTTGCGCACCATGTCGAGCGTGCGCGCGAGCACCGCCTCTTCGTCGTCGATCAGCGCGCCGGGCTGGCTGCGCGGCACGAGCGAGCCGTCGGCGCGGTAGCCGCGATCGGCGAACACTTCCTCCACCGCGGCGAGCCCCGCCTGCCGCGCGGCCGCGACGAACACGCTGTTCGCGAGCCCGAACACCGCGAGCGACGGATCGAAATCGTGGATCGCGGACACCACCGCATCGGCGATCATCGGGTCGCGCGCGGCCTGGTTGTACAGCGCGCCGTGCGGCTTCACGTGCGCGATGCGCCCGCCTTCGGCCTGCGCGATCGCCGACAGCGCGCCGAGCTGATACAGCACGCCGGCGTAGATGTCGCCGGCCGGCAGCTGCATTTCCTTGCGGCCGAAATTCTCCGGATCGTGAAAGCTCGGGTGCGCGCCGATCGACACGCCTTTCTGCACGGACCAGCGCACGCAGTCGCGCATCGCATTGGCGCCGCCCGCGTGCCAGCCGCATGCGATGTTCGCCGACGTGACGAGGTCGAGCAGCGCCTCGTCCGATCCGCATCCTTCGCCGAGATCGGCATTCAGATCGATTTCCATGATGTTCCTCGTCCACTGATTGCGTGGCGCGTCTTCCGTGCCGCTTCCGCCATTGTCACGCCGCGCGCGATTGGGCGCGGCGGCGCGCTTCCTCGCGCATGTCGATCGCGATGTCGATCTGCCGCAGATACGCGCGTTCCGCGGCGAGGGCGGCACGCGCCGCGTCGGGTGTCGTGCGCACGAAGCGGATCGGCAGGTTGAGCCGCGCCTGTGCGAGCTTCCACAGGTCGGCGCGGATCACCGTGCCGATCTTCGGGTAGCCGCCGGTGGTCTGCGCGTCGTGCATCAGCACGATGGGCTGGCCGTTCGGCGGCACCTGGATCGTGCCGGGCAGCACCGCGTGCGACAGCAGCTCGACCGGCCGCTCGCGCACGAGCTCGGCGCCGGCGAGTCGATAGCCCATCCGGTTGCTGTTCGCGGTGACGAGCCATTCGTCGTCCCAGAACGCCTGCTGCGAATCGGCCGCGAACGACGCGTAGTCGGGGCCCGGCAGCACGCGCACCGGCATCGCCCACGGCGCATGCGCATGCGCGGGGCGGTGGCGGCGCGGCGGCTCGTCGACGCGCGCGAACGCGCACCACGCGGGCGCCTTCACGCCGAATTCGGGCGCGTCGGCCGCGAGGCAGCCCGCGCCGGCCGGCGGCACGCCGACCGGGAGCCGATCGCCGTCGCGCAGCGTGCGGCCGCCGAGGCCGCCGAAGCGCGACGCGAGATCGGTGCTGCGCGAGCCGAGCATCGGCAGCACGTCGATGCCGCCCGCGATGCAAAGGTAGCCGCGCATCCCGCGTTTCGCGGCCGGCAGCACGAGCATCTGCCCGGCTGCGACCGGCAGGCTCCACCACGAATGCACGCGCCGGCCGTCGAGCGTCGCGCCGAACTCGGTGCCGGTGATCGCGATGCGGGTGGCGCGCGTGAAGCGGAATGCGGTCGGGCCGATCGTGATCTCGACGGCCGCCGCGTCGGGGCGGTTGCCGACGAGCCGGTTGCCGACCTCGAGCGCGAGGCCGTCGAGCGCGCCGCCCTGCGCGACACCGAGATGGCGCGCGCCGCGGCGCCCGAGATCCTGCACGGTCGACAGCGGGCCGGCCCGCACCACCTCGATGGTGCCCGGTGCGTTGCTCTGGTTCATCGTGCGTCGACTCCTGCGATGGTGAAGCGCACACGATCGCCGGGCAGCAGCAGCGTCGGCTGCGGCCGCGCCGGATCGAACAGCACGTGCGACGTGCGGCCGATCAACTGCCAGCCGCCGGGCGACGTGGCCGGGTAGATGCCCGTCTGTGCGCCGCCGATGCCGACCGAGCCGGCCGGCACCTCGAGGCGCGGCGCCGCGCGGCGCGGCGTGTGCAGCGATGCGTCGAGGCCGCCGAGATACGCGAAACCCGGCTGGAAGCCGATGAAGAACACGACGTATTCGCCGGCCGCGTGGCGCGCGACGACCTCGTCGGCCGACAGGCCCGTGTGCGCGGCGACGGCCGCCAGATCGGGGCCGGCGGCACCGCCGTACTCGACCGGGATCTCGACGTCGCGGCCGTCCGCGTGCTCGACGTCGGCCGTCTCCCACGCGTCGCGCAGCGCCGGCGTGAGCGACTCGGCCGTCGCGGCGAGCGGGTCGAACACGATGGTCAGGTTGTTCATGCCCGGCACGACGTCGATCACGTCGGGCCACGCGCGCGCGGCCTCGGCAACGGCCCAGACGCGGCGCTGGCAATCGAGCGTGGCGGGCGGCGGCACCTCGCAGACGAGGGCGGCATCGCCGAGCGGATAAAAGCGGGGTTGCGTCATCGGACTGGCACGGTTCGGACGGCAATGTTAGCGCACATTGTCAACAAGATATCGATAACTTACCAATAAGCGTTTTCGCCTAGCCCGTATACCGGGGCTTCTGACGTACACTCGGCACACCCTGACATCCTGCTTGCGCCGCCTTTCCATGAAGCGTTCTCCGACCAAGATCGTGTCATCCGAACACCTCGTTTCCGATTCGAGCGCGGAGCTGTCGGAGCTCGAATACGGGCTCATCATGGCCGGCAACGCGTTCAACCGCTGGATGGTGCGCTGCATGTCGGCGGCCGGCGCGAAGGACATGACGGCGGTCGAGGTGTCGCTGCTGCATCACGTGAGCCATCGCGAACGCAAGAAGAAGCTCGCCGACATCTGCTTCGTGCTCAATATCGAGGATACGCACGTCGCGACCTATGCGCTGAAAAAACTGATCGCCCGCGGTTACGTGAAGAGCGAGAAGAACGGCAAGGAGGTGTTCTTCTTCGCGACTGATGCGGGCCGCGACCTGTGCCTGAAGTATCGCGAGGTGCGCGAGCACTGCCTGATCGAGACGCTGAAGGACAGCGGGCTCACCAACGCGCAGATCGGCGACGCGGCGCAGTTGCTGCGCCACGCATCGGGCCTGTACGACACGGCCGCGCGCGCGGCGGCGTCGCTGTAAACGATTGCGGAACGTGTCGAGCGCGGCGTTGCGCTGACGGGCGTGTCGTGGAGGCCCGATGCGTGGCGCCGCGCGCCGCGTCATCCGGCGGCCGGGTAGAGCGCGCCGTCGGTCACGATCCAGCGCAGCGCCAGATCGTGCGCTTCGGCCGGCAGCGCGTCGACGCGGCACGCTTCATACGCGATGCCGACCGTCACCGGCAGCGTGTCGCCCGGCCACGCGGCGAGCGTGCGATCGTAGTAGCCGCCGCCGTAGCCGAGCCGATAGCGCTGCGGATCGAATCCCACGCAGGGAATCAGCAGCAGGTCGGGCACGACGACGATGCCCGCCGCCGGTTCCGGAATCCGGTGATGGCCTTCGCGCATCGGCGTGTGCGCGTCCCACGCATGGAACGCGAGCGGCGTGTGCCGCTCGCCGATCACGGGCAGCGCGGCGCGCCGGCCGGCACCTGCCGCGCACCACGCGAGCACCGCGTCGCGCGCATCGAATTCGCCCGGCAGCGGCCAGTAGAACCCGACCGTGCGCGGCGCGAGCCGGTCGAGCAGCGTGCGCAGCCGCGCGTCGAGCGCGGCGTTCGCGGCGGGCTGCGATGCGGCGTCGCGACGCGCGCCGGACAGCGTTTTGCGCAGTGCAACCTTCGGGTTCGGCACAGGGTTGCGTGCTATGCTTTCGCTCAATTCGTGCTCCATTCAAAACGATGTCGAACAGCCTTTTCCGAGTATATCGCGCGGTCGCGCTGACGCTTTCGGCCGCCGCGCTCGTCGCGGGCACGGCCGCATGCGCCGCACCGGGCGACGACACGGTCGCCGGGGATGACCAGATCTTCGTGCAGCTTCGCGAAGCCGCACGCCGCAACGATGCCGCGAAAGCCGCGCAGCTTGCGTCGATGATCCCGAACTATCCGGCCCCGTCCTACGTCGAGTATTTCCAGATCAAGCCGCAGCTGTTCGATTCGACGGGCCGCGCGCGCGTCGACGCGCCGGACGCGCCCGTGCAGTCGTTCCTGCAGCGCTACGACGGCCAGGCGATCGCCGACCGCCTGCGCAACGACTACCTGCTCGTGCTCGGCGCGCGCCACGACTGGCGCAGCTTCGACGATCAATACAAGCGCTTCGTGCTCGACGACGACACGCAGGTCAGGTGCTACGCGCTCGAATCGCGCGCGGCGCGCGGCGAGAACGTCGCCGATGCGGCGCGCGCGCTGCTCGTCGAGCCGAAGAATTACGGCGACGCGTGCGTCGACCTGATCACCGCGCTCACGGTCAACCAGCAGTTCACGAGCGACGACGTGTGGCAGCAGGCGCGCCTCGCGTACGAGCAGAACTACACGACGCTCGGCGGCAAGATCGTCGACGCGCTCGGCCCGCGCCCGGTCGCCTTCGACCAGGCGACGAGCGCGCCGCCGCTGTACCTCGCGCGCGGCGTCGGCCCCGACGCGACGTCGCACCAGCTCGCGCTGATCGCGCTCGGCCGCATGGCGCGCAACGATCCGGACGCGGCCGCCGGGATGCTGACGTCGGTCGCCGGCTCGCTCACGAAACAGGAACAGGCGATCGCATGGGGCGCGATCGGTTACCAGGGCGCGATCAAGCGCTCGCCGCTCGCGTCGGTCTGGTACGCGAAATCCGCGAACGCGCCGCTGTCGAACCCGGGCTACGAATGGCGCACGCGCGCCGCGCTGCTCGCCGGCAACTGGCCGATGGTGCGCTGGTCGATCGAGCAGATGCCGCCGTCGCTGCGCAGCGATCCGGCGTGGATCTACTGGCATGCGCGCGCGCTCAAGCAGAGCGGCGACACGCTGCAGGCGAACCAGGAATTCGAGCAGGTCGCGGGCCAGTTCAACTTCTACGGGCAGCTCGCCGGCGAAGAGCTCGGCCAGCGCACGACGGTCCCGCCGCGCACGAAGGTGAGCGACGCCGAGATCGACGCGATGGGCAAGATTCCGGGCTTCGCGCTCGCGCAGCGCTTCTACGCGCTGAACCTGCGCCTCGAAGGCAACCGCGAATGGAACTGGCCGCTGCGCGGGATGACCGATCGCCAGCTGCTCGCGGCCGCCGAGTACGGCAAGCGCGTCGAGCTGCTCGACCGCACGGTCAACACGGCCGACCGCACGAAGGCCGAGCACGACTTCACGCTGCGCTACCCGTCGCCGTACCGCAACATCGTCGAGCGCTATGCGCAGTCGACGGGCCTCGACATCGAATGGGCGTACGGGCTGATCCGCCAGGAGTCGCGCTTCATCACGAGCGCGCGCTCGTCGGTGGGCGCGGGCGGCCTGATGCAGCTGATGCCGGCAACCGCCCAGCTCGTCGCGAAGAAGCTCGGCATGGGCACGATCACGCGCGCGCAGATGCACGACATCGATACCAACATCCAGCTCGGCACCTGGTATCTGGCGGACATCTACAACAACTTCGACAGCTCGCCGGTGCTGGCCACCGCCGGCTACAACGCGGGCCCGGGCCGGCCGCGCCAGTGGCGCCAGGTGTTGACGCAGCCGGTCGAAGGCGCGATCTTCGCAGAGACGATTCCGTTCAACGAGACGCGCGACTACGTGAAGAACGTGCTGTCGAACACCGTCTACTACGCGGCGCTCTTCGAGGGCAAGCCGCAGTCGTTGAAGAAACGTCTAGGCATGATCTCGCCCTGATCCGCAATCTTCACACTGCCGCGCGAGACGCGGCAGTGTTCTTAAGGGCCTGTTCACGCTAATAACGGACTTGCGAACGTGCGTTGCCGGCCGCGGTGCAAGAAGCAAGGAGCGCCGTTTGGCCGAGCCGGACAAGCGACGCGCGACGCCGCAATGCGGCCGGCAAGGCTCGTTCCCCTGACCGGGAAAAAGTCATGAATGGGGCTGGCCGCCAGAAGGGCCGATCGCTGCGTCATGCTCCTTGCGAATACGTCGAGTATTCGCTTCGTCGCAGTCCTTGCGCTCGACCCTTCTGGCGGCCAGCGCAAGTCCGTTATTAGCGTGAACAGGCCCTGGGAGTGTCGAACATGGATCGCCAGACCGTTGTGCTGCTGGGCGGCACCGGCTTCATCGGCAGCCGGCTCGTCAATGCGCTGATCGACGCCGGCAAGCAGGTACGGATCGGCACGCGGCGGCGCGACCACGCGCGCCATCTGCAGATGCTGCCGGTCGAGATCGTTGAGCTCGAAGCGCTCGACACGCGCACGCTCGCGCGCTTCGTCGCCGGCGCGCACGCGGCGATCAATCTGATCGGCGTGCTGCACGGCGGCCGCGGCACGCCGTACGGGCCCGGCTTCGAGCGCGCGCACGTCGCGCTGCCGGCCGCGCTCGCGAGCGCGTGCACCGAGGTCGGCGTGCGGCGCCTGCTGCACATGAGCGCGCTCGGCGCCGATTCGCACGGCGCGAGCATGTACCAGCGCTCGAAGGGCGACGGCGAAGCGGCGCTGCATGCGATCGCGGCGACCGATTCGCTCGAGCTGACGATCTTCCGCCCGTCGGTCGTGTTCGGCCCCGGCGACTCATTCCTCAATACGTTCGCGAACCTGCAGCGCACGGTGCCCGTGCTGCCGCTCGCGATGCCCGACGCGCGCTTCCAGCCGGTGTTCGTCGGCGATGTCGTGCGCGCGTTCGTCAACACGCTCGATCTCGCGGCCGCGCACGGCAAGACCTACGAACTCGGCGGCCCGACCGTCTATACGCTCGAGCAACTGGTGCGCTATTGCGGCACGCTGGTCGGCAGGCAGGCACGCATCGTGCGGCTGTCCGACGCGCTTGCGCGGCTGCAGGCAAGCGTGTTCGAATGCCTGCCCGGCGAACCGGTACTCACGCGCGACAATCTCGCGTCGATGTCGGTGCCGAACGTGCTGTCGGGGCCGCTCGCGCCGGAACTCGGGATCACGCCCGCGAGTCTCGAAAGCATTGCGCCCGCGTATCTCGGCAACGCCGCGGCGCGGTCGCGGTTCGACTGGTTCCGCTCGCGCCGCTAGGCGCGGCCGGGGCGCTGTCGTTCAGCATCGTCCTTTCCACCTTCGCGTTTTCCGGAACACCGTCATGAAACTCGTCATTGGAGACAAGAACTACTCGTCGTGGTCGATGCGTCCGTGGCTGCTGCTCGTGCATTTCGGCATCCCGTTCGACGAGATCGCGGTCGAGCTGCGCCGCGACGACACGGCCGCGCGCATCCTCGAGTATTCGCCGTCCGGCAAGGTGCCGTGCCTGGTCGACGACCACGGCGTCGCGATCTGGGATTCGCTCGCGATCGCCGAGACGCTTGCCGAGCGCTATCCGCAGTTTCCGATGTGGCCGGCCGATCCGCTCGAACGCGCGCATGCGCGCTGCATCGCGGCCGAGATGCATGCGGGCTTCGCGGCGCTGCGCACGCAGATGGGCATGAACGTGCGCGCGTCGATGCCGGGGCGCGGCGCGACGCCCGACGCGCTCGCCGACGTCGCGCGCATCGACGCGCTGTGGAGCGCGTGCCTCGAGGCGTCGGGCGGGCCGTTCCTGTTCGGCGAGTTCGGGATCGCCGATGCGATGTACGCGCCCGTCGTGATGCGCTTCAACACGTACGAGCCTGGCCTGTCGCCGGACGCGGCCGGCTACGCGGCGCGCGTGACGGCGCTGCCGGCGGTGCAGCGGTGGATCGACGCCGCGCGCAGCGAGACCAACGTGATCGCCGAATACGAGCCGCAGCCATGAACATCTACGCAGTAGGCGGGGCGATTCGCGACGAATTGCTCGGCGTGCCCGTGCAGGACCGCGACTACGTGGTGGTGGGCGCGACGCCCGAGCAGATGGCCGCGCAGGGCTTCCGGCCGGTCGGCAAGGATTTTCCGGTGTTCCTGCATCCGCACACGCAGGAGGAATACGCGCTGGCGCGCACCGAGCGCAAGACGGCGGCCGGCTATCACGGCTTCCAGTTCCATTACGCGCCGGACGTGACGCTCGACGAGGATCTCGCGCGGCGCGACCTGACGATCAACGCGATGGCGCGCGAGGTGAGCCCGGAGGGCGCGCTGGTCGGGCCCGTGATCGACCCGTTCGACGGGCAGGCCGACCTGCGCGCGCGCGTGTTCCGGCACGTGAGCGACGCGTTCGTCGAGGATCCGGTGCGGATCCTGCGCGTTGCGCGCTTCGCCGCGCGGTTCGCGGATTTCACGGTCGCCGACGAAACGCTCGCGCTGATGCGGCGGATGGTCGACGCGGGCGAGGCCGACGCGCTGGTGCCCGAGCGCGTGTGGCAGGAAATCGCGCGCGGGCTGATGGAGGCGAAGCCGTCGCGGATGTTCGCGGTGTTGCGCGACTGCGGCGCGCTCGCGCGCGTCCTGCCCGAGGTCGATGCGCTGTGGGGCGTGCCGCAGCGCGCCGACTACCATCCGGAAGTCGATACGGGCGTGCACGTGATGATGGTCGTCGACTACGCGGCGAAGCAGGGCTATTCGCTGCCGGTGCGTTTCGCGGCGCTCACGCACGATCTCGGCAAGGCGACGACGCCGGCGGACGTGCTGCCGCGCCACGTCGGCCATGAGGGCCGCAGCGTCGACCTGCTCAAGCCGTTGTGCGAGCGGCTGCGCGTGCCGAACGATTGCCGCGATCTCGCGCTCGTGGTCGCACGCGAGCACGGCAACCTGCATCGCGTGATGGAGATGGGCGCGGCCGCGCTGGTGCGGCTGTTCGAGCGCAGCGACGCGCTGCGCAAGCCGGCGCGTTTCGCCGAGATGCTGCAGGCCTGCGAATCGGATGCGCGCGGGCGGCTCGGGCTCGACGCGCAGCCATATCCGCAGGCCGAGCGGCTGCGCGTGGCGCTCGCGGCCGCGCGCAGCGTCGATGCCGGCGCGATCGCGCGCGGCATCGGCAGCGAAGCGGAGAAGATCAAGGAGGCCGTGCATCGCGCGCGGATCCAGGCCGTCGCGCAGGCGCTCGCGATCGGCGAATAGGGCGGCAGGTATGACGGCGGCGGGTGGCCGCCAGCCGTTACGGCTTCTGGCGCGCGGCTGCCTTGCGTGCCGGGGGCGCGGCCGCCGGGCGTTTGCCGGCGGATGCGCGCGGCTTGGCCGTGGCCTTCTTTTCCGCCGCGCCGGCCGGCCGTGCCGGATCGGCGTCGCGGCCGCGTTTCGGCGCCGGTTCGCGGCGGCTCGCGCGCGGCTCGCCCGGCGCAATGCGCGCGCGGGGCTCGGGCTGCCTGATTTCCATCGTCGCGGACACGAATTCGGCGCAACTGTCGTCGAACAGCGGCAGTGTGCCGACCACGATCAGTTCGGCGGGCCCGTCACCCACGTTGGCGACGCGATGCCGCTTGCGCGCGTCGAAGTGCAGCGAGTCGCCGGGCGCCAGCGGGTAATCCTTCTTGCCGACCGTGTAGCAGATGCGGCCGGTCAGCACGTAGACGAATTCGTCGCCGCCGTGCGACACCCATTCCGAGCGGTAGCCTTCCATCATCTGGACCTTGACCGCGTTGATCTGGCTGCCGTCGAACGTGGTGGACAGCCGTTCGTACCACTGCGACGCGCTGTCGACCGCGTACGGCTCGCGGCTGCCTTCGTGCGAATCGGGCTGCGCCTGGCGCGGCTGGTCGATCAGCGCGCCGAGCGGCACGCCCAGCGCCTTCGCGACATTGACGAGCGACGACAGCGAGATACCCGTGAGATGACGCTCGACCTGCGACAGGAACCCGACCGACAGCTTCGCTTCGGTCGCGACTTCCAGCAGCGTCTTCTTCGCTTCCCGGCGCAGGCGGCGAATGCGCTGGCCGATACGCATGATGTCTGAATCCATGAATCTCTTTCGTGGCAACGAGTCGGGAGGTCCTGGCGGAGAGGCGGTGCAGTCGCCGGGACATTGCCTTCCGCGCATCGCACGAAGCACGGCCGTCGGGACGACGATGCCGGCGCATTGTACCGCGCGGTGTCGGCGGGCGACGCCACGCCGCGCCTGCATGCGGAACCGTGCCGCCGATTTTAGTCCTACGAAAATTTTGGCTTGACCTCAATTTCAGCGTGCTCTAGATTCTGTCGCGCGCATCAAACAAAGTTAAGTGAGACAAAAATTTCCGCGGACCTGCCGCTGGCACTGCACAGCGGCCCGGCGACGTGCAGTGCCGCGCGTTGCCCGACCATCGGCGCCGTGTCGCGACATGCCTGCTTCAGGCATGCGCCCCGCCGCGTCACGCCGCCGGCCGCCGACAACAATGGATAACGTGGGCATCCGATGATCGATCGACTGAAATACAGCTTCTCCGGCCTTCCCCCGTACGACGCGTCCGTCGCCGACACGCAGGCCGGCCTGTCGCGCCTGCTCGACGCCGCGCGGCTCGACGCGGTGGTGGTCACGTCGCAGGACGAATACGTCACCGAGTACCTGCCGCGCAGCAATAACCCGCGCTACGCGCTGTCGGGCTTCGACGGCTCGGCCGGCTGCGGGATCTTCCTGAGCGCGGCGACCGCGCAGGCGCTCGGCGTGCCGCCGTTCGTGCTGTTCGTCGACGGCCGTTATCACCTGCAGGCCGAGCAGCAGTGCGATCCGGCGCGCGTGCGCATCGAGAAGCTCGGGATGAACGTGACGATATGGCAGGCGATGGCCGACTGGTTGGTCGCGCATGCGAGCCGGCTCGCGCGGGTCGGCTACGACGGGCAGCGGATCAGCGTCGCGCAGCGCGACCGGCTGCTCGAGCAGACGCAGGCCGCAGTGCTCGACTGGACGAGCCTCGCCGATCGCGAGATCGACCGCGCGATCGCGCTGCCGGGCTGGGTCGTCGAGCGGCCGATCTTCGAGCTGCCGGAATCGATGACGGGCCTGAGCGTCGCGCAGAACCTCGACACGCTGAGCCGCAAGCTCGCCGCGCATACCGGCGCGGTCGACGGCAAGGTCGCGTTCTTCACCTGCGCGTCGGACGATCTCGCGTATCTGCTGAACAGCCGCGGCTATCACATCCCGAACGCGTCGTCGCACCTCGGCTTCCTGTTCGCGATCGGCGGGGAGGTCGCGCTGTTCCTGCCGGAAGGCTGCGACCGCTGCGAAGTCGCGCTCGAGTCGTATCCGGCGCTGCACGTGATCCGACGCGACGTCGCGGCGCTCGAGCGCTTTCTCGCGCAGTTTCCGGTCGATCACGTGTGCTACGGCTTCGAATCGGTGAACTGCGCGCTCGTCGACGCGGTGAGCCGCGTGTGGCCGCGCGCGCGGCATGCCGACTTCAATCCGGTCGAGGCGATGCGGGCCGCGAAGACGCCGGCGGTGCTCGACCGGTTCCGCGACGCGTTCGCGCGCAGCTCCGCGGCGATCGCCGAGACGATGCGCTGGGCGAAGACCGGCGAGCCGGGCGCACGCCACACCGAATACGACCTGGCGCGCACGATCAACGACGCGTACGGCGCGCGCTCGGCGGTCGCGCTGACGTTTCCGTCGATCGCGGCGAACGGCGCGAACAGCGCGTTCGCGCATTACACGGCGGCGAGCGCCGACGTCGAGCTGACGGAAGGCGAACTCGTGCTGCTCGACAGCGGTGCGTACTACGAAGCCGGCTTCGCGACGGACTGCACGCGCGTCGTGCTGCGCCGCACGCGCGCGGACACGGTCGCGCAACCGTGGCAGCGCGAGATCTACACGGTCGCGCTGAAGGCCTGCATCAAGGGGCTCGTCACGCGCTTCCCGGCCTCGGCGACGGGCGGCGACGTCGATGCGCTCGTGCGGCAGGTGTGCCGCGATCACGGCCACGATTTCGGCCACGGCACCGGGCACGGCGTCGGGATTCACGTGCACGAAGGCGGCGTGCGTTTCGCGCCGGGCGCGAAATACGGGCTGGTGCCGAATGCGGTGATTTCGGTCGAGCCGGGCATCTACGTGCCGGGCAAGGGCGGCGTGCGGATCGAGAACATCGTGATCATCCGGCTGGACGAAGCACAGCCGGATACGGTGACGTTCGAGAACATCGTGACGGTCGGCTACGACTGGGACCTGATCGATCTCGACCTGCTGGACGACGACGAGCGCGCGTACCTGCGCGACTACGAACGGCTGTGCGTGGCGCGCGGCACGCAGGTCACCGCGTGTCCGCTGTTGTAAGGAAGGGCAAGGCAGGCGCGCGGCCGTCGGGCGGCCGCGCGGCGCGACGTCAGCGCGTCAGCGCCGACACGCGCCCGTCGGGGCCGTAGACGCCGGCAGGTGCGGGCGCCGAGCGCAGCACCGCGAGCGCGCGCTCGTTGTAGTCCATCCGGATCCGGATCAGCATCCCGTTGTTCGCGTTGGCCTGGCGCGCGCGTTCGGCGGCCTGCTGCAGCAACTGCCAGCGGCCGGCGAGGCGTGCATCGCGCTCGGCGGCCTGGTCCATCCCTTTCTTGCCCGACGCAAAGCCGAGCGCGGACAGCTGCGTGTCGCGCGTGCGCTCGAGCTGCGCGAGCCGGTCGATCAGCTCGCTCTTCTTCTCGACGATCCCGGGCAGCATGTCGAGCGGCTCCGCCGTCGTCAGCGCTTTTTCCTCGTAGGCGAGCAGGGACGCGAACGCCTCGACCGTCGCGTGTTCGTCGTTGACCGTGGCCAGCAGCTCTTCTCTCATCGCGTCATGCTCGTCGCGCCGGAGCGCGGGGTGCGGCGCGCCGGCAAACCGGGGGGACCGGCCGCGAGGCGGCCGGCTCAGCTGCCCTGCGGGCGCTGCTGTTGCAGCAGTTCGCGGGCGGTGTTCAATACGCCGTCGGCAATCTTGTTCGCGTCGATCGTCAGCGTGCCGTTGTTCAGCGCGTCCTTGATCGACTGGACCAGGCCCGTGTCGATATCGGCGTTGCCGGACGCGGATGCCGAGCGCAACTGGCCGGACAGACCTGACAGGTTCACGGTCGCGTCGCCGCCGGTCGATCCTGCGTCGGCCGCCTGCGCGGACGACTGGGCCGCGCCGGATTGTGCACGGGCCGCGCCGTTGCCGGTCGGCGCGAGGGGGCTCGGTTTCGGAGTGGAATCGATCTTCACGATGGGTTTCCTGTACGGTTTGACCCAGATAACGGCCGGGTCGGCCCGAACTTTAGCATCGTGAGCCCGAAATTCTCCGAATAAACAATTCTTTGCAATCTTGCGCGGGATCCGTCCCTACAGCGGAATTTCCACGGTGCCGGCGTCCTTGACGATTGCCGTGACGATCTGGCCCGCCGCCATCCGCACCCGCACCGACTGGCCGGGCGCCGCATTCGCGAGCACGCTGCCCTCGGCCGAAATCGTGAAACCGGGGCCGGCCGCGACGACCCGCACCGTCTGGCCGGCCGATACCGACGCCGCGCTCTTCAGCATGTCCTGCCGCAGCGGCAGCCCGGCCGAGATGCGCGCGAGCGCGGTCGAGCCGACCGCCTGCGCCGGATCGGTGATCACCGCGAGCGGCAGCACCGTCAGGTCGCCGTCGCGCGCGACCAGGTCGGCCGCGCCCAGCGGCTCGCCGGGCGCGATCTGGCGCGCGGCGACGTAATAGGTGGCCTGCACGGCGACCTTCGCCTGCAGGTAGACGGTCCACGGCCGTTCGCCCGCGCAGCGCACGCCGACCGTCGTGCGGCCCCACAGGCGCGCGCCGGTCGGCAGGAACGGCTCGAGCGTCGTGCACGCGGCGAGCCCGCGCGGAAACGCGGTCGTGACCGTCGCGGTGGTCTTGCCGGGCAGGCCCGCGATCTGCTGCTGCAGGAACGCGAGGGCTGCGCGCCGGATCGAGTCGGGATCCTGCTGGCCGGGCGGCGTCGCGCTCTGGGCCGCGGGGGCTGCCTGGGCCGGGTTGGCGGAAGCCGCTGGGGAAGCCGCCGGCGCGCGCGGCGCCGGCGCGGCTGACGCGGCGCGCGCTGCTGCCATGCGCGCAGCGACTGCCTGCGGCGCCGGCCGCGTGGGATTCGACGCGGGCTCGGCCGTTCCGGCGACGACCGTCGCGATGGCGTTGGGATCGGCGGCGCGCGGCGCGCCGTAGACGGTGTTCGCGCGAGCGGCTGCATAGACGGGGGCCGGCGCGGCTGCCGGTGCGGGGGCTGGCGGCGGGACGTTCGTCACGACCATCGCGCTCGCCGGTTGCGCCGCATGGCCGGCAGCGGCAGCGCCGGCCGTACCACCCGCACCTGCCGCCGCGCGTCCCGCGTCCTGCGCCATGCCTGCGCCCGAACCCGTCCCCGCATTCCCGCCGAACTGCCCGCCGCTCGCCGCATTGGCGTGCGCGAGCGCGGTTTCGGCCGTTTCGCCGCGTCCGGGAATCACGATCGTCCCGTCGTCCGCGTGCGCGGCCGGGGCGGCGATCCATAGCGCCGCGGCGAGCGCAAACGCACGCCGGACGTGCGTGAGCCGCCCGTTCCTGCCGCGAAGTGCGCTGCCAGTCATCGCCTTGCCCTCGATCCGTTGATCCGATTTGCATTCTAGGGAGCGGGGCCGCTGCGCAAACGATGAATAGAGGGGGGCTTTGCCGCGTTATTCGCCCGATTGCCGGTTGCGTGCCGCGCCTACCATCGCTGTCATGGAAAAAAGCCTCTCGGGTCGCCATCCGGCGCGAGGGGCGTGCAGCGCTTCATACGGAGAGACGCACACATGCTGGACAAACTCGATGCGGAATTCGCGTTCGGCCGACAGGCGCTCGACGTGCGCGCCTATCGGCAGGAACTGCTGTCGTCCAACATCGCGAACGCCGACACGCCCGGCTACCAGGCCCGCGACGTCGATTTCGCGTCGACGCTCGCGCGCTCGCTGAAGCAGACGAACGGCGGCCTCGCGCCGAGCAACGCCGCGCAACTGCCGATGACGCAGCCGGCCGGCGTGACGAGCGGCATGTCGATGGTGTCGACGGCGGCGGGCCACATGGCCGGCACGGCGAAGCTGATCCCGACGGGCGGCCCGGCGGACGACTACGGCCGCGCGCAGTACCGGATGCCGCTGCAGCCATCGCTCGACGGCAACACGGTCGATCTCGACGTCGAACGCGTGCAGTTCGCGAACAACGCGCTGCACTACGAAACCGGGATGACCGTGATGACCCAGCAGATCAAGGCCATGATCGCCGCGATCTCGACGAACTCGTAAGCGCGCCGCTTCCGAACCCGCGCACAAGCACAAGGAGCCTCCATGCCTTCGTTGATGAACATCTTCGGCGTCGCCGGTTCGGCGCTGTCCGCGCAATCGCAGCGCCTGAACGTCACCGCGTCGAACCTCGCGAACGCCGACAGCGCCACCGGCCCCGACGGCAAGCCGTACAAGGCCAAGCAGGTCGTGTTTGCGACCGACCCGATGGGCGGCGCGCGCACCGCGTCGGGCCAGGGCGTGGGCGGCGTGCGCGTGACGAAGGTGATGGACGACCCGTCGCCGATGAAGTCGACCTACGACCCGGCGAACCCGGCCGCCGACGCGAACGGCTACGTGCAGATGCCGAACGTCGACCCGGTGCAGGAGATGGTGAACATGATCTCGGCGTCGCGCTCGTACCAGGCCAACGTCGAGACGCTGAACACCGCGAAGACGCTGATGCTCAAGACGCTGACGATCGGCTCGTGAGCCGCGCGCCGACCGACCCCAATCCGACAGTTCCGACAGAAGGCCACCCAGGATGACATCCTCCAGCACGACGATCGGCGGCAACGGCACGAACGTGTCGACCCTGCCGACCGACACGATGAACACCAACAAAGTGTCGTCGACCAACGGCACGTCGGCGAGCGACCTGCAGGCGACGTTCCTGAAGCTGCTCGTCACGCAGTTGCAGAACCAGGATCCGACGAGCCCGGTCGACAGCTCGCAGATGACGTCGCAGCTCGCGCAGATCAACACGGTGAGCGGCATCGCGCAGTTGAACACGTCGCTCACGTCGCTGTCGACGCAGCTCACGGCCGGCCAGCAGACGCAGGCCGCGCTGCTGATCGGCTCGAATGTGCTCGCGCCGGGCAACGCGGTCGCGGTGAAGGGCGGCGCGGCGTCGCCGTTCGGCGTGTCGCTGGCGAGCTCGGTGTCGAACCTGACGATCACCGTGAAGAACTCGGCGGGCGCCGTCGTGAACACGATCAACGCCGGCGCGCAGTCGGCCGGCACCGTGCCGTTCAACTGGACGCCGACCGACGCGGCGGGCAATGCGCTGCCGGACGGCAAGTACACGATCAGCGCGTCGTATACCAACAGCGCCGGCACGCCGCAGGCGGCCACGACGCTCGCGGCCGCGCAGGTGCAGAGCGTGATCAAGCAGGCAGACGGCACGGCGGGGCTCGTGCTGTCGAACGGCACGACGGTGGGGCTCACCCAGGTCGCGTCGATTTTCCCGAACACGTCGTCGTCCGGCGGCACTACGTCCAACTGATTCAGCTTTCCCGAAACGGAGACCGAAATGGGTTATCAACAGGGTCTGAGCGGCCTCGCCGGCGCATCGAACGCGCTCGACGTGATCGGCAACAACATCGCGAACGCGAACACGGTCGGCTTCAAGTCGAGCACCGCGCAGTTCGCCGACATGTACGCGAACTCGGTCGCGACGTCGGTCAACACGCAGATCGGCATCGGCACGACGCTCGCGTCGGTGCAGCAGCAGTTCGGCCAGGGCACGATCAATACGACGAACTCGTCGCTCGACGTCGCGATCAACGGCAACGGCTTCTTCCAGATGTCGAACAACGGCGTGACGACGTACTCGCGCGACGGCACGTTCCAGCGCGACAAGAACGGCTTCATCGTCGATTCGCAAGGCCGCAACCTGATGGGCTACGCGGCCGGCTCGGGCGGCGTGATCAACACCGCGCAGACCGTGCCGATGCAGGCGCCGACGTCCAACATCGCGCCGACCGCGACGACCAAGATCACCGGCCAGTTCAACCTGAACTCGCAGGACACGGTGCCGGCCAAGACGCCGTTCAACGCGACCGACACCACGACCTACAACTACTCGACGTCGATCCAGGTGTACGACACGCTCGGCGGTTCGCAGGCGGTCAACATGTACTTCGTGAAGTCGGCGGCCGGCACGTGGGAAGCGTACGCGGGTGTCCAGGGCGGCGCCACGACCGATCTCGGCACGGTCACGTTCAATTCGTCGGGCGCGATCCAGAGCACGACGACGGGCACGCCGGCGGCGCCGACCACGTCGCTCGGCCAGTTCCAGTTCACGGTGCCGAACACCGACGGCTCGGTGACGCCGCAGAGCCTCACGCTCGACCTGACCGGCACGACGCAGTACGGCGGCAAGGACGGCGTGAACAACCTCGCGCAGGACGGCTACGCGAGCGGCACGCTGACGACCTATTCGATCGGCGCCGACGGCAAGCTGACCGGCAACTACTCGAACGGGCAGACCGCCGTGCTCGGCCTGATCGCGCTCGCGAACTTCAACAACCCGAACGGGCTGGTCAACCTCGGCGGCAACCAGTATGCGGAGTCCTCCGCATCGGGCGTGCCGCAGATCTCGGCACCGGGCAGCACGAACCACGGCACGCTGCAGGGCAGCGCGCTCGAGAACTCGAACGTCGACCTCACGTCGCAGCTCGTCAACCTGATCACCGCGCAGCGCAACTACCAGGCGAACGCGCAGACGATCAAGACGCAGCAGACCGTCGACCAGACGCTCATCAACCTGTAAGCGCGGATAACCGGCAGCCATGGACCGACTGATCTACACGGCGATGACGGGCGCGTCGCAGTCGCTCGACCAGCAGGCGATCGTCGCGAACAACCTCGCGAACGCATCGACGACGGGCTTTCGCGCGCAGCTCGCGACGTATCGCGCGGTGCCGATGAATTTCGGCGACGGCAGCAACATCGACCCGACGACGACGCGCACCTACGTGCTCGCGTCGACGCCCGGCGCGGATTACGCGCCGGGCCCGATCACGCGCACCGGCAATCCGCTCGACGTTGCCGTGCAGGGCGCCGGCTGGCTGTCCGTGCAAACGGCCGACGGCAGCGAGGCATACACGCGCGCCGGCAACCTGCACGTCGACGAGAACGGCCAGCTCGTCAACGCGAGCAACCTGCCGGTGATCGGCAACGGCGGCCCGATTTCGGTGCCGCCGAACGCGGAGGTGACGATCGGCAAGGACGGCACCGTTTCCGCGCTGATGCCGGGCGACCCGCCGACTGCGGTCGCGATCGTCGACCAGATGAAGCTCGTCAATCCCGATCCGGCCACGCTCACGCGCGGCAACGACGGATTGTTCCGCACCGCCGACGGCAATCCGGCCGACGCCGCCCCGAACGTGGTCGTCACGCCGAATTCGCTCGAAGGCAGCAACGTCAACCCGGTGACCGCGATGGTCGCGATGATCGACAACGCGCGCGCGTTCCAGCTTCAGTCGAAGCTGATCCAGACGGCCGACCAGAACGAGCAGACGGCGAACCAGCTGCTCAACTTCAGCTGAGCGCCCGCGCCAGCCCACGCAGGAGACCTTACAAGTGAACCGTTCGCTCTACATCGCCGCCACCGGCATGAATGCGCAGCAGGCGCAGATGGACGTGATTTCGAACAACCTCGCGAACACCAGCACGAACGGCTTCAAGGCGTCGCGCGCGGTGTTCGAGGATCTGCTTTACCAGACGATCCGCCAGCCCGGCGCGAACTCGACGCAGCAAACCGAGCTGCCGTCGGGCCTGCAGCTCGGCACCGGCGTGCAGCAGGTCGCGACCGAGCGCCTGTACACGCAGGGCGGCCTCACGCAGACCGGCAACTCGAAGGACGTCGCGATCAACGGCGCGGGCTTCTTCCAGGTGCTGATGCCGGACGGCACGAATGCGTACACGCGCGACGGCTCGTTCCAGACCAACGCGCAGGGCCAGCTCGTCACGTCGAGCGGCTACCAGATCCTGCCGGCGATCACCGTGCCGCAGAACGCGCAGTCGCTGACGATCGGCAAGGACGGCGTCGTGTCGGTCACGCAGCCGGGCTCGGGCAACGCGGTGCAGATCGGCTCGCTGCAGATCGCGACCTTCATCAACCCGACCGGCCTCGAGGCGAAGGGCGAGAACCTGTTCGCGGAAACGACGTCGTCGGGCGCGCCCAACGTGTCGCAGCCGGGGCTGAACGGCGCGGGCGTGCTCAACCAGGGTTATGTCGAAGCGTCGAACGTGAACGTCGTGCAGGAACTCGTCAACATGATCCAGACCCAGCGTGCCTACGAGATCAACAGCAAGGCCGTGACGACGTCCGACCAGATGCTGCAGACCGTCACGCAGATGAAGACCTAACCGGAACACCCCGTCGTCGCCATGAAGCAGGTTCGCCTCCTCCCGTCAGCTACCGTCCGCGCCGCGTGCGCGGTCGCGGTGGCGGCGCTCGCCGGTTGCGCGCAGATCCCGCGCGATCCGATCATCCAGCAGCCGATGACGGCGCAGCCGCCAGCGCCGATGTCGATGCAGGCGCCCGGCTCGATCTACAACCCCGGCTACGCGGGGCGGCCGCTGTTCGAGGATCAGCGGCCGCGCAACACCGGCGACATCCTGACGATCGTGATCGCGGAAAACATCAACGCGACGAAATCGTCGGGCGCGAACACGAACCGGCAGGGCAACACCGGCTTCGACGTGCCGACGGCCGGCTTCCTCGGCGGGCTGTTCGCGAAGGCGAACCTGTCGGCGGCCGGCAACAACAAGTTCGCGGCGACGGGCGGCGCGAGCGCGGCGAACACGTTCAACGGCACGATCACGGTGACCGTCACCAACGTGCTGCCGAACGGCAACCTCGTCGTCAGCGGCGAGAAGCAGATGCTGATCAACCAGGGCAACGAATTCGTGCGCTTCTCGGGCATCGTCAACCCGAACACGATCTCGGGCGCGAACTCGGTCTACTCGACGCAGGTCGCCGACGCGCGGATCGAATACTCGGCGAAGGGCTACATCAACGAAGCCGAGACGATGGGCTGGCTGCAGCGCTTCTTCCTCAACATCGCACCGTGGTGATGACGATGCGCAAGCCCTTGTTCAACCGCCTGTCGTCCCGCGCACGAGCGTTCGCGCGGCTCGCCGTCGCGTTCGCGGCCGCGGCCTGTGTGTTCGGCGCGGCGCCCGCGCACGCGGAACGCCTGAAGGATCTCGCGCAGATCCAGGGCGTGCGCGACAACCCGCTGATCGGTTATGGCCTCGTCGTCGGCCTCGACGGCACGGGCGACCAGACGATGCAGACGCCGTTCACGACGCAGACGCTCGCGAACATGCTCGCGAACCTCGGCATCTCGATCAACAACGGGTCGGCCAACGGCGGTTCGTCGTCGCTGAACAACATGCAGTTGAAGAACGTCGCGGCCGTGATGGTGACCGCCACGCTGCCGCCGTTCGCGCGGCCCGGCGAGGCGCTCGACGTGACCGTATCGTCGCTCGGCAACGCCAAGAGCCTGCGCGGCGGCACGCTGCTGCTCACGCCGCTGAAGGGCGCGGACGGGCAGGTGTACGCGCTCGCCCAGGGCAACATGGCGGTCGGCGGCGCGGGTGCCAGCGCGAACGGCAGCCGCGTGCAGGTGAACCAGCTCGCGGCCGGCCGGATCGTCGGCGGCGCGATCGTCGAGCGCTCGGTGCCGAACGCGATCGCGCAGATGAACGGCGTGCTGCAATTGCAGCTGAACGACATGGACTACGGCACCGCGCAGCGGATCGTGTCCGCGGTCAATTCGAGCTTCGGCCCGGGCACCGCGACGGCGCTCGACGGCCGCACGATCCAGCTCGCGGCGCCGGCCGACTCGGCGCAGCAGGTCGCGTTCATGGCGCGGCTGCAGAACCTCGACGTGAGCCCGGACAAGGCCGCTGCGAAGGTGATCCTGAACGCGCGCACCGGCTCGATCGTGATGAACCAGATGGTCACGCTGCAGAGCTGCGCGGTCGCGCACGGCAACCTGTCGGTCGTCGTCAACACGCAGCCGGTCGTGTCGCAGCCGGGGCCGTTCTCGAACGGGCAGACGGTGGTGGCGCAGCAGTCGCAGATCCAGCTCAAGCAGGACAACGGCGCGCTGAAGATGGTGACGGCCGGCGCAAACCTCGCCGACGTCGTGAAGGCGCTGAACACGCTCGGCGCGACGCCGGCGGACCTGATGTCGATCCTGCAGGCGATGAAGGCGGCCGGCGCGTTGCGCGCCGACCTGGAGGTCATCTAAATGGCAGCGAATCTTCCGAACGCGAACGACCTCACGCAGCGCTTCGCGCTCGACGTGCAGGGTTTCGACGCGCTGCGCGCGCAGGCGAAGCAGTCGCCGCAGGCCGGCGCGAAGGCCGTCGCGGGCCAGTTCGACGCGATGTTCACGCAGATGATGCTCAAGAGCATGCGCGACGCGTCGCCCGACGGCGGGCTGTTCGATTCGCATACGTCGAAGATGTACACGTCGATGCTCGACCAGCAGCTCGCGCAGCAGATGTCGACGCGCGGGATCGGCGTCGCCGATGCGCTGATGAAGCAGCTGCTGCGCAATGCGGGGCAGGGCGCGGGCAGCGACACGGCGGCCGACGTCGGTACGGGCGGCTTGGGCGGCTTGGGCTCGGGCGGTCCCGGCACGGCCGGCAACGAAGGCAGCCTCGCCGCGATGAACGCGATGGCGCGCGCGTACGCGAACGCGGCCGGGAACAACGGCGGGCTCGCCGGCGCGCGCGGCTACTCGGCCGGCAGCGCGCTGACGCCGCCGCTGAAGGGCGCGAGCGGCGCGCCGGACGCCGACGCGTTCGTCGACCGGCTCGCGGCCCCCGCACAGGCGGCCAGCGCGTCGACCGGCATCCCGGCGCGCTTCATCGTCGGCCAGGCCGCGCTCGAATCGGGCTGGGGCAAGCGCGAGATCCGCGCGGCCGACGGCTCGACCAGCTACAACGTGTTCGGCATCAAGGCGAACAAGGGCTGGACGGGCCGCACGGTGTCGGCGCTGACGACCGAGTACGTGAACGGCACGCCGCGCCGCGTGGTCGCGAAATTCCGCGCTTACGACTCGTACGAGCACGCGATGACCGATTACGCGAACCTGCTGAAGAACAATCCGCGCTATTCGGGCGTGCTGAGCGCAAGCCGCAGCGTCGAAGGCTTCGCGCACGGGATGCAGAAGGCCGGTTACGCGACCGACCCGAACTACGCGAAGAAGCTGATCTCGATCATGCAGCAGATCGGCTGACGGGCCAGGGCCTGCGCCCGCCGATAACAGGCTCCGGCCCACCGTCAGTTACCCTCTCAGGACCGCGCCCGGCATACCGCCGCGCGCGGTTTCAACGTTTGCGCGAAAAAAAACGGGAAATCGATCTAAACTTTCGGTCAGCACTGCCGCTAAGTGTGAGAGACCTGCGACCGGGACTTGTTCTGACCCGGTTTTATTGCGCACCGGTTGTCCGGGCGCCCATGACAAGAAAGACCGGCTAGCCATGAATATCGAAACGTCGACGGACCCCAGCCTGGACGCAGGCCACTCCGGGCCCGACTATGCCCGCCGCAATCCGCTGGAAATCGGCGTGCAGTTGCGCAACCTCGTGAACCGCGGCGATTTCCTGACCGTCCAGTATCCGGGCGGCCAGCTCGTCACGCGCCTGCTCGAGGTCGACGTCGGCGCACGGACGTTCACGTTCGACTGGGGCGCGCTGTCCGAGCAGAACGCCGGCATCCTCGGTGCGTCGCACTGCACGTTCGCGGCGTCGCCGGAGGGCGTGCGCGTCGAATTCACCACGGGCACGCCGCGCGAGACGCGCTACGAGGGGCTGCCCGCGTTCGTCGCCGATTTCCCCGAAGTGCTGATGTGCATCCAGCGCCGCGAATATTTCCGGGTCGACGCGCCGATCGTCGATCCGTTCCTGTGCCGCGGCAAGCTGCCGGACGGCGAGGGCTTCCTGTTCGAGGTGCACAACCTGTCGCTCGGCGGCGTGGGGCTGCGCACGGCCGACGAACGCGTCGAGGTGCTCGAGGTCGGCACGCTGCTGCCCGACGTCGAGCTCGAGCTGACCGGCCACGGCAAGCTGTCGCTCGACCTGCAGCTCGTGTCGCAGCGCTCGACGCAGATGCCGAACGGGTCGCGGCGCTACCAGCTCGGCTTCCGCTACATGTCGCTGCCGGGCAGCGCCGAGAACACGCTGCAGCGGCTGATCACGCAGCTCGAGATGAAGCGCCGCTCGCTCGTGCGGGCCTGACGCATACGCGGCCGCCGGCCCGCACGGGCCGCCCGCGCACCGGCGTCGGCCCCGCCGGCCGGACGCTCCGACCAGCGCTGCGCACCCGCGCGTCGCGCGTGCATTTTTTCCTCAATTTTTTCGATCCGCGGCCGTTATACCGGGAGTTACGCAACCCGGCGGCCGCAGCGCGGCCGGCTCATCAGGATCGCGCATGTCCAACTCACTCATGAACCTCGGCGTCAGCGGCCTGAATGCCGCGCTCTGGGGCCTCACGACGACCGGCCAGAACATCAGCAACGCCGCGACGCCGGGCTATTCGGTCGAACGCCCCGTCTATGCCGAGGCGAGCGGCCAGTACACGAGCAGCGGCTACATGCCGCAGGGCGTGAACACCGTCACCGTGCAGCGGCAATACAGCCAGTACCTCAGCGACCAGCTGAACGGCGCGCAGACGCAGGGCGGCGCGCTGTCGACGTGGTATTCGCTCGTCACGCAGCTGAACAACTACGTCGGCAGCCCGACGGCCGGCATCTCGACCGCGGTCACGAACTATTTCACCGGGCTGCAGAACGTCGCGAACAGCGCGTCCGACTCGTCGGTGCGGCAGACCGCGATGAGCAATGCGCAGACGCTCGCGAACCAGATCACGGCGGCCGGCCAGCAATACGACGCGCTGCGCCAGAGCGTGAACACGCAGCTCACGAGCACCGTCACGCAGATCAACGCGTACACCGCGCAGATCGCGCAGCTGAACCAGCAGATCGCGTCCGCGAGCAGCCAGGGCCAGCCGCCGAACCAGCTGATGGACCAGCGCGACCTCGCGGTGTCGAACCTGTCGAACCTCGCGGGCGTGCAGGTCGTGCGCAACAGCGACGGCTACAGCGTGTTTCTCGCCGGCGGCACGCCGCTCGTCGTCGCGGACAAGAGCTACCAGCTCGCGACCGTCACGTCGCCGTCCGATCCGAGCGAGCTGACCGTCGTGTCGCAGGGGATCGCCGGCGCGAACCCGCAGGGGCCGAACCAGTTCCTGTCCGACGCGTCGCTGTCGGGCGGCACGCTCGGCGGCCTGCTCGCGTTCCGCAGCCAGACGCTCGACCCCGCGCAGGCGCAGCTCGGCGCGATCGCGACCAGCTTCGCCGCGCAGGTCAACGCGCAGAACGCGCTCGGCCTCGACCTGTCGGGCAATGTCGGCGGCAACCTGTTCACGACCGGCTCGCCGATCATCTACGCGAACCAGGGCAACACCGGCAACGCGGCGCTGTCCGTGTCGTTCGCGAACGCGTCGCAGCCGACCACGGGCGACTACACGCTGTCGTACGACGGCACGAACTACACGCTGACCGACCGCGCGAGCGGCACGGCGGTCGGCTCGTCGGCGTCGATGCCGGCGTCGATCGGCGGGCTGAACTTCTCGTTCACGTCGGGCTCGATGAGCGCCGGCGACAAGTTCACCGTGCAGCCGACGCGCGGCGCGCTGAACGGCTTCGGCCTCGCGACGTCGAACGGCTCGGCGATCGCGGCGGCGGCGCCGTACGTGCCGTCGGCCACCACGACGAACACGGGCACCGGGACGATCGGCGGGTTGTCGGTCACGAGCGCGGCGGCTGCGGCCAATGCGCACAACTACACGATCACGATGGGCGGGACGTCGGCCGCGCCGACCTATACGGTCACGGACAACACGGCCGTGCCGCCGACGACCACCGGTGCGCAGCCGTACCAGGCCGGCACGCCGATCACGCTGACGGCGGGCGTCACGGTGACGGTGTCGGGCACGCCGGCGGTGGGCGACACGTTCACGGTCGCGCCGAACACGGGCGGCACGAACGACGGCAGCAACGCGCTCGCGCTGTCGAAGCTCGTCAACTCGAAATCGTTCGGCAACGGCTCGACCACGCTGACGGGCGCCTACGCGAACTACGTGAACGGCATCGGCAACACGACGAGCCAGCTGAAGTCGTCGAGCGCCGCGCAGACCGCGCTGGTCGGCCAGATCACGTCCGCGCAGCAGTCGGTGTCGGGCGTGAACCAGAACGAGGAAGCGGCCAACCTGATGCAGTACCAGCAGCTCTACCAGGCGAACGCGAAGGTGATCCAGACGGCGTCGACGCTGTTCCAGACCGTGCTCGGCCTGTTCAACTGATTTCGGGGACCGAAGCGATGCGGATTTCCACCACCCAGTTCTACCAGATGAACGTCGCTCAGATGAGCGACCAGCAGGCGCAGCTCTCGCAGCTGTACCAGCAGATCTCGAGCGGCGTGAGCCTCGCGACGCCGGCCGACAACCCGCTCGGCGCGGCGCAGGCCGTGCAGTTGTCGATGACGTCGGCGACGCTGTCGCAGTACGCGTCGAACCAGAACACCGCGCTGTCGTCGCTGCAGAAGGAAGACCAGACGCTGATCAGCGTCAACAACCTGCTGAACAGCATTCATACGGTCGTGATCCAGGCCGGCGACGGTTCGCTGTCCGACAGCGACCGCTCGGCACTGTCGACGCAGCTGCAGGGCTATCGCGACCAGCTGCTGACGCTCGCGAACTCGACGGACGGTTCGGGCAACTACCTGTTCTCGGGCTTCCAGTCGACCACGGCGCCGTTCTCGAACGCGTCGGGCGGCGGCGTGACCTACAGCGGCGACATGGGTTCGCGGCAGGTGCAGATTGCGGACACGCGTTCGATCTCGCAGGGCGACAACGGCGCGAACGTGTTCCTGTCGGTGCCGATGCTCGGCAGCCAGCCGGTGCCGCTCGCCGGCGCGGGCAACACGGGTACGGGCACGATCGGCGCGGTGTCGATCACGAGCCCGTCGGCCGCGACCAACACGCACCAGTTCACGATCGCATTCGCCGGCACGGCGGCCGCGCCGACCTATACGGTGACCGACAACTCGGTCGTGCCGCCGACCACCACCGCCGCGCAGCCGTATTCGGCCGGCGCGGGGATCGCGCTCGGCAGCGGCCTGTCGGTGCCGGTGTCGGGCACGCCCGCGCCCGGCGACACGTTCACGGTCACGCCCGCGCCGAAGGCCGGCACCGACGTGTTCGCGGCGCTCGACACGATGATCGCCGCGCTGAAGGTGCCGATCAGCAGCAACACGACTGTCGCGGCCGCGCTCGCGAACGCGATGACCACCGGCACGACGAAGCTGAACAACATGATGACGAACGTCCTCACCGTGCAGGCGTCGGTCGGCGGCCGCGAGCAGGAAATCAAGGCAATGCAGACGGTGAACCAGACCAACACGCTGCAGGTCACCAGCAACCTCGCTGACCTGACGAGCACCAACATGGTGTCGACGATCAGCCAGTTCCTGCAGATGCAGAACGCGCTGACGGGCTCGCAGAAGGCTTACGCGCAGCTTCAGAACCTGTCGCTGTTCCAGTACATCAATCCTTGATGCACGGCGCGCCGGCGGCGATGCGAGCACGCGCTTGCATCGCCGCCGGCGCCATCCGCCGTCGCCCGCGCGCAACGCACGGGCGGCCGCTCCACCGGGCCGCACGGCCGCGCGCCGGTTCGCGGATGCGGCGAGCCGCGCCCGCGCTTTCCGGTGGCCCGTTCGGGCTTGCCGTGCTTGCCAGCCTTATTCCCGCTCCGTAAACTCGCGCCAGATTCCAGACCGGCGCGCCCTCCGCAGCCGGCGACAGACCGACAGGAGCCTTTTCCCCATGTCCGATTCCTACTTCCCGCGCTGGCGGGTGCAATCGACCGGCGCGGCGTCGCGCGTGGTCGGCCCCGACGAGCGCCTGCCGTGGCCGCAGATGGTCGCGATGGGCGTGCAGCACGTCGTCGCGATGTTCGGCTCGACCGTGCTCGCGCCGCTCCTGATGGGCTTCGACCCGAACCTGTGCATCTTCATGTCGGGCATCGGCACGCTGCTGTTCTTTGCGCTGGTCGGCGGCCGTGTGCCGAGCTATCTCGGCTCGAGCTTCGCGTTCATCGGGCTCGTGATCGCGGTGACGGGCTACGGCGGCAGCGGCCCGAACCCGAACATTCCGGTCGCGCTCGGGGGGATCGTCGCGTGCGGCGTCGTGTATGTCGCGCTCGGCGCGCTGGTGCAGGCGATCGGCACGCGCTGGATCGAGACGCTGATGCCGCCCGTCGTGACCGGTGCGGTCGTCGCGGTGATCGGGCTGAACCTTGCGCCGATCGCGGTCAAGGGCGTATCGGCGTCGACCTTCGATTCGGTGATGGCGCTCGTCACGGTGCTCTGCGTCGGCGGCGTCGCGGTGTTCGCGCGCGGGATGATGCAGCGCCTGCTGATCCTCGTTGGGCTTGCGATCGCCTACGCGATCTACGCGATCGCGACCAACGGGATGGGCCTCGGCAAGCCGATCGACTTCGCGATCGTCGGGCATGCCGCGTGGTTCGGCGTGCCGGCGTTCCGTACGCCGGTGTTCGACCCGCACGCGATGCTGATGCTCGCGCCGGTCGCGGTGATCCTCGTCGCCGAGAACCTCGGCCATATCAAGGCCGTCAGCGCGATGACGGGGACCAACCTCGACCGCTACGTCGGCCGCGCGTTCATCGGCGACGGCCTTGCGACGATCGTGTCGGGCAGCGTCGGCGGCACGGGCGTCACGACCTACGCGGAGAACATCGGCGTGATGGCCGTCACGCGGATCTATTCGACGCTGGTGTTCGCGGTCGCCGCGCTGATCGCGATCGGGCTGGGCTTCTCGCCGAAGTTCGGCGCGGTGATCCAGACGATCCCGGGCCCGGTGCTCGGCGGCGTGTCGATCGTCGTGTTCGGGCTGATCGCGGTGACGGGCGCGCGGATCTGGGTCGTCAACAAGGTCGACTTCTCCGACAACCGCAACCTGATCGTCGCGGCCGTCACGCTGGTGCTCGGCGCGGGCGACTTCTCGCTGAAGTTCGGCGGCTTCGCGCTCGGCGGGATCGGCACCGCGACCTTCGGCGCGATCATCCTGTACGCGATCCTGCGCAGGGAAAAGGAGCCGGGCCCGGTGCTGTGAGCAGCTGCGCGGATCATCGCCGCGGGCCCCGGCGAGCGTCGGGCATCACGGGTTGGGCTGCACCGAAAACGTAATCGGCCATGCGAAGGTCCCGTCCTTCGCCTTCGATGCGAACACGAAGCGATAGGTCACCGTGAAGGTCGTGTTCAGCGCCGTATACGGCACGGCGATCTTGCCGCCCGTCGCCGGCAGCACGACCTTGCCGCCGATTCCGCTGATCTCGATCGAGCTGAACTGCGACTGGCTGGCGGCGGCAACCTGCACCAGCACCGTATACCCGGCCCTGTCGTTGGTCTGGACCGCGAGCGTCGTCCCGGCGGGGTTGTTGATGTTCGGCACGCTCAGGTAGCCGGTGCTCGTGTCCTTGTTCGCGATCACGAGCTGGGCCGGACTGGTCGCCTTGATCCGCGCATACGCCTGGACCGTCGCGCCGACCTGCAGCGATCGGTTGGCCTGCTTCGCATCGGTCTGGCCCGGCGCGGCGCCGAGCAGCGCGATCGATAGCGCGGCCATTGCGGCAAACAGCCGCCGCGCGTGGCGGGCGGCCCGCGGCGGGGCGAGAGGCGCCGCGCGGGTCGGTCCGCATGGGCCGCACCGCGATGCGGCGGCGCTCGCTGTCTCGGTTCGATTCATGGTCTGCCCCCTTGTCCGAGTTGGTGATGGCGATCGACGGCGGTACGCGCATGCCTGCGCCGCCGTCGCGCCTAGTAGTTGAACAGGATCGTGATGTTCGTGACCTCGTATCCGCCCGGCACGACGTTCTGGCCGCCGCGGATCAGTCCGTACACGGTTGCGTTGAAGGTTCCGGCGCCACTGATCTTGCCCCACGAAATCACCGACGTGCCGCTCGTGCCGTCACCCCAGATCGACGTGTGCGCGCTGTCGAGATACAGGTTGTAGCCCAGCGTCTGCGTGCCGCCGGTCCTGGTCATCAGGCGATTCGCGAAGGTGCCGCCGCCCGGGCTCGCCGTCACCGTGGGCGTGGCGTTGCCGCTGCCGCTGCAGTTGACCGAGATCGTGATCGCGGAGGTGGCGGCATTGAGCGTGTCGTATGTGCCGAACACCATCGATGACGGCGCATTCATCGTGCAGGTCGTCGCCGCGAGCGCGGGCAGCGCGGCCAGCATGCCCGCGCCGGCCGCGAGCGCCGCGGCGGCGGCGCGCAGGTGCGTCAGCCGGTCATGCCGCCCGGCATGCTTGCGATGTCTCATGGTGTGACTCCCTTGCAAAGATGAGTGCCCAGGTCCGGCAGCGGATCGTCGCCGGCGGGAAAGCGGACGGACAGGTCGCACTGCTGGTCGCGCCACGTCGCGCGCAGGCGGTTCTGCTCCGACAGCCCGGTGAGATAGACGACGCCGTCGTGGCCGACCGGGAAGGCTTCCTTCTGCCCGGCGACCGTGACGATCGCGCCTGCCGGCAAGTGGGCGCCGTTCTCGAGATCGAGCGTGAGCACCGCGCCGCGCGAGCGCGAGACCGGAAACTCGAGCGCCATGCCGCTGCGGAAATAGGGCACCGCGTCGAGCTTCAGCGTGCCGATCGTCGCGTCGAACGGCAGGTCGGCCTGCTCGATCGAGATCGGGTTGCTTTCGTACGCGCGCAGCCGCGGCAGCAGCGCGACGCCGTTGGCGTCGGTGTGCGCGACGAGCTGGTTGTCCGCGAGGATGCCGACGTTGGCGAAGCCCGGCACCTTGACGAGCGCGAAGCTGTCCGTGATCTGCCGCGACAGGCGCGCGGTGCCGTCGACGAACGCGATGCCGCCCGCCGCGTTGGCCCGTACGCCGGCCCGGCCGCGATAGGACGCGGCCTCGACGCTGTAGGTGCCGGTGCGCGTTTGCAGCGTCGCGCTCGCATCCTGCGTGTTGTTGCCGGCCTGAAGCGCGTAGCCGAATCCTTCGCCGACCGGCAGGCTGCGCTGCACTTGCGCGAGCATGTCGGTGGCGCCCTGCTGGTGCGTCATCGTGACGGACGCGCTCGTGCGGTTGTCGATCGGTATCGTCCATGCGACGCCGACGGTCGTCGCGCCCGAGCCGCCCAGCGGCTTGCTGACGCTGACGTTCGCGAAGCCGAAGCGTCCGAGCTGAACGCTGTAGCTGAGCGACAGCAGCTGCACCTTGTAGCCGCCGCGATCGTCGACGAACACGTGCGCGAGGCCGAGCGAGCCGAAGCGGCCCATCCCGACGCCGATGTTGAAGCTCGTCAGCAGCTTCGGCGCGAGCGTGCCCGGTTCGAGCCCGATCTGCGCGAAATGCGGCGTGGCCCATTGCGCGTGCGCGCCGATGTCGACGAGGCCGGACTGGCTCTCGACGCCGATCGTCGCGAGGGCGCCCGCGCCATCGGCGCTGCGGCTCGCCGCGGCGGACGCATTGACGACGCCGAGCGGCCCGGCCAGCACCACGCCGCCGACGCCGAGGTTCTGCCGGGACGCTTCGGCTTCGGCGTGGATCTCGCCGGTGAACCGGTCGGTCACGCCGATCCGGTGCGTCGCGCTGGCGAACCATCGCCCGTAGTTGTTGCTCGCCAGGCCGAAATCCCGCCGCTCCTTGCCGACCTCGTACGAGAAGTCCTGCATGCCTTGCTTGAGGAGATTCGCGCTCGCGTAGAACGACTGCGTGATCACCTGCTCGCGGCCCATGACGTCGCGCACCACGACCCGCACGTCGCCCTGGCCGGTCACCACGGGCACGTTGTTGATCGCGAACGGGCCGGGCGCGACGTCGCGCGTCGACGTGAGCGCGTTGTTCACGTAGACGTCGACGGTCGACGGCAGCACGGCCTGCCCGCTCACGCCCTGGAGCGGAATCGTGACGAGCCCGGGCTGCGTCGCGAAATTGGTCGCGTACTGAATGCCGCCGAAGCGGATCGCGCGGCCCCACATGCCGGGGCGGCTGATCGCGTCGCCGACGCGCAGGCTGGCGAGCTTGCCGGGCCGATCGGTCGTCCACGTGGTTTCGAGGCGCGTCAGCCGCCGGGTCGGGCCCGACTCGTCCGCGAGGAACGTGCCGACGCCGACGCCGAAGCGGTTGAAGAAGCCGAGCTCGAACAGGCCCGAGCCGTGCGTCCGGCCCGCGGCCTGCTCCGCGAGCAGGTCGTAGTTGAAGAAGCCGCCGATGCCGGGCTCGACCGCGCTCGCGCGGTGCCGGTCGGTCTCGTCGAAGGTCGCGCCGACGAATGCCTGGGCCGGGACGCTGATCACCATCGTCAGGCTTTGCTCGTCGACCGTGTACGCGAGCCCCGCGATCGCTTTCAGCGGGTAGAACGGCGCGTCGCTGCCGGCCAGCGGCGGGACGTCCGGCTGCCTGAGCCGCCAGCGTTTCAGGTCGTCGGCCGACACGTAGAATTCGCCGTCGGCCGCCTTGATCAGCAACGCGGTTTCGTCGAGCCCCTGCCGGTTGATGTCGACCTGATACAGCAGCTCGGCCGGGCCGCCCGCCGCGCCGTGCGCCGCCGGTGCCGTGGCGGGGCGTTCTTCCGCGAGTGTCATCTGTGCGCTCATGAGGATCGCGATCAGAAGCGCCGCCTTAGCGGGCGTTCGGCGCGATCGTCGAATCGATGTCGCCCGCATCGGAGTAGCCGACCAGATGCAACCCGGAAGCAACGGCCGGCGCGGTTCCTGCGCCGGGCTTGAACATCAGTTCCCGCGACTGGCCGGGCAGGACGTACGCGAATTCCGCATGCGTGGCGACGGGGCGATCGCTGCCCGGCGCGAACAGCGCGAGGTTCGCCACTTGCGCATGCGCGGTGCCGTCGTTGGTCACGCGCAGCGCGAGCATGCCCGTGCCGCCCGGGCGCGGCTCCGCTGCCCAGCGCAGCCGCGCGGCGGTTTCGGTGGCCGGCTTGACGAAGATCGGCAGGCTCATTTCCAGCGCGATCTGCACGCCGGCGAAGCCCGGCTTCGGCGCGCGCGGAATCTCTTGCAGATAGAGCCGGTAGCCGGCTTCCTGATCCGAGGCCGGCGCGTGCCGCAAGCCGATGCGCACGACCTGCGAACCGCCGGGCGCGATCGTGAAGATGGGCGGGGCCGCGATCAGGTCGCCGGTGGACGCGTAGACGTCGTCGCCCGCGTTCTGCGACCACGCAACGGTGCGCAGCTGGACGACCACGGGTTCGTCGGACGACTCGTTCCTGACCATGAGCGCGACGCTCCGTTGCGCCGCGGATAGCTCGACGCGAACGGGCGACACGGTGAAGTCGGTTGCCTGGCTGTCGACGCATGCGGCGGCGAGCGTCACGGCCGCGATCCAGGTCGCGAGTTTGCGCACGTTCTGTTTCATGACAGATCCACCTCCAAGAGATTCGCTTCGCCACGCGCGGCGGCTGCCGGTGGGGAGGGCCCGTGCATGCGGGATGCGGCGGGCCCCCGCGCGGCACTAAAACGTCACGGTGACCGTCACCGTATCGGCGTAGTTGCCCGGCACCGCATTGGGCTGATCGGGCACCTTGCCGTAGACGGTCTTGGTAATCGCCTGGGCCATCGCCATGCCTGCGCCGGTGCCGTTGACGGTGTCGGTCGGCGGCGTGTTGCCCCAGACGACCGTGCGGTTCGAATCCTGGTACAGCGTGTAGTTGAGCTGATTCGAGCCGCTCGTCATGATGCGGTTGGCCACCGTCGCGCCGGACGTGGTGCCCGCGTTCAGGCCGATGTTGAAATTCGTGCCGTTCGTGCAGCGGACCGTGACCGCCGACTGCGCCGTCTGATCGCCGGTTCCCGGTGTGTAGGCGGGGAAGGTCAGCGCGCTCGCCGAGTCGATCAGGCAGGTTGCGTTGACGGTGGCGGACACGCCGAAGGTCGAGCTGGCTTGGCCGGCCGACGCCGCGACGGCCACGCAGGCGAGCGATGCGGCAAATGCCGCCTTGGTCAGTAAGGATTGCGTCATGATGGGTTTCCCCCTTGAAAGCTGGAATGGCGGCCGGTGCGACGAGAGGGTCGTTCGGGACGGGATCTCGATCGTCCGGATGCGCGATGGGTTTTCTGGTTGCATCGGAATCGGGTCGTTTGCTGGGTGGGCACCTCCTTCGTGTCGGTATGCGCCGGCCGGACCGGCGCGGCGCCTGGGGCTCGGCAGGCCTGGCTTCGGCGCCGCGGGGCGTACGACGTCCCGCAGCCGTCGCCGCCCGCGCGCTTGTCTGCGCGCGGGCGGCGGCCGGCGGCAAGGCCCGTGCGAACGGCGCGGGGCGTCGTCGCGGCGCGCATGCGCCCGGCAGGGGTTTCCCGGGGTTCGCCTATCGAATCGAGGCGTCGCGGCGTCGGGTGACGGTGCGGACCGTGTCGGCGCATCGGATGTCGACGGTGCGAAGTCGCGCCGTCGGCATCAGCGGATGCGTGACAGGAGCAGTGAAAGGAGCCGTGATGCGAGACAGCAGCCGTGTGACGGCCGAAATGATTTTCGACATGATTTCCCCGACTTCATGATTGTTTGTCGCCTGCATCGAGCCGCTCGGCCGTGCAGTCGCTTTTGTCTGCACGGCTGCATGAGCAAGCGGCGGGCCAGCGCGCGGATTGCCGCGCGGACAGGGACTGAGCGGTCGCTGCCTGCAGCCGTGCAACGGGGCGGAGGCGGTAATGTTTCAGGCGTGAAACCTGCGGCGGCAGAGCCGGTCGGCGGCGCGCCGGGCCTGGTGCGGAACGGCCTGACGGACGGGGGATCGCAGGTGCGGCGCGACGGCGATTCCGCAGGGGAAACGGACGCGCCGCGGCGGAACGGTTTCAGCCTTGCAACGCGTGCGGGGAGGGGCGGCGGCGCATCGCCGCCGTTTCGATCAGGCGCCGGGTGCGCGGCGCGTCACGCGTTCGCATTCGACTGCGCTTCCAGCCACGCGCAGAACTGCGCGACGAGCGGATCGTCGGCCGGCGCGCGCGGTGCGATCCACCAGTAGCTGCGCGTCGCGATGCGCGGCCCGGACAGCGGCATCACGAGCCGGCCGCTCGCGAGTTCGTCGTCGATCAGCGGCAGCGGGCCGAGCGCGACGCCGAGCCCGTCGACGGCCGCCTGCAGCGCCAGGTAGAAGTGGTCGAACGACTGCCGCTTGCGCCCCTTCATCGCGACGCCGGCTGCCGCGAACCAGTCGCGCCAGCCTTCCGGCCGCGTATCCGAATGCAGCAGCACGTGCCGTGCGAGATCGTCCGCGCGCGCGATCGGCGCGCGTTTGAGCAGCGCCGGGCTGCAGACCGGAATCACGCTTTCGTCGAGGAAGTGGCCGCTCGTGCAGTTCGGCCAGTGGCCGGGGCCGCGGCGGATCGCGACATCGAAGCCGTCGAGCGCGTCGAGCGGCGCGTTCGATGTCGACAGCTTCAGTTCGACGTTCGGCACGTCGCGCTGGAACCGCGACAGGCGCGGCAGCAGCCATTTCATCGCGAAGGTCGGCAGCGCATTGATGCGCAGCACGCGCGCAGCACCCGTGTTGCGCAACTGCTCGGTCGCGTGCGCGATGCTGTCGAACGCCGCACGCACGGTGTCCAGGTAACGGCGGCCTTCGTCGGTCAGCTTCACGCGCTTGCCGTAGCGGTGGAACACCGGCTTGCCGAGCCAAGCCTCGAACGAGGCGATCTGCCGACTGATGGCACCGTGAGTCACATGCAGCTCGTCGCCGGCGGCGCTGAAGCTTTCATGTCGTGCGGCGGCTTCAAAGGCCCGAAGCGCGGAAAAGGGCGGGAGATCGCGTGCCATGCTTGTGATTCTAGATCACAAGGGCGCGTCGATAAAATCGTTTTGCCGCGATCCCGAACGGCGGTAACCTCGGCTGACCGTTTGATGAGGAGCCCCATGCAATCCGTTTCCCCGCAGCCTGCCGCGCCACCTCGCAGCGTCGGTCTCGCCGAGCTGTTCACCGGCTTCCTGTCGCTCGGCCTCATGTCGTTCGGCGGCGCGCTGCCGTTCGCGCGGCGCACGATCGTCGACGAGCGCAAGTGGCTGTCCGCCGACGAATTCACCGATCTGCTCGGCCTGTGCCAGTTCCTGCCGGGCGGCAACGTGATCAACCTGTCGGTCGCCGTCGGCATGCGCTTTCGCGGCATCGCCGGCGCGTTCGCGGGCATTCTCGGGCTGATCGCGGGCCCGACGCTCGTCGTCGTCGCGCTCGGCGTGCTGTACGCGAAGACGCAGAACGATCCGCACGTGCAGCACCTGTTCGCGGGGCTCGCCGCGGCGGCCGCCGGGCTGCTCGTCGCGATGGCCGTGAAGGTCGCGAAGCCGCTGCGGCACGCGCGCGCGGCGGCCGGCATCGCGGCGCTCGCGTTCGTCGCGATCGCGGTGCTGCGCATTCCGCTGCTGACCACGATGCTCGTGCTGACGCCCGTCAGCGTCTGGTTCGCGTCGCGGCGCCGCGATGCGGGCACGCCGCAGCCGGCGCCGGCTGCCGCGCGCGACGCGCAGCCCGGAGGCCGGCCATGAACGACACGCTGGTCGCGATCGCGACGATCTTCAGCCAGTTGTCGCTGCTCGCGTTCGGCGGCGGCAATACGATCCTGCCGGAGATGCAGCGGCAGGTCGTCGACGTGCATCACTGGATGAGCGCGCACGAGTTCACCGCGCTGTTCGCGCTGGCCCAGGCGGCGCCCGGGCCGAACATGATGATCGTGTCGCTGGTCGGCTGGCACGTGGCCGGGTGGGCCGGGCTGCTCGTCGCGTCGCTCGCGAAGTTCGGGCCGTCGTCGATCGTCACCGTGCTTGCGCTGCATGCATGGGAGCGCTTTCGCGACCGGCCGTGGCGCCGCTACGTGCAGCAGGGGATGATGCCCGTCACGGCCGGGCTCGTCGCGGCGAGCGCGGTGCTGATCTCCGACGCGTCGAACCGCACGGCGATCCAGTGGGGCATCACGGCCGCCTGCGCGCTGCTCGCGTGGCGCACGCGCATCCATCCGCTGTGGCTGCTCGCGGGCGGCGCGCTGATCGGGCTCACCGGCTTCGGGCAGTGAGCGAAGGACAAGCCGTCTCCCGTGCCGCATACTGGCGCGAATTTTCACGGGAGGATCGATGGATCTCGACGGCGCCAGCCGCAATCTCACTGTCGCCGCGTTGCTGACGCTGTCGGGCGGCTACCTCGACGCGTACACGTACGTCGGCCACGGCCACGTGTTCGCGAACACGATGACCGGCAACGTCGCGCTGCTCGGCATCAACCTGTCGGCCGGCGAATGGGCCGCCGCGCTGCATCACGTGCCGCCGCTCGTCGGCTTCGTGATCGCAGTGTTCGTCGCGCACCTGCTCGGTCTCGCCGCGCAGCGCGGCTGGATGCGGCACACGGCGTTCGCGAGCCTGATCGTCGAGATCGCGTTTCTCGGCGTCGCCGCGAGCGGCCTCGTCGGCGCGTCGAGCGCGTGGCTGATTCCGGGCATTTCGTTCGTCGCGACGCTGCAGACGCTGTCGTTCACCCATCTGGAGGAACTGTCGTACACGTCGGTGATGACGACCGGCAACCTGCGGCGCGCCGCGCAGAAGCTGTTCGTCGGGTTGATCCCGCGCTACGACGCGGGTGCGCTGCACGACTCGGCGCTGCTCGCGACGATCAGCTTCTGCTTCCTGGCCGGCGCGGTGGCCGGCGGCCTCGTGACGCGGCTCGTGCCGGACATCGCGCTGTGGGGCGCCGTGCTGCTGCTCGTCGGCGCGTTCGCGGAGATCGTGCGGCGCGCGTGGCGTCGCGCGGGGAGCGGCGGCAGCAGTAGCGACGACGACGGGGCGGCGCAAGCGGCCTGATGGCGTGTTTTACGCGGCAGCCGTTGGCGCCGCGTTCCGGATTGACCGCGTCACCGCTTCATCAATTCACCGAGTCACTACCGAATCACGATCCGTCGGCGCACCCGAACGTGGGCCGGTTGCACCGGCCGCGCCCGTAGCCGGCCTTCGCGACATGTTCCGGTTGCATCGACCGCGCCAGCCGGCCCGCCGCGATACGCCATTTACCGCGCCGCACCAGCGCCGACCCTTACAGTGCCGAGTGCACCCGCCGATGCCGTCGCGAACCGTCCCGCCGGCGCGCGACGCAAGCCCGGCACGGCCCGGCGGGGGAAACGTTGTTCCCGGGCGACAGTCGCGCGATTACCGCGCGTTTCAATTTCTTTCAGCGATTGCAGTCGTCATATGATTCAGGCCACATCGTGCGCGCCAAAAACGTGTGCGATCGCCACCCGGCTGCGCACGCGGCCGGCAATGAACGGAGACACCTACAAAAAAGGAAAGCTCATGAAGCAGACCACTCGACTCGCAGCCATCGCAGGGGGCGCTGCGCTCGCATTCGCCAGCCAGTACGCGGCCGCACAAAGCTCGGTCACGCTCTGGGGCGTCGCCGACGTCAGCGTCCGGTATCTGACCAACGCGAACGCCAAGAATGACGGACTGCTGTCGATGTCCAACGGCGCGATCACCAACAGCCGCTTCGGCATCTACGGCACGGAAGACCTCGGCAGCGGCCTGAAGGCCGTGTTCAAGCTCGAAAGCGGCGTGAACCTGCAGAACGGCGCATTCGCCGACAGCGGCCGCCTGTTCAATCGTGCGGCATACGTCGGCCTGGATAGCCCGTACGGCACGGTGACCCTCGGCCGCCAGAAGACGCCGCTGTTCGACCTGCTGTCGGACACCTACGATCCGCTGACGGTCGGCAACTACCTCGAAAATGCATGGCTGCCGGTCGCACTCGGCGGCGGCCTGTATGCGGACAACCAGATCAAGTACACGGGCACGTTCGCGGGCCTGACCGCGAAGGCGATGTACTCGACGGGCACCAACTACGAATCGACCGGCGCCGGCGGCTTCTCGGGCCAGATTCCGGGTTCGCTCGGCAAGGGCAATGCGTGGGGCGTGTCGCTGTCGTACGTGATGGGCCCGCTCAGCATCGCCGCCGGCGCGCAGCAGAACAGCGACAACTCGGCGCGCAAGCAGACCATCTACCACGCGAACGTCGTGTACGCGTTCAGCAAGGCGAAGGTCTACGCGGGCTACCTGCGTTCGAAGGACGACACCGGCTTCGTCGACAGCCTGCTCGCGCAGCAGACGATTCCGGTCGCGAAGGGCACGGGCCGGATCGACGACGGTCCGTTCGCGGGCGTGAGCTGGCAGGTCAGCACGCCGCTGACGCTGACGGGCGCGTTCTACTACGACCACATGCGCAATGCGATGACCGCGAACGGCACGCTCGCGAGCGGCAACCGCTACGCGATCGTCGGCATCGCCGAGTACGCGCTGAGCAAGCGCACTGAAATCTACGGCACCGTCGACTTCAACAAGACGAACGGCGCGGCGAACGTCGAGCTGCCGGGCCGCAGCAACCAGACGGGCATCGCGATCGGCCTGCGCAATATCTTCTGACGAACGTCGGAACGCACGCGCCGGCATTCGTCCGGCACGCATCGAAGAGGCGCCGCAAGGCGCCTCTTTTTTCGTCATGCGGCGTTCATACGCGCACACGACTATTCGGCAATCGCTTCATCACGGATTTCCCGCGCCGTAAGCGATCCGTCGGCATTCCAGAACATACTTTTACAGTACGCGCGAAGGCTTTCCGCTACGCTGCGTGCATCGTCCGCTGCGTGCCGCCGTGCACGCGCGTGCGTCGTTCCGGTGGCGCTCGTCGAGCGTGGCCGGCCTGGTGCGTAACTTGTGTATCCGGTGATGACAGACACGGTCTGCCGGTTTTTTTTCGTGGGACGATCGGCCTCACGATTTCTTGAAAGGGGATGACGATGGGTATCCTGGACACCGTGGGCGAAATCGCCGGCGCAGTGGCGGCAGTCGAAGGCGTGAAAAAGCTGGATCCGGATGCGGGCCTGCTGACCAAGGCGGCAGCGGCCGTCGCCGGCTTCAAGGGCGCCGAAGCGATCGAGGGCATGCTCGAGAAGAAGGAAGAGAAGCCCGAACAGGCGGCAGACGATACGCAGGCGACGGACGGCAGCGACACGTCGCAGGCATGAGCATGGCGGCCGGTTCGGCCGCGGGCGCGCTCCTCGCGCGCCCGGGCGGACCGGTGCCGCGCGGCCGGCAGGTCGGGCATGTGGTCGATCGGTGACGCATGGCACACCCGGCAGCTGGTTTGACCGGCGAGAGGCGACGCTTCTCGCCGTTTTTTGTTGGGCGCGCGCCGGGGCGTGCCGTGCGCCGCAAGAATTCCGGAATCTTGCTATCGTGCCGTCATCCGAACTGCGATGAGGCAATGCGATGGATTTCGACTACGACCTGTTCGTCATCGGGGCCGGCTCGGGCGGCGTGAGGCTCGCGCGGATGTCGGCGTCATACGGCGCGCGCGTCGGCATAGCGGAACAAGAGCAGATCGGCGGCACCTGCGTGCTGCGCGGCTGCATTCCGAAGAAACTGCTCGTCTACGCATCGCACTACCCGCACGAAGTCGAGGACGCGAAGGGCTTCGGCTGGACCTTCGGCGCCGGCACGCTCGACTGGTCCGCGCTGATCGCCGCGAAGGATCGCGAGATCAATCGGCTGAGCGACATCTACATCGATTTGCTGCGGCAATCGGGCGTCGAGATGCACGCGGGGCGCGCGACGCTCGTCGATGCGCACACCGTCGCGATCGGCGAACGCACGATCCGTGCGCGCCACATCGCGATCGCGACCGGCTCGCGTCCGTCGTTGCCGCATCGGCCCGGCATCGAGCATGCGATCACGTCGCGCGAGGCGCTGTCGCTCGCGACGTGTCCCAAGCGCATCGCGGTGGTCGGCGGCGGTTATATCGCGGTCGAGTTCGCGGGCATCTTCAACGGCTTCGGCAGTCGCGTCGACCTGTTCTATCGCGGCGAGAAGATTCTGCGCGGTTTCGACGACGACGTGCGTCGATTCCTGACCGACGAGATGACGAAGCAGGGCGTCGCGATCCACGCGCGCACGGTGGTCGAATCGATTTCCCGCGCTGACGACGGCACGCTGAGCGTGCGCGTCGGCGATGCGCAGCACGGGCCGTACGACGCGGTGCTTTATGCGACGGGCCGCGTGCCGAATGTCGACGGGCTCGGGCTTGAGCAGGCGGGCGTGATGCTCGACGCACGCGGCGCGATTGCGGTCGATGCGTATTCGGCGACGTCGGTCGCGTCCATCCACGCGATCGGCGACGTCACGTCGCGGCCGCAGCTCACGCCGGTGGCGACGCGCGACGGCGGGCTGCTCGCACGCACGCTGTTCGGCGGGTCGCGCGTCGCGGCCGATCACGAATGGGTGCCGTCGGCCGTGTTCAGCCAGCCCGAGGTCGCGACGGTCGGGCTGACCGAGGCCGATGCGCGTCGCGTGTACGGCGACGTCGACATCTACCGCACGTCGTTCAAGGCGCTGCGCCACACGCTGTCGGGCCGCGACGAGCGCACGCTGATGAAGCTCGTCGTCGCGCGCGACAGCCAGCGCGTGATCGGCGCGCACATGGTCGGCCGCGATGCGGGCGAGATCATCCAGGGGATCGCGATCGCGATTCGCGCGGGCGCGACGAAGGCGCAGTTCGACGACACGATCGGCATCCATCCGACCGCGGCCGAGGAGTTCGTGACGATGCGGCAGAAAGTGGCCGACTAGCGGCGCGGGGTGACGCACAGGCGCGCCTGCGGCATAACAATCGGGCACATTCGATTTCCTGCCCCGATTGCTTTCGAAATGCCGGGATGTTGAATCGGTGTTTTATTGGGCATTTATCGGCATGCGCCAATTGCCGATCATCGCGCTCGCGACGGCCTCGGCCAATGAACCGTCGGCTGGGCGCGCGGCGACCGGGTTCGTCCAGCGTCGATTCCGGGCGATCGCCGTTGCCGTGCTGCCGCCACACAAAATTCGTCAATTATCTAAAACACGTTCCGTCTCGATAAACACGTTTGGTATCATCGCGCAAAACCATACAGGGGGCCGATCATGCGCGATCAACAGCGCAGCATCCGCAATAACGGGGTAACGGGCGCGCACGTGCATGTCACGTGTTCCGCCGCCTTTCCGCTTTTCGCCGCGACACGCCTGTTGCGCGTATCTTTCCCTCGAATATCGTAGTCGCCCGTCCGGCGATGAATCAGGCCGCGCGTGCGCCGCGTCGATGCGCGCACGTCCGTGCCGACACGCCCGTTCCGGGCAATCTTTCCACGCAAGGAGACCAGCAGTGAAAATCCAGACACGACGCACCGTACTCGTGGCGGCAGCGGTCGTCGCAGCGCTGTCCGGCTGCGCGACCGAATCGTCGCGCACGCTCGACGTGCCGGCCGTGAGCAGCGCGCAGAAGCCTTACGCGGGCAAGCCCGTCGCGATCGCGGTCGGCAAGTTCGACAACCGCTCGAGCTACATGCGCGGCATCTTCTCGGACGGCATCGACCGCCTCGGCGGGCAGGCGAAGACGATCCTCGTCACGCGCCTGCAGCAGAGCCGGCGCTTCAACGTGCTCGATCGCGAGAACCTCGACGAGATCAAGCAGGAAGCCGGCTTCATGAAGAAGGCGCAGGCGGTGAAGGGTGCGAACTACGTGGTGACGGGCGATGTGACCGAATTCGGCCGCAAGGACGTCGGCGATCACCAGCTGTTCGGCATCCTCGGCCGCGGCAAGACGCAGGTCGCGTACGCGAAGGTCAACCTGAACATCGTCGACACGACGACGTCGGAAGTCGTCGCGTCGAGCCAGGGCGCGGGCGAGTTCAGCCTGTCGAACCGCGAAGTGATCGGCTTCGGCGGCACGGCCGGCTACGATTCGACGCTCAACGGCAAGGTGCTCGACCTCGCGATCCAGGAGGCCGTGAACCATCTTGCCGAACAGGTCGACGCCGGTGCGCTGAAGACCGCGCAGTAAGCGCTGCAGGCGCCGGGGCCGGCGCCGCATGCGATCGATTCACCACGACATCAAAGAGAAAAGACCATGAAACGGGGTAACTGGCTGCCGGCGACGGCCGCCGCATTGCTGCTCGCCGGCTGCGCGAGCTCCACGCCGCCGCTCTATCAGTGGACGGGCTATCAGCCGCAGGTGTACGAATACTTCAAGGGGCAGAAGTCGCCGCAGGAGCAGATCGACGCGCTCGAAAAGGCGTTGCAGGACATCCGCGGGAAGGGCCATACGCCGCCGCCGGGCTTCCATGCGCATCTCGGGATGCTGTACGCGAGCGTCGGCAACGAGCAGCAGGCCGAGCAGGAACTGCAGGCCGAGAAGCAACTGTTCCCGGAATCGTCGACCTTCATGGATTTCCTGCTGAAGAAGAAAACCGGCGCAGCGAAACCCGCGGATCAGAAGGCTGCCGGGCAGAGCGCCGCCGGCCAGACGATCGCCGGCCAGAAGAACGCCGATACGAACACCGCCAAACAGTGACGCGCCCGCCATGTTCAAGACTCTCTCATTCAAGCTGATGTCCGTGCTGTCGATCGTCGCGCTGCTGAGCGCGTGCGCGCAGCCGGTGAAACGACCCGATTACACGGCGTTCAAGAAGAGCCAGCCGCGCTCGATTCTCGTGCTGCCGCCGATCAACGAGACCTCCGACGTCGCGGCCACCTACGGGGTGCTGTCGCAAATGACGCTGCCGCTCGCCGAGTCCGGCTATTACGTGGTGCCGGTCGCGGTGATGGACGAGACGTTCAAGCAGAACGGCCTGACCAACGCGGCCGAGATCCAGGGAACGTCGCCCGCGAAGCTGCGCGAGATCTTCGGCGCGGATGCCGCGCTGTATTCGAAGGTTTCGCAGTACGGCACCGTGTACCGGATTCTCGCGAGCGCGACGGTCGTGTCCGCATCGGCGAAGCTCGTCGACCTGCGCACGGGCGACGTGCTGTGGCAGGGCCGGGCGAGCGCGAGCAGCGACGAGGGCGGCAACAACGGCGGCGGCGGCCTGATCGGCATGCTCGTGGTGGCCGCGGTCAAGCAGATCGCGAACACGTTGATGGATCAGAGTCACGACGTCGCCGCGTTCACGAGCAGCCGGCTGTTGTCGGCCGGGCCGCCGAGCGGGTTGCTGTATGGGCCGCATTCGCCGAAGTACGGTACGGACTGACCGACTCAGGCTGCCCCGCTGCATAGGGGCATCGAAACGGAGCGGCCGCGCACGTGAGGTGCGCGGCCGTTTTGCGTCGATGCGGCCGGAAAAATGCGAAAAGCGGCCGGCGCCGCGCGGCGGCTCAATGCACGCCGAACGCGTCGAGCAGCCGGTACCAGCTCATCGCGAGCACCAGCGCCGGCGTGCGCAGTGCCGCGCCGCCGGGGAAGTCGCGATGCCGGATCTTGCCGAACAGGTCGAACCGGCTCGCCTGTCCGTCGATCGCCTCGGCGATCAGCTTGCCCGCGAGCGCGGTCGTGTTCACGCCGTGCCCCGAAAATCCCTGCGCGAAGTACATCGTCGGCGCGACGCGGCCGAAGTGCGGTGCGCGGTTCATCGTGATGTCGACGAAGCCGCCCCATGCGTAGTCGACCTTCACGTCCGCGAGTTGCGGGAACGTCTTCAGCATGTCCGCGCGCATCGCGGCCGCGAGATCGCGCGGCTCTCGCGTCGAATAGCTGACCTTGCCGCCCCACACGAGCCGCGTGTCGGGCGCCGGCCGGAAATAGTCGAGCACGAAGCGGCTGTCGCAGATCGCCGCGCGCGCGGGCATCAGCGCGGCGGCGCGCGCTTCGCCGAGCGGTTCCGTCGCGATCACGTAGGTGCCGACCGGCATGATCTTCTTCGCCAGCGCGGGCGCGAGCGTGCCGACGTAGGTATTGCATGCGAGCACGACGAAACGCGCGCGAACGTTGCCGCCGCTCGTCTCGACGACGTGGCCGCCCGCGACGTCGCGCACGCGCGTCACGCAACTGTCCTCGTGGATCCGCACGCCCGCGCCGGTCGCCGCACGGGCGAGACCGAGCGTGTAGTTGAGCGGATGCAGGTGGCCGCTGTCCGGGTCGTACAGGCCGCCGCAATAGCGGGCGGACTGCACGTAGTCGCCGAGTTCGTCGGCTTCGACGAAGTGGAAGCGGTCGTAGCCGAAGCGCTTCGCGGCTTCGTCGCGCCAGCGCTTCAGCGCATCGGCGTCGCGCGCGGTGTTCGCGGCGGTCAGGTAGCCGGGCACCAGCGCGCAGTCGATGTCGTGCCGCGCGATGCGCGACTTCACGAGCGACAGCGTTTCGAGCCCCATGTCCCAGATGCGCTTCACGTCGCCTTCCGGCATGAATTGCCCGAACGTGTCGATGTCGCACGCAAAGCCGCCGATCAACTGGCCGCCGTTGCGGCCGCTCGCCGCCCATCCGACCCGCGACGCTTCGAGCACGGTCACCGAGTGGCCGCGCTCGGCGAGGTTGAGCGCGGCGGACAGGCCCGTGAGGCCCGCGCCGATCACGCACACGTCGGCGTCGGTCGCGCCGCCGAGCGGCGCGTGGCGGGTCGTATCGTTGGCGGTCGCGGCGTAGTAGGACGCGACGTGCGGCTGGTTGGCGAATGTCTGCATGGTCAGGAGAACGGAGAAAGTCAGAATAGCTCGCGCACGCGGTGGTACAGCATTCCGAGTTCGAGCGCGGGTTGCCGCCATGCGTCGCCGCCGGGGAAGCGCCGGTGGCGCATGCGCGCGAACAGGTCGAACGCGCGCGTGTCGCTCGCGATCGCGCCGGCGACCGCGCGTCCGGCGATGCCGGTGAGCGCGACGCCGTGCCCGCTGAAACCCTGCACGTAGAAGAAGTTCGGATCGAGCGCGCCGAAATCCGGCGCGCGGTTGCGCGTGACGTCGACGAAGCCGCCCCACGCGTGGTCGACGCGCACGTCGCCGAGTTGCGGAAACACGCCGACCATCCGTTGCCGGATCGTTTCGGCGAGCGTCGCGGGCGACGCGCCGGCCGAATTCGCGCGGCCGCCGAACAGCATCCGGTGGTCGGCCGACAGCCGGAAATAGTCGAGGAAGAAGTTGTTGTCGCACACGGCTTCGCGCCGCGCGATCAGTGCGTCGGCGCGTGTTTGGCCGAGCGGCTCGGTCGCGATGATGTACGACGCGATCGGCGCGATGCGCGCGGCGGTCGCGGCCGGCAGCACGCCGCCGGGGCCCGCGTTGCAGCACGATACGACGTAGCGGCAGCGCACCTCGCCCGACGGCGTGCGCACGACGGGCCGCGCGCCGCGCACGATGTCGAGCGCGGGCGTGTGCGCATACAGCGCGACGCCTTCGCGGCGCGCGGCATCGGCGAGGCCCAGGCAATACTTGAGCGGATGCAGGTGGCCCGACAGCGGATCGTGCACGCCGGCCAGGTAGCGCGTCGACGCGATGCGCGCGCGGATCGCGCCGGTGTCGAGCCACGCGAGCGACGGATGGCCCCAGCGCGACGTTGCGGCATCCATCCACGCGCGCAGGTCGTCGATACGGCGCGGCTTCGTCGCGACCGTCAGGTAGCCGCGCGTGAAGTCGCAGTCGATTCCGTAGCGCGCGATCCGCTCGGCGATCAGCGCGACGCCGTCCAGCGACAGCGACCACGCGGCGCGCGCGCCGTCGGCACCGAGCTGCCGCTCGATCTCGTCGTCCTTCGCGAAGCCGGTGATCGCCTGGCCGCCGTTGCGGCCCGACGCGCCCCAGCCGGGCCGGTGCGCATCGATCACGGCGACCGACAGCCCGCGCGCGCGGCAGTCGAGCGCCGTCGACAGGCCCGCGAAGCCGGCGCCGATCACGCAGACGTCGACGTCGATTCCATCGTCGAGCGAAGGATCGTCGACCGCGGGCCGCGTGGCCGTCGCTTCGTAGTACGAGTCGCGCGCGAGCGTATCGGCGCGGCGGGTGAAAGACTGCGTCATCAAATCGACTCCCTCTTTACGGCTGGCATTCGATGCGCGACGCACCGCGATCCGGCCGGCAAAAACGGCGCGGGACGCCGTGCGCGCGGCACGGCGTCCCGCGTGTGCTGCGTCAGAACGAATAGATGAACTGCGTCGCGAGCAGGTCGTTGGACTTGCCGTACGAACCGTCGTTGCGCAGGAACACCTTGTTGTTCGCCCAGTCGTGCCGGTATTCGACCTTCACGGTGATCTGCTGGGTCGGATAGAACAGCAGGTCGAGCGCGACGTCCTGGCGCACGGCTCCCTTGCACTCGAAGCCCAGGCCGCCGCCGGCCTTCGACATCGCGAGGCAGTCCGCGTCGACGCCGAAGCCGTTGTTCGGATCCATCCCGTTGCCGTTCAGCGCGATGCCGCCGCCGCCGCCGCCGTTCTTCGTATTGGCGAGCAGGTCGTAGCGCAGCGTCACGCCCATGCGGCCGACCACCGGCGCGTTGAACTTGCGGTGCGCGAGCAGCGACAGCCCGTACCACTGCGCGAGCCCGCCGTTGAACGCCGCATGCTGCTGCCGGCCGTAGTCGACTTCGGCGTTGTACTGGATATCGGCAAGCGTGTAGGTCGCGTCGAGTTCGCCGAAGAAGAACGAACCGTATGCGCTCGGTGCCGCACCGCCCGGGCCGTAGTGGACGACGCCGTCCGAATCGATCGCGCTCGCCAGCGTCTGCCGCCCGATGTTGAACGACCCGCCGATATCGAGCGCGCTCGACCACGTGTAGTCCGCGCGCGCGGTGAAGGTCGGCACCTTGTTGCTGGTGCTGATCGGGTCGCCGAGCGCGTTGGTGCCCGTCTGCGTGACCGAACCGTACGTGCGGTACTGCTCGTTGCCGAGGAAGAACTTCCACGCCCAGTTGCCCTTCGTGTAGTTCGCGCCGACACCGACGTAGCTGCCCGGATCCGAGAAATCGTACAGCAGGTTGTGCGTGAGCGTGAGCATCTGGTTCGACTGCTGCACCTCGTAGCCGCCGAAGCTCGGGATCAGGCCGGCGACCAGCGTCGTCGTGGCGGTGATCGGCACGTTGATGACCGCCGTGTTCAGCAGGTTGTCGGTGATCGAGCCGCGCGAGTTCTGCAGCAGCGTGATGCCGTTGCCGCGGTTCGGCATCAGCGTGATCTCGGCCGACGGTGCCATCGGGCCGACGCCGAAGGTCTTCTTGATGTCGAGGTAGAGATCGCCGAACGTGCTGTTGAAGTAGTTGTACGCGTTCTCGTGGTTCGCGAACAGGAACGACGACGTGCCGGCCGCGCGGTTGTAGATGTAGGTCGGATCGATGTAGCCCGTCACCGACAGGCCGGCGAGCGGGCCCGTGCTGGCCGCGTCGGTCAGCGAGTCGACCTTCAGCTGCTGGTTCGCGATCTGCTGCTTCATTTCGCCGACTTCGTCGTTGGTCAGCGTGGCCTGCGCGCGGCCGTAATCCGGCGAGCCCGGATCGACGGCCACCGCAACCGGCGCTGCGCCGGCCTTCGCGCCGGATGTCGCTACCACGGTACCGCCCGGTTTCGCGGCGAGCTGCGCCTGCATGGCCTTCATCTGTTTCTGCAGCGCCGCGACCTGCGCCTGCAGCGCCTTGATCTCGGCGGATGTCGAGCCGGCCAGCGCGATGCCCGGCAACGCGCCGGCCACCAGCAGGCAGATCAGTTTCTTCTTCATTGCGGATTCTCCTTGTCGTGCGCGAGTCAAAGTGCGATCGGTTCGCGCGCCGCATGGCGCGGCGCGCGGGTCTTGTTATCGAGGAAAGGGAAAGGGGAGGCTCACGCCACCGCGAACGCCGCCTTCATGTCGGCCACGCGGCGCCGCTCGCGCGCGATCATCATCCGGTTCACGACGATCACGCCGATCGTCACGGCCGTGATGAACAGCGTCGCCAGCGCGTTCATCTCCGGGTTCAGCCCGAGCCGTACGCGCGAGAACACCACCAGCGGCAGCGTCGTCGAACCCGGCCCCGACAGGAACGCCGACAGCACCAGGTCGTCGATCGACAGCGTGAACGACAGCAGCCAGCCCGACAGCAGCGCCTGCGAGATCAGCGGCAGCGTCACCACGAAGAACACCTTCAGCGGCGTCGCACCCAGATCGAGCGCGGCCTCTTCCAGCGACTTGTTCATCTCCTTCACGCGCGACTGCACGATGATCGCCACGTACGACACGCACAGCATCACGTGGCCGATCCAGATCGTCACCATCCCGCGGCCCTTCGGCCAGCCGAACATCTGCTCCAGCGCAACGAACAGCAGCAGCAGCGAGATGCCCTGGATCACTTCCGGAATCACCAGCGGCGCGTTGATCATCCCCGTGTACAGCGTGAAGCCCCTGAAGCGGCCGAAGCGCGCGAGCACGAAGCCCGCCCAAGTGCCGATCACGACCGACGCGGTGGCCGTCAAGAGGCCGATCTTCAGCGACAGCCACGCGGCGCTCAGCAGCTCGTCGTCCTGCCACAGCGACGCGTACCACTTCAGCGAGAAGCCCGACCACACCGTCACCAGCTTCGACTCGTTGAACGAGTACACGACCAGGCTGATGATCGGGATGTACAGGAACAGGAAGCCGAAGGCGAGAACGCCCGTCGACAGCGGTTTGCTCGGCTTGATCATTTCGCTTCCTCCAGTTCCTTGACCTGGTAGTACTGGAACAGCGCCATCGGCACCAGCAGCAGCATCACCATCGCGACCGTCACCGCGGACGCCATCGGCCAGTCCATGTTGTTGAAGAATTCATCCCACATCACGCGGCCGATCATCAGCGTGTCCGCGCCGCCGAGCAGTTCCGGAATCACGTACTCGCCGACCGCCGGGATGAACACCAGCAGGCTGCCGGCGATGATCCCGTTCTTCGACAGCGGCAGCGTGATCCGCGTGAACGCGACCCACGGCTTGGCGCCGAGGTCGTACGCGGCTTCGAGCAGCGTCAGGTCCATCTTCACCAGGTGCGCGTACAGCGGCATCACCATGAACGGCAGGTACGAATAGACCATCCCGATGTAGACGCCCGCGTCGCTGTGGTACAGCCGCAGCGGCGTGTGGATGATGCCCAGCGCGATCAGCGTGTGGTTCAGCAGGCCGTCGTCCTTCAGGATGCCGATCCATGCGTACACGCGGATCAGGAACGACGTCCAGAACGGCAGCATCACGGCCATCATCAGCACGTTGCGCCGGTTCGGTTCCGCACGCGCGATGTAGTACGCCATCGGATAACCGATCAGCAGGCACAGCACCGTCGACACGGCGGCCATCTTCAGCGAGCTGAGGTAGGTCGCGATGTACAGGTCGTCCTGCAGCAGGAACGCGTAGTGCGACAGCTGCAGCGCGAAGTGCACGACGCCGTCCTTGAACTCGACGAGCGACGTGTACGGCGGGATGCCCATCACCTGGTCGGCGAAGCTGATCTTCAGCACCAGCACGAACGGCAGCGCGAAGAAGACCGCGAGCCACAGGAACGGCACGCCGATCGCGACGTTGCGGCCCGACGGCAGGAAGCGCGACAGCGCGGCGAAACGGCCCGGGCGCGACCGGCCGGCGCCGGTGCTCGCAGCGCCGGTCGACACCGGCGCGGACGAAGTGGAAGCGGAGGTTCTCATCGTGTCGTCCTCACTGCGTCAACACGACGCCGCTGGCCGGCGACCACGACACGAACACGTCGTCGTTCCAGGCCGGCGCCGCGTCGGTCATCAGGTGCGAGCTCGACAGGTTCGACACCACCGTCTTGCCGCTCGGCAGGCGCACGTGATACAGCGAGTACGCGCCCATGTACGCGATGTCGGTCACGACGCCGCGCGCCCAGTTGTGCTTCGAACCCGGCTTCTCGCGCGACACGTGCACGCGCTCCGGGCGCACCGAGATGCCGACCGGCATCCCGAGCGGGCCGGTGATGCCGTGGCTCACGTACATGCGCGCCTCGAGGTCGTCGCTCTCGACGAAGATATGGTCGGGCTCGTCCTCGACGACGCGGCCTTCGAACAGGTTGGTCGAGCCGATGAATTCGGCGGAGAAGCGGCTGTTCGGAAATTCGTACACCTCGCCCGGCGCGCCGATCTGCACGATCTTGCCTTCGCTCATCACCGCGAGGCGGCTCGCCATCGTCATCGCCTCTTCCTGGTCGTGCGTGACCATCACGCAGGTCACGTCGACCTTCTCGATGATGTTCACGAGTTCGAGCTGGGTCTTCTGGCGGATCTTCTTGTCGAGCGCGGACATCGGCTCGTCGAGCAGCAGCAGCTTCGGGCGCTTGACCAGCGAGCGCGCCAGCGCGACGCGCTGCTGCTGGCCGCCGGACAGCTGGTGCGGCTTGCGCTTCGCGTACTTGCTCATCTGCACGAGCGCGAGCGCATCGGCCACGCGCTCCTTGATTTCGTTCTTCGGCGTGCCTTCCTGCTTCAGGCCGAACGCGACGTTCGATTCGACCGTCATGTGCGGGAACAGCGCGTACGACTGGAACATCATGTTCACCGGGCGCCGGTACGGCGGCAGCGACGCGAGGTCTTCGCCGTCGACGAAGATCTTGCCGGAGGTCGCCGTTTCCAGCCCGGCGAGCATGCGCAGCAGCGTCGACTTGCCGCAGCCCGAGCTGCCGAGCAGCGCGAACAGCTCGTTCTTCGCGATCGTCAGGTTCACGTTGTCGACGGCCGTGCTGTCGCCGAATTTCTTCACGACGTTTTCGATGCGCACGAACGCGTCGTTTTGCGTACGGGCCGCGGCGGCCGGTTGGGTCTGTCGTGCAGCAGCGGAAGAGGGTATCGATTGCATGGGAGTCACCATTCGTTCTTCACGGATTGCAGGCGTGAGCGTCCCCGCACGAGGCGCGCAACGCGACTCGCGGACAACGGCTCGTGCCGGATGGAACAGTGCGCGCGGTGCGCGCGGGCGGACGGAGGTCCGCGAATCTCAGGTGCGCAGGCGTGGAGCGATGCCTGCGCCGCCGTGATGCATGGCGATCAGTGGCCGGTTTTCAGCTGCGCCCACAGACGGTTCTCGAGGCGCAGGATGTCGGCCGGCATCGGCTTCATCAGCACCATCTTCTTCAGCACGTCTTCAGGCGGGTAGACGGTCGGGTCCTGCGCGACGGCCGGCGTGACGAACTGGTGCGCGGCCTTGTTCGCGGTCGGGTAGAACACCGTGTTGGTGATCGCCGCGTTGACCTTCGCGTCGGAGACGTAGTTGATCCACTTCAGCGCGGCCTCGGGGTGCGGCGCATCCTTCGGGATCACCATCACGTCGAACCACAGCAGGCCGCCTTCCTTCGGGTTCGAGAACTTGATGTCGTACGAGCGCTTCGCTTCCGACGAGCGGCGGTGCGCGATGCCGACGTCGCCCGACCAGCCGAGCGCGACGCACACGTCGTTGTTCGCGAGGTCGTTGATGTAGCCGGACGAGTTGAACTGGGTGATGTACGGGCGGACTTTCTTCAGGACTTCGAATGCAGCCTGGTAGTCGCCGGGGTTCTTGCTGTTCGGATCCTTGCCCATGTACTGCAGCGTGGCGGCGAACACGTCGACGGCCTGGTCGAGGAACGACACGCCGCAGCCCTTCAGCTTCGCCATGTTGGCCGGATCGAACACCAGTGCCCAGCTGTCGACGGGCGCGTTGTCGCCGAGCGCTTTCTTCACTGCCTGCACGTTGTAGCCGATGCCGTCCGTGCCGTAGGCCCAGGGGACGCCGTACTGGTTGCCCGGATCGGCATCCGAGATCATTTTCATCAGCAGCGGGTCGAGGTTCGCGAGGTTCGGGATCTTCGACTTGTCGAGCTTCTGGTACACGCCGGCCTGGATCTGCTTGGCCATGTAGTTCGACGTCGGCACGACGATGTCGTAGCCCGAACTGCCGGCAAGCAGCTTCGCCTGGAGCGTATCGTCGCTGTCGTAGTTGTCGTACTTGACGTGGATGCCCGTCTGCTTCTGGAAGTTCGGGATCGTGTCCGGTGCGATGTAGTCGGACCAGTTGTAGACATTCAGCTCGTCGGCGTGCGCCGACGGGCTGGCGACCGACGTGAACGCTGCCGCGGCGGCGAGGGCGGCAACAGAGCAGGCTTGGCGAAGAAAGCAGGCACGCATGGTGGAGTTCCCCTGGTTATGGCAGCGTGCGGCGCCCGCCGCACGCCTGTAGGCAAGGCCGTTACGAAATACCCAGTTGCTGGGCGGTTGCATCGACGGCCTTCTTCGCCTTCGACACGAGTTCATCGATTTCCTGACGCGAGATCACGAGCGGAGGCGACAGCAGCATCCGGTCGCCGGTCGCACGCATGATCAGGTTGCCGTTGAAGCAGAAGTCGCGGCAGATCGTGCCGACGTCGCCGCCGTTCGCGAAGCGGCGGCGTTCGGCCGGCGCTTCGGCGAGCTGCAGGCTCGCGACGAGGCCGTGGCCGTGCACTTCGCCGACGATCGGGTGGCGCGCGAAGGTTTCGCGCATCAGCGCCTGGAAGTACGGGCCCGTGTCGTTCTTCACGCGCTCGACGATCCCTTCGTCGCGCAGCAGCTTCAGGTTCGCGACCGCGACGGCCGCGGCCACCGGATGGCCCGAGTACGTGAGGCCGTGGTTGAATTCGCCGTTGTCGATGATCGGGCGTGCAACCCGCTCGTGAATCCCGACCGCGCCCATCGGCACATAACCTGACGTGAGGCCCTTCGCCATCGTGATCAGGTCCGGCTCGAAGCCGAAGTGCTGGTGTGCGAACCATTCGCCGGTGCGGCCGAAGCCGCCGATCACTTCGTCGGCGACCAGCAGGATGTCGTACTTGCGGCAGATCCGCTGGATTTCCGGCCAGTACGTCGACGGCGGGAAGATCACGCCGCCCGCGCCCTGGAACGGCTCGCCGATGAACGCCGCGACGTTCTCCGCGCCGAGTTCGAGAATCTTCGCTTCGAGCTGCTGCGCGCGCGCGAGGCCGAACGCTTCGGGCGTTTCGCCCGGGTGCGCTTCGCCGAAGAAATATGGCTGATCGATATGCACGATGTGCTCGACCTTCGACGGCATCTGCTCGTGCATGTAGCCCATCCCGCCGAGCGTGCCGCCCGCGATCGTCGAGCCGTGGTAGCCGTTCTTGCGCGAGATCACGTATTTCTTCTGTGGCTTGCCCTGCACGCGCCAGTACTGGTGCGCGAGGCGCAGCACGGTGTCGTTGCCTTCCGAGCCGCTGTTGCAATAGAAGAAGTGGTTGAAGCCGGCGGGCGTCACTTCCGCGAGCATTGCCGACAGTTCGATCACCGGCGGGTGCGTCGTCTTGAAGAAGGTGTTGTAGAACGGCAGTTCCTGCAGCTGGCGATACGCGGCATCGGCGAGTTCCTTGCGGCCGTAGCCGACGTTCACGCACCAGAGGCCGGCCATCCCGTCGATGATCTTGTTGCCGTCCGAGTCCCACAGGTAGACGCCGTCGGCCTTCACGATCACGCGGCTGCCCGCGCGGTTCAGCGCGCCCATGTCCGAGAACGGGTGGATGTGGTGCGCAGCGTCGAGCGCGCGGTATTCGGCGGTGGAGCGTGCCTGCGTCGCGCGCGGCGCGGCGGCCGGCGCGGCCGGCTGGATCCAGGCAGATTCGTTGCGGTAAGTCATGTTTCCTCCGTGATTCCGTATGGCGGTTGTGCGCGCGCTTAGACGTGCAGCAGCAGGTGGCGGCGTTCCCACGAGCTGATCACGCGGAAGAACGCTTCGTATTCGGTTTCCTTCAGCGCGAAATACGCCTTCAGGAACTTTTGGCCGAGGATTTCGCCGAGCGGCTCGCACGCGGCCATCAGCGTCAGCCCTTCCTCGAGGTTGCGCGGCAGCTGGTACGGCAGTTCGTAGCCGTCGCTGACGAGCGGCTCGGTCGGCTCCAGGCGCTGCGTCATGCCGAGGTAGCCGGCCGCGAGCGTCGCGGCGAGCGCGAGGTACGGATTGCAGTCGACGCCCGGGATGCGGTTCTCGATGCGGCGCGCCGACGGGCCCGAGTGCGGGATGCGGAAGCCGACCGTGCGGTTGTCGTAGCCCCACTGAACGTTGATCGGCGCGGCCATGAAGCGCGACAGCCGGCGGTACGAGTTGATGTACGGCGCGAAGATCGGCATCAGCGCCGGCGTGTACTTCTGCAGCCCCGCGAGGTAGTTGTAGAACATCGACGTCGCGCCGCCGGTTTCCTGCGACGTGAACAGGTTCTGGCCCGTTTCCTCGTCGACGATGCTCTGGTGCACGTGCATCGCCGAACCCGGCTCGTTCTCCATCGGCTTGGCCATGAACGTCGCGTACATGTTGTGACGCAGCGCGGCCTCGCGCACCGTGCGCTTGAACAGGAACACCTGGTCGGCCAGCGACAGCGCGTCGCCGTGCATGAAGTTGATCTCCATCTGCGCGGCGCCGACTTCGTGGATCAGCGTGTCGATGTCGAGGTTCTGTGCTTCGCAGTACTCGTAGATGTCCTCGAACAGCGGATCGAACTCGTTGACGGCCTCGATCGAATACGACTGGCGGCCCGTTTCGGGGCGTCCCGTGCGGCCGACCGGGGGGCGCAGCGGCAGGTCTGGATCCTTGTTCATGTCGACCAGATAGAACTCGAGCTCCGGTGCGACGACGGGCTTCCAGCCCTTCGCCTTGTACAGCTCGAGCACGCGGCGCAGCACGTAGCGCGGCGAGATCTCGACCGGCGAGCCGTCGAAGTGCACGCAGTCGTGGATCACCTGCGCGGTCGGGTCGACGGCCCACGGGATCAGGCGGATCGTCGACTCGTCGGGCACGCACACCATGTCGGGGTCGGTCACGCCGGTCAGCGAGCCGTCTTCCGGATATTCGCCGGTGACGGTCTGCACCATCACGGCCTGCGGCAGCCGCATCGATTCGCCGGACGTGAACTTGTTGCGCGGCGTGATCTTGCCGCGCGCGATGCCGGCCATGTCGGGAATGATCGCCTCGACTTCGGTGATCCGGTGTTGCTTCAGAAAACTTTCGATGTCTTGCATGTCTGTTCTCGTAAGTGGGTCGGCGCGCTCAGGCGAGCGCGGCGGCGGCCGTGGCGCGCGTGCGGGCATTCCGGCGGGCGCGGCAGGCGTCGCCGAAGGCGCGGAAGATCGCGCTCGACAGCGGGTCGTGCGCATGCCGCCATTCCGGGTGCCATTGCACGGCGAGTGCGAAAGCCGATGCATCGACGACGCTGACGGCCTCGATCAGGCCGTCCGGCGCGACGGCCTCGACGGCGAGGCCGGAGCCGAGCTGCGCGATGCCCTGCTGGTGCAGCGAGTTCACGCGCACTTCATCGCGGCCGCCGGCGAGCGCGTGCAGCTTGCCGCCGGGCGTCAGGTGCACGACGTGTGCGGGGCCGTATTGCGTGTCCATCGGCGCGGCGTTGTCCTCGCGGTGATCGGCGAGGCCCGGCACGTCGTGCACGCGCTGGTGCAGCGTGCCGCCGTAGACGACGTTCAGCTCCTGGAAGCCGCGGCAGACGGCGAGCACCGGCACGCCCGCGGCGATCGCCGCACGCAGCAGCGGCAGCGTCGTCGCATCGCGTGCCGGGTCGTGCTTCGTGCCGGGTGCGCTCGGCTCGCCGCCGTACAGGTGCGGCTCGACGTTCGAGTAGCTGCCGGTAAACAGCAGGCCGTCGACCGTGTCGAGGATGTCGTCAGCCGACTGGCGCTCGCCGAGCGCGGGCAGCACCATCGCGAGCGCCTGCGCGCCGTCGACGATCGCGGCGACGTATTTGTCGCCGACCGTATGCGACGCGTGTGCGCCGATTTGCGTGTGGTCGGCGGTGATGCCGACGAGGGGTTTCCTTTCCATGACGTCAATCAGTAATCCGTAGGGCTATGGCGTGCGTCGGGTCGGATATTGCAAAACGCAGGCACGACACGGCCCCGCAGCCTGGCGCAGAGCGCAAGGCCGCTGGTGAATGGGCGCAGCGGGATGACGTGGCGATCCGCGCTGCGCGCGACGATCAGGCCGTCGTTCGTTCGGATGCGATACGCGACGCGGCAACGAATGCGCGAACGCGTTCCGTCACCGCATGGACGATGCGGTTGGCGAATCGGCAAACGAAACGAACGACGTAAAGAAAGGAGAGGCGCTACGGCAGCAGCGACGCCACTTCGTCGGTATCGACGGCGACGAATGCGCGTGCGGAAACGGCGTTGTGGCGCCGAACGGAACGACGGGACAGGATGGTGTAGATCGACAGATGCTGCAGGCGAGGACTATGCCAGCCGCAACTGCCATCGGAAGGGGACGCCGCGCTGCGCGAACTTCGCGCCACGCTTCGATCCCACCTCACCAGAGGGCCACGGACTCTCACGATTACACTCGACTGGGTTGTTGAAAGTATTGAACACCTGACCGTTTCGACGCGCTGGGCGTTTAAAATAATCAAGGCGCCGGTTACACGTCATTTACATTGATGGGCATCAATTTTTGCGTTGCAATAACGCGTTTTGCTGCCTGTGAAAGCCAAATGACGCTGACCTGAGAGCCAGCATATACGAGCCAAAAACGGCGTCAAATGTTTTTTAACGGTCCTGTATCAGGGCTTTCCCGAGCAGTGAAAACAAAGATTCGCAAAAGGAATAATCGGGGCGGTGTTCATTATTTCGAACGCCTTTCAGGGTTTTCCCGGCTGATGCACGGCATAAAGTGATTAGAATATTCAACGGCTGTCCACCGCGTCGTTTCACTTTGTCATCGCACTTATCGTGTCCGAAACCGAATCGATGTCCACCGAAGTCGCCGAGCGCCTGCGTTTCGTGCGCAACAAGCATGGCCTGTCGCAGCGCGAACTCGCGAAGCGCGCCGGCGTGACCAACGGCACGATCTCGCTGATCGAACAGGGCCGTGTGAGCCCGTCGGTCGGCTCGCTGAAGAAGCTGCTCGAATGCATCCCGATGAGTCTCGCGGAGTTCTTTACGTTCGAGCTCGTCGAATCGCGCACGGTCGTATCGCGTCGCGCCGAGATGCCGAACCTCGGCAACGACACGCTCGCGTTTCATCTGGTCGGCGCGAGCGTGAAGGACCGCAACATGTGCATCCTGCGCGAGATCTACCAGCCGCACGCCGATACGGGGCCCGAGATGCTCGTGCACGCGGGGCACGAGGGCGGCGTCGTCGTATCGGGTCGGCTCGAGCTGACCGTCGACGGCGCGACGTGGCTGCTCGACCCCGGAGACGGCTACTACTTCGAAAGCCGTTTGCCGCACCGTTTTCGCAATCCCAGCGCGGAACAGATCTGCGAGGTCGTGTCGGCCAATTCGCCGGCAACCTTCTGACCGCGCGTCACCGCATTCGCGGTGCGACGCGCCGCGCATGATGCGCGCGGCGCGTCGCACCGCGAATGCCACAACATTGAGGCATCCTGATGAACAAGTTGACTTTGGCTGACTGGCAGGACAAGGCGGCGTCGCTCGAGATCGAAGGGCGCGCATTCATCGATGGCGCGTTGCGCGACGCGCAGGGCGGCAAGACGTTCGACTGCGTGAGCCCGATCGACGGCCGCGTGCTGGCGAAGGTCGCCGAGTGCGGCGAAGCCGACGTGAACGCGGCGGTCGCTGCCGCGCGCCGCGCGTTCGACGCGGGCGTATGGGCCGGCCTGAACCCGCGTGCGCGCAAGGCCGTGCTGCTGCGCTGGGCCGCGCTGATGCACGAGCATCTCGACGAACTGTCGCTGCTCGAGACGCTCGACGCGGGCAAGCCGATCGGCGACACGACGACGGTCGACGTGCCGGGCGCCGCGTATTGCGTCGAATGGTTTGCGGAAGCGATCGACAAGGTCGGCGGCGAAGTCGCGCCGGCCGATCATCATCTCGTCGGTCTCGTCACGCGCGAGCCGGTCGGCGTGGTGGCGGCCGTCGTGCCGTGGAACTTCCCGATCCTGATGGCCGCATGGAAGTTCGGCCCCGCGCTCGCGGCCGGCAACAGCGTCGTGCTGAAGCCGTCGGAGAAGTCGCCGCTGACCGCGATTCGCGTCGCACAGCTCGCGTACGAAGCCGGCATCCCGGCCGGCGTGTTCAACGTCGTGCCGGGCGCGGGCGAACCCGGCAAGCTGCTCGCGTTGCATCGCGACGTCGACTGCATCGCGTTCACCGGCTCGACGGCGGTCGGCAAGCTGATCATGCAGTACGCCGCGCAGTCGAATTTGAAGCGCGCATGGCTCGAACTCGGCGGCAAGTCGCCGAACATCGTGCTGCCCGATTGTCCCGATCTCGACCGTGCCGCGCAGGCCGCGGCCGGCGCGATCTTCTACAACATGGGCGAGATGTGCACTGCCGGCTCGCGGCTGCTCGTGCATCGCGACATCAAGGACGCATTCATCGAGAAGCTCGTGGCGGCCGCGCGGGCTTACGTGCCCGGCAACCCGCTCGATCCGTCGGTGTCGATGGGCGCGATCGTCGACGGCATCCAGCTCGAGCGCGTGCTCGGTTATATCGAGGCGGGGCGCAGCGAAGGCAGGCTCGTCACGGGTGGTGCGCGCGTGAAGGAGGAGACGGGCGGCTTCTACGTCGAGCCGACGGTGTTCGAGGTGAAACCCGATGCGAAGATCGCGCGCGAGGAAATCTTCGGGCCCGTGCTGTCGGTGATCGTGTTCGACGACGTCGACGAGGCCGTGCGGATCGCTAACGACACCGAATACGGGCTGGCCGCGGCCGTATGGACGTCGAACCTGACGACCGCGCACGACGTGTCGCGCCGACTGCGCGCGGGCACGGTGTGGGTGAACTGCTACGACGAGGGCGGCGACATGAACTTCCCGTTCGGCGGCTACAAGCAGTCGGGCAACGGCCGCGACAAGTCGCTGCATGCGCTCGAGAAGTACACCGAGCTGAAGTCGACGCTGATCCGGCTGCGCTGACGCGATGCCGCGGGCGCAGCATCGCCAGGCGGTGCGCCCGCGGCCCGCAGCCAGAAGTCCGCGTTATGCGGTGCGCAGCGCGGGGTGGAAGCCGGCGGCTTCGATGATCGACTGCACGCGCTCGGCGCCTTGCGCCGATTCGACCTTGACGATCTTCGTCGCGACGTCGATATCGAGCTTCGCGGCGGGATCGGCGGCCGTCACCGCGCGCGTGATTGCATTGGCGCAGCCGCCGCAGGTCATGTCCTGGACTTCGAATTCCATCGTGTTCTCCTGAGTTGACGATTGACGAGCAGGGTCAGCATGAAGCTTGCCATGGTGGGAAGGTCAAGCGCATTCATGCAGCCCGATGCATGCGTTGCCGCCCGGCGCGGCGAAATGATTCGTCAGGGCGAGGTCAGACAAATAGGAGGACAGTCGCATGTGTCAGTCGGAATCTTTCCCGATTGACGCCGGTGCGCGGCCGTCACCATGCGATGAGCGCCTTGCCTGGCAACGCGCGGCACGCACTTGTGAAGCGCTATCTCCATATTGAAAGTAAGGGTACGCGATATGGAAATGCGAATCGATCTTACTATCAATGTCCTTCGATATTTCATTTCATTACGTACATGAACCGTTTCGCACTGGGTTTCGCCGCTGTGCTGCTGGGCGCGTCGGCCGCCACCGCATTCGCCGCCGACGACGTCGTCAACCTGACGCTGAAGGACCACAAGTTTTCGCCCGATGGCGTGACGATTCCGGCCGGCAAGAAAGTGAAGTTCGTCGTGAAGAACCTCGATGCGACGCCCGCGGAATTCGAGAGCGACGACTTCAAGGCCGAGAAGGTCATTCCCGCCGGCAAGTCGGCCGAGATTCTGGTCGGGCCGCTGAAGGCCGGCACCTACGAGTTTCACGACGAGTATCACGAAGCGCAGTCGAAGACCCACCTGACCGTCAAGTAAGCGAATCCCGCCATGCTGTCTACCGCGCTGATTGTCTTTCGTGAAGTGCTCGAGGCCGCGCTGGTGGTCTCGATCGTGATGGCCGCCACGAAGGGCGTGCCGCGGCGCGGCTGGTGGGTCGGCGGCGGGCTCGTCGGCGGCGTGGTCGGCGCGGGCCTGATCGCGGCGTTCGCCGACGTGATCTCGCAGTGGGCGTCCGGCATGGGGCAGGAGGTATTCAACGCGGGCGTGATGTTCGTCGCGACGCTGATGCTGGCCTGGCACTGCATCTGGATGAGCCGGCACGGCCGCGAGATGGCGCTGCACATGGGCGAAGTCGGACGGGCCGTCGCGGCCGGCAGCCGGCCGCTGACGGGGCTGGCGATCGTGGTCGGCGTCGCGGTGCTGCGCGAAGGTTCCGAGGCCGTGCTGTTCCTGTACGGCATCGCCGCGGGCGATCCGGGGCAGACGCCGCAGATGATCGTCGGCGGGCTGCTCGGCGTGCTCGGCGGAGCCGGGCTCGGTTATGCGATGTATGCGGGCCTGCTGCAGATTCCGCTGAAGCGCCTGTTCTCCGTCACCAACGTGCTGATCGTGCTGCTGGCGGCCGGGATGGCGAGCCAGTGCGTCGGTTTCCTGCTGGCGGCCGGCCTCGTGCCGTCGTGGGGCGATGCGATCTGGGACACGTCGTGGCTGCTGAAGGAGTCGAGCATCGTCGGCAAGGCGCTGCATACGCTGATCGGCTATACCGCGCGTCCGGCGGGCATCCAGATCGCCGCGTACGTCGCGACGCTGGCGGCGATCGTCGTGCTGACGCGGCTCGTCGGTCGTCCGCAGGCGACGATGAGGCCGCCACGGCATGCCGCGTGAGTTTTCCCGGGTTCGAACGAAAGAAGGGGCGTCCATGACGCCCCTTCTTTCGTTTGCGGCTCGCGGTCAGCCCGAGGTCGGCTGCGCGCCGGTCAGCGGTGGCTGTCGATCCACGCGCGGGCCCATTCGAGCCCGGCCTCGCGCGCGTCGTCCTCGGTGTCGAATACGCCGAGCACGCCGGACGCTTCGACGAGCTTGTTGTTCTGCGTGATCGTGCCGCTCGCCGCGAAGCGTTCGGGCTGCAGGATCTCGTCCTGCTGCAGGATCGCGTGGCCCCAGATCTGGTAGCCGAGGTAGTTTTGCGCTTCCATTATCGAGTCACCTCCGCGGAGCGGTTGTGCGTGCCGACCCGCAGCACGTTGCCGTCCGGCGTGTATTGCCGCGGGATGTCGGAGAAGTTGAGCGCGTGCGTCTCGTCGGGGCCGGCGGGCTGCATCACCGTGAGACGGCCCGGCGCGGGCTGCGCGACGGGGCGCGGTGCGGCCGGCGCCTCCGCCGCGGCGGGCGGGCGAGGCGAGCCGGCTTTCACGGTTTGCGTGACACGACGCTTGTGCGGTTTCGCAGCGGCTTTCGGCGTTGCGCTCGCGTGCTTCTCGGCGCTCTTGCCGGCGCGTGCATCGGCGCCCGCGTGCGCGGCCGGCGTATGGGCGTCCGGCGTACGGCCTTCCGGCGTACGGGCCGCCGGCCGTCGCGCCTCGGGCGGGTTCCAGACCTCGACGTAGTGCTCGGCGGCCCAGCTCGTCGACGCGAACGTCAGCGCCAGCAATCCGCATCCAAACAGTCTTACCATTGTCTCTCCGTCATATTCGTTGCGGCTCGCGTCGCGGTGTCCGGTGCGGACCGCGTTCGGTCGGCCGCTTATGCGCATTCGGGGAAGTCGGCTCAGGAGAACACCTCGAGCCCGTGTTTCTCGACGATCTGGAGCATCCGCGCGGCGATGCCGCTCGGCCGTTTGTCGCCCTGTTCCCATTGGCGGATCGTCGACGTCGTCGTATTCAGGTAGAGCGCGAATACGCTCTGGCTGACGTTGACGGATTTGCGGATGCGGGCGATCGCTTGCGGATCGAACTGCGGGGCGGCTTCGATGCAGAGATCGTCGTATTCGCGCATCGTTTTCTTGTCGATCAGGTTTGCGCGATAGAGGCCCGACGCGGCGCTGTGGATCGCCTCCGTTGCGTCGCTCTTGAATCGACTCTTAGCCATTGCAAATCTCCACAAGCTCTTTCAGTGCGATCAGCGTCGCGATATCGGCGTCGGTGCGGCGCCCGACATCCGCGGCGAGCTTTCTGAAGGCGCGCAGTTCGCGTTCGTCGATGTTGCCCCTGTCGCGTTTTGCGAACAGGAACACGAAAACCCACGCCTGCCCGACCTTGCTCAGCACGATCCCGCGGTGCCGATTCCCGTCCAGGCGCTTTTTCCAGACGTTGCCGCCGAGCTCGACGCCCTGGCCGCGCGCCAGTTCCCGCGCGGCGCGGCAGAGTTCGGCATCGGCGATTCCTGCCTTTCTGGCTGCCTTGTGAAACCACTTCGTCTTGAAGACGCGTCGTACGGAAGCAGGCATGTCGGGCCGGTCGAGTTAGCACAGGATTATATACCACTACGTGGTACATATTTCGACCTGGCCGAATGGCCTGCTTCTCACCGATACGCAGCCGGGACGGCCCGGCGAGGGCCATCCCGGTCGTCCTGCCTTACTCCACCGTCACCGATTTCGCGAGGTTCCGCGGCTTGTCGACGTCGGTGCCGCGCGCACACGCGGTGTGATACGCGAGCAGTTGCAGCGGCACGACGTGCAGGATCGGCGACAGTTGCCCGTAGTGTTCCGGCATCCGGATCACGTGCAGGCCGTCGTCGTTGACGATCTGCGTATCGGCATCGGCGAATACGTACAGCTCGCCGCCGCGCGCCCGCACTTCCTGCATGTTCGACTTCAGCTTCTCGAGCAGCGTGTCGTTCGGCGCGACCGTGACGACCGGCATCGCTTCGGTGACGAGCGCGAGCGGCCCGTGCTTCAGTTCGCCGGCCGGATAGGCCTCGGCGTGGATGTACGAGATTTCCTTCAGCTTCAGCGCGCCTTCGAGCGCGATCGGGTAGTGCAGCCCGCGGCCGAGGAACAGCGCGTTTTCCTTGCGCGCGAATTCCTCCGACCACGCGATGATCTGCGGTTCGAGCGCGAGCACGCTGTTCAGCGCGGCCGGCAGGTGGCGCAACTGCTTCAGGAATTCGGCTTCCTGCGCGGCGTCGACGTGCCCGCGCAGCTTGCCGAGCGTCGCGGCCAGCACGAACAGCGCGACGAGCTGCGTGGTGAACGCCTTGGTCGACGCAACGCCGATCTCGGTGCCCGCGTGCGTCAGGAACTGCATTTCGGTCAGGCGCACCATCGCGCTCGTCGCGACGTTGCAGACCGCGAGCGTATGCGTGTGGCCGAGCGACTGCGCGTGCTTGAGCGCCGCGAGGGTATCGGCCGTCTCGCCCGACTGCGAGATCACGAGCACGAGCTGGCGCGGGTTCGGCACCGACTCGCGGTACCGGTATTCGCTCGCGATCTCGACCTGGGTCGGGATTTTCGCGATCGATTCGAGCCAGTACTTCGCGGTGAGGCCCGAGTAGTAGCTCGTGCCGCACGCGAGGATCAGCAGGCTGTCGATGTCCGCGAACGCGGCGGGCGCGGCGTCGCCGAACAGCGTCGCGTCGAACGCGTCGGTCTGCGGCACGGTATCGCCGATCGCGCGCGGCTGCTCGAAGATTTCCTTCTGCATGAAGTGGCGATACGGGCCCAGCTCGACCGCGCCGCCGTAGGCGCTGACGACGCGGATCTCGCGCTGCACGGTGGCGCCGTGGCGGTCGACGATCTTCACGCCGTCGAGCGACAGCTCGCACACGTCGCCTTCCTCGAGGAACGTGAAGCGGTCGGTGCTGCCCGCGAGCGCGAGCGCATCGGACGCGAGGAAGTTCTCGCCGTCGCCGTGGCCGACGACGAGCGGCGAACCCTGGCGCGCGCCGACGACGGTGTGCGGCTGGTCCTTGTGGATCACGGCGATCGCATACGCGCCGTGCAGCTGCTGCACGGCTTCGCGCACCGCGTCGAACAGGTTGCCGCGGTACAGGCTGTGCACGAGGTGCGCGATCACCTCGGTGTCGGTCTGCGACACGAATTCGTAGCCCTTCGCGCGCAGCGCTTCGCGCAGCGGCTCGAAGTTCTCGATGATGCCGTTGTGGACGAGCGCGAGCGCGTCCGACGAGAAGATCGGGTGCGCGTTGTGCGTGACGGGCGCGCCGTGCGTCGCCCAGCGCGTGTGCGCGACGCCGGTCGTGCCTTCGAGGTGCGATTCGCGCACCTGCGCGTCGAGATCGGCGACGCGCGCGACGCTGCGCGCGCGCTTCGGCGCGCCCGGCTCGAGCACGGCGACGCCGCACGAGTCGTAGCCACGGTATTCGAGGCGCCGCAATCCTTCGATCAGCACCGGAACGATATTACGCTGCGCAACTGCGCCGACAATGCCGCACATGTATGGGTCAGTCCTGTAAGTCGACGCGGGCGCCGCCGGGACGCCCGCAAAGGGTTCAGCTCTTCTTCTTGACCGGGCGGACGTAGCCGCTCTTCGTCGTCTGGGTCTTCTCGTTCAATGCGAGCAGGCCGTCGGCAACGTCCTTCCAGATCGTCGTGCCGGCGGCGATCGTCACGCCGCGGCCGACGCGCACGGGCGCGACGAGCTGCGTGTCGGAGCCGACGAACACGTCGTCCTCGATCACGGTGCGGAACTTGTTCGCGCCGTCGTAGTTGCAGGTGATCGTGCCCGCGCCGATGTTCACGCGCGCGCCGATGTCGGCGTCGCCGATGTACGTGAGGTGGTTCGCCTTCGAGCCGTGGCCGATCACCGCGTTCTTCACCTCGACGAAGTTGCCGACGTGCGCTTCGTCCGCGAGCTGTGCGCCGGGGCGCAGCCGCGCGTACGGGCCGATCACGGTGTTCGCGCCGAGCTCGGCGCCGTCGATGTGCGAGAACGCGTCGATGCGCGTGCCGGCGCCGACCGACGCGTTGCGGATCACGCAGTTCGCGCCGATCGTCACGTTGTCGGCGAGCGTCACGTTGCCTTCGAACACGCAGTTCACGTCGATCGACACGTCGCGGCCGCAGCGCAGCGTGCCGCGCACGTCGACGCGCGCCGGATCGGCGAGCGTGACGCCGTCGACGAGCAGCGCTTGCGCGACATTGTGCTGGTGGATGCGCTCGAGTTCGGCGAGCTGCGCCTTGCTGTTCACGCCGAGCGTTTCCCATTCGTCGTCCGGCTGCGCCGTGACGACCTCGAAGCCGGCCTCGATCGCGAGCTCGACGACGTCGGTCAGGTAGTACTCGCCCTGCGCGTTTTCGTTCTTCAGCGCACCGAGCCACATCGACAGCTGGGCCGTGGGCGTGACGATGATGCCGGTGTTGATCTCGGCGATCTTCAGCTGTTCCGGCGACGCGTCCTTCTGCTCGACGATGCGCGTGACGAAGCCTGCCGCGTCGCGCACGATGCGGCCATAGCCGGTCGGATCGTCGAGCGTGACGGTCAGAATTCCGTAGCGGCCGTCGCGCGCGGCGTCGACGAGATGTCGCAGCGTCGACGCGCGGGTGAGCGGTACGTCGCCGTACAGCACGAGCGTCGGTTGCGCGGGATCGAGCAGCGGCAGCGCCTGGCGCACCGCGTGGCCGGTGCCGAGCTGCTCGGCCTGTACCGCGAACTGGACGTCGGGCGCGGCGACGGCAGCCTGGACCCGCTCGGCGCCGTGACCGACGACGACGACGAGCCGGGACGGCTGCAGCGTGCGCGCGGTGTCGATGACGTGGGAGAGGAGCGGCCTGCCGGCCAGGGGGTGAAGCACTTTCGGCAGCGCGGAACGCATGCGCTTGCCGGTGCCTGCCGCCAAAATCACGATATTCATGGCGCCAGCTTGTCAGAGGAGTTCGAAGCCGTCCATTTTAGCATGCGGCCCCCGCCGTTCCGGGCCCGCCGCGCGGGCCCGGCGGCGCCGGAAAGGGCGGCTGGCGCCCCGTTCCGGCGGGTCTTCAGACCCCGCTTACAGGTCGTCGAACTGGACGATCGAGATCGGTCGGGCGGCGTCAGGCGCCGCGGCGTCGTCGCCCGACGCGCACGGTTCCTCGTCGAACGCGATGTCGCCCTGCGGATCGGCAACGCCCGTCGCGCGCAGCGACGTGAACGGGAACAGCGTCGTGTCCATCAGGTGCGACGGCACGACCTTCGCGAGTGCGTTGAACATGTTCTCGACGCGGCCCGGGAAGCGCTTGTCCCATTCGCGGATCAGCGCCTTCATTTCCGCGCGCTTCAGGTTCGGCTGGCTGCCGCACAGGTTGCACGGGATGATCGGGAATTCGCGCAGCTCCGCGTATTTCTCGAGATCGGTTTCCTTCACGTACGCGAGCGGGCGGATCACGATGTTCTTGCCATCGTCCGACTGCAGCTTCGGCGGCATCCCCTTCAGCTTGCCGCCGTAGAACATGTTGAGCAGCAGCGTCTGCACGATGTCGTCGCGGTGGTGGCCGAGCGCGATCTTGGTCGCGCCGAGCTCGCCGGCCACGCGGTACAGGATCCCGCGGCGCAGCCGCGAGCACAGCGAGCAGGTCGTCTTGCCTTCGGGCACGAGCCGCTTGACGATGCTGTAGGTGTCCTGGTTCTCGATATGGAACGGCACGCCGACCTGCTTCAGGTATTCGGGCAGCACGTGCTCGGGGAAGCCCGGCTGCTTCTGGTCGAGGTTCACCGCGACGATGTCGAAGTCGATCGGCGCGCGCTCGCGCAGGCGCAGCAGCACGTCGAGCATCGCGTAGCTGTCCTTGCCGCCCGACAGGCAGACCATCACCTTGTCGCCGTGCTCGATCATGTTGTAGTCGCCGATCGCCTGGCCGACCTGGCGCACGATCCGCTTGAACAGCTTGTTGTTCTCGTACGCTTCCTTCTGCTCGCGGCGCGTCAGCGCCTGGCGGCCGGCCGGGGCGGCCGCGTCGAGGGTGGCGGCGTCGGCCGCCGTGTCGTTCATGTGGGGGGCGTTCATGCGCGCTCCTCGTCCTTGATGCGAAAGACTTCGACGCCGACGGCGTCGCAGTCCGGATAGGCGTCCGGTTTCTCGGTACAGACGCGTACCGCGCGCACGGCATCGTGCGCCAGCAGGTGCGCGGCGATCGCGTCGCACAGCGTTTCCTGCAGGTGGATGTGGCCGCGCGCCATGCATTGCGCGACGCTCTGCTTCATCAGATCGTAGTCGACGACTTCATGGAGACGATCGTCGACGGGGGTGGACAGCGCGAGCGGCACGAACAGGTCGACGTTGATGACGACGCGCTGCTCGCCGCGCTTCTCGTGTTCGAAGGCACCGATGTTGATGTGCACCTCGTAATCGCGCAGGTAGAGCCTGCGGCAATCCGCGAGGCGGGGGTGCAGGAGAGCGGAAAACATGGTCGTCCCAGTCAAATTGGCGTGCGCGCACGCAAAGCGGCGCGGGCGGCGGCAGTCAGGCCGCGCGCCCGCGGTTCATTCATTCGGGCCGGCGGCGGGCGGCACGAGGTGCTCGCCGCCGTCGACGGTCAGCGTCGCGCCCGTGACGCCGGGCGCGCTCGCGAGATAGCAGGCGGCCGCCGCGATGTCGTCCGCATGCGCCGCGTGGCCGCGCACCAGTGCCGCGACCCGCACCTTCGGCGCGAGCGAGAGCGCCAGCGCCGACGTCGCGCGGTTCAGCGCGGCCTGCATCAGCGCGTGCGACAACTGCGCCGGCGCCGGGTGAAACAGCGCCTGGTCCAGCACGTGGATCGCGCACGCGCGCAGCGCTTCGTGCTCGCGCGCGGCGTCGGGCGTCGCATCGGCGAGCGCGCGGGCCAGCGCGAGCGGCGCCGTCACGTTGCGCGCGAGCGCGCCGGCGAGCGACGCGCCGTCCACCGTGTGCGCGTCGTCGGCGCCCGCACTGGCGCTCACGAACACCGCGCACGCGGGCCGGCCGAGCGCCGCGCCGCACGCGGCGACCAGCGCGGCCGTGTCGGCTTCCAGGGCCAGATCGGCGTCGAGCACGGCCGCTCGGCGGCCGAGCGCCGCGACTTCGGCGACGATCGCATCGGCGGCCGCGCGCGGCGCGCCGTGGCTGCGCTGCAGCGCGACGTCCCAGCCGCGGCGCGCGAATTCCGTCGCGAGCGCACGACCGATCGACGCGGCGTCGGCCGCGCTGCCCAGGGCGCCCGCGACGAGCACCACGCGCAGGGGCGACGTATCGGCTGAAACGGTCATTTACAATGCCGGGATGAACCCGAAAGCTCACGAACCCGCTAGTTTACCTGCTCCCGGCCCCGACGCGCTCGCGCAGTCCGAAACCCTTGCCGCGCAACTGCGCGACGAGATCGCGGCGGCCGGCGGCTGGCTGCCGTTCGACCGCTTCATGGAGCGCGCGCTGTACGCGCCGGGCCTCGGCTATTACAGCGGCGGCGCGCGCAAGTTCGGGCGCCGCGCCGACGACGGCAGCGACTTCGTCACCGCGCCCGAGCTGTCGCCGCTGTTCGCGCAAACCCTCGCGCAACCGGTCGCGGAAGCGCTCGCGGCGAGCGGCACGCGCCGCGTGATGGAATTCGGCGCGGGCACGGGCAAGCTCGCGGCCGGGCTGCTCGCGGCGCTCGACGCGCTGGGCGTCGAGCTCGACGAATACCTGATCGTCGACCTGTCCGGCGAGCTGCGCGAACGTCAGCGCGATACGATCGCGGCCACCGCGCCGGCGCTCGCCGCGAAGGTGCGCTGGCTCGACGCGCTGCCCGAGCGGTTCGAGGGCGTCGTGGTCGGCAACGAGGTGCTCGATGCGATGCCGGTGCGGTTGTTCGCGAAGGCGGACGGCGCGTGGCACGAGCGCGGCGTCGCGCTCGACGCGCGGCGCGCGTTCGTGTTCGAGGACCGGCCGGCCGCGCCGGCCAGCCGGCCGCCGGTGCTCGCGGCGCTTACCGCCGAGGTCGCCGACGGCTACGTGACCGAGACGCACGAGGCCGCGCTGGCGTTCACGCGCACCGTCTGCACGATGCTCGCGCGCGGCGCGGTGCTGCTGGTCGACTACGGTTTTCCCGCGCACGAGTACTACCATCCGCAGCGCGACCGCGGCACGCTGATGTGCCACTACCGCCACCACGCACACGACGACCCGTTCCTGTACCCGGGCCTGCAGGACATCACCGCGCACGTCGAATTCACCGGCATCTACGACGCGGCCGTCGCCGCCGGCGCCGACCTGCTCGGCTACACGTCGCAGGCGCGCTTCCTGCTGAACGCGGGCATCACCGACGCGCTGGCCGCGATCGACCCGTCCGACATCCGGCAGTTCCTGCCGGCCGCGAACGCGGTGCAGAAGCTGATCTCCGAAGCCGAGATGGGCGAGCTGTTCAAGGTGATTGCCTTTTCGCGCGGCATCGACGGCACGCTCGACGCGTTCGCGCGCGGCGACCGCTCGCACGTGCTCTGAGGCCGGCATGCTGCGCTGGCTGATGGCGTCGTTCGTCGCGGTGATGATCCTGACGCGCTGCTGGCCGTGGCTCGGCAAGCTCGGCATCGGGCGGATGCCGGGCGACGTCACGCTGACGCTCGGCGGGCGGCGCTACCCGTTCCCGTTCATGTCGACGCTGGTGCTGACGATGCTGGTATCGATGGTGGCGCGGCTGCTCTGAGCCGCGCCGGAAAGGGCGGTGCGCGTTACAGCTCGATCTCGCCGAGGATCCGGTGCGCGAGCGCCTTCGCCTCGTCGAACGCTTCTTCCTCGCTGGGGCTCGTCGAGTGGACGTCGTAGCGCGTGTTCTCGGTGTCGTCCCCGTCGTCCTTCGAGAGAATCACGTAACCCTGGAACTGCCCGTTGGCCGAATGCTGGGTATGCGCCTTGGCCGTGTAGATGCCCTTCGTGAACGTGTTCGTGTCCATCGTGCCTCTCCCGCAAAAGGACACTTCATCGTAGCACTGCGGCGCAGCATGTACAGCGCGGCTTATCGGTGACCGAACGGTGTCCGGTCGCGGTGTCCGGTCGCGGCGCTCGGTCACCGTTCGATCAGCCCTCGACGATCAGCCCTCGATCAGCGCGACGACTTCGTCGAGCGTCGGCGCGTGCGCGCCCGTGTGCCGGCATGCGGCAGCGCCCGCCGCCAGCGCGAACGCGAGATGCTCGCGCCACGATCGCTGCGGCGCGGCCATCAGGCTGAACAGCATGCCGCCGATCGACGCGTCGCCCGCGCCGACGGTATCGACCACCTCGACGCGCGGCGGGCTGGCCTCGTGCACGTCGCCGTCCGCGTAGAGCGTCGCCGCCTGCGCGCCGCGCGTGACGAGCACGGCCGCGCGCGGGTTCAGCGCGCGCACCGCCGCGACCGCGTCGGGGCCGTCGCCGCCGAACAGGTGCCGCAGGTCCTCGTCGGACACCTTGATCAGGTCGGCGAGCGCAGCCATCTTCTCCAGCGTCGGCCGGTACGCGGCCGTCATCAGGTTCCGGTAGTTCGGATCGAAGCTGATCTTCACGCCGCGCGCGTGCAGGTCGGCCGCGAGCGCGGCCAGCGTGCCCGCGAGCGGTTCGCGCACGAGGCTGATGCAGCCGAAATGCGCCCATTTCACGTGGCCGGTCCAGCCGGCCGGCAGCCGCGCGGGATCGAACGCGAGATCGGCGCTCGCTTCGCCGATGAAGAAGTACGCGGGCGGGCGCGTCTCGTGGACGATCGCGAGCAGCGGCGGCCGTGCGACGCGCTGCAGGAAGCGCAGGTCGAGCCCGGCCGCTTCGCTCGTGCGCCACAGCACGTCGGAGAAGCAGTCCTCGCCGATCGAGCCCGCGAGCGCGCTCGGCACGCCGAGCCGCGCGACCGCGCGCGCGACGTTCCAGCCGGCGCCGCCCGGCACCGACGTCCACTGCGCATCGCCCGCGCGCACCATGTCGGTCAGGATGTCGCCCGCCGACACGAAAGCCGGAAACGTGCCGCCGCTCATTGCGTCGGCTCGCTGCGCGCCGTGCGCGCGAGGGTCGCGAGCACGTCGTAGCACGCGCCCATCGTGTGATAGTCGGTCTTGCCGGCCGGGCTCTTCTCGTCGCTGTACTTGCGGTTGTCGCAGGTGAGGATCCGGTACCACGCTCCGTAGCGGTGGTCGACGAAATGCGCCCAGCTATAGCGCCAGATCTCGTCGTACCAGTCCCAGAAGCGCTCGCTGCCGGTGCGCGCGCCGAGCATCGCGGCCGCCGCGAAGGTTTCCGCCTGCACCCAGAAGTACTTGTTGTGGTCGCAGATCGTGAAGTCGGGGCCGAAGCCGTAGTACAGGCCGCCGTGATCGGCGTCCCACGCGTGCGCGAGCGCCGCGTCGAACAGTTCGGCCGCGCGCGGCACGAGCCAGTCGAGCGGGCGGTGCCGCTCGAGGATCAGCAGCAGCTTCGCCCATTCGGTCTGGTGCCCGGGCTGGAAGCCCCACGGACGGAAGATGTTCGAGCTGTCTTCCTTGTTGTAGTCCCAGTCGACCGACCAGTCCGCGTGGTAGTGCTCCCATACGAGCCCGCCCGACAGCGCGGCCTGGCGCTGCGTGACGTGGCTTGCGAGCTTTTCCGCGCGATCGAGGTACGTGAGGTGGCCGGTCGCCTCGTAGGCCGCGAGCAGCGCCTCCGTCATGTGCATGTTCGCGTTCTGGCCGCGGTACGACGACACGATCCAGTTCGGCGTCGCATCGTCCGCATACAGGCCCGCGGCCGCATCCCAGAAGCGGTGCTCGGCCAGCTCGTAGGTCGCCGCGATCAGCGGACGCGCCTCGTCGATGCCGGCCATCGTCGCGTGCGCGGCCGCCAGCAGCACGAACGCGAGCCCGTAGCAGTGGCGCGTGCCGTCGAGCGTCGCGCGCTTCGCGCCGTCGCGCCAGTCGAGTTCCCAGTCGTAGCCCTGCAGTTCGTCGTCCCAGTGCGCGTCGCGCAGGAAGCGCAGCCCGTGGCGCGCGTAGTCGAGATGACGCGGGTCGCCGAAATGCCGGTACGCCATCGCGTAGTTGAAGACGAACCGGCAGCTGCTGACGAGGTGGCGCGACGTGCGGTTGTAGATGCTGCCGTCGTCGCGGAAGTAGTGATAGAAGCCGCCCGTCGGGTCGTACGCGTTCGTCGCGTAGAAGCGCAGCGTGTCCTCGATGTGCGACAGCAGGAACGACGGATCGCGGAAATTCGCGACGAGCGGCGCGGCTTGCGTGTGGGCGGCCGGCGCGGCCGTGCAGGGTTGGACCGGGGGCATGTTCATGATTCGGTGACCGTGGCGGTATCGAGTGCCGGGGAGCCGGCGGGCTGGCTGCTGGCCCGCACGATCAGCTCGACGGGCAGGGAGATCTCGGTGCGCTCGGGCGCTTCGGCGAGCAGCAGTTCGACGCCGCGGCGGCCGAGCGCTTCCTTGTCGACCGCGAGCGTCGTGAGCGGCGGACTCGCGTGCGCGGCGGCCGGGATGTTGTCGAAGCCGACGATCGCGATGTCGTCCGGAATCCGCAGGCCGCGTGCGGTGCACACGCGCTGCGCGGCCAGCGCGGCCGCGTCGTTGTATGCGAAGACGGCGTCGGGGCGCGGGCCCGGCGCGTCGAGCAGTTGCTCCATCGCACGCGCGGCGCCGGTGTCGGGGTCGAGCCCCGCGTCGATCGTCACTTCGTACGCGGGATCGAACAGCCGCCCGGCCTCGAAGAACGCGCGCCGGTAGCCGATCGCGCGCTGCGCGATGCTGTAGTGCGCGGGCGAGCCGCCGATGAACGCGATCCGCGAGCGGCCGGTGGCGAGCAGGTGGCGCATCGCGAGCGCGGCGCCCGTCGCGTTGTCGATGTTGACCGAGCGCAGCCCGGGCGCCCACAGGTCGATCAGCACGAGCGGCCGGCCGGTCGCGGCGAGCGCCTCGATCGTCTCGGGCTCGATGAAGCCGGCGACCGCGATCGCGTCGGGCGCGTGCGGGCGCATCTGGCGCAGCACGTCGTCGTTCGGGCCGACCGTGAGCAGCGTCGGCACGATGCCGCGCTCGCGGCATGCGTCCTCGACGCCGTGCAGCACGTGCGAGAAGAACGGGCTCGCGGGAAAGCGGTTGTGCTGGCGGTGCAGCAGGAAGGTGAGCCGGCGGATGCGCGGCCGCAACTGCGCGGGATCGTAGCCGAGCTGCTGCGCGATCTCGACGATGCGCGCACGCGTTGCTTCCGACAGGCCCGGCTGGTTTTTCAGCGCGCGGGAGACGGTGCCGATCGAGACCTCTGCCGCCCGCGCGACATCGCGAATGGTGGTGCCCATCGTTCGGGGTTCGGTTTGTTTAGGGTGAAAGCGATTGTATAGTAAAACATATCGCGAAATTCGGGCCGGATAACCGGGGAATACCCGTGAATAACGGGTTTTTAAGCGCTAATCTGCGAAAACGCCGTTACTAAAAATACTAAACAAAACGCGAAAAAGGCAAGGTGGTCGTGCGTGCGCCCGGCGGCGCGGGCGACTGGCGGGAAGGGGGCGGGAATATGCTGGAAAACGGGCTGTTTCGAGCGTCTGCGCAGCGTGCCCGGCGACCTGCACGAGCGGCCGGCAGCCGATGCGCAACGATTCGGCTGGTTGACGGGCGGATGCCCGTCTCCGTCGCCCGGAGCGCAGCCGTATCCGCGCTCGACGATTGCCCGCCGTTCAGTCCGCCGCGACCGTCGCCGCCACCGTCGGCGGTTCGCCGCGATTGCGCAGCGCGGCGCGGCCCGCGTCGAGATCGACGACCGCGAGTCCGCCCGGCTGCTGTTTCGCGCGCCGCTTCGCGAGCGCCGCGACCGACGCGATCTCGTCGCTGCCGTAGCGCTTCGCGCCGTGCGCGCCGGCCGGCACGCCGACGGCACCGATCGCCATCGTCACGAAGCCGAAGAATGCCGGGTTGCCGTGGCGGTCCTCGCCGCGCAGCCCGCCCGCCTGCCGGTCGGCCTGCGTGTAGAAGCGCTGCGCGCCGTCGTTGAAGTGCGCGATCGCGTCGGTCGCGCGCACGTGCCAGTCGTCGCGCTGGAACAGCACGAGGAAATCGTCGCCGCCGACGTGCCCGAGAAAGTCGCGCTGCGGGTCGCACACGCCGGCCAGCACCGTCGCGGCGAACTTCAGCACCTCGTCGCCCTGCCAGTAGCCGTACTGGTCGTTGAACGGCTTGAACTGGTTCAGGTCGACGTAGCACGCATGAAAGCCGGCATCGCGCTGGAGCAGCCGGTCGATATGCGCGCTGATCGGGATGTTGCCGGGCAGGAACGTCAGCGGGTTCGCGTAGCGCGCGGCTTCGATGCGCATCTCGGTCACCGCGCGTACGAGGCTCTCGCCGGTGCCGAGCCCGACGTAGCGGCCGTGTTCGGTGATCACGAAGCCGTCCGCGAGATAGCGCTGGTCGTGGCTCGCGAGCAGCGTCGCGAGCTGCTCGAACGTCGTCGCGTTGTCGATCATCAGCGGCGCGTCGTTCGCGAACTGCAGGCACGGCTTCTTCCCGAACACCTCGCGGTGATACGGCAGCGCGAAGCGGTCGATGAAGCCGCGGCGATTCACGAGCGCGACGGGCCGCCCGCGTTCGACCAGCGCGACCGCGTGCAGGTCGGGCATCCGGTTGAACAGGTCGAGCACGTCGTTGCTGGTCGCGTCACGCGGCAGTGGTGGCGCGGCGACGAGCATTTTCGAGGCGATCGTGCCGGCCGGCCGCACGGTGCGCGTCGCGCCGGGAAACACCGCGATGTGCGGCGCGCGGATCGCATCGCGCGCGGCCGGCGCGACGACCCGCGACGGCTGCGCGTCCGGCCGGCCGAGCAGGAAGCCCTGCACGCAGCAGATCCCCATGTCGCGCACGACGATCAGGTCGCATTCGTTCTCGATGCCTTCCGCGATCAGTCGCGCGCCGCTCGCCTGCGCGAAGTGCTGCATGGCCTTTACGGCCTCGAACTTGAGCGGGTCGCGTGCGATGTCGTGGATGAAGAAGCGGTCGATCTTCACGACGTCCGGCTGCAGGCGCAGCCACAGGTTCATGCTCGCGTTCGCGGTGCCGTAGTCGTCGAGCGCGAACTGGATGCCCGCATCGCGCAGCGACGCGACCGCCGGCCCGAAGTGCGCGACATCCGGTATCGCGTTCTGCTCGGTCAGCTCGATCACGATGCGCTCGGCGCCGACCCGCGCGCGGCCGAGAAAGTGGCGCGCGCGCTCGCGTTCGCGGGCGAGCTGCAGGATCGTGCCCGCGCTGAAATTGAGGAACAGCTTGCCGTCGCAGCCGAGCGCCGCGAACGCGTCGAGGCAGGCGAGCGCGGCGGCCTGTTCGAGCACGATGGTCGCGCCTTCGCGCGCGGCCTGCGCGAACAGCGCGGCGGGCGGCTCGAGGTCGGTACCGCGCGGGCCGCGTATCAGGCCTTCGTAGCCGACGACCGTCCCCGACCCGAGATCGACGATCGGCTGGAAAACGGCGGCGAGCGCGCGATCCGCGATCAGGCGCGTGATGCTGGCGGCAGCGGAGTCGGAATGGAGCGCGGGCATGGGCGAGGGCAGCCGAATCGACGGGATATCCGGCTTAACGGCACCGCTCGCGGGGAATTGAATGAAGATTTCGTGACGCGATGGGCGCTGATGGTGCATCGCGTCGGGCGCGCCTCGGTGCGCGTTTGGAAGGCGGAAAGGCGGAAAGGCGGAAAGGCGGAAAGGCGGAAAGGCGGAAAGGCGGAAAGGCGGAAAGGCGGAAAGGCGGGGAGCGGAAAGCGCCACCATCCAGTGACCGTCCCGCCTCCCGTCCCGTCAGCGTTTGCCCGCGTTCAGCGCGCCGGGCGCCGATGCCGCGCCATCCTGCCCGTCGCGCTCGCCGCTCGTGTCGCGCGCGCCCCAGCGCTGCGCGAGCGCCGCGCACGCCATCAACTGGATCTGGTGGAACAGCATCAGCGGCAGCACGATCGCGCCGACCGCGTTCGCCGAGAAGATCACCTTCGCCATCGGCACGCCGGCCGCGAGGCTCTTCTTCGATCCGCAGAAGATGATCGTGATCTGGTCGGCCCGATTGAAGCCGAGCCGCTTGCTGACGAACGCGGTCAGCAGCAGCGCGATCGCGAGCAGCACGAGGTTGACGATCAGCAGGCCGCCGAGCGCGCGTGCCGGGATCTGGTGCCACAGGCCCTCGTTGACGGCTTCGCTGAACGCGACGTAGACCACGAGCAGGATCGAGCCCTGGTCGACGAAGCGCAGCACGCCGCGGTTGCGTTCGACCCAGCGGCCGATCGCGGGCCGCAGCAACTGGCCGGCGATGAACGGCACGAGCAGCTGCATCACGATGCTGCCGACGGTGCTCCACGGCGACGCGGCGGCGGCCGACTGCGACGTGATCATCAGCCCGACGAGTGCCGGCGTGACGAAGATCCCGAGCAGGCTCGACGCCGATGCCGCGCACACGGCGGCCGGCACGTTGCCTTTCGCGATCGACGTGAACGCGATCGACGACTGGACCGTCGACGGCAGCGTGCACAGGAACAGCACGCCCGCGTAAAGCGCCGGCGTGACGAGCGGCTGCAGCACGGGTTTCAGCGCGAGGCCGAGCAGCGGGAACAGTGCGAACGTGCTGAGCAGCACGACCGCGTGCAGCCGCCAGTGGGTTGCGCCCGCAACGACCGCTTCCCGCGACAGCTTCGCGCCGTGCAGGAAGAACAGCAGGCCGACGGCGATGTTGGTCGCCCAGTTGAACGCGTGGGCGGCCGGGCCGCGGCACGGCAGGAGGCTCGCGAGCACGACGGTGCCGACCAGGGCGAGCGTGAAGTTGTCGGGAAGAAAACGGGGGCGGGCCATCGGGAACTCGATTCGGAAACGACGGAGGCGCGCGTCTCGCGCGCGGATGGCGCTATTGTCCCGGTTGGCCATTCACTACACAAATTCATTGTGAGAATCGATTGATGAATCGACTGCATGCGACAACGGCCGTCGCACCCACCCCGGCCATGCGCAAAACGGCAGAAGAATGTTCTGTCGCGTTCGCGCCCTGAAGTGAAAAAACCTAGCAGTAACATGGTGTTACACCGATGCCGGCGACCTAACACTTTTTGGCTCGACACAGTTTCGGGCCGCTCATAAATTACTGCTGAAAGCCTTGCGTCGGCCGAAAGGAGCCGGCGGCAGGCGTGGACAGGCACTGAACGATGACGGAACGTGTGAAACGGAAGATCGGACGATGGGTGGCAGGCGTGCTCGGCGCGCTGCTGATGCCGCTTGCGCTCGCGCAGCCGCCACACGGCGGTCATGGGTTCGGCGGCCACGGTTTCGGTGGCGGCGACATGCGTGCGTACGGTCAGCAGGCTGGCGGCGGGTTCGGTGGCGGGCCCGTCTGGCGCCGCGTTCCGCCCCCCGCCGGTGCACGCGCCGGCGGCGTGAGCAGCTACGGCTCCCGCTGGGGGCTGCGGCCGACGCCGTCGTACGGTCATTACGCCGCGCAAAGCCCGTATCGCCCGATCAGTGCCGACGCGCGCCAGATGCCGCGCCCGCCGGGCGGCGGCAACGTGCCGCTGCGCGCCGGTTCGATCCGCGCCGACGTCGCGCGCTACAACGAGGAGCGCGGCGGTCGTCCGATGCCGCCGCCTCGTTCGCAGGAAGAGCCCTCGCACTCGCCGTATTTCTCCCCGTTCTACCGAAACTGAGCGCCCGCGCGCCAGCGCAAGCCCGTTATTAGCGGGAACAGGCCCTGGCCCCCCGCCGGCTGATGCGAATTCGCCACAGTCGCGCGCAGATTTCCGCTGATTTTCCCGTTGCATTGCGCTATCTTTCGCGCCCGGCTCGCGTGCGCCACGCCGCCGTCCCGTCGCGCAACCGCTTTTGCGCGGGGCCACCGCGGTGCATCCGGCCACGTATCGATTCCGCGAAGTTAATGCTGGCGCTATACCAGCAATAAGTGTGCGCAATTTTGACCGGACAAATGATCCGTAAAGATGGCTGCGCCCCATACGACGCAAGCACTCGGCTCCAAAAAACAACGCTCGCGCCACTTATCGACCATTCGACAAAACCTGGAGATCCCATGAAAGCATTCGCTCGCCGTGCGTCGCGCACGTCCGTCAAGCTGATCGCCGCGGCCGCCTGTGCGGCGGCTGCCGCACCCGTTTATGCGCAATCGAGCGTGTCGCTCTACGGTCAGGTAGACGAATGGGTCGGCGCGACCAAGTTCCCGGGCGGCGATCGCGCATGGAACGTGTCGGGCGGCGGGATGTCGACGTCGTACTGGGGCCTGCACGGCGCAGAGGATCTGGGCAACGGCTACAAGGCGATCTTCACGCTGGAAAGTTTCTTCCGCGCGCAGAACGGCCAGTTCGGCCGCTTCCAGGGCGACACGTTCTTCGCCCGCAACGCGTACGTCGGCATCAGCTCGCCGTACGGCACGGTGACGGCAGGCCGCCTGACGACGCACCTGTTCCTGTCGACGATCCTGTTCAACCCGTTCTACGATTCGTACACCTTCTCGCCGATGGTGTACCACGTGTTCCTCGGCCTCGGCACGTTCCCGACTTATCCGAGCGACCAAGGCGCGGTCGGCGATTCGGGCTGGAACAACGCGGTGTCGTACACGTCGCCTTCGTTCGGCGGGCTGAATGGCAGCGCGATGTACGCGTTCGGCAACCAGGCCGGCGACAACGGCTCGAAGAAGTGGAGCGCGCAGTTCAACTATGCGAACGGCCCGTTCGCGGCGACTGCCATGTATCAGTACGTGAACTTCAACAACGGCCCGCGCGACTTGAGCGCACTCGTCGCCGGGATGAAGAGCCAGGGCATCGCGCTGGTCGGCGCGACCTACGACCTGAAGGTCGTGAAGCTGTTCGGCCAGTACATGTATACGAAGAATGACCAGGTCGCGGGCAGCTGGCACGTGAACACCGCGCAGGGCGGCGTGTCGGTGCCGCTCGGCGTCGGCAACGCGATGGCGTCGTACGCATATTCGCGCGACGCGGGCGGCCTCGACCAGACGCGCCAGACCTGGGCCGTCGGCTACGACTACCCGCTGTCCAAGCGCACGGACGTCTACGCCGCGTACATGAACGACCACATCAGCGGCCTGTCGACCGGCAACACGTTCGGCGCAGGTATCCGCGCGAAGTTCTGACGCGCACGCGCGATCGGCGCGCCGGACGCGCGCGGAAATCGCGCGTTCCGGCTGCATGTTGTCCCGCCCGAAACGGCGCCGCCACCCGCGGCGCCGTTCGTTTTGCCTTTGTTGACCTTTCTGTTTCCTCGCCTTTGTTACCCTATCTCGTAATTGGACCATTCCCCCGTCATTACGAGCTAGTTCGATGGATACCCTCGTCAGCATGAATGTGTTTCGCTACGTCGTCGAAGTGGGCAGCTTCGTCGGCGCGGCCGAGCGCATGCAGATGTCGGCTGCGATGGCGAGCAAGCACGTGATGCATCTCGAGCAGCAGCTCGGCGCGCGGCTGCTGCATCGCACGACACGCCGCGTCGCGCCTACCGAGGCGGGACGCGAATACTACGAGCGCCTCGTGCAGGCGCTGTCTGAACTCGACGAAGCCGGGCAGGCCGTCGGCGCCGCGAGCGTGGTGCCGCAGGGCCGCCTGCGCGTGACGTCGCTGTCCGCGTTCGGGCTGCGGCACGTGATGCAGGCCGTCACCGATTACGCGGGCCGGTTCCCGGACGTGACCGTCGACATGACGCTGTCCGATCGCGTGGTCGACCTGATCGAGGAAGGCTACGACGTCGCGGTGCGCGCGGCGCCGAACGGATTGAAGTCGTCGTCGCTGGTCGCACGGCAGATCGCGACCGCGCACATCCTGCTCGTCGCGTCGCCCGAGTATCTCGACAAGCACGGCACGCCCGCAACGATTGCCGATCTCGCGCATCACAACTACCTGCGGCGCGACTCGAATTCGACGATGCTCGACTCGCTCGTGATCGACGCGGCGGCCGCGTCGCGCGTGACCCTCAACGGCAACCTGATCGTGAACCATCTCGAAGGGCTGCGTGCGGCCGTGCTCGCGGGCGCGGGCATCGCGCTGCTCGGCACCGAGGTGGTCGGCGACGACATCGAATCCGGCCGGCTCGTGCCGGTGTTGCTCGATTCGGTGCCGCCGCACGAGGCGCCGATCTATGCGGTGTACGCGAGCCGCCGTCACGTATCCGCGAAGGTGCGTTCGTTCGTCGATTTCCTCGCGGCGCGTTTCGAAGGCCAGTCGCTGTGCCCGTCGATCGAGTCGCGCCTGCGCGTGCTGCCGATCACACGGATCAAGCGCGCGGGCTGAGCCGTGTCCCGCGGCGGCGGGGCGATGAAACAAAAAGCGCGAACCGCTCGGTTCGCGCTTTTTGTTTGGTCCGACGGGATTGGCGGCGGTGGCGAATGCGGCCGCAATGGCCGCCGCATCCATCAGCGTGCGATGCCGAGCCGCGCCTTCGCGTCGTCGTACTCGCGCTTCAGGCGCTCGACGAGCGCACCCACGCTCGGCAGGTCGTCCATCAGCCCGACGCCCTGGCCGGCGCCCCAGATGTCCTTCCACGCCTTCGTCTTGTCGCCGCCGAAATTCATCTTCGTCTTGTCGGATTCCGGCAGCGCTTCCGGATCGAGGCCGGCTTTCTCGATGCTCTCGCGGATGTAGTTGCCGTGCACGCCGGTGAAGAGGTTCGTATAGATGATGTCGGATGATTTCGCGTTCAGGATCGCGTGCTTGTAGTCGTCGATCGCGTGCGCTTCCTGCGTCGCGATGAAGCGCGTGCCCATGTACGCGAAATCGGCGCCCATCGCCTGCGCGGCGAGGATCGAGCCACCGTTCGCGATCGCGCCGGACAGCACGATCGGACCGTCGAAGATCTTGCGGACCTCGCCGACGAGCGCGAACGGCGACGTCGTGCCCGCGTGGCCGCCCGCGCCGGCCGCGACGAGGATCAGCCCGTCGACGCCGGCTTCGAGCGCCTTCTGCGCGTGGCGCAGGTTGATCACGTCGTGCAGCACGATGCCGCCGTAGCTGTGCACCGCGTCGACGATCTCGCGCGCCGGTGCGCGCAGGCTCGTGATGAAGATCGGCACCTTGTGCTCGACGCATACGCGCACGTCGTGCTCGAGCCGCGCGTTCGACTGGTGGACGATCTGGTTGACCGCGATCGGGCCGATCACCGCATCGGGGTGTTTCGCCTTGTGGTCGGCGAGTTCCGACTGGATCTGCGTGAGCCACTCGTCGAGCAGTTCGGCCGGACGGGCGTTGAGCGCGGGGAACGAACCGACGATGCCCGCCTTGCATTGCGCGAGCACGAGTTCGGGGTAGCTGACGATGAACATCGGCGACGCGATGACGGGCAGCGTCAGGTTCTGCAGGACGGTGGGCAATGCCATGTGATGTCTCCAGTCTCCAGGGAGGGCCGGCGCCCGCGCGGTCGCGTTGACGCCGACACCATGCTTTGCGGTCGAACGATGATTCGAGTGTAGCTGCGGAACGAGCTCGTTCATATTAATACGAACGGTCGTGCGATTCTACGCGAGCTTAACAAAATGCGCGGTGTGGCCGCAATCGAGTGAGTGTTCTCTTTCTACGGATTCTGGCCGCTGCCCCGCTGTGAAGATGCGCGAGCGCTCCTAAAATAGCCGCCATAACAAACCAACGAGAAATAAACCATGTCGTTTGAGGCGTTTGCACCGTTTCGCGTGACGGTGCAGGACACCGACATCTTCGGTGTCAAAGGAGGCGCGGGCCCGCCGCTCCTGTTGCTGCACGGGCATCCGCAAACCCACATGATCTGGCATCGCGTTGCCGCGACGCTCGCGAATCACTTCACGGTGATCGCCACCGACCTGCGCGGATACGGCGCGTCGGGCCGGCCGCCGAGCGACGCGCGGCACGCGCCGTATTCGAAACGCGCGATGGCGGCCGATCAGGTCGCCGTGATGCGGCATTTCGGCTTCGAGCACTTCCATGTCTGCGCGCACGATCGCGGCGCGCGTGTCGCGCACCGGCTCGCGCTCGATCACGCGGATGCCGTCGAGCGGATGATGCTGCTCGACATCGCGCCGACGCTTGCGATGTACGAGAAAACCGATCGCGCGTTCGCGACCGCGTATTTCCACTGGTTCTTCCTGATCCAGCCGGAGCCGCTGCCCGAGACGCTGATCGGCGGGCATACCGATGCGTACATCGAGCGCGTGATGGGCAACCGGTCCGCCGGGCTCGCGCCGTTCGCGCCCGAGGCGCTCGACGCGTACCGCGCCGCGCTCGCGCAGCCGGGCGCCGTGCACGCGATGTGCGAGGACTACCGCGCATCGGCGACGATCGACCTCGAGCACGACCGCGCGGATCTCGAGCGCGGCAACAAGGTCGCGTGTCCGCTGCGCGTGCTGTGGGGCGAGCACGGGATCGTCGGTCGCTGCTTCGATCCGCTCGACGAATGGCGTCGCGTCGCGCGCGACGTCAGCGGCCGCGCGCTCGAATGCGGGCATTACATTCCCGAGGAGGCGCCCGTCGCGTTGATCGACGAACTGCTTGCGTTCTTCGAGGCGCGCGACCCGTCCGCATAAGGGCGCGCGGGTGGCGCACGCCGGCCGCTCAGCGCTGTGCGCTGTCGTCGTCGGCGAGCGGCGGCAGGCGGCGCGGCACGGGCGTCGATTTCACGATCGCGGTGCTCGTCTCCGCGCGCTCCGTCACCTTCGACAGGATGTCGTCGAGGTGCGCGATCGTGCGCAGGTAGAGCCGGCAGATGAAGCAGTCGTCGCCGGTCACCTTGTCGCATTCGACGAATTCGGGAATCCGCCGCAGCAACTCCTCGACCAGATGCAACTGGCCGGGCAGCGGCTTCACGCGGACGATCGCCTGCAGCGTGTAGCCGAGCGCGCGCGGGTCGAGCTCGACGGTGAACGCGGCGATCACGCCTTGTGCCTCGAGCCGCCGCACACGGTCGGCGGTCGCGGGCGCCGACAGCCCGATCTGCCGCGCGAGCTCGCTGGTCGCGATGCGCGCGTCGTCGGCCAGCGCGGCGAGGATCGCGCGGTCGGTCGCGTCGAGCGACGCGACGGCGGGTGGGGAAAGGCGTTTCGGCATGATCGCTTTGCTTTCGAAGGTAAATCGGCTGATTCACTTCAGTTTAGCCGTGGTTTCGGCGAAAGCAAGTTTCTAGAATCGAAGTCATCCACTCTCATCAACGGAGTTCAAGATGGCCTCGAATGAAATTCGCCGCGGTGCCGCCGAGATGGTCGTCGCGATGATGATGTCCGGCACGATCGGCTGGCTCGTGATGTCGTCGCGGCAGCCGCTGACGAACGTCGTGTTCTTCCGCTGCCTGTTCGGCGCCGCGACGCTTGCGATCGTCTGCGCGGCGTTCGGCTTCCTGCGCCGCTCGCTGTTCTCGCCGCGGATGCTCGCACTCGCGACGCTCGGCAGCGTCGCGATCGTCGCGAACTGGCTGCTGCTGTTCGCCGCCTATTCGCGCGCGTCGATCTCGATGGCGACCGCCGTCTACAACACCCAGCCGTTCATGCTCGTCGCGCTCGGCGCGATCGTGTTCCGCGAACGGATCACCGCGTCGACGATCGCGTGGCTCGCGCTCGCGTTCGCCGGGCTCGTCTTCGTGGTGCGCGTCGAGCCGGCCGTGCTCGCGGTGCCGGGCGAATATCTGGAAGGCGTCGCGCTGTCGCTCGGCGCGGCATTCCTGTATGCGATCTCGTCGATCGTCACGAAGCATCTGAAGGGCACGCCGCCGCATCTGCTCGCGCTGCTGCAGGCCGGCCTCGGGATCGTGCTGCTCGCGCCGTTCGCGCACTTCGATACGCTGCCCGCGACTGCCGGGCAATGGCTCGACCTCGTCGTGCTCGGCATCGTGAACACGGGCCTGATGTATGTGCTGCTGTACGGCGCGATCCAGAAGCTGCCGACCGCGATGACCGGCGCGCTGTCGTTTGTGTATCCGGTCGTCGCGATCGTCGTCGATCGCGTTGCGTTCGGGCAGACGCTCGCGTGGACGCAGGTGTTCGGCGCGCTGCTGATCCTGCTTGCGGCGGCCGGCGTGAATCTCGGCTGGCGCATCGTGCCCGCGCGTCGCACGGCGGTTGGCAACTGAAACGGTCGTACGATTCGGCGCCGCGACGGGGTACCGCCGCGGCTCGCCGGGGGGGATTTCAGGAACGCGGATTGCGTGTGGATTGCGTTCGAAACGGGCCCGCGCGCACGCGCGAAAGACGCTGTAAGAAGTTGTAGGGAAACACCCGATGCGATGCGGCCGCGTCGCTCGTATCATGCGGGCTGTGACGTTGATCACGTTCACAGGATTCCGATCTCGATGCCGTTCGCCCGTGAGGCTGAACGGCTCTTTTTTTATGTGCCGCTCCCGGCGAGCATGCGCCGCCGCGCATCGAGCCGCGCGAGCAGCGCGCGCCTCGCGTCGTCGTCCGACGCACGCCATCCCTTGATCTCGTCGCGCGTGCGCAGGCAGCCCGCGCACCAGTCGGTGCGCGGATCGATCCTGCAGACGTCCGTGCACGGCGATGCGACCGTGCCGACCGGCACCGACACCGGTACGTCGCTCATGCGTTGTCCCGCAATGCGACATCCGCGACCGGCGCACCCGTCAGCGACACGAGTTCGTGCGGCGACAGGTTGAACACCGCGTGCGGATGGCCGGCGGCCGCCCACAGGCTGTCGAGCTCGAGCAGGTCGGCGTCGATCAGCGTGACGGGTTCGACGAGATGGCCGATCGGGCAGACGCCGCCGATCGCATAGCCGGTGTTGTCGCGCACGAACTTCGCGTCCGCGCGGCCCACTGCGCCGACCCGCGCGGCGACCTTCTTCTCGTCGACGCGGTTGACGCCGCTCGCGACCACGAGCACGGGCGCGTCGTCCGACTGCCGGCGAAACAGGATCGACTTCGCGATCTGCGCGACCGAGCAGCCGAGCCCGGCTGCCGCCTCGGCCGACGTCTTGCCGGTTTCGGCGAGCATCACGATGCCTTTCGCATGGCCGCGCTCGCGCAGCAGCAGCGCGACTCTTCGCGCGGAATCGGGGAGGGAATCGAATGAAGCAGGTGTCGTCATGTTGAGGAATCCATGGAATGCCGGGGTCAGACGCAGTTCGCGGCGTCGGCCGCGCTCTGCGCCTTGGCGAGCAGCGCGCGACCGGCGCGCGACACGTTCGTGCGGCCGATCGCGTTCGAGATGAAGTCGCCGGCGGCGACGACCTGCGCGAGATCGACGCCGGTGTCGATGCCGAGGCCCTGCATCAGGTACAGCACGTCCTCGGTCGCGACGTTGCCGGTCGCGCCCTTCGCGTACGGGCAGCCGCCGAGGCCGGCGACCGACGCGTGAAAGATCTCGATCCCTTCGAACAGCGCAGCGTAGATGTTCGCGAGCGCCTGGCCGTAGGTGTCGTGGAAGTGGCCCGACAGGCGCTCGCGCGGGAACACGCGCGTGACGGCCGACAGCACTTCGCGCGTGCGCTTCGGCGTGCCGACGCCGATCGTGTCGGCGATGTCGATTTCGTCGCAGCCGAGCGCCGCGAAGCGTTCGACGACGTCGACGACCGACGCGACCGGCACCTCGCCCTGGTACGGGCAGCCGAGCGTGCACGACACGCTGCCGCGCAGCCGCAGGCCCGCATCCTTCGCGGCCTTCGCGACGGGCTCGAAGCGCGCGATGCTCTCGGCGATGCTGCAGTTGATGTTCCGCTGCGAGAACGCCTCGCTCGCCGCGCCGAAGATCACGACTTCGTCGGCGCGCGCGGCGAGCGCGTTCTCGAAGCCCTTCAGGTTCGGCGTGAGCACCGAGTACACGGTGCCCGCGCGGCGCTCGATGCCGGCCATCACGTCGGCGCCGTCGGCCATCTGCGGCACCCATTTCGGCGACACGAACGACGCGGCCTCGATGTTGCGGAAGCCGGCGCGCGACAGGCGGTCGACGAGCGCGATCTTCACGTCGGTCGGCACGAAGGTCTTCTCGTTCTGCAGCCCGTCGCGCGGGCCGACTTCGACGATCTTGACGGCGGTGGGGAAGCTCATGGTTGTCTCCGGTTTTGTCTGTATTCAGTAGCCGCGCGCGTAGTCGACGATGCCGCCGACGCGCTCGCCGCGCTCGAATGCGCGGATCTTGCCGGCGATCTGCTCGACGGCCTCAGCGCGCAGCGTTTCGGCCGAGCTGTGCGGCGTGATCGTGATGCGCGGTGCGCGCCAGAACGGATGGTCGTCCGGCAGCGGTTCGTGCTGGAACACGTCGAGCGTCGCCGCGGCGATCCGGCCGCTCACGAGCGCGTCGAGCAGGTCGGCCTCGACGAGATGCGTGCCGCGCGCGACGTTGACGACGTACGCGCCGGGCGCGAGTCGCGCGAACGCGCGCGACGACAGGATGCCGTCGGTGTCGGGCGTGCTCGGCAGCAGGTTGACGAGCACCTTCGCACCGTCGATGCACGCATCGAACGCGCCGTCGCCGGCGAAGGTCGCGATGCCGTCGAGCTGCTTCGCGCCGCGGCTGTAGCCGCGCACCGGCAGGCCGAGCGCGGCGAGCGCGTGCGCGACCTGCGCGCCAAGCACGCCGAGGCCGAGCACGGCGACGGTGAACGTTGCGCGCGGATGCGGCTCGAGCGGGTGCCAGCGGCGCTCGCGTTGCTGCGCGTCGTATTCGTCGAAACGGCGCAGGTAGCGCAGTACCGCGTGCGTCACGTATTCGACCATCTGCCGTGCCATGCCCGAATCCTCGAGCCGCACGAGCGGCACGTGCGCGGGCAGCGTGCCCGGATGCGCGCGGTCGAGCGCGAGCAGCGCGTCGACGCCCGCGCCGAGGTTGAAGATCGCGCGCAGGCCGTCGCGCGGCGCGAAGAACTCGCGCGGCGCGCGCCATACGAGCGCGTAGTCGGCGGCGGCCGTGTCGCCCGGCTGCCATGCGCGCAGTTCGGCTTCCGGCAGCGCGTGCGCGATCTCGTCGCGCCATGCGGCGGCTTCCTGGTGCGGGGAGTAGAACAGGATCTTCATTGCGTGACTTCGCGCGCGCCGGCGAGGCTCGTCACGGGAAAGGCGAGAGGGGCCGGGCGCAGCGCGCCGGCGGGCGTAGCGGACATCGGGCGTCTCCTGACGACCGGGCCCGGCGCGTCGACGCCGGGCCCGGTTCCGTGTGAAGCTGACGGGAAGCCCACATTCTACGGTTTCGACGCGAATCGCGCCGTCGCGCGGGCCGGCGCGCGCAAAAGCAAAGCACAAAATATTGGTTCGGCCGCCGGGCGCCGCGCGCCACAATCGAAACTCGTCTTCAAGCAAGCGAGGGCAATCATGCGCGCATGCAGCAAATCGGCGTGGCCGCCGCGGCTCGTCACCGTACCGGGCCTGCACGGCAGCGAAGGCGCTCACTGGCAGACCTGGCTCGAGCGGCAGTTCCCGCGCTCGCTGCGCGTCGAGCAGGACGACTGGGATGCGCCCGATCTCGCGCGCTGGGCGCAGTCCGTGCGCGCGCTGCTCGACCGCGAGCGCGGCCCGTTCGTGCTCGCCGCGCACAGCTTCGGCTGCCTCGCGGCCGCGCATGCGCTGGCGCAGTGGCCGCATACGGGCGATGTCGCGGGCGTGCTGCTCGTCGCGCCCGCCAGTCCGAAGAAATTCACGTTTGCCGGGCCGTTCGACGCGCGCCGGCTCGCGGTGCCGTCGATCGTGATCGGCAGCGAGACCGATCCGTGGATGCCGCTCGCCGATGCGCGGGCGCTCGCGCAGCGCCTGGGCAGCGCGTTCGTGAACCTCGGCGACGCCGGGCACATCAATACGGCAGCCGGCTTCGGGCCGTGGCCGCGCGCGAAGTACTTCGTCGACACGCTCGTCCATTGCGCGGCGCCGCTGCGCTTTCGCGATGCGGACGACGGCTTCGAGACCGCGCTCGTCGACCGCGCGCTCGCGCACGCGGTCTGACCACCTCGGTTCTGCGGTCGGGGGCGGAAACGGCGCGATCAGCCCGGCGAAGATGCAGCGGCGGCCGACGCGGCCGCGTTCGACGCGGGCTTCGCATCGTCGTCGTCGTCGGGCGGGTAGTGCACGACGGGCGGTGCGAGCGGCGCGGCATCGGACGCGGCGGCATTCGCGGTCGCATTGCTGTTGAACGCGCTGGCGGAGCCGCTCGATGCGCCGGCCTGCTGCGAGGCGTCGGCCGCGTGCGCGTCGTGCGGCGCGTCGTCGCTGCAGGCGGCGACCAAAGCGGCGGCACAAAGAACGACGACGGCGGAAACGCGACGCATGACTTCTCTCCTGGCAGGCTGATCGGGAAACGTTTTCGAGTATGCCGATACGATGCGACGTTTCGGTGAATCGTTTGCGATCGGTGAGTGATCGCGAAACGCTTTCGTCAAATTAACGGATTACTTTCGCGTGCGTGCGGCCATCGCCGACCGCCGGCTGTCAGCGCCGCGGTGTCCTGCGCCGTACTTCGCTGCGCAGCCAGTCGAGCCAGGTGCGGATCGCCGCTTCGTGCGGATGGCCGGGGCGCCACACGACGTAGTGCGCATACACGTCGGTCACGCGCACCGTCGACACGCGCACGAGCGTGCCGGCCGCGAGTTCGGGCTCGATCAGCGAGCGGCGTGCGAGTGCGACGCCGCGCCCTTTCAGCGTCGCGTCGATCAGCGCGTTCGCATCGGTGAAGCGCGGCGCGCGCGCGGATTCGGTGAGGTCGAGCCGCGCGGCCTGGAACCACGGTTCCCACGGCTGCGCGGGATGGCGCAGCAGCGTCGCGCGCACGAGATCGGCCGGCGCGCGCGGCGCGACGCCGTCGCGATTGCGGTACACGGGGCTCGCGACCGGAAAGATCGTCTCGTTCATCAGTTTCTCGGCGACGACGCCCGGCCACGTGCCGGGCCCGTAGCGCAGCGCGACGTCGATGCGGTCGCGCTTGCGCAGCGGCGCGAGCGTCGCGTCCGGGTGCAGCGCGATCGCGATGTGCGGATGCGCGGCCGAGAAGCGCGGCAGGCGCGGCGCGAGCCAGCGCTCGGCGACGCTCGGCAGCACGCTCACGTTCAGCGTGACGTCGCAGGTGCGCGGGCGGCTGCGCACGGCGAGCGTCGGCTCGAATGCGCGTTCGAGCACGCTCAGGCCCTGGCGCACCTGCAGCGCGAGCGCGTGCGCGGCGTGCGTCGGTGTCGCGCCGTTGCGCTCGCGCGTGAAGAGCGGATAGCCGAGCTGCGCCTCGAGCGTGCGGATGTGCTGGCTGACCGCGCCTTGCGTGAGTGCGAGTGCATCGGCCGCGCGCGTGAAGCTCTGCAGCCGCACGGCGGCCTCGAACGCGCGCAGCGTCTGCAGCGGAGGGAGGTGGATGCGTCGCATGCGGATATTAGTAACACTAATGTCCGAGCACGACAATTCATCGTTTGCGGCGCCCGGCCGCGCGTTCCTACACTCGGTTCCGTCTTCCACAGCCCGGTCGGGCCACACCATCATGAACGCATACCGTCTCTATCTTTCGCCGGGCGCCTGCTCGCTTGCCGCTCACATCGCGCTGGAGGAAACCGGCGCGCCGTTCGACGTCGAGATCGTCTCCCTGCAGAAACGGCAGAACCTCGACGCGCGCTATCTCGCGATCAACGCGAAGGCGCGCGTGCCCGTGCTCGCGATTCCGGGCGAGCCGCGCGTGCTCACCGAAACGCCCGCGATCCTCACGTATCTCGCGCGCCGTTATCCGGATGCGCGATTGCTGCCGCTCGACGATCCGCTGCGTGAGGCGCGCTGCCACGAATGGCTCGCCTGGCTGGTCGGCTGGGTGCATGGCGTCGGCTACGGCGCGCTGTGGCGGCCGGGCCGCTTCATCGGCGACCCGGCCCTGCACGGTGCGGTCAGCACGCACGGGCGCGGCACGATCGATGCCGCGAACGAGAAGATCGAAGCCGCGCTCGCTGACGGCCGCACATGGGCCGAACCGGGCGGCCATTCGATCGTCGATCCGTTCCTGCTCGTGCTGTATCGCTGGGGCGTCGCGATCGGGCTCGACATGACGCGGCATCCCGCGTGGACCGCCCATGCGCAGCGCGAGGCCGAACGGCCGGCCGCGCGGCGCGCGCTGGCGCGCGAGGCGGGCTGACAGCGCGAGCCAGCCCGATCGATCGCGCGCCGGTTTCGTCTCCGGGTTCGTTCGCATAACGAAATTCGAACACGTCCAATTGCCATGCCATGTCCATTCATGTTGAATGAGAATCATTCTCGTCAATGAGGTGGAGTGAACATGAGTCGTTGCATTGTGTCGAGCGCGACGCCGCCGCGTCGCGCGACTGCTTCCGTTGCGTTCGCGATGATGACCTGTGCGGCCGCACCGGCGTGCGCGGAAGAGGTGGACTCGCGGCAGGCGCCGCACCTGAGTCCGATCTTCGTGCAGGGCGACCGCGACACCGGTTCGCGCGTCGACCGCTCCGGCTCCGCGAAATACGCGACGCCGCTGCTCGACGTGCCGCAGACGATCACCGTCGTGCCGCGCGCGGTGCTCGACGAGCAGCAGGCGCTGAGCCTGCGCGAAGCGCTGTCGAACGTTGCGGGCATCACGTTCAACGCAGGCGAGGGCGGTGGCGGATCGGGCGACATGTTCAACATCCGCGGCTTCGGCGCGAACGCGAACCTGCAGCTCGACGGCCTGCGCGACAGCGCGCAGAACAATCGCAGCGACCTGTTCAACGTCGAGGCGGTCGAGGTGATCAAGGGGCCGAACTCGGTGTTCGGCGGCGCGGGCACCACGGGAGGTTCGGTGAATCTGGTCAGCAAGGCGCCGAAGGCCGGTGCATTCACGGAAGCCGGTGCGACGCTCGGCACGTCCGACTACCGGCGCGTGACGCTCGATGCGAACCGGCCGCTGCCGGGTACCGACGGCAGGGCCGCGTTCCGCCTGAACGCGATGGCGCACGTCAACGACGTGCCGGGCCGCGACGACATCCGCAAGCGGCGCTGGGGCGTCGCGCCGTCGCTCGCGTTCGGCCTCGGCACGCCGACGCGCGTCACGCTCGGCTATTTCCACCAGGACGACAACAACCTGCCCGACTACGGATTGCCCGCGCACGGCGGGCAGGTGCTGGGCGGCGTGTCGCGCGACAGCTATTTCGGCTGGCGCAACCTCGACCGCGAACGCATCACGTCCGACGCGTTCACCGTGAAGGCCGAGCACGACGTGTCGTCGAACCTGAAGCTGCAGAACCTGAGCCGCTATGCGCACCTGCATCGCGACACGGTGATCTCCGCGTCGCACGTGAACCTGCAGGGGTTGCCGCCCGGGCGCTACAAGCCGGCCGGGCCGCAGGGTTACGGCCGCGATGCGTCGACGGCGATGTGGGCGAACCAGACGAACGTCACGAGCACGTTCGGCACGTTCGGGCTCGGGCACACGCTCGTTGCCGGCTTCGAGATCTCGCGGGAAACGTACGACCGCACGACCTATTCGTACGGGCTCAACCGGTTCTACCCGGCCGGCGGTTTTCCGCTCGCCGCGCCGCCCGGCGACTGGCGCGGCCCCGCGCAGCGCCAGGACAGCGCGCACAACGACACGGCGCTGGTCGTGAAGGCGCTCTACGCGTTCGACACGATCGCGCTCGGCCGGTACTGGGACGTCGACGTCGGGCTGCGGCACGACTGGATCGACGGCCGCTCGGAAGGCACGCCGGCCGGCAAGCCGACCGAGCGCGCGGACAGCGCCGACCGTCACCTGAGCACGCGCGCCGGGCTCGTGTTCAAGCCGACCGACAACGGCCGTGCGTATTTCGCGTACGGCACGTCGTTCAATCCGTCCGCCGAGTTTCTCGTCACGACGGGCTCGGGCGTGAGCGCGGCGACGGGCGCGCTCGCGCCCGAGAAGAACGAGAGCTTCGAACTCGGCGCGAAATGGGAGGGACTTGCCGGCGTCGCGCTGAACGGCGCGCTGTTCCAGACCGAAAAGAAGAACGCGCGCGAACGGATGGCCGACGGCAGCTACGCGCTCGTTGGCCGGCAGCGCGTGCGCGGCATCGAGCTCGGTGCCGCCGGCAAGGTGACGCCGCGTTGGGACGTGTTCGCGAACTACACGTATTTGGCGAGCGTCACGCTGAGTTCGCCGTCTTCGCCGCGCCGCGACGGGCAGGCGCTCGGCAACACGCCGCGGCACGCGTTCAATCTGTGGACGACCTATCGGCTGCCGGCCGGCTGGACGGTGGGCTATGGTTCGCATTTCGTCGGCCGGCGCAACGTGACGTCGCAAGGCGACGGCAAGCTTGGCGCGTACTGGGTGCACAACCTGATGGCCGGCTACGACGTGAGCCGCCGGCTGCGTTTCCAGCTGAACGTCGACAACCTGTTCGACCGCGCATATGTCGAGCGCGTGCGGCAGGTGTCGGGAAGCGAATCGCGATCGTCCGCGGTCGAGTTCGGCGACGGTCGCTCGGCGATGCTGTCGGCCGTGTACAAGTTCTGACGGTTTGCGCGTGCCCGCTACCGCGAGAACAGCGGATAGGTCGCGCCGGCGACCAGCGCGGCCGCGAGCCAGACCATGCTCCACGAACTGACGGCGAGCAACGGCGGAATCGCGAGCGGCGTCGCGAACAGCCCGAGGTAGACGATCGTGTTCGCCATCCCGAGCGCGGTGCCCGCGTGGTTCGCGCCGGCGAGCGTCGCGAGCTCCGTATACGCGACTCCGTGCCATGCCGATACGCAGACGCCCGCGAACACGAGAATCGCGACGATCGCTGCGAGCGGCACGTGCGGGCTGCCGGCCGTCGCGGCTGCAAGCAGCGCAAACGACCCGGCGGCGACGAGCACCGAACCGCGCAGGTACGCGCGGCGGTTGCCGTGCCGGTCGGTATGACGGCCGCTCCAGACGCGCATCACCATCGCGCCGAGCTGCAGCGCGACCATCGCCGCGCTGATGCCGGCGAGGCCGAGCCGGCCGAAGTCGTGCAGGAACACCGTCGCGAACGTGAGCACCGCGAACTGCGGCGTGCACAGCAGGCCCATGCCGAGCACGATGCGCCACACGCGGCCGCTCGCGAGCGGGCCGCGCGCATGCCGAGCGGGCTGCTGCTGCTCGACGGAGCGAGGCACGGAGCCGTGCTCTGCGGCCGCCGCGGCGGGCGGCTCGTGCAGCCAGCGCCAGGTCAGCGCGGCCGATGCCGCGCACAACAGCATCAGCACACCGAACACCGCGGCGAAACCCAGGTGTGACGCGAGCGACGGCAGCAGTGCCGCGCCGATGCCGCCGCCGAGCGGTACGGCCGTCTGGCGGATGCTCATCGCGAGGCCGCGTTCGCGCTCGCCGAACCAGCGCATCACCGCGCGCCCGCTCGACCCGTTCACGCTGCCGCCAAGCAGGCCGACGCAGCTCATCATCGCGACGACGCGCATCAGCGGCGGCACCGCGTGCGCGGTCGGGACGATCGTGCACACCATCAGCGCGAGCATCGCGGCCGTCGCGACGAGCCCGGACAGCAGCACGCGGCGATCGCCGAAGCGGTCGGCGGCGATCCCCCAAGGCAGCTCGGACAGCGCGACGCCGAAGCCGAGCGCGCCGAGCACGAGGCCGAGCGCGCCGTTGTCGAGGTGATAGGCCGTGCGCATCCACACGGCCGTGGTCGGAATGCCGGCCGCGGCGGCCGAAAAGCTCATGTTCGCGGCGACGCCGGCCGCCAGCACGCGCCAGCGGTGGGCCGGGCCGCGCGCGTCGCGGGCGGGCGAGGTCGGGGAGGCGATGCAGATGGTATCCATGGTGGCAGGCCCAATTGGAAATTGACATCGACAGTCTGGCGGCCTACATTCATCCTGAAAATTGGAAAGTTTTTGATGAATCGTTCGGTAAAACAGGATGATTGACGTGCCCGGACAAGACCTTCCCCGTGGCGGCGACGAGCCGCCCGCAATGGCCGATGCCGCGCAGGCCCGGCCCAATTTCGACGTGGCGGCGCTGCGCAGCCTCGTCGCGGGCGTGGATCTCGGCAGTTTCGCGAAGGCGGCCGACCGTGTCGCGCGTTCGTCGTCGGCAGTGAGCGCGCAGATCCGCAAGCTCGAGGAGCAGGCCGGCACGCCGCTGTTCGTGAAAGCCGGGCGCGGGCTCGCGCTGACCGACGCCGGCGACGCGATGCTGCGCTACGCGCGGCGGATGATCGAGCTGAACGACGAGGCGGCCGCGGCCGTGCGCGGCGTGAATCTCGACGGCTGGGTGCGCGTCGGGCTGCAGGAGGATTTCGGCGAGGCGATCCTGCCCGACGTGCTCGGGCGATTTGCGCGCGCGCATCCGAAGGTGCGGATCGAGGCGCGCGTGGCGCGCAATGCCGATCTGCTCGACCGGCTCGATGCGAACCAGCTCGATCTCGCGCTCGTATGGGGCGATCCGGCGTCGGCGGCGCTCGTGTCGCGGGCAGGGATCGACAGCGAAGCGATCGCGCAGGTGCCGATGCAATGGATCGGCGCGGTGGGCGCGGGCGGTTTCGGGATGCCGGACGGCGGCGGGGAGGGGGCGGAAGACGGTGCGGCACCGGTTGCGCGCGGCGAAACGGGCCGCGAAACGGGCGGAGAAGCGGGCGGCCGTGCCGTGCGCGCGCCTGGCGAGCCGCTGCCGCTCGTCGTGTTCGACCGGCCGTGCCGGTTCTTCGGCGCGGCGACCGATGCGCTCGACCGCGCGGGCGTGCCGTGGCGCGTTGCATTCACGACGCCGAGCCTCGCCGGGCTATGGGCGGCGGCGGCGGCCGGCCTCGGGCTGACGGTGCGCTCGCACTACGGGCTGCCCGCGTCGGTGCGCGTGCTCGACGCGGCGTCGTCCGGGCTGCCCGAACTGCCGAGCCTGCCGCTGATCCTGCTGCGGCGCACGTCGTCGGCGACGCCGACCGTCGACCGGCTCGCGCGGATCGTGACGCAGGCGGTGCGGGATGCGACGGAGGGGGCGGTGGCGGCGCTGGTGGCCTGATACGGGTCGACTGGCATGCGTTCAGCTGAACGTTCGGCCTATTGGAGCAACGGGGCGAATGTCGCGACAATGGTGATCACTCAATGGACGGAGCTCATCATGCAAGTCGCAAACCTCCAGGAAGCCTCGCTCGATCTGCAGCGGCTGGTCGATGCCGCGATCGCGGGCGAACGCGTCGTGATCATGCAGGACGGCAAGCAGTCGGTCCGGCTCGTGCCGCTCAGGCCAATTCATTCATTCGGCGCCCTCGAGGGGCAGATATGGATCGCCGATGACTTCGACGCACCGCTTTCCGCCGAAGAGCTTGCCGCGTTCGTAGGGAAGTAATGAGGCTGCTGTTCGATACGCACATCTTTCTGTGGGCGCTGGCGAACGATCCAAAACTGAGCGTTCGTGCGCGTAATCTGATCACCGCTGCCGACGAAGTGTTCATCAGCAGCGCGAGCATCTGGGAAGTGGCGATCAAGGCAGGGAAGGGAAAGCTGGACGTCGATGTGGATCGGTTGGTCGACAGGATCGACGCGAACCAGTACCGCGAACTGCCGGTTCGGGCCGCGCACGGCGCGGCCGTGCGCCATCTGCCCCATTATCATCTCGACCCGTTCGACCGGCTGCTTGTCGCGCAAGCGCGGTACGAACCGCTGCTGCTTATCACCGCGGACGGCCATCTTTCGCAGTATGGCGCGTCGCGGATTCTGACGGTCTGAAACAGTTTTTGGAGCGAAATCCTACGCTGCCGCGACAGCTTGCGCAGACGCTTCCAGTTCGGCACAAAGCTTGGCCAGCCGCTCCCGCAACCCGTCGCTCGCCGGCACGAACGGCAGCCGCAACCCGTCCTCGCACCATCCTTGCGCGGCCAGCACGGCCTTCACCGGCGCCGGGTTCGGCTCCGCGAACAGCGCCGCGACGAGCGGCTGCAGCGCGACCGACAGGCGCCGCGCATCGGCGAGCCGCCCGTCGCGCAGCAGCGCATGGATGCGCACATGCCATTCGGGCAGCACGTGCGCGCTGCTGGCAATCGCGCCGTGCGCACCGGCGCACAGTGCCGCGAAGTTCTGGTTGTCGTCGCCGGACAGGATCGCAAGCGGCGTGTCGTGCACGAGCCGGCTCATCCGGTCGAGCGTGCCGCCGCATTCCTTGATGCCCGCGACGCGCGGGTCGCGCGCGAGCGCCTGCAGCGTTTCCAGTTCGACGTTCACGCCGGTGCGGTACGGGATGTTGTAGACGAGCACGGCCAGGTCGGCCGCGTCGACGATCGCCTCGACATGGCGGCGGATGCCGTCCTGCGTCGGCCGCACGTAGACGGGCGGCGTGACGAGCAGCCCGTCGGGCCGCAGCGCGGCGAGTTCGCGCGCGCGAGCCGCCGCGACATGCGTCGCGCTCGCGGTCAGCCCGACGACGATCGGCAGGCCAGGCGCCGCGTCGCGCAGCGTCGCGAACACGGCGTCCTGTTCGCGCGCGTCGAGCAGCACGCCTTCACCGGTCGTCGCGCCCGCGACGAAACCCGCGATGCCCGCGGCCGCATAGTGGCGCGCGAGCCGCGCGAGCGGCGCATGATCGACTTCGCCGTGGTGGAACGGCGTGACGATCGGCAGCCAGATACCTTCGAAACGTGTGTGCATGCAAAGCCTCATGGTGGAAACGGAGTGGGAAGGAACCGTTCCGCCGGCGGAGTGCCGGAACGAGGCATGCGGGCAAGGAGAAAGAAACGACCTGCGGGCATCCCGTCCGGCATTCGCCTGACGGGACGCGACGTCCCCGTCAGTCGAGGAGTCGTTTTTTCAGTTTCAGCCCGGCCGCGCGCGCACCTGCCGCGACGGCGGCGAGGATCGGGAGCGAGCGCAGGGCAGCGGACATGGATGAACCGTGAAGTGGGCTGAACGGCGATCTTAACACCGGATCTGGCGCGCGCGCGAGCGTCCGCCGCCGTTTAGCAGGATTCGAGATTTGCTTTCCACGACTGATTGGAAAGCGCGCCGCGGCCGGCCGCTAGAATGCCCGCTTACGTTTCGATGACAGCGCGTACGCGTGCCGTCACGCACATTCACCACCACTGGAAACGGGGCATATCACGATGGCAAGCATCAAGGGAATCGGCCGCTGGCTGCACACGGGCGCGGCGGCGGCGCTGGTCGTGGCGGCGACGGTTGCGCACGCGGACACGTCGATCCTGAACGTGTCGTACGACGTGACGCGCGAGCTGTACAAGGACATCAATGCGAGCTTTGCCGCCGCGTACAAGCAGAAGACCGGCGAGACGGTCGCGCTCAAGCAGTCGCACGGCGCGTCGAGCGCGCAGGCGCTGTCGGTACTGCAGGGGCTGCAGGCCGACGTCGTGACGATGAACCAGCCGAACGACATCGACCTGCTCGCCGAGCGCGGCCAGCTGCTGCCGAAGGACTGGCGCGCGCGCTTCCCGGACAACAGCTCGCCGTACTCGACGACGATGGTGTTCCTCGTGCGCAAGGGCAACCCGAAGGCGATCAAGGACTGGAGCGATCTCGCGAAGCCGGGCGTCCAGGTGATCATCGCGAACCCGAAGACGTCGGGCAACGGCCGCTACGCGTATCTCGCCGCGTGGGGCTTCCAGAAGCAGAAGGGCGCGACCGACCAGCAGGCGCTCGACTTCGAGAAGGCGATCTTCCGCAACGTGCCGGTGCTCGACTCGGGCGGCCGAGGCGCGACGACGACGTTCACGCAGCGCGGCATCGGCGACGTGCTGGTCACGTTCGAGAACGAAGTCGCGCTGATGGATACCGGCGCGTCGGGCGCGCAGTTCGACGCCGTATATCCGTCGGCGAGCATCCTCGCGGAGCCGCCCGTCGCCGTCGTCGACAAGGTCGTCGACAAGAAGGGCACGCGCAAGGTCGCGCAGGCGTATCTCGACTACCTGTACACGCCGGAAGCGCAGGAGATCATCGCGCAGCATCATCTGCGCCCGCGCGACGCGAACGTGCTGAAGAAGCATGCGGCCGAGTTCAAGTCGCTGAAGACGTTCAGCGTCGAGCAGGTCTTCGGCAGCTGGGCGAACGCGCAGAAGACCCATTTCGCCGACGGCGGCACGTTCGACCAGGTGATCGTCGACCGGAAGTGATAACGGCGCGCACCGCGCGCTTGTCCGCACGATGACGATGCAGCCGGCTGCTTTCATGCGGCCGGTTTTTTTCGACGCTGTGCGGCCGCCCGCGTCCGGCGGCGCGGCAAATTTCCATTCCGAATCGGCGCGCATTCCCGGCCGCCGCCGCGCGTGCTACGCTCATCGCCTTCCTGCAACCGGCATCGCGCGATGAACGTCGATTCGTCCTCCCCCGCTTCCCGCGGCCGTGGCCGCAAGATCTGGTCGGGTACCCGCCCGGTGATCGCGTACGGGATGCCGCCGCTCGGCTGGCGCGACTTCTATCACCGCGCGCTGACGGTGAGCTGGCCCGTGTTCTTCCTGTCGCTCGCGGTGCTGTTCCTGCTGCTCAACGGCGGCTTCGCGATGCTCTACATGCTTGGCCACGCGCCGATCGCGAACCAGTCGCCGGCCGGGTTCGGCGGCGCGTTCTTCTTCAGCGTCGAGACGCTCGCGACCGTCGGCTACGGCGACATGCATCCACAGACCACTTATGCGCACCTGGTCGCGACGTTCGAGATCTTCGTCGGGATGTCGAGCATCGCGCTGGCCACGGGGCTCGTGTTCGCGCGGTTTTCCAGGCCGCAGGCGAAGATCCTGTTCGCGCGCTATGCGATCGTGCGGCCGCTGAACGGCCGAATGACGCTGATGGTGCGCGCCGCGAATGCGCGCCAGAACGTGATTGCCGAGGCGCAGGCGAAATTGCGGCTGATGCGTGTCGAAGGCACGCACGAGGGCTACTCGCTGCGCAAGATCCACGACCTGCCGCTCGTGCGCAGCGAGCATCCGATCTTCCTGCTCGGCTGGAACCTGATGCACGTGATCGACGAATCGAGCGCGCTGTTCGGCGAGACGCCCGAATCGCTCGCCGCGCGCGACGCGTCGCTGCTGATCACGATCGAGGGCTCGGACGAGACGACCGCGCAGGTCATGCAGGCGCGTCACTCGTGGGCACATGGGGAGATCCGCTGGCGTCACCGCTATGTCGACCTGATGCACGACGAAGACGGCATCACGCACATCGACTACACGCATTTTCACGACATAGTGCCGGTCGACGCCGACACCGACGAGCGCGGTTCGCCGGGCGTGGTGGTCGACGCGGGCGCGGCGGCGCAGGGGCCTGCTGCGTAGGTGTGCTCGAGGGGCGGCGGGCGCCGCCCCGCATGCGTTACGCGTGCAGCAGACGTGCCGCTTCGCGTTGCTCGATCGCGACCGCGCGGCGGAACGCGTCGCGGTCCTCGGCTCGCGCGACGTAGTCGCCGAGCACGCCTTCGTGCGGTAGCAGATGCGCGTCGAACGCGATCTTCAGCGTGCTGGCGAGCAGCAGGTCGGCCGCGGTGAAGCGCTCGCCGACGAGCCAGGGGCTGTGGGCGAGCGTCTGCGCGAGCGCGCGCTGCACGCGCGTGATGTTGCCCCAGCCGAACGCGACCGGATTGCCCGATGCGCCCGTGAACTTCTCGGCCATTGCCGGTTCGAGGCAGGTCGGCGTGAAGAACATCCATTGCAGGAAACGGCCGCGCAGCGGATCGTCGGGTGCGATGCCGAGCCCGGCGCCGGGGCAACGGTCGGCGAGATAGAGCAGCACGGCGCCCGATTCGGCGAACGGCGCGCTGCCGTCGTCGAGCGCGGGCAGCTTGGCCATCGGGTTGACCTGGACGAACGCGTCGCTGCCCTGTTCGTGCGAGCGCAGGTCGATCGGCACGAGTTCGTACACCACGCCGATTTCCTCGAGCATCCACAACGCCCGGAATGCCCGGGTCTTCGGCCAGTAGTAGAGCTTCATCGTGCCTCCGCGTTTGGGTGCAGGCAGGGTCCGGTGGATGCTCAAGCGTACCCGAGCGCAGGAGGTTCGGCCAGACGCGCCCGGCCAGGGGCGGCCCGCTGCGCGCGTCTCGTCCGGTGTGTTGTGTCGGACATGAATCGGGTGGAAGGCCGGGCGAAGCCCGCTGTTACAAGGATTCTTCGAATAACTAGTTATATTGAAACTAGTTATGAATAACGTCGAAAAATCCCGGTGTAAGCCTGCGTCACTACAATGCACCGCCTCTCCCGCTGCACTCGTGCACATGGCAGTGCAGGCATTCATCCGTGATCGCGACGCTTCGCGCAACGCGGGAATCTTCAACCCGGCGCCGCTGCCGCGCACCCACCGCCGGTTCGACCGCGCATGGAGACAAGCAACGAATGGCAAACGACGATCGCACCACGATCATTCCGCGAAGAACGCCGGAATCGGCGGCCATGGTGGCCGAGGTCAAGCGAGCGATGGCGATTACCGCGCGGCTCAACCGTCTGACGTTCGACGATGCGGCAGAAGTTCGCGCGCTGTTCAGCGAGCTGATTGGCACGCAGGTGGACGACGGCTTCGTGCTGATCCCGCCGTTCCATGCGACGGGCGGCACCGGCATGAAGATCGGGCGCAACGTGTTCGTCAACCAGAACTGCACGTTCTACGACCTGGGCGGGCTCGAGATTGGCGACGACGTGATGATCGGGCCGAACGTCAGCCTCATCACGTCCGGCCATCCGGTCGAACCTTCCCGGCGGCGCGACTGCGTCGTCGCGAAGCCGATCGCGATCGAACGGAACGTGTGGGTCGGCGCGGGTGCGACGATCATCGGCGGCGTGACGGTGGGCGAGCATTCGGTCGTCGCGGCCGGGGCCGTCGTTACCAGGGACGTTCCGCTGAATACGCTGGTCGGCGGCAATCCGGCAACGGTCATCCGTTCGATTGCCGAGTGAGGTTGCCCGGAGTGCGAGTCGGCTTGAGTCAGCGCAATGGGCCGGATGTGGACAACCCACCCTCAAGGCGACTCGAAACGCTGTGCATTTGAATGGTGAGGGTGCCGCCAAGGCTGTCTGGACAGGGCTTTCCGGCTATTGCCCGATTGCCGCGCGTCGATGCGCAGGCCGCTTCCGCCGATGTGCCGATGCATGTTCCTTCGCGCGCTCCGTTGTGGATATCCGGCACCGAAACGACTCGCAGCCCTGTGCATTTCACCGGTGAGGGTGACCGGATGCCACGTAATGCATGAAGAGGGTTGTGGATAACCAATCCAAGGAACGACGCGAAATGCTGTGAAATTCAGCGGTGAGTGTCGGTGCCCGATCGCGCGAAGCGCCTGCTCCGGCGCGGCTTCCCGATCTCCGGCGCGGTTCCGGGCGCCGCGCATTCTAGCCGAACGCGTGCATGCGTGACCGAACGTCGAGTGCGTGGCGGCGTGGATATCCGGCTCGGGAAGCCAATCGAAGGGCTGTGCATTTTAACGGTGAGCGCGGGTAAGTGGTCCGCAGCGAGCGGATTTCATTGCGCGTATCAACCTTCTCAAGCGACTCGAAGCGCTGTGTAATTCAATGGTGAGCGTGAGTGCGCCATCGGCGGACAGCCGGTCAAGACGCAGCCGTTCGGCCGACAACGTCGTCTGAAGCGCCGCGCATTTCGGGCGCGGGAGCGAGTACGCTATCGAGGGCAACGCGGATTCTCGTGTGGATATCCGGCCAGCCAAACGACTCGCGGCACTGTGTATTTCGAAGGTGAGTGTCGACGCCCGATTGGACAGCGTGCCGATGCCGGCGTGGACTTCCGGTCGTCGTGGCCCTCGGAAACGTACTTCGCCGGCCGACTCACGGATTCTCGTCCATGTGGATATCCGCCTCTCAAAGTCACTCGAAGTGCTGTGGTTTTCAACGGTGAGGGTGCGCGCGAGACCGGACGACAGGGTCGGTTCGGGCGGTGGATAACCACTACCGCAGCCACTCGAAGCGCTGTGTATTTCAACGGTGAGAGCGCCCTTGCGATTGCGCAGCGTAAGTGTTCCGGTGTGAATGTCCGGTCGACAAACCCACTCGCGATCCTGTGTATTCGATCGGTGAGAGTGAATCTCGGATCGACGAAACGAGCCGATCCCGATGTGGATATCCACCGCCGAAATCCACTCGCCGCGCTGTGAATTTCAACGGTGAGCATCGGCGCCCGAGCGAACCGGATACCGATTTCGGATGTGGACATCCCTCCCCCAACGCCACTCGAAACGCTGTGCGCTCGAACGGTGAGCGCGCGATCCCGATCGGCTGAAGGGCGCAGCATTGTGGACATCCCGCGCCCCCGGCCAATCGGAATGCTGTGCATTTCAATGGTGAGGGTGACCGCCACCGACCGCTGAAACCCTTGTCGCACGAGGCGCGAGCGCCCGCCGCCGCGCCGGCCGGCTGTCTTCGGGCCCGCACCGGTTGTTCCCGCAAACCACCCGGCCGTCCCGACACCCCGCCAATCCCGCTCGACCACCGCGCGCGAAAACTCTCTCAAATCCCGATAAAAAGCTGCGCAGTTTTTCTCGCTGCGGGCCCGCCCGAGCAAGAAGAGAAAAAACATTCTCGTCTGCGCGCGAAAAAATAGAGCCATTCGCTGCCGCCGATCACGCGTCGTCCGACGCCCCGCCGCGCAGCCCAGAACAGCACAATCAGGAGACTTCCCCCATGACCGCCCGCCTGCCCGTCGACGGCCCGCCCGCCTTGTCCGACTACCGCCTGACCGACAACCTGACCGCGACGCGCGGCCGGATCTTCCTGACCGGCACGCAGGCGCTGGTCCGCCTGCTGCTGATGCAGCGCACGGTCGACACCGAACAGGGGCTCAACACGGCCGGCTTCGTCAGCGGCTATCGCGGCTCGCCGCTTGGCATGGTCGATCAGCAGTTGTGGAAAGCGCAGAAACTGCTCGACGGCAGCGGCGTGCGCTTCCTGCCCGCGATCAACGAGGAACTCGGCGGCACGGCCGTGCTCGGCACGCAGCGTGTCGAGGCCGATCCCGAGCGCACGGTCGAGGGCGTGTATGCGATGTGGTACGGCAAGGGCCCGGGCGTCGACCGCGCCGGCGACGCGCTGAAGCACGGCAACGCATACGGTTCGTCGCCGCACGGCGGCGTGCTCGTCGTCGCGGGCGACGACCATGGCTGCGTGTCGTCGTCGATGCCGCACCAGAGCGACTTCGCGATGATCGCGTGGCACATGCCGGTCGTGAACCCGGCGAACATCGCCGACATGCTCGAATTCGGCCTGTACGGTTGGGCACTGTCGCGCTATTCGGGCGCCTGGGTCGGCTTCAAGGCGATTTCGGAAACGGTCGAGTCGGGCTCGACCGTCGACCTCGACGGGCTGCAGACGCAGTGGCCGGCGCCGGCGGGCTTCACGCCGCCGCCGGGCGGCCTGCACAACCGCTGGCCCGACCTGCCGAGCCTCACGATCGAGGCGCGTCTCGCCGCGAAGCTCGACGCGGTCCGCCATTTCGCGCGCACCAACAGCATCGACAAGTGGATCGCGCCGAGCGCGCAGGCGAACGTCGGCATCGTCACCTGCGGCAAGGCGCACCTCGACCTGATGGAAGCGCTGCGCCGTCTCGACCTGACGGTGGCCGACCTCGACGCGGCCGGCGTGCGGATCTACAAGGTCGGCCTGTCGTATCCGCTCGAGATGACGCGCATCGAGACCTTCGTCGACGGGCTCGCCGAAGTGCTCGTGATCGAGGAGAAAGGCCCGGTCATCGAGCAGCAGATCAAGGATTACCTGTACAACCGCACGGAAGGCGCGCGTCCGCGCGTGCTCGGCAAGCACGACGCCGCCGGCGCCTGCCTGCTGTCCGAACTCGGCGAGCTGCGCCCGTCGCGCATCTTGCCGGTGTTCGCCGAATGGCTCGCGCGGCACAAGCCGGCGCTCGACCGCCGCGAACGCGTCGTCGATCTCGTCGCGCCGCAGATCCTGTCGAACGAGGCCGACGCGGTGAAGCGCACGCCGTACTTCTGCTCGGGCTGCCCGCACAACACGTCGACGAAGGTGCCGGAAGGCTCGATCGCGCAGGCCGGCATCGGCTGCCACTTCATGGCGTCGTGGATGGAGCGCGACACGACGGGGCTGATCCAGATGGGCGGCGAGGGCGTCGACTGGGCCGCGCACGCGATGTTCACGAACACGAAGCACGTGTTCCAGAACCTCGGCGACGGCACCTACTTCCACTCGGGCATCCTCGCGATCCGCCAGGCGGTCGCCGCGAAAGCAAACATCACGTACAAGATCCTCTACAACGACGCGGTTGCGATGACGGGCGGCCAGCCGGTCGACGGCAGCATCTCGGTGCCGCAGATCGCGCGGCAGGTCGAGGCGGAAGGCGTGTCGCGCTTCGTCGTCGTGTCCGACGAACCGGAGAAGTACGACGGCCATCACGGGTTGTTCCCGAAGGGCACGACGTTCCACCACCGCAGCGAACTCGACACGGTGCAGCGCGAACTGCGCGAGACGCCGGGCGTCACCGTGCTGATCTACGACCAGACCTGCGCGGCCGAGAAGCGCCGCCGCCGCAAGAAGGGAGAATTCCCCGACCCGGACAAGCGCCTGTTCATCAACGAAGCGGTGTGCGAAGGCTGCGGCGACTGCGGCGTGCAGTCGAACTGCCTGTCGGTCGAGCCGCTCGAGACGCCGCTCGGCCGCAAGCGCCGCATCGACCAGTCGTCGTGCAACAAGGACTATTCGTGCGTGAACGGCTTCTGCCCGAGCTTCGTGACGGTCGAAGGCGCGGCGCTGAAGAAGGCCGCGGGTGCCGCGTTCGACGAAGCGGCGCTCGCCGTGCGTGTCGACGCGCTGCCGGTGCCGGCGACGCATCTCGACGCGGCGCCGTTCGACATGCTCGTGACGGGCGTCGGCGGCACGGGCGTCGTGACGGTCGGCGCGCTGATCAGCATGGCCGCCCACCTCGAAGGCAAGAGCGCATCGGTGCTCGACTTCATGGGCTTCGCGCAGAAGGGCGGCTCGGTGCTGTCGTTCGTGCGGATCGCCGCGAGCGACCGATGGCTGAACCAGGTGCGCATCGACACGCAGCAGGCCGACGTGCTGCTCGCGTGCGACATGGTCGTCGGCGCGAGTGCCGAAGCGCTGCAGACGGTGCGTCACGAGCGTTCGCGGATCGTCGTCAACACGCACCGGATCCCGAACGCGTCGTTCGTGCAGAACCCCGACGCGAACCTGCATGCGGACGCGCTGCTCGAGAAGATGCGTCACGCGGCCGGCGACGGCTACCTGTCGAGCTGCGACGCGCAGGCGCTCGCCGCGAAGTTCCTCGGCGACTCGATCGGCGCGAACATCCTGATGCTCGGCTACGCGTGGCAGCTCGGCCTCGTGCCGGTGTCGCTCGCCGCGATGATGCGCGCGATCGAGCTGAACAACGTCGCGGTGCCGATGAACAAGCTCGCGTTCTCGATCGGCCGGATGGCGGCCGGCGATGCGGCGGGCCTCGATGCGTTGTGGAACGCGCGTCATGCGGTGGCCGCGCACGCCGCGCCGGAAACGCTTGCCGAACTGATCGCCGATCGCGAAGCGCGTCTCGATGCGTACGGCGGCGCGCGCTACGTCGAGCGCTACCGGGCGCTCGTGAACGCGGCGGCCGCGAAGGGCGACGACGCGTTGACGCGCGCGGTCGCAACGACGTTCTACCGGCTGCTCGCGGTAAAGGACGAATACGAGGTCGCGCGGCTCTACTCGGACGAGGCATTCCGCACCGCGCTCGAAGCGCAGTTCGAAGGCGTGCCGGGTCAGGCCTATCGCGTGAAGTTCAACCTCGCGCCGCCGACGGTCTCGAAGGCCGACCGCGACGGCGGCGTGCCGAAGAAGCGCGTGTTCGGCCAGTGGATGTGGCCGGTGTTCGGCATGCTGGCGCGCGTGCGCAGCCTGCGCGGCACGTGGCTCGATCCGTTCGGCCGCACCGTCGAGCGCAGGATGGAACGCGCGCTCGCCGACGACTACGAGACGACGCTCGCCCGTGCGCTCGCCGCGACGACGGCCGGCAATGCGGCGCAGGTCGCGCAGCTGGCCGACCTGCACGCCCGCGTGCGCGGCTTCGGTCACGTGAAGGTGCGCAACCTGGCCGGCGTGAAGCGCGCGGAGCGCGAGCTCGCGCTGCAGCTCGGCATCGACGCGGCGACGAGCGCGGCCGTGCAGCACGCGCTCGACGAGATGAAGGGCGCGGGCATGCTGAAGGGGATTCCGGTCGTCGTCGCGAAGTAACGCGAACGCGGGCGGATGTGAAAACGGTGACGCTTCGGCGTCGCCGTTTTTTTTGGGGCGGTTGCTTCCGGGCATCGAACGGCCCGTCAGAGAATGCCTTTCTTGCGCGTCGACAGCGCGGTTTCCGACAGGTCGATCTCGCGGATCAGCTTCGTCAGCGTCTCGTCGGAAATCCTGCTCTCGCTGCGCATCCGGTACAGCACCGAGCGTTCCGCGCGCACGGCCGCGATCCGCATCTGCAGCTCCATCGTTTCGCTCTGCTTCGCTTCCGCGCGCGGCGTGGGGCCGTCCTCGGCGAGCGCGGCGAGCCGGCGGCGGTACTGGTCCATCACGCGCGCGGAGATGTCCGCGCAGCGCGCGGCGCCCGATTCGTCGAGATCGGCCGAGATCGCGTCGTGCGACGAGTCGATCGCGCGGATCGCGGCCTGCGCGGCGGCCGCGCGTGCGGTGCGTTCCTCGTCGGCGAGCGGGTTGCGCGACGAGCGCACGCCGCGCAGCAGCAGCGGCAGGCCGATCACCGCGACGACGAGCGAGCCGAGGATCACGGCCGACGCGACGAAGATCGCTGTGTCGCGCCCGGGCAGCGGCGCGCCGTCGGCGAGCGCGACCGGGATCGACAGCACGCCGGCGAGCGTGACCGCGCCGCGCACGCCGCCGACCGTCATCACCGCGATCGTGCGCACGCCGGCCATCGTGCCCGCGAGGCCCTGGCGCGCCGCGCGGCGGCTCGCAATCCAGCGCAGCAGCCAGACCCACAGGAAGCGGATCGCATACAGCGCGATCATCATCGCGCACACGTTGAAGATCATCCGGCCGACGAGCGCGTCGCTCGTATGGTGCGCGTCGACGAGCGCGCGGCCGATGATGTGCGGCAACTGCAGCCCGAGCATGATGAACACCATGCCGTTGAACACGAACTCGATCATCGCCCACGTGCTTTCGGCGCGCACGCGCGACGCGACGGTGCTTTTGCGCGAGAAGCTCGTGTAATTCATCATCATCCCGGCCGACACGGCCGCGAGCACGCCCGACAGGTCGAGGTGCTCGGCGAACAGGTAGGCCGCGAACGGCACGAGCAGCGTCATCACGATGCCGGGGGCCGGGTCGCCTTCCTGCTCGGCGTTCAGGAAGCGCGTCGACAGCGCGCTGAACCCCCACGACACGATCGCGCCCGTCGCGAGCCCGCCGGCGGCGACGATCACGAACGTGACCGACGCGGCGCGCAGCGAGAACACGCCGGTCAGCGCGGCCGCGATCGCGAACTTCAGCGCGACGAGGCCCGACGCGTCGTTCATCAGCGCCTCGCCTTCGAGGATGTGCATCAGTTGCGGCGGGATCCTGCCACGGCCGGCGATGCCCGACAGCGCGACCGCGTCGGTCGGCGACAGCACGGCCGCGAGCGCGAACGCGATCGGCAGCGGCAACTCGGGAATCAGCCAATGCGCGAAGTAGCCCACTGCGAGTACCGTCATGAACACGAGCCCGAATGCGAGCATCAGGATCGCGCGGCGCTGCAGGTACAGCTCGCGTTTCGGAATTCGCCAGCCGTCCGCGAACAGCAGCGGCGGAATGAACAGCAGCATGAAGATTTCGGGATCGAACGTGACGTGCAGGTTGAACTTCGGCCACGCGAGGATCGCGCCGAATGCGATCTGCATCAGCGGCAGCGGCAGTTGCAATGGCAGGTTGCGCGTGACGGCGCCGGACAGTGCGACGGTCAGCAGCAGGATCAGGACTGTGAAGACGATTTCCATCGATACGGCGAATGCGGGGAATGAAACGATCGTACGGAGTGTAGCGTGCCGCAGTGACGGCTGCGCTCAAGCGGCCGGTGCGTGCGCACGAAAATGGTGCGTCGGATGCGCGCCACGCTGGTGCGGCAGCCCCGCTCACCCGCGCGGCGCATGGGTCGTTCGCCCCTTGCACGGAGCTTGCTTGATGCTGGGCAGCCGTCCGGCACCGACCGGACAACCGAGGGTCCAACCAAGACATTGCACGCGCCGTCCGTTTCGTCGGTCGGCGCGTTCGAGTGCTTCACCAGGAGGAAGGTATGACGATCGTGCAACAGGAGCGTCCGGCCGCCGCGTCGCCGTACCGGTTCGAGCGGGAGATGAGCTCCGGCCTCGAACGTCTGGCGACGCAGCATCGCGACCTGACGCTCACGACCGTGTTCCAGCCGATATTCAGCCTGTCGCACCAGCGTGCGATCGGCTACGAGGCGCTGTTGCGCGCGCACGATGCGCTCGACCGCCCCGTGTCGCCGCTTGACGTGTTCGGCGAAGCCGCGCGCCAGGGCGAACTGCTGCAGCTCGACCGGCTCGCGCAGGCGCTGCATCTCGAAAACTTCGCGCTGTTCGGCGCCGAGCGCGAGTGGCTGTTTCTCAACGTCCATCCGGGCGTGCTCACCGACCCGTTCCAGGCGGCCGCGCTGCTCGCGAACCTGAAGCGGCTCGGCATGCCGCCGCGCCGCGTCGTGCTCGAAGTGCTCGAACAGCGTGCGGACGACGTCGAGCGGCTCGCCGAGGCCGTGCGCGAATTTCGCACGCACGGCTTCCTGATCGCGCTCGACGATTTCGGCGCCGGCCACTCGAACCTCGAGCGGATCTGGCAACTGAACCCGGACATCGTGAAGCTCGACCGCATCATGCTGTCGCACGCGGCGCACCGCACGGGGCTCACCGCGATCCTGCACGGGCTGGTGACGCTGCTGCACGAGGCCGGCAAGCTCGTGCTCGTCGAAGGGATCGAGACCGAGCACGAGGCGCAGATCGCGCTGTCGTGCGAGGCCGATTTCGTGCAGGGCTACTACTTCGGCCGCCCGGCGCCGGGGTTGCCCGACAGCGCGGCCGCGACGGCCTGCATCGGCGAGCTGACCGAGCGCTTTCGTCAGCAAACCGAAGCGCGCGAGCGGCGCGACGCGCAGCGAATCGCGCCGTACCTGCGCGCGTTCGAGCGTGCGGCCGAGCGCCTCGCGGCCGGCGAACCGCTCGACGAGGTGTGCTGGAACTTCCTCGCGCTCGACGCGGCCGCGCGCTGCTTCCTGCTCGACGCGCACGGCCGGCAGTCGGGCCGCAACGTCGTGCTGCGCGCCGATCGCGCGCTGAGCGAGGCGCGCTTCTCGCCGCTGGCGGACGCGCAGGGCGCGAACTGGCTGCGCCGGCCGTATTTCCGCTCGGCGATCGCCGAGCCGGGGCGCGTGCAGGTCACGCGGCCGTACCTGTCGATCAACGAGGCGCAGCCGTGCGTGACGCTGTCGGTCGCCGTGCGCGTCGGCGATGCGCAGCGCGTGCTGTGCGGCGATATCGACTGGGGCGACGACGAGGCGGACGCCGGCTAGCACCGCGTGCGTACCGCATGCGGCGATCCGGACGATCGGCACGCATCGGCCCGGGCCGGCCGTTGCGTTCCCCGCGTGCTTCCCCGAAAATGGCGCGATCGCGGCCGTCGTGACCGCGATCGCGCCGCCCCGGGGGCCACCATGGCGGCGAATAAAAGGACAACACAATGAAAAGATCGATTTCGCTGACCATCCTCGCATGGGTCATCATCGTGACCAACGCGATCACGTGCGTCTATACGCCGTTCTCGATCGGCATGCCGACCACCCAGGCGCTGCTGTCGCACTACCTGCTGCCCGTCTGGGCGACGCTCGGCATCAGCGTGATCATCGAAGCCGCGAACGTCGTGATCGGCATCGCGATCCTCAAGGGCCGCGAGTGGTCGCGCAAGGCGTACGTCGCGACATCCGTGCTCGGCTTCGCGTTCTCGTTCGTCAACATGCCGCCGTCGATGTTCGCGGTGCTGATTCCCGGCTTCCTGCTGTTCGCGCTGTTCGTCTACCTGCTGTTCCGGCGCCCCGCGACCGCGTATTTCCGCCAGGCACTCGCGTGAGCTTCGTGCGCAACGCGCTGGCGGTCGTGCTGTTCACGATCGCGGGCATGTGCGTGATCGCCGCGCAGATGGTCGCGTTCATGAAGATCGGGCATACGGCGGCGATGCTCGTTTTCGTCGCCGTGCTGTTCGCGTTTTCGGCCGCGCTCCTCGCCGCGGGCGCGTTCGCCGGCGCGTTCCGGCCGCGTGCGCGGGGCGCGGGCATCGCGCTGCTCGTCGCGACCGCGGCCACCGCGTTCGGGATGATGGGCTGGGCGTCGCTGCTGCTGTCGCCCGGGATCGTCGACTTGATGCAGCAGCAGGGCGTGGACGTGAACGCGCGGATGTTCCGGTTCGCGCCCGGTGCCGTGGCGACGGCGTTGTCCGCGCTGGCCGGCGTCTGGCTCGTGCGGCGCGGCTGATACGCGCGGCGGCCGGCACGCTGGCGCCCGTCGCGCCGCTCGGCTAGGATGCGCGAATTGTCCTGACGAATCGCGAGCCGCCGATGAACCGAAACGCCGCTTCCTCCGTCCTCCTCGAAGTGATCGCCACGACCGTCGGCGATGCGAAGGCCGCCGCCCGCGCGGGCGCCGATCGCCTCGAACTCGTGACCGCGATCACCGAAGGCGGGCTGACGCCGAGCGTCGGCCTGATCGAGGCCGTCGTGGCCGCCGTGCCGATTCCCGTCAACGTGATCGTGCGCCCGCACAGCCGGTCGTTCGTCTACGACGCCGACGACCTGCGCGTGATCGAACGCGACGTGCGCGCAGCCGTTGCGGCCGGCGCGAACGGTGTCGTGTTCGGCGCGCTCGACGCGCGCGGCGACGTCGATCTCGGCGCACTGGCCCGCATCGCCGCCGCCGCGGATGGCCGCGCGCTGACGTTCCACCGCGCGTTCGACGTGTCGCGCGACCTCAACGCCGCGTTCGACGCGCTGCTGCGCGTGCCGGCCGTCACGTCGGTGCTGACGTCGGGCGGCCATCCGTCGGTGCTCGACGCGGCCGCGACGATCACGCGGATGGTGCGGCAGGCCGAAGGGGCAACGTGCACGGTGCTGGCCGGTTCGGGGCTCACCGTCGATGCGGTCGGCGATTTCGTCCGGGCCACCGGCGTGCGCGCGGTGCATTTCGGCTCGGGCGTGCGGCCGCGCGGCGAGGTGCTGGCACCCGTCGACGCACAGCTCGTCGAGCGGGTGCGCGCGGCGCTCGACGGCGCGGCGGCACACGTGTGACGCTCGACGGCGTGCGCAGGCGCGTCGAGAAGACCGTGATCCGAGCCGCGAATAGCAACGCGGTGCAGACGATCGGGTGAAAAAAAGCCGGGGCGTGCCCCGGCTTTTTCGTTCGCAGGTCCGGCCCGACGGCCGTTTCGCTTACGCGTTGTCCGACAGCGCGTCGGCCTGGCTCGCGCGGATGCCGAGGCGCTCGAACAGCGCGCGGTCGCGCTGCGTCTGCGGGTTGCTGGTCGTCAGCAACTGGTCGCCGTAGAACATCGAGTTCGCGCCGGCGAGGAAGCACATCGCCTGCATCGCGTCGTCGAGCTGCTCGCGACCGGCCGACAGGCGCACGACGGCCTTCGGCATCGTGATGCGCGCGACCGCGATCGTGCGCACGAATTCGAACGGGTCGAGCGGCGCGGTGCCTTCGAGCGGCGTGCCTTCGATCGCGACGAGGTTGTTGATCGGCACCGATTCCGGATACGGGTTCAGGTTCGCGAGCTGCGAGATCAGGCCCGCGCGCTCGCGGCGCGATTCGCCCATCCCGATGATGCCGCCGCAGCACACGTTGATGCCCGCGTCACGTACGCGGTCGAGCGTGTCGAGGCGGTCCTGGTACGTGCGCGTCGAGATCACCTGGCCGTAGAACTCCGGCGACGTGTCGAGGTTGTGGTTGTAGTAGTCGAGGCCCGCGTCGGCGAGCTGCTGCGCCTGTTCGTCCTCGAGCATGCCGAGCGTCATGCAGGTTTCGAGGCCGAGCTCCTTCACGCCGCGCACCATCTCGGTCAGCGCCGGCATGTGGCGCTCTTTCGGGTTGCGCCACGCGGCGCCCATGCAGAAGCGGCTCGCGCCGTTCGCCTTCGCCGCGCGCGCGGCGTCGAGCACCGTGTCGACGTCCATCAGCTTCTCGGCCTTCAGGCCCGTATCGTGATGCGACGACTGCGAGCAGTAGCCGCAATCTTCCTCGCAGCCGCCCGTCTTGATCGACAGCAGCGTCGACAACTGCACCGCGTTGGCATCGAAGTGCTCGCGATGCACCTGCTGCGCGCGGAAGATCAGGTCGTTGAACGGCAGTGCGAACAGCGCGACGACGTCGGCGACGCGCCAGCGCTGCGGGGCCGGTGCGGCCACGGGAATCGCGTCGGGTTGCACGGCGGCGGTCTGGGCTTGGGTCATTTCGTTTTCCTGTCCTGGGCGGGATTGAGGGATCGGTTGGGTCAATGCTGCGCGGCGCGCAGCGACTCGACGAGCGCGGCGATGTCGAGCATCGCCGCGGCGGATTCGGGAGCGGCCGGGCTCAGGTGCGCGATGCGGCCGAGCAGCGGCGCGCGATGCTCGCGCGCGAGCCAGTCGCGGATCGTTGCGACGTTCTCGTCGGCGAACGACATCGCCGGGTCGACATGGTTCGCGACCCAGCCCGCGAGCGTGAGGCCGCGTTGGCGAATCGCGTCGGCCGTCAGCAGCGCGTGGCTGATGCAGCCGAGCCGCACGCCGACCACCAGCACGACCGGCAGGCCGAGCGCGACCGCGAGATCGGCCGTGTCCTGCGTGTCGTTCAGCGGCACGCGAAAGCCGCCGACGCCTTCGACGACGACGATGTCCGCACGCGTCAGCGCTTCGCGGTGGCACGCGACGATCGTGTCGAGGTCGAGCGTCACGCCTTCCTGCGCGGCGACGATATGCGGCGCGGCCGGTGCTTTCAGCAGGAACGGCGTGCGCAGTTCGGGCGGCAGCACGACGTTCGCGGCCGCGTCGAGCTGGTCGGCATCCTCGTTGTGCCAGACGCCGTCCCGTTCGTACGCGCCGGCCGCGACCGGCTTCAGTGCAGCCGTACGCAGGCCGTGCCGCGCGAAGCCGTGCAGCATCGCGGCCGACACGAAGGTCTTGCCGATTTCAGTGTCGGTGCCGGTGACGAAGAGCGAGAGCGGCGCCGTCATGCTGCTGCCTCGCTGGCTTCGATCAACGCGGTTTCGAGCCGCGCGAGATCGTCGAACGAGTGCGCGGCCGACAGCGACACGCGCAGCCGCGACGTGCCGGCGGGCACCGTAGGCGGCCGGATCGCGGGCACCCACAGACCGTGCGCGTCGAGCGCGCGCATCGCCGCGAGCGTCGCGTCGTTGCTGCCGATCACGAGCGGCTGCACGGCCGTGTGCGAATCGACCGGCTGCCAGCGCGTGTTGCGCAGCAGCGCGCGCGTGCGCTCGATCAGCGCGGCGAGATGCGCGCGGCGCGCGTCGCCTTCGTCGCCCGCGATCAGCTTCAGGCTGGCCGATACCGCATGCGCGACGGCCGGCGGCGCGGCCGTCGTGAAGATGTAGCTGCGCGCGCGCTGGATCAGCCATTCGATCACGGTTTCGTGCGCGATGACGAATGCGCCCGCGACGCCGGCCGCCTTGCCGAGCGTGCCGACGTAGACGAGATTCGTCGAACGCAGCGCGGCGGCCGCAAGCGCGCCGCGGCCCTGCGGGCCGAGCACGCCGAAGCCGTGCGCGTCGTCGACGACGAGCCATGCGCGGTGGCGTTCGGCCAGCGCGACGAGTTCGGCGACCGGCGCAATGTCGCCGTCCATGCTGAACACGGTGTCGCTGACGATCAGTTTCGTTTCGGCATCCGATGCTTCGAGCAGCGCGGCGAGCGCGGCCGTGTCCGCGTGCGGGTAGACCTGCACGTTCGCGCGCGACAGCCGCATGCCGTCGATCAGCGATGCGTGGTTCAGCGCGTCGGAGAAGATCGTCGCGCCTTTGCCGGTGAGCGCAGTCAACGCGGCGAGGTTCGCCATGTAGCCGGTACTGAAGTACAGCGCGCGCGGTGCGTCGGAGAAGCCGCCCGCGAAGCCCGCGAGTTCGTCCTCGAGCTTTGCGTGCGCGCGCGAATGGCCGCCGAGCAGGTGCGAGCCGCCGCTGCCGGAACCGTAGCGCTGCGCGCCTTCGGCGAACGCGGCGACGAGCACCGGGTGCGCGGCGAGGCCGAGGTAGTCGTTGCTCGCGAAGCCGACGATCTCGCGGCCGTCGACGGTCATGCGCGCGTCGCACGCGGTGTCGGCGATGCGGCGCACGCGGCGCAGCCCTTGCGCGTCGAGATCGGCGAGGCCGCGCTGCAGCGTGTCGAGCAGGGATGTCGTCATCACGAGATCTCCGCGAGCGTTGCGTCGAGCGTGTCGCGCGTGCGCTGCGCGAGCCACGCGATGTCGTCGTCGCTCATCACGTACGGCGGCATCAGGTACACGGTCGTGCCGATCGGGCGCAGCAGCAGTTCGCGTTCGAGCGCGCGTTCGAAGAAGCGCCGCGAGAAACCGCGCGCCGCGTCGCCGTCGAGCGCGACGTCGAATGCGAACAGCGTGCCGCGTTCGCGCAGGTGGCGCACCTGCGGGTGCGCGTCGAGCGGCGCGAGCGCGGCGCGCATCGCGGCCGACTTGCGTGCGTTTTGCGCGAGCACGTCGTCGCGCGCGAACAGGTCGAGCGTTGCGACCGCGGCGCGGCACGCAAGCGGGTTGCCGGTGTACGAATGCGAGTGCAGGAAGCCGCGCGTCGTATCGTCGTCGTAGAACGCCGCGAACACGTCGTCGCGCGTGAGCACGAGCGACAGCGGCAGGTAGCCGCCGCTGATGCCTTTCGACAGGCACATGAAATCGGGCCACACGCCTGCCTGCTCGCATGCGAAGAAAGTACCCGTGCGGCCGCAGCCGACCGCGATCTCGTCGGCGATCAGGTGCACGCCGAATTCGTCGCACAGCGCGCGCAGCCCGCGCACGTACGACGGATCGTGCATCGCCATGCCGGCCGCGCACTGCACGAGCGGCTCGACGATCAGCGCGGCGATCCGGTCGCCGCGTTCGACGAACAGGCGCCGCACGTCCGCGAGCGCGCGACCCGCGACGTCGGCGGCCGTCTCGCCCGGCAGCGCGCCGCGCGCATCGGGCGACGCGACGACGTGCGCATGGCGGATCAGCGGGTCGTACGCGTCCTTGAACAGCGCGACGTCGGTCACGCCGAGCGCGCCGATCGTCTCGCCGTGATAGCTGTTCGCGACGCAGACGAATTCCTGCTTGTTCGCGCGGCCGCGGTTGCGCCACGCGTGGAAGCTCATCTTCAGCGCGATCTCGACCGCCGACGCGCCGTCCGACGCGAAGAACGCATGGCCGAGCGTGCGCGCGGTGAGCGCGTGCAGCCGCTCGGCGAGCTCGATCGCGGGCTCGTGCGTGCAGCCGGCGAGCATCGCGTGCTCGAGCGTGTCGAGCTGGTCCTTCAGCGCCGCGTTGATGTCCGGGTTCGCATGGCCGAACAGGTTGACCCACCACGAGCTGATTGCGTCGAAGTAGCGACGGCCTTCGCGGTCGTACAGCCACACGCCCGCGCCGCGCGCGACCGGGATCAGCGGCAGGCGTTCGTGGTGCTTCATCTGGGTGCAGGGATGCCAGACCGCGCGCAGGCTGCGCGCGACCCAGTCGTCGGTGGCTGGCGTACTCAAGGCAACTCCGAAGGGTAAAACGGCCGCGCGGCATCGACGGGATGCCGCGCGGCAGATTCGAAAACGCGCTGAGATTAGCGTGTTCCGCGACACGTTGCACTAGCGGTTACAAACGTCGCAAAGCCTTGCCGGGCGGGAGTTCGGCGCAGATCGGGGCTACTCGGAACGGTACGGTTCAGATGCCCTGAAATGAGCGCAGATAACGACGTTCGAGTGACACCCCCCGACAGAGAAAATCGCGGGACGGGGCGCGGTGCGATCGCGAAAAATCGGGGATCGAAGGGGGCCGGCAAAACGGGGCGATGCCACGCGCGAACCGCGGCGGCGGAATGGTCTGCTGAATCCGGGGGATCAGGCTGCCGGAACGGCGGGCGATGGCGTGATGGCGCGAACGCGCGAATACGGCGGCGCGCGATGCGATCGCGCACGGAAGAATGAGGCGGGAAGTGGAAGGGAGGCGAAAAAGGCGCGGCGTACGGCCCGCCGCGCGTCAGCGCGAAGCCAGCGCGTGCGTATCGGTGTCGTGCGTGCTGCCGTCGCCGTTGTCGGCCGTCTGCGTCGTGTTCGCGTTCCACACGACGCGGTCGTTGACCGCATACAGCCGGCACGCGCCCGCGCCCTGTTTCGCGCAGTTGTCGAGCGCGAGCGCCATCGGGTCGTCGCCGCCTTCGGCCCACGACCACGCGCCTTCCGACGACACCGCGAACGCCCGGCTGGGATGCTGGTTCAGGAAGCGGCGATAGCCTTCGCGGCCGGCTTCGTCGACATACGGCACCGCGTTGACCGCGTCGATGGCCGCATAGCCGGTGGCCTTCGGTTCGTGCGGGTTCGCGACCGCGTAGCGCACCGAGGTCGGCAGGTTCAGCTTCTCGAGGAACGCGTTGACGGCCGGCCACCAGACCGGCACGCCGTCGCGATCGACGATCAGCCGGTGCGCGTCGTCCTTGTAGCGGCCGAAATCGATGAACTGGGCCTGCGTGCCGTGCGACACGTACGCGTCGTGCATTTGCGCGACGAGCCCGGGCGTCCACACCGAATCGTTGTCGCCGTACAGCCACAGCGACCGCACGGCCGTGCGTGCGCCGTACTGGTCGAATGCATCGACCAGGTTGCGCTGCCAGCCGTCGCAGAGATCCTGGCGCAGCCCGCCGGAGAAGTTGATGATGCCGCGCACGCCCGGTGCGGCTTCGGTGCCGTACGCAACCGACACGAGGCCGCCGTGCGACGTGCCGGCGACGACGATGCGCGACGCATCGACATACGACTGGCGCGACATATAGCGCACCGTCGCGTCGACGTCGGCGGCCTGCGCGAGCCCGTTCTTGCCGACGTTGCAGCCTTCCTGCTGGTAGGTGCCGCCCGAACCGGCGAAGCCTTGGCGGTTCGGCGCGATCACCGCATAGCCGCGGCGCACGAATTCGCGTGCGAACGCAAGCGGCCGGCTGCGCGGCTGCAGATGGAGATCGCCGGTGTTCTTGCCGTGGTTGAAGACGACGAGCGGGAACGGGCCGGGGCCGTCCGGCTTGAAGAGCGTCGCCTCGAGCGTGACGGAGCCCGAAGCATCGGCCGGAATGCGGAGGATCTGTTCGTTGAGGCCGGCCGCGACCTGCGGCAGGTTCGAGCCGCCGTAATCGAAGCGTTCGGCGTGGGCGAGCGACCCGCTTGCGGTGCCGGCACCCGTATTTGCGTTCGGCAGCGTACCGGCCTGAGCGGCCGACAGCGCACCGGCCGCCATCCATCCCACCAATACCTTGCTGAACGCCATTCGTAAGCCCTGCCATGCAACATGACCAATCTGACGGCCATCCTAGCCTGACAAAATCAGGTTGTGCAATGCGGGAATTACCCGGCGTCTGACACAGCAACTATTTGTCAGCGGTCGCTTACTTCGCCGTCGACATAGCGCCAGAAACCGTGCTCGTCGCGCTCGAAACGGCTCGTCTCGTGGAGCCGGTAAGCGCGTCCGCCAACCTTGTAGCGGGCCACGAATTCGACCTCCGCGTGCCGTTCGTCGAGCGGCACATGGCGTTTTACCGCGAGGCCGAGCCAGCGCGGCGCGTCGGGTGCCTCGGGGTCGGTGTCGAGATCGGGCGGGCAGGTGCGCGCGGCCCATGTCGCGCGCAGGTAGCCGGTCGCGCCGAGCACGTACGCGCTGTACCGCGAACGCATCAACTCGAGCGCGGTCGGCGCGGCTTCGCCGCCGTCGATGAAGCGGCCGCAGCAGGCCGCATAGCGCGGGGCCGGCGCTTTGCCGGCGGGAGCAGGGGACGCGCCGCCGCACGGGCACGCGTCAGGTCGGTTCAAAATCATGCGAAACGGGAATTAACGACGCTCGGTTGTGACCGCGGCTTACCAGTTCAGCTCGATGCCGTCGTACTGGAAGAAACGGCCGTTTGCCTGCGACACGTCGGCGCCGGCTTCGGCGATCACGCGGCGCATGCCGGTCACGCTGGTTTCCGGATCGATCGCGGCCTGCGCGCCGCCCATGTCGGTGCGCACCCAGCCGGGATGCAGCGAGATGCACGCGGCGTGGCGCGTCTGCAGCGACGCGATGCGCAGCACGTCGTTCAGCGCCGCCTTGCTCGCGCGGTACAGCCAGCCGGTCGTGCCGGTCGCCTCGGCGATGCTGCCCATCCGGCTCGACACGACGGCCAGCACGCCGCGCGCATCCTCGACGAGCGGCAGCAGGATCGGCAGCAACTGCATCGGCCCGCGCACGTTCGTATGCATCACCGCGTCGAAATCCTCGGCGGCGATCGTCTCGACGCCTTCGGTGCGCGGCCCGTAGACGCCCGACACGAGCACGGCCGCATCGAGCCGTTCGCCGTCGAGCTTCCAGCCGAGCGCCGCGATCTGCTCGGGCTGCGCGATGTCGAGCGCATGCGCTTGCGCGCCGAGCGCGCGCAGCGCGGCGAGCGACGCTTCGTCGCGCGCGGTGGCGATCACGTTCCAGCCGTCACGCCGGTATTGCCGGACGAATTCGCGGCCGAGGCCGCGCGATGCGCCGACGATCAGTACGGTTTTCATGTTCGCCGCTCCTTTGCAGTGCCGTGGTGACGGCGTCAGGTCAGTTCGATCCAGGTTGCCGTTGTGTCGCCGCCGACACGGAACGCGTGCTTACTCCGCGTCCGTGCAAGGCTTCAGGGTATCGACCACCGCCTGCGCGACTTCGTTCATTTGCGCGGCATCGGCGGCGACCATGTCGTTGTCGGGCGCATGCTGGCCGCCCGCGGTCAGCGCGGCGACGCAGCGCTTGTAGGTTTCGTCGAGCGCTTCGAAGTTCGACACGGCCATCCCGAGGTTGCGCATCCGGCCGTCGTGCACGCCGTACACGAGCCCGTGCACGGTGAGCGACTGGCCGCGTGCCCATGCGTCGTTGACGATCGTCGTGCGGCACACGTTGACGACCTGCTCGATCGCGTTCAGCTCGATCAGGCGGCGATAGCGCGCCTCGCCCACCGGCCATTCGTCGAGCAGCGCCGCATGGCGCTCGCGCACGTCCTGCACGTGATGCAGCCAGTTGTCCGCGAGGCCGACGCGGCGGTTGTGCAGCGCCGCGTTCACGCCCGAGCAGCCGTAGTGGCCGACGACCATGATGTGCTTCACGCGCAGGATGTCGACCGCGAACTGGATCACCGACAGGCAGTTCAGGTCGCTGTGCACGACGACGTTCGCGATGTTGCGGTGGACGAACACTTCGCCCGGCGGCAGGCCGATGATCTGGTTCGCGGGCACGCGCGAATCGGAGCAGCCGATCCACAGGTATTCCGGCGCCTGCTGGTCGGCGAGGCGCGTGAAGAACTCGGGATCGTCGGCGAGCTTGCGCCTGACCCAGGCGTCGTTGTTGTCGAACAGGTGCGAGAGCGGGTTGACTGGAGTGTTCATCGGTGTGGATTTCGTTTTCGGAACTCGGGTCGATGTCGGGTTCGGTGTAACCGGCGTCAGGCGGCGCGCTGCGCGTCGCCTTCGCCGTCGTTCTGGTCCGTCGCGCCGAAGCGCTCCGGGTAGCGCACGCAAAAGCGCAGCGCGACGTCGTACGGATGAAAATCGGGCAATTCGCCCTGCAGCAGCTTGTCCTTGCTCGACTGCCACAGCACGGGATCGAAAAAGTCCGCGTGATGCTTCATGAATACGTCCCGCACGCGCGGGTCGCCGAGCAGGAACGGCCCGTAGGTTTCCGGAAAGATGTCGTGCGGGCCGACGGTATACCACGGTTCGCCGGACATCTCGTCTTCCTCGTTGCGCGGCGGCGGCACGCGGCGCACGTTGCAGTCGGTCAGGTACTCGATCTCGTCGTAGTCGTAGAACACGACGCGGCCGTGGCGCGTGACGCCGAAGTTCTTGTACAGCATGTCGCCGGGGAAGATGTTCGCCTTCATCAGCTCCTTCACCGCGTTGCCGTACTCCTTCACGCCGTGCTCGATGTCCGCGTCGGTGCCGTTCTGCAGGTACAGGTTCAGCGGCGTCATCCGGCGCTCGATGTACAGGTGCTTGATCACGAGATTGTCGTCCTCGTATTCGAGCAGCGACGGCACTTCCTTCTCGAGCTCGCGCACGAGCGCATGGTCGAGCCGCGCGAGCGGCAGTGCGACGCTCGAATACTCGAGCGTGTCGGCCATCCGTCCGAGGCGGTCGTGGCGCTTCACGAGCTGGTACTTCTCCATGATCTGCGCGCGCGTCGTTTCCTTCGGCGGCGGGAAGTGATCCTTGATGATCTTGAACACGTACGGGAACGACGGCAGCGTGAACACGAGCATCACGAGGCCCTTGATCCCGGGCGCGACGATGAAGCGGTCGCTCGAGTGCGACAGGTGGTGCAGCAGGTCGCGGTAGAACAGGTTCTTGCCCTGCTTCTGCAGGCCGACCGACGTGTAGATTTCCGCCTTCGGCTTGCCGGGCATGATCGTGCACAGGAAGTCGACATACGCGGAGGGCACGCCCATGTCGACGAGGAAATACGAGTGCGAGAAGCTGAAGATGATCTGCAGCAGGTCGCGGCGCAGCAGCACGGTGTCGAGCGCGAGCAGGCCCGGGCGCACGTGGCGGATCGGCACCGCGAACGGCAGCACGCGATCGGCATTGATGATGCGGCCGACGATGTATGCGCTCTTGTTGCGGAAGAACAGCGACGACAGCACGTGGATCTGGAAATTCGGCGCGGCGTCGAAGTGGCCGAACTCGTCGTGGATCGCCTGCATCACGCACGCGGTGTCGCGCTCGAGATCCTCGAACGGCGGCTCCAGCTGAAAATTCGTGACGATGCGCTCGAGCGTGACCGCGAGCCCGTCGGTGCCCGGGTAGTACGCGCGGTAGGTCGGTTTCGCGGCCGGTTCGTCGTTCTCGAGATACTCGGTCGAGATCGCCGGGCGCACGAAGATGAAATCGTTGTTGAAATACGAGCGGTGCAGGATCTTGCAGCACACCGAATTGAAGAACGTCTCCGCGCACTCGGGCTGGCGGTGCGACGTGAGCAGGCCGATATAGTGCAGCTTGATCTGCTGCCAGACTTCGTCGTCGATGTTCTCCGCGTCGTATTCGTCTTCCAGCACCTCGACGCACTCCTGCACGCGATCGTCGTACGACGTGATCCGTTCGCGCGCGAGCCGCTGCAGCCCGTGCCAGTCGGCGCGCTCGTACAGCGTCTTCGCGTCGACGGCCGCTTCGCGGAAGATCCGGTAGTGGCGGTCGAAGTTTTCGAGCATCGTCTGCGCGACGTCGAAACCGATCTGCGACGACAGCAGTTTGGGGAAGTGATTCATTGCGTGCAGGCTCGTTCAGGAGGGGCTGTAAGCACTCGCCATTTTAGCGCCCAAGCGGGCGGATCAAAGACTTTGCGGCGACGCGTGGCCGGCCGGCAAGCGGCGGGTTATCCGTCGTTGGGTGCCGTTCGGTGCATCTTCGCGTAAAGATACGGGTACGGAACCGATTCTGGCACGAACTTTTTTGACGGGCCGGCGGCCGCCGGGCACGCGTTTCGCGCGACGGCGATAGAATCGACGCACCGCCCGCCGCGGCCTGCCGCCGGCGCGCATTCGCACCGATAACGACGAGACGCCCCACCGATGAACGCACTGGAACACCAACTCGACTATCCCTTCGCTGACACGCTGCCCGCCGCGGGCGACACGTTCGAGGTCGCGCCCGGCGTGCGCTGGCTGCGCATGCCGCTGCCGTTCTCGCTCGACCACATCAACCTGTGGATGCTGCGCGACGAGATCGACGGGCAGGCCGGCTGGACGATCGTCGATTGCGGGATCTCGTCGGACGCGATCCGCACGCACTGGGAGCAGATCTTCGACGCGCATCTCGACGGACTGCCCGTGCTGCGCGTGCTCGTCACGCACTGCCACCCCGATCACTTCGGCCTCGCGAACTGGCTGTGCGACGGCGGCGACAAGGGCCGCTGGAACGTGCGGTTGTGGATGACGCTCGGCGAATACATGTTCGGCTGCCTGATGGCGGCGGGCAACGGCTCGAACGCGGGCGGCGCGGCCGCCGCCGATCATTTCGCGCGCCACGGGCTGACCGATCCGGCCGCGCTCGACAAGCTGCGCAACCGCCGCAGCTACTACTCGGATCTCGTGCCGGCCGTGCCGCCGCGCTACCGGCGCCTGCGCGAAGGCGATGCGGTGACGATCGGCGCGCGCACGTGGCGCGTCGTCACCGGCTACGGCCATTCGCCTGAACATTGCGCGCTGCACAGCGAAGCGGACGGCGTGCTGATCTCCGGCGACATGGTGCTGCCGCGCATCTCGACGAACGTGTCCGTGTTCGACCTCGAGCCGGAAGCGAACCCGCTCGCGCTGTACCTGCAGTCGCTCGGCCGCTACGAGACGATGTCGCCCGACACGCTCGTGCTGCCGTCGCACGGCAAGCCGTTCCGCGGCGTGCGCACGCGCATCGTGCAACTGCGCGAACACCACGACGCGCGGCTCGACGAAGTGCGCGTCGCGTGCGCGGAGAAGCCGATGAGTGCGGCCGACATCGTGCCGATCATGTTCCGCCGCCGCGAGCTCGACATTCACCAGATGACGTTCGCGCTCGGCGAGGCACTCGCGCATTTGAACCTGCTGTGGCTCGCGGGGGAGCTCGTGCGCGAGCAGGGCGGAGACGGCGTGCTGCGTTTTGCGCGCCGTTGAGCGGGGTATCGATGAAAGTGTCCGTGGCGCTTTTTGTAGAATCGTCGGCGTCAACCTGAATACCCTCGATGAATCATGCCGCATAGCGTTTCTCTTGCCGATGTCATTACGCTTGCGTCAATCCGCGAGCTGGCCGACCCGAAATCCTTCGCACGTGGCGAGGCTTATTACCACGATGGCGTCGTTTCGCGACTGACCGAGCGCGACGGCTCGGTATCGGCGACCGTGCGCGGCACATACCGCTACCACGTCGAACTGGCGGCGGACGACGACGGCACGCTGGATTATTCGTGCAATTGCCCGGTCGGCGAAGACGAGGTGTTCTGCAAGCATGCGGTGGCCGTTGCGTTGTCGTGGCTCGAAAACAGCGGCGAGGAAGTCTTTCATCGCGACGTACCTGAGACGGTGCGCCCGAGACGAAAGCGCAAGACCTATGCGGAACTGATTCATGAGTATCTGGCGACGCTGGACGCGGATGCGTTGCGGAACTGGTTGCTCGACGCGGCCGAACGCGACAGGTCCTTGCGCGACAGGCTGTTGTTCGAGGCCCGCGCCGCGAATGCCGACGACATCTCGAGCCTGAAGGCTGCGGTCCGCCAGTTGGCGCGCGTCGCACGGCCGCTCGGCTGGGATGAAGCGCACCTTTACGGAGAAAACCTTTTCGAGTTGGCCGGCATGTTGCGCCGGCAACTCGACGGTCCGCATGCCGTGCACGTGGTCGAGCTGACCGAACTCGCGATCGCCGATGCGGAGGCGAGCCTCGAACAGATCGACGACTCGGATGGCAGCGTGGCGCCCGGGTTCCACGAGTTGGCCGAACTGCATCTCGATGCATGCCGGCGGACACGTCCGGACGCCGTCCAGCTTGCCGAACGCTTGTTCCGCCTGCAGGTCGACGGGCAGTGGGATACGTTCCGCGGCGTGCTGCCAGCCTATGCGGAACCGCTGGGCGACGCAGGATTGAGCCGCTATCGGGAACTGGCCGAGCATCAATGGGCCGCGCTGCCCCCGCTGCCGGCGGGGCGGGACGATCGGCGTTCGTATGATTCGGTACGCTTGAATCTCGAGCATGCGATGGAATCGCTGGCGAGGCACGACGGCGACGTCGACGCGCTGATTCGCATCTGGTCGAAGGATCTGTCGGCGTCGTACCGATTCGCGCAGATCGCGGAATTGTGCGCGGAGCATGGCCGCTTCGACGAAGGGCTGGCATGGGCCGAGCGCGGGTTGCGCGAAGCGGGCGATCGTCGCGATTTGCGTCTTCTGGGCTTCTGTATCGACGAATACTTGCGTCGCCGCGAATTCGATCGGGCCGATGAACTCGCGTGGCAGCGTTTCGACGATCATCCAACGGCGGAAGCATTCTCGGCGTTGATGAAGGTCGCAAAGGTGACGAAGCGACGCGATGCCGTGCGGGAGCGCGCGGTTTCGCATCTGCTGTCTCTCGCGCGGAGCCAGGAAGCGCCGACCCGGGCCGGCCACGCGCGCCGGGGCTGGCAGCCTTCGGCACGCACCGAACTCGTCAAGCTGCTGCTTGCGGAAAAGGACGACGCAGCGGCGTGGGACGCGTTTCGCGGCGGACCGGTCGAGACCGGCATATGGCCGGCGATGGCGGCCGCACGCGCGAAGACGCATCCTGCCGATGCGATCGCGCTGTATCACCGGTTGTTGCCGATCGCCGTCGAACGCGGGGCCGGTGGTGCGCGTTACGACGAGGCGTTTCGCGTCGTGCAGGCGATCGGTGCGCTGCGGGCGGCGCAGCGACAGAAGGCGGAATTCGACATGGAACTCGATGCGGTCCGGAAGACGTATCGCGCGAAGCGCAACTTCATCAAGTTGCTCGCGACGCTCGACGTGCAGCGCGCGTGACCGGCTCGATCGAGTATCGGGACGGAAATCGTATGGAAATCGATACGGCAGCAATCGATGACGCAGTGCTTGCGCTGCTCCAGTTGACTCTGCACGACCACAATCGCGCATGGAAGGGGCTCGATTGGAACGTGTTGAATCGCCTGCACGCGCGCGGTTTGATCGGCAACCCCGTGAGCAACGCGAAATCCGTGGTCCTGACCGACGAGGGTTTGCGCGAATCCAGACGCTTGTTCGAACGGCTTTTCGTTGACCCGGGCAGTCGCGGCGAACCGTGATGCCCCTGCGCTTCACCACGCGACGGGTTCGTAGCGCCACCCGTCGCGATGCCATTGCATCGTGTGCGTCGGTTCGAGCGCCGCGAGGAACGCGGCGTCGTGCGATGCGACCACGATCGCGCCCGGGAAGCCGGCCAGCGCGGTTTCGATCGCGCGCACCGATTCGAGATCGAGGTGATTGGTCGGCTCGTCGAGCAGCAACAGTTGCGCGGGTGAGCCACGCCACAACGCGCACGCGAGCGCGGCCTTCAGCCGTTCGCCGCCGCTCAGCTGTCGTGCAGGCTGCGTCGCGCGCGTCGCATCGAGCTGCAACAGCGCGAGACGACTGCGCAGGTCGCCTTCGGCGAGCGGCGTATCGAGCAGCCCCAACTGCTCGACGATCGAGCGCCCGGGATCGAGCAGCGCGAGCCGCTGGTCGAGATACGCGGCGCTCACGTGCGTCGTGCATGTGCCTGAACGCGGCGCGAGCTCGCCCGCGAGCATCCGCAGCAACGTCGATTTGCCGCAGCCGTTCGGGCCCGTCAGCGCGATGCGCACGGCGCCGCTCGCCGACCATGTGATCGAATCCGAATCCGAATCCGAATCCGAATCCGAATCCGAATCCGAATCCGAATCCGAATCCGAATCCGAATCCGAATCCGAATCCGAATCCGAATCCGAATCCGCATCGCCGGCCACGCGCCACGGCAGTTGCGCACGTTCGAGCGTGAACAACTGGCGACGCGCGCTGACCTCGGTGCCCGGCAGCGACACGAGCACGGGCGCATCGGCTTCGACGCGCGCGGCTGCCTGCTGCACGCGTTCGTCGAGCGTCGCGTTGAATTCGTCCTGATGGCGCCGGACTTGCCCCATGATGCTGCGCGCCGCACCCTTGCGGCTTTGTTTCGCCATCGACGACAGATTGGCCGTCTTCGCATCGCGCAGCGAGCCCGCCGCGTGACGCTGGATCGTGTCGTGTTCCTGTTCGAGCCTGCGCTTGACGCGCCCGCGTTCGGTGCGCGCATGGTCGAGTGCTGCTTGCGCAGCATCCTGTTCCGCGTCGCGTTGCGCGCGGTAGAGCGCGTAGTTGCCGCCGTACGAGCGCACGCGTTGCGGTGTCAGCTCGACGATGCGCTGCACGCCGGCGAGCAGCGCACGGTCGTGGCTCACGATCACGAGCCCGCCGCGCCAGCCGTCGAGCGCCGCGCGCAGCCACGCACGGCCCGGCGCGTCGAGATGATTGGTCGGTTCGTCGAGCACCAGCAGGCCGGCGCCGGACAGCAATGCGCCGATCAGCGCGACGCGCGCGAGCTGGCCGCCGCTCAGCGCGTGCGCGGGCGTGTCGGGTCGCACGTCGTGCAGGCCGGCCGCGTCGAGCGCCGTACGCAGTCGCTCGGCGAGATCCCAGCGATCGCCGATCAGGTCGAAGTCGTGCGGTTCCGCGCGGCCGTTCGCGAGACGCGCAAGCGCGCCGAGCGGCGCATCGAGCGTGGTGATCTGCGCGACGGTTCGCGGGCCGGCCGCAGCGTCGTCGTCGTGCCGTTGCGCGACGTAGACAACCGGCACATGCCGGTCGATCGTCCCCGAACTCGGCGCGCAGCGGCCCGCGATCAGCTGCGCGAGCTGGCTCTTGCCGATGCCGTTGCGGCCGACGATGCCCGTCGGCGTGCGATCGATGGAAAGGTCGAGCGAATCGAACAGCGTGAAGCCGTCGTCGAAGCGGAAGGAAACGTGATGAAGCGCGACGAGCGCGCCGGTGGGCGTGGCTGCAGCCATGAGCACCTCCGAAAATGCGTGAAGACCTTCGCGCGGCGTGCGGGGCACGGCGGCGAAAACATTTTGGGAAGGCTTAGATGTCCACTTTGGCTGGCGTCCGGTATGAGGAATGGGAGCGGAGTGTAGCAAGCGGGGTGCGCGGGCCGCAAGCGAGCGGCGCGAACGCCGTCGCTTGCGCGCCACGGGCGATGGCTCGTTAGCGCACGTCACTTGTCGCGCACGCTGTACCTCGCCAGCGCCTGGGCGAGTGTTCGTCCATCCGGGCCGAGCGGCCGGTCGAGCGCTGCGCACCGGATCTCGTCGGCCGTCCGCGTGTCGCCGGCATGTGTCGCGAGCAGGCTCTCCGTCAGCGCGGCAGACAGACAGGAAGCGTCGAGCCGTCGCGCAATGGCCATGTTTCGCCGCGCTTCGTCGAAGCGGCCCTCGTGTACGCAAAGCACCGCCAGGCCGCCATGCGCGTCGGCGAAGCCGCGATCCAGTTCCGCCGCACGTTCGAAGCGGATGCGCGCGGCGTCCGGATTACCATCGAACAGATAAGCCCACGCGGCGGCGGCCCATGCGCCGGCATGGATTTTCAGTAGATTCGCCGCACGGTCGAGTGTACCGGTGGCGTCCGTGAAGCGTTGCTCCGCGAGATCGACGAGGCCGATGCCGAGCGTGGCGCGTGCACCATCCGGATTGATGGCGTGCGCGCGCCGGAACAGGGCGCGCGCATTGTCGATCGAGCCGGCATCGAGCGCGAGCAAACCGCGAACGGTCAGGCCGTCGACCGTATCCACTGACTGTTCGGCGTAGCGACGCGCGCCGTCGAGATCCGCCGTGTCGAAGAGCGCGGTGGCGAGTGCGCCGTACAGTTCCGGGCTCGCGGCGTGACTGTCGGCATGACGCCGACCGAGCGCAATTGCGTCGTCAAGTTGCCCGAGATGATGCAGCACGCGCAGCTTCAGCGGAATGGCGCGAGACTCGCCGCTCAGCGTCGCGTCGTCGAGCAGTTCGACAGCCTTGCCGAAGCGGCCGAGCATCGCATTCGCGTAGGCCGCGTTATAACGGATAGACGCATCGTCGTGTGTCGTGAGGAGCGGTTCGAGTGCATGCAGAGCGGCGTCGAACCGATGCTGCGACAGCGCCGCAAGGCCTCGCAGGTTCGCAAGCGCAGCGGGCAGCGGCGCACGGGCGGCGTGTCGATCGAGCAGTTCGTCGCACAGTGTGAAGCGGTGCGCGTCGAATGCAGCTGTGGCCGCATCGGCGAGCAGGTTGAGATTGTCTGGGTCCGTTTCGAGGAACGAAAGCAAGCGTTCGACGCGGCGTGCGTCCGGTGCGGGAGGAACAGTCGAGGTTGGCGGTCGGGTCGGCATCGTCAAGATTCCTGATCGATCGGTGCATTGAATGAGGGCGGCCGCTGGGTACGGCGATCGGCACGCGCAGCGGATGACGTCTTCAGCATAACAGCGCGCCGACGAATTGACCAAGTCGCGTAGACGCGCCGTTCCTGTCTCGAAATCAAGCGAATAATCCACGAATCGTACATTTCAGATTGGTTCGGATTCGTACGAACGGGTGACTATTCGTGCCTCTGAGGCGGGCGGATCGTCATTGCACGGAAAGAAAAAGGCGACGTTGAATGCAGAACCAAATTTAGTTAAACGTCCTATTTTTGCGATAAAGAAAGCGAAGTCGATAAAGCCGCCGATGGAATCACGCGGACGCGAAAATCATTAAACAACTATCGAATTGCCCGGACAACCTGTTCACGGCGCGCCTGTTTTCCGGCAGCGCGACATTCAAATCACGAACGGAATCGAGGGGCACATGGTAGCGATCGTCACGGGTAACGGGTTGGGTTTGCAGTCGTCGTCTGCATTGGGTCTCGGCGCGCGCGGCCAGCTCGGCGAAGCATCGGCTGGTCAGGCGGGCGAGCGGATCTACGTCAATGCGGCGAACGGCAACCTGATCGTCCAGGATCGCGACCTGATGCTGATCGGGCGCGGTGCCGGCAGCGCGATCCATCGTGCCTACAACAGCCAGGGAACGTTCGCGGCCGACGGCTGGCGCCCGGGCGGCGCGCGCACGGTTGGCGCGCTGTCCGGCAAGCCGAACGAGGCGGGCAGCACGGTCACGCGCACCGACTGGGACGGCTCGACGGTCGTCTACGGTTATGACGCTCAGCGGCGGCTCTATGTCGCGACGAGCGGCGCCGGTGCGCGGGCGACGCTCGCCTACGATGCAGGAACGCGGCAATGGGCCTGGTGGGACGGCGGTAGGCAACTGTCCGAAATTTATGACGCGACGCGTGGCGGTCGCCTGGTCTCGGCGACGGACCGCGACGGCAACAAGGTCGACTATGCATACGACGGCGCGGGCCTGCTGAGTCGCGTGACGACGGCCAGCGGCGAATCGACGTATCTCGACTACACGGCCGGGCGGCTTGCGCGATTGCGCACGGTCTGGATCGACGCGAACGGCGCGCAGCGCACGTCGACTGCGGTGCGCTACGGCTACGATGCGGCCGGCCGCCTCAGCACGGTGACGGTCGATCTGACGCCGGACGACAACAGCATCGCGGACGGCAAGGTGTTCATGACCACCTATCGCTACGACGGCGATAGCGAGCGGGTGGCGTCGATCACGCAATCGGACGGTGCCGAGGTCGGATTCAGCTATGCAATGCTGGGCAGCGAATACCGCGTGACGAGCATCGCACAGCGGGCCGATAGCGGTGTCGCGCGCGTCACGCGCCTTGCCTACGATCTCGACGCGCGCCGGACGACGATCACCGATCCGCTCGGCGCAGCCACCGTGCTCGCATACGACGACGCAGGACGACTCGTCGAGATCGTGCCGCCCGCGGGCGGCACGCAGCGGTTTCATTACGATGCGGCCGGCAACGTCGTGAAAGTCGAGGAGGCGGGCGGCGGCGTCGAATATCGCTACGACGTGCGCGGCAACCGAGTCTGGCAGCGTGACGCTGTCGGGGGCGTGGTCGAGTGGCGCTACGGCGAAAACGACGAACTGCTCGAGCAGGTCACCCGCCCCGGCGGCGGCGAAGCGGCCACGACGACTTATGTTTACGATGCGCGACGCCATCTCCGTTTCGTCGTCGATGCGGAGCGGCGGGTGACCGAATACCGGTACAACGGGTTCGGTCAGCAGGTTTCGGTGCTGACGTATGCCGATGCCGGCTACGTTGGGGCGGGCTTGGGCGAAGCCGACCTGGCTCGCTGGGTCGTGGGCCTGGCCGACAAGAGCAACGGCACCCGCACCGACACCGCATACGACTTTCGTGGCAACGTCGCGAGCGTCACGCGTTACGGCCGGCTGCTGAAGGACGGCACTGGCGATGCTCGCGCGGGGGCGGGCGACGTGACGCAGACGCGCTACGTCTACGATCCGTCCGGCCGCCTGCTGCAGCGCTTCGTCGGCGCGCCGGGCAAGCAGCAGGTCGAGCAGTTTGCGTACGATGGGCTGGGACGGATGCTGTCGGCGCGCCGCTTCGACGGGACGACGACGCTCTATCGCTACGACGACGCTAACCATCAGACAATCGTCACGTTCGGTAACGGGCTCACTCGCACGTCGACCTTCAACGGCGTCGGGGAATTGGTGGCGATCGCCGAGTCGGCAGCGGACGTGCTGCTGTCGCAGGTTGGCTATACCTATGACGCCGCCGGCCGGCTGCGCGCGGAAACCGATGCCGTCGGACACCGCACGCATTATCTGTACGATCCGGCCGGCCGCAAGATCGCGCAGGTCGACGCCGCGGGCGGGCTGACCGAATACGTGTACACGCCCGGGGGACAGGTTGCGCGCACGATTCGGCATGCGACGCCGCTTGCGGCGGGGCAACTGGCGAGCCTTGCGGATATCGGTGGACTCGACGGCACGGCCGCACTCGAGCGCGTGCGCCCGGCCGCCCAGGCGGCCGACCAGAGTGAATGGCGCATCTACGACGGCGCGGGCCGGCTTGCACGCAGCGTGACCGGCGACGGGGCGCTGACCGTGTACCGGTACGACGATGCTGGTCGGCTGCTGCAGACCGTCCAGTATGCGAACCGCATCAGTGTGAGCGGCAACGACCCGTTGTCGGAATCACTGCCGTCCGCTTCGGTGGCCGACCGCAGCACACGCTATTTCTACGACGGAGCCGGCCTGTTGCGTGGGCAACTCGACGCGGAAGGCTATCTGATCGAATACCGGTACGACATGGCGGGCCGGCGCGTCACGACGATCCGCTATGCGACTGCGGTGAACGATGTCGGCCGTGCGGCGACATCGGTCGTCGATTTCCGTCCCGCGGAGAACGGTAACGACATTCGCGAGCAGGCGAGCTACGACGCGCGTGGTCTGCTGCGCACGGAAATCGACGGTGAGGGGCACGCGACCGTCTACGAGTACGACGAGTTCGGCAACGTCGCGCAGCGCGTTCGTACCGAGCGGGCGGACCCGAACGCCGCTCGTGCGCAGCAGACCGTGCGCCTCACGTTCGAGGCAAAGCTGGACAGGCCGAAGCTGACCGGCGCGGTGCTCACGGTTCGGGTCGACGGCAAGGAAGTTGGCAAGGTGGAAGTGACGTCGACGACCGCTCGGCGCTACGCGATCGATATCGCGAATCTCGTACCTGCGAGCGATCATAGCATCGAGTTCATTTTCGGTTCGTTCATGGATGAGGCGACGGTTCAGAACGCGATGTTCGGCGAGCGGCAGTTCGCGCAGCCCGGATCGCGGCCGAACGGTCGGCCGTCGGGCATGCTCCAGAAGAGCCAGAACTACGTGCTTGACGGCGCCGGGACGGAGAAAGCCTGGTTCGACGCGTCGACGAAACAGGAGCGGACCACGTACCGGTACGATGCGATGGGGCGTCTGCTCGAACGGACGACGAGTGCGATGCGCGGCGCATCCGCGACTCGCTATACGTACGACAGCGAAGGACGCCTGACGAGCGAAACGACCGGCGGCCGCACGTTGCGCTACCGATACGACGTTCAGGGCCGGCTGATCGCGCGGCTGTCGGGAGAAGGCAACGAGGCGCTTGCCGCGCTCGGCGGCAAGCCGACTGCCGCGCAGGTCGACGCGGTCTGGCGAAATTGGGGCGAGCACTACACGTACGATGCGGTGGGGCGGCAAACATCGTCGACGGATGCGAACGGTAGTCGCACGACCTACTACTACGATGCGGCCGGACGCGTCACGCATCGGGTCAATGCGCTCGGCGAGGTTGCCGAGCAGCGCTACGATGCGCTCGGCAATCTGACGCAGACCCTTGCCTATGCGAAGCGCATGGGACGCGACGCGATCGGTGAGCTGTCCGGTGGCGTCATGACCGACGCCGTGCGACGGGCGGTCGCGGCGCTCAGCGACGAGCGGGTGTCGCGAGCGACGTTCGGCTACGATCGGGCAGGCCGCGTCGTGCGAAGCGTCGACGCGCAGGCGTTCGCCACGTGGCGAACGTACGACGTCTTCGGGAACGAGATCGCTACGCGCCAGGACCTGTCCTCCGGCGTGCGCTCGACCCGCACGACCGACTATGACCGGCTCGGTCGCGCGGTACGGACGACTGTCGATCCGGGCGGTCTGAATCTCGTCGCGCGCGCGGTCTACGACGCGTTCGGCCGCGAGATCGAATCGACCGACGCAAACGGCATCGTGCGGCGCCGCGAGTATGACCGCAACGGCAATACGGTCATCCTGACCGATGGCCTCGGTCGGCAGAGCCGGATGACTTATGATGCGTTCGGCAACGTGCTGACGCATACCGACCGTACTGGCGCGACGACGCGCTACGCCTATGTGCCGGAGAAGCGCCAACTGACGGTTTCGATGCCCGACGGCATCGAGACCACGACGACCTATGACGAATTCGGCCAGACCATCGCGCTGACCGACGGGCGGGGGCAGACGACGCGCTATGCATACGACGCGGACGGTCGCCTGATCGACACGACGACGCCGACGGGCGTCACCCGGCAGCGCCACGATCGTGCCGGTCAGTTGATTGAGACCGTGGACGGCCGCGGCGTGCGTACTGCCTACGCATACGATGCCGCCGGGCGCGTGCTGATGCGCACGCTCGATCCGGGCGGGCTGAACTTGACGACGCGCTACGAATACGACGCCAAGGGGCAATTGGTTCGAACCACGGAACCGTCGGGAACGGTCGTCGTAACCGAATACGATCTGAACGGCCGCAAGGTCGCCATCGTGACGGATGCCGGCGACGGGCGGCTCAACCTGCGCACCACGTTCGAATACGACGGGGCCGGCAAGGTATTGACGACGACGGACGGCGCGGGCACGCAGGGTGCGCGCACGACGCGCCACGAGTACGACGCAGCGAGCCGCCTCGTCTGCACGGTCGTCGATCCGGACGGCCTCGCGCTCTCGACTTGCTATGACTACGACGGCAACGGCAACGTGAGGCGGCTGGTCGATGCTGCGGGCGGCGTGACGCGCTACGGTTACGACGCGGAAAACCGACGGATCTGCGAGGTCGGCCCGACGGGGGCGATCGTGCTGAGCCGCCTCGACGCGGAAGGGCGCGTGGTCGTGCGCACCGCGTATGCGATTCCGAACGCCGGCTTGCTCGATGCCGTGGGCGGTACGCTGTCGCCCGCGGACCTGGAGGCGCGCGTCGCGGCGTCGCCTGGGCGCGACCGGACAGTTCGTCACATCTACGACGTCAACGGGCGGGTGCGTTACACGCTCGACGCACTCGGCGCGTTGACCGAATTCCGCTACGACGAGAACGGCAACGCTGTGTTCACCGCGCAGCACGGCAGGGTCCTCGACGCAGCACAGCCGCTGACTGAAGCATCGATCACCGCTCAGTTGCGTCGTCTCGGCTTCGACCATGCCCGTGACACGAGTCGTGTGACGCGCACCGTCTACGACGCGGCCAACCGGGCCGTCTTCGTCATCGATCCGCTGGGTTACGTCACGCAGAATCGTTTCGACGCCAACAGCAATCTGGTCGAGCGCATTAGTTTCTGGCGTAGCGGCTGGATAGTGATGGTCGGCTTTACCGAACCAAGCGAAAAGAACATGCTCGACTGGGCGCAAGCCGAGTTGGGGCTCGTGAGCACGCGCGCGACGAACTGGCGTTACGACAACGCCGGCCGGGTGACGGAGAGCATCGACGCGGAAGGCTACCGGACGCGCCACGAATACGACGGCGCGCTGCTGCGGAGAACGATTCGCGACGGCGAGGCAGTCGATCGGAAGCGCGGCATGCCGGTCGGCGTGATCGAGAGGCTGTTGCCCGCGAAGCCTGCGGTTGCCGCGACGGCAGTCACGGAGTATCGGCACGACGGGGCGGGGCGGGTGACCGACGTGATCGATGCGGCAGGCGTCGCGACGCATTACGTACTGGATGCACTGGGCCGCGTCGTGGAAACGATTCGTGCAAACGGCACCGATCGGCAGACGGTGACGCGCACGACCTTCGATGCGGCAGGGCGCATGATCCGGGAAGTCCGGGCATCCGGCACGTCGGCCGCCGCGGCCGTCGACTATCGGTATGACGCGCTCGGCAATCTGGCCGTACGCGTCGATCCGCGCGGCGTCGAGCTGGCGGAAACCGACAGCGACTGGGCGCTCGCGCAGCGCGAGGCGCTCGGCTACGTCGATGCGCAGGGTCGCGCGCTGCCGGCCGCCGCACTGACGGCCGCGCAGCGAGAGGAACTGGCCGGCCGGTATGCGACCCGTTACCGCTACGACGCGGCCGGCAGATTGACGGAGGAAACCGATCCGCTCGGTCATGCGGACCGAACCACGTACGACGCATTTGGCGATGCGGTCGAGCGCGTGACGAAAGGCGTGGCCGCGAAGCTGTTCTACGACGGGCGTGGACGCGTCGTCGCGCAGGTGAATCCGGACGGTGCGGTCATTCAGACCGAATACAGCGCGTCAGGGCAGCCGGTTCGCGTGGCGCGTTTTGCGAAAGGTGCGCTCGACTGGACGGCAATTGCGGAGAGCGGCGATGCGTCGGCGGTGCTGTCCCGGCTGCAAGGCCAGCCCGAGGCCGTGACGCACCTCGAATACGACAAGCTCGACCGGCTGGTGAAATCGACCGACGCCGAAGGCGGGGGCGAGGTTTTCGGGTACAACGGGTTTGGCGAGCGCATCGTCTATCAGAACAAGGTCGGCGCGGTGTTCCAGTACGGCTACGACAACCGCGGCCTGCTGATCTCGGAGACGCTGCCGGTCACGTCGAACGGCCGCATCGTGCAGAACTTTCATCTGTACGATGCGGGCGGTTGCCGCACGGCGACGATCGAGGCAGCGGAATTGCCCGAGCAGCGCACCATGCGTTTCGAATACGACGCACTCGGCCGTCTGATCCGCCAGACGGGGGATGCGGTGGCCGCGCGCGGGGCGTTGGGCGACACGCGCACGATCGAGCCGGTCGAAACTCGCGCATACGATGCGCGCGGCAACCTGATCCGGCAAACCGACGCGAACGGCAACACGATCACCTGGTATTACGATGCCGCGAATCGCCAGACCGCCGAAGTGAGCGCGACAGGCACGCTGACGCAATGGACCTATGACGCGGCGGGCAACCGGATCGTGTCGCGCGTATTTGCCGATGCGGTCGTGCCGACGGCCGGCGCCAAGCCGCCCGCCCCGATCCATGCGGACCGCGTTCGCGAGACCCGTTACCGCTACGACGAGAACAACCGATTGATCGAATCGCGCGTGCTCAACGTGGCCACCGGGTATTTCGATCCGTCGGCGGGCGAAACGCAGCGTGGCGAATACTTCATCACGACGGGCAGCGAGCTCGTTACGCGGTATCGCCATGACGGTGCTGGCCGGCTGATCGAGCAGACCGATCCGGCCGGCAACCGTACGCTCAGCTTCTATGACCGCATGGGCAACAAGATGCTCGAGGTCGACGGCGCCGGCTACGGGACTCGCTGGGAGCGCGACGCAGAGGGGCGCGTGCTGACGGAAACTCGCTTCGCCGCGCGCTATCCCGATCCGATCACGCCGAATCCGGTGCTGGCCGACACGCTTGCGGCGAACTGGCCGACGAGCGCCGACGACCGGATCACGCGCTACGTGTGGGACGGCAACGGACGGCTCGTTAGCGAAACGCGGCAGGGCGTTCAGTATGCGACGGTCGACGCGAACGGGCGGCTCGAGGAACGGAATGCCGATGCGACGACGCGCTACGTCTACGACGCCGAAGGGCACCTGCTGCGCAAGACTGACGCGAACGGGAGCCAGTTCGATTTCACCTACGACGCGCTGGGCCGGCAGACCGGTCAGCTGCTGCCGCAGTTCGTCGATCATCTGAACCGTCAGGTGCGTTCCCGCATTTCGTTCGAATACGACGGTCTGAACCAGGTCGTCAAGGAGACGAAGCACGGCGACGCGGATCAGGTGACGACCTACGTGTACGGCGCAGGCGGGCGGCTTGCGTCGAAGACCAACGCGCTCGGGGTAGTAACGCGATTCGGCTACGATGCGGCCGGCAATACGGTGCTGGTCAGCTTTCTGCGTGCGGATGCGGACGGGCGAAAGCAACTGGATGAGACTGCGATCGGCTACGACGCCGCGCATCGCGAGATATCGCGAATCACGCGTTCGCGCGATCCGGGCGGTGGCACCGTGTTGGCGGGCGGCGTGCTGAGGGAACAGTGCTACAACGCGTTTGGCGAAGTCGTCGGGCGCCGCACGGGCGGCGGCGGGCCGAAAGGCGAGTGGCAGGAGTACGCGGACTACAACAACGCCGGATGGGTCGTGCGCACGAACTTCGGCGACGGCGTGTCGCGGCTGTTCTTGCACGACCGTAACGGCAACGCGACGCTGAAGGTTGAATCGATGGAGACCGATTTGCGCCGCCATGCGATCGAGACCGGCGACGATCTCGTCGGGTTGCTCAAGCGCGCGGACATGATGCAGACATATACGCGGTATGACGCGCGCAATCAGGTGATCCAGGTGCGGCAGCCGAAGACGTCGGGCGGGGCGCCAAGGGTGAGTTTCAGTCCGGTGGATATTCCGATCGATGGGGGGGTGTTTGCGAATACGCAGTTGAGTCTTGGGGGATGGATCGAGAAGCAGAATCGGCCCGTGCCTGGCCCAGTCTATACAGAACCGGCCGAATTGAGCTTGACTACGTCCGGCAGTGCAACGGTCAAGGCCGGCGTGACTTGGGATACCGCGTCGGTCTATGTCCAGATACATAGCCTCAACATCGATCTTCCGGATCTGAAGGGGGTGTACGGCGCGTATCAATACGAGATAGTTGCGAGCTATCACGGACAAGGCGAGCAGTTAGGAACGCACCACACATGGGGAACGGAGCACCTTCCTTATAACGTCCAGAAGACTCAAACGATTTACACGGAAGTCAACCAATCCGGCAGTATCTCTATTCCGATCAAGAGTTACCCTGCGGTCGCCAACGCGAGCGGTGACTTTGCAGCGAAGCCATTGCAATTCGATTACTCGATCGAGATCTACGTCAAGCCGCAAAGCGGTGCTGCCGAGCGTCGCCTGATCGGGACAGTGGAGAAGAGCGCAGTTTTATTCGAGGCGTGGACTGTCAATGGCAACGTCCATACCAAATTGGCTAAACAGGATGCTCTCGACTCTTCGCTGGAACTGCAATCGGTATCTAACCGGTTGACGCTGGCCAATCACAGTCTGCCGCTGGGTGCCCGAGCCATGCTGTACTACCGCCCTGCAGGGGCGAGCGACGCGTTTCGGATGTTGGGCAAGGATTCCAACAGCGAACCCGGGTCGTATACGATCGACGTCGGCGGTTTGCCCGATGGCGACTACGAGATGATCTTTATGGCTGTGTCGGACGGCAGCGACGGACGTGAGCCAAACACGCTGCTGCGCCGTGACGGTTTTAGCGCACACATCGCTCGTGGCGGAAATTCCACGGTTGCTTCTATGCCGATCCCTGGCGATCGAGAAAGCAGCCGAGCGGGCTTCCTGGCGGATGCGTCAGGAAGCTATATCTGGACTTCGCCACATACCCTAAGTCTGTATTCGGCGCGCGATTCCGCGCTGCATCTGGCCGATCATGTCGTCGTGAAAGTGCGCCCGCAAGATGCCGTGACGTGGAACGAGGAGCGGACGATCTTGCGCGATCCGGCTACCGGCGCATTCGCGATCGATCTGTCGAGATACGCACCAGGAAACTGGGATGTGGTATTCGATCTGTACAACGCAGCAGGCCAGAAACTCGATGCAGTGCTGTGTTCGATAGGTTTGCAGGGCGGTAACGGCTCACCGTCGCTCTCCACTAACTACGCCGCCGATCTGAAATCGACGGTTGTGTTCCATGCGCAGCCTGCCGACACCGACTACATCGTGGTGTCCTGGGTGCAGGACGGTGCGACGCACTATTCGCACGTCACCCGATTGGGCAACGGAGAGTTCACTTGGGACGTTCTGGCGGGCGGCTTGATGCCGCAGCCGGGCCAGTCGTACGGTTACGCGATCAAATACACCGCCTACGATGCGGCTGGCGTGCCACTGGCGATGGGGGCCGGCGACATCACCGTTGGAACGTTGGGCAATTCACAGGTCACGTTGACGGGCAGCGCGCGCCCGACCATTTTCGAGTTCACGCCGGTCGGTACGGACGGCAAACCATTGACAAACGCCAACACGATCACGCTGTACTACCGTCAATCCACCGAGAAGGACCATGCATACGATCGTCCGTTTACTGAATTGACGATCACGCGAGATTCACGGGGGCGTTTCTTGTTCGATGCGTCGGCACTGCCAACGCGTACGGAATTCGAGTATCGCTACCTGGCGAAGGACGCCAGCGGTGATGTTCTGACCGAGCGACAGAGCTACTTTTTGACCGGTACGCGCAACAATCCGATTACGAACGTCGATATCGTCGGCGTGATCGAAGAAACCGCGAAGGACATGACGATCGACCGGATGCAGTCGCACAACGCGTTCCGCGAGGTGTCAGCGGAGCGCGATGGGCGCGGCAACTGGACTTATTCGTCCTACAACACGATGGGCCGGCTGACGCTGAAGCGTGAACCGGAGATCAGCGTCACGCTGGCGGATGGCTCGAAGGTCCGTGTCGCGCCGGAAACGCGGTTCCATTATGACCTGACAGGCAACCTCGTCGGCATCAAGGACGCGAACGGCAATCTGTCGACGCACCAATGGAATTACGGATTGGCGCAGCCGGCGGTCGCGCGGTCGTGGGATGTGCTTGGCCACGACAAGCGCTTTGCGTACGACGCGCAGGGCAACCTGCGTGTCCAGTACGACGAGCTGAACCGCCGCACAGATTTCACCTACGATGCGGGCGATCGTCTGATCCGGATCGATCGCCCGGTACTGGCGAACGGTGCGAACGCGGGGCGGCGCAGTGTCGATCGCTACGAATACGATGCAGCCGGCAATCGGATCGCGCACATCGATGCACTGAGCGGGCGTGAGCGAACCTACTATGACACTGAAGGCAGGGTCATCCGGACGGTAAGCGCTGCAGGCCGATCGATGCAGTACGACTATCGCTGGGCGTCGGCGATCGGCACGGCGGGCGGCGGCACGAGCGGCGGCTGGATGAAGACGACGACCGACGCGAACGGCCGGACGATGATCGACGAGACGGATCTGTTCGGTCGGCTGATGAAGCACACGGATCTCGGCGGACGGGTATTCGACTACACGTACAACCTGGCGGGGCTGCTGACGCGCCAACGTGGCACGAGCGGGCAGGACGTGAGCTACGAGTATTACTCGCACGGACTGGTGCGAGCGATCCGTGACCGGGGCACGCAGACCGAGTCGCTGTACGAATACGACGGCGACGGCAACCGGACGGCGGAATTCTTCCGCTCGATCTCCGGCGCGTACGTGTTTGCGCAATCGTACGTCGAATACGACGCGGCGAACCGAGTCACGGCGATTCGGGACAACGCGTACCAGGTGCGCTACGAATACGACGCGGTGGGCAACCGCCGGCGGATGACGGCGGATTACACGGACCTCGTCGGCTACCACAAGAAGACACAGGACTACTGGTACGAATACGACGCATTGAACCGCTTCACGGTGACGATGGGCGTGCTGTCGGACGGTCGGATCGTCGCGGGCGCGAAGGGCGGGGACGGCGTGCAACTTGGCTACAACGCGGCGGGCGAGCGTGTGCTGGCGGTGTACGCGTCGGATGGCCGAACTGAGCGCTACGAGTACGACGCGAACGGGTACCTGACGAACCAGTCGGTCAACGGTGTGGTGGTGCGCGAGCGGGAGAACGACCTGCTGGGCCGGGTGACGGGCTACACGGCATACACGGCGGACCGCTCGAAGCGGACGGAGCAGGTCACGCGGCAGTATGACGCGGACGGGCTGCAGACGAGCGAACGGGACGTGCTGGAAGGGGCGACGACACGCTATATGCGGATGTCGGACGGCACGCTGGAGCGCACGGAGCGGCGTCCGGACAAGGGCGACGGCACGACCGTGACGACGGCGTACAGCTACGAGTGGTGGGACGGGGCGAAGCAGAAGACGGCGGTGTCGCAAGGCTCGAACCCGAATGCGCCGGGGTGGAAGCCGGCATCGAGCTACTACAACTACGACGTGAACGGGAACCTGAAGTCGGTGTACGACGACGGGGGCGGCCAACGGGGCAAGGCGCGCGCGTTCAGCTACTGGACGGATCTGCGCGGGCAGGTGCAGCGGCGTGACGAACTGGTGGGGGTGTCGATTGCCCCGCACGGGGCGATCACGGGTGCGCAAGGGGACCGCAAGCACAACTACTACTACCTGAATGGCCACCGGGTGGGGAACGTCGGCAATGACGGAGTCGAGAAGGTCGACTACGTGCAGGAACTGGCGGGGAAGCTGGGCAAGGGCAAGGAGAGCCAGTACCGGGTGACGACGCCGGTGAGCGTGGCGGACTTCGACGAGAACTACATGCGCATCGACGGAACGTATCCGGGGGCGAGCCCCGGGACGTGGACGGTGCGCGAAGGGGAGACGCTGAAGTCGATCGCGTCGGCGCTGTGGGGGGACGAGACGCTGTGGTACGTGCTGGCGGACGCGAACGGGTTGAAGAGCACGGACGAGCTGAAGGCAGGGCAGGCGCTGACGGTGCCGAACAAGGTGACGAACGTGCACAACACGGCGAGCACGTTCAAACCGTACGACCCGGGCCAGGCGATTGGGGATACGCAGCCGACGCTGCCGGACCCACCGCCACCGCCGAGTCGGGGAGGCGGGTGCGGCGGGTTCCTGCCGGTGATCGCGATCGTGGTGGCGGTGGTCGTATCGGTGGTGACGTATGGAACGACATCGCCATATATGGCTTCGCTGGCGGGCTCGGTGGGATTGACCGGCGGTGCTGCGTCGACGGCCGCGGCGGTGGGCGCGGGGGCGGTGGCAGGTACGGCGGGTTCGATGGCGAGCCAGGGCGTGATGATCGCGGGTGGGGCCCAGCAGGGGTTGGACTGGAAGGGCGTGGCGCTGGGGGCGATGGGTGGGGCGATTGCCGGAGGGGGGACGAGCGCGATGCCGGCCGGGTCGTTCGGCACGGCCGCAGCGCAGGGTGCCGCGCGCTCGGTGGCGACGCAGGGCATTGGTCTGGCGACCGGGTTGCAGGATCGTTTCGACTGGAAGGGCGTGGCGGCGAGCGCGATTGCGTCGGGAGTGGGGTACGCGGCGAATCAGGCGATTGGTCAACTGCAATACGGAGATACGTGGGAAGGGATTGCGCCGCCGGCGCTGCGGGCGGACAAGTTCAACATGGCGGTGCGTGGAGTGGGCACCGGGATGGCGGCCGGGGCGGTGAGTACGGTGGTGCGTGGTGGAAGCTTGGGGCAAAATGTTGGGGCGATCACGATGGATGCGATCGCGTCTACTATTGGCAATATGGTGGTGGACCAGATCCAAGGTGCATCGGTTGGAAAAAGCAACGCGACGCCGATGCACCCCGATGACGCTCGATTCCTGGGTGCGCTGACCGGTGCAATTGAGGCGTACAGCAATACGCCGAATCCGTATACAGGGGCTCAGTTTGCTGGGCCCGGTGCACTGCCACTTGATGCAATAAATGTGACGGCATCGGGTTCGACAAGCGGTCTCGGCGCACTGTACGGAACGGGTTACGACGGTGCGTTTGCGGCTTGGTCGGACGATACCCGGTTGAATCTGAACGATGCGGCGTTTCGGTCGGCGATGAGCGAAACGGGTGCTGGCATCAGGCTCGCGCAAACTGACGGTGGCTTCTGGCGTGGACTTGCGGGTGAGACGCGCAACCTGTTCGAGACGCCTGCTCCGTTGTCGGAAAAGATTGGAGCGGGCGTACGGGCGGTGGGCGAGTTCATCGCCGATCCGCTGATCGAACTTGGCAATCAATATCGAGATGTGTACTCCGCAGCGAGCGGGGCGACGGGCGGTTGGCGCAGTGCCTTTGCGCAGCAGGTGTCGGATGGTAGCTACGGTGGAGCCGCACTGACTGAGTTGGGCATGGCGGCCGGAGCGGCACCGATGGCCGGAGCAGCGCTGAGAGGGATCGGCTTGGCCGCGCCTGCGGCAGTTGAGACCTTCGGGCCGACGATTAACCGCGCGATGAGCCGCTACATGACGCGTAGCGGCATGCAGCTGAATGTCGTAGAAACAGGGTCATCCGGGACAGGCAGAGCTGGCTTGGTTGATCTGTCATTTGGCGATGTTACTCCCGGTTTCTATCGTGCAGATCCGGCGAAGATTCGGTTTACGCAGTCGGACGCCAGTCCATTCTTCTCGAAGGGCGGTACTATTGACAGCCTAGTTTCAGACCTTCGGTCCGGTAAGGTTACCGCAGACCAAGTCGGCAATCCGCTTCAGGTTGTGATGCACGAGGGCCTTCCATTCTCAATCGACAATCGTCGTCTTGTTGCGTTCAACTTAGCAGGGGTGAGGGACGTTCCGATCCAGATTGTGACTTTAGATAACCCGGCCGTGGCTGCACGTTTCTTCGATCGATTTGATCCGATTGGAGGAGTCGGGAAGAATATCGTTATTGCTCCGAGTTCTGCGCGAACACCGGCTCAACTGCTGCTTAGGGATTCGGGATTGATTAAGGGGGTTCAGCTTGGGTACTGATGCAAAAGAGGTTCTTGCTCCGCAAGACTTCGCGGCTTGGCCGATTTGGCGTTACGACGATGAAGATGATCTCTATCATCCGGTAACGAGCGCTGACCAACTTCCTGAATCGGAGCGAGCGTTGTCTATTCGTGCGAACTTCAGAACGCCAGACGGCCGATTGTTCGCTGGCTATGTTGTGGGTATTGAGCGGGTCTTCTCCTTCGGTTTGTTTGGCGGAGACCGTGTATTTCATGTCAACATGAATCTACCTGATCTCTCGGCTAAGCAACTGAATGCGTTCCTCCAGGTGCAGTCGAGTGAGTCTGGCCAGACATTCGAATCACTGTTCCCATTGACGTACACTTCTTCGATCAACGAACAGCCGTTCGTGGACTTCAGCGGTCAGTTTGACGGTCTTCCAACGGCGAAACATTAGACGAGTTCGTAGCACAAACGCCCGCTTAAGCGGGCGTCGTTGTTTGTGCGTTTGATGCGTCAGAAGAGCTGTTTGGCGACGCGCCGGCGCTCATCGTCGTCGAAGTGCATGACGCGGATTCCGTCGATCGCGAGGCGCAGCCAGTCAGGTTGGCGGAATTCCAGAATCAGGGCGCAATGTCGCGGCGGATCATGCCTCGGCATTGCAAACTTCAAATGAGACCCAGCAGGGGAAACGTGGATTTGTCCGACTCGAAGGTTATGAAAGACGACAACCAGAAACCGCCGCCTGAAGTGTATTAGCCGGGACTCGATCTGACAGGTAGTCGGGCCTACAAAGAACGAGCCATCAATGGGGGATGAGTTTCTCCTTGGCTAGTTCGAGCGAATCGAGGAAAGTACGCATCGGCGTCTTGCCATAACACCAGCGCCCCTGATGCTCTCGTTCATTGTTGTACTGGTCGAGCCACGCATCAAGGTCCGTCTGCAGCGTAGCGATCGAGTCGTAGATCTTCTTTCGGAAGACGATGCGATAGAACTCGTTGAGCATGGTCTTGTGCAGCCGTTCGACGATCCCGTTGGTTTGCGGCGACTTGGCCTTGGTTCGGGTATGGTCGATGTCCTCCAAGGCCAGATACAGCTCGTATTCGTGATGTTCGGGGTTGCCGCAGTATTCGGTGCCGCGGTCTGTCAGCACGCGTAGCAGCGGAATGCCGAAGCTGTCGAAGAACGGGACAACGCGATCGTTGAGCAGGTCCGCCGCCGGCAAAGGTGTCTTGCGATCATAGAGCTTGGCGAAAGCAACCTTCGAGTAGGTATCGACGAAAGTTTGCTGGTAGACACGGCCGACGCCCTTGAGGCTGCCGACGTAGAACGTATCCTGCGCGCCGCAGTAGCCCGGGCATTCGGACTCGAATTCGCCGTGCACTTCCTTCTCGTGCTTGGCGCGTTCGAGCGCGACAAGCTGCGCCTCGGTCAGCACCAACCCCTCCTGGGCGGACTTGGCTTCCAAGGCCTTCAAGCGCTTCGGCATGGTCTCCAGATCGTGGCGCAACCAGATGCTACGGACGCCTTGGGGCGAGACAGAAAGAGCATGCCGTTTGAGGACCTCGTTGGCGATACGCACCTGACCGTAGGCTGGCAATTCGAGGGCCAGTTCGACAACGGCGGCCTCGACCTGCGGATCCACGCGGTTCTTGAGCAGCGGCCGGTGGTGGGAAATCTCCTGCAGCGCAGCTTCACCGCCTCGATCGTACAGTTCCTTAAATCGGTAGAAGCTGTCGCGCGAGTAACCCATCACGCGACAGGCCTGGCTGACGTTGCCGAGTTGCCGGGCCAGCTCGAGTATGCCGACCTTGGCACGAATTACCTTCTGCTCCTGAGTCATGGCGGACTCCTTGCTGTTCGCGGCGCGCATTGCCGCTACGGGCTACGCCCTCCGCGCCAATGCGCGCCAGCATGAAAAACCAACCACTGTCAGATTTAGTCTAGTCCACCGCACCTGAAGACACCCGACCGGCCATCTCGCCGATCAGCTCGTCCGTCAACATCCCCGGCAGCACGCGCACCGATTTTCCCGACGGCAGTCACCTCATCGAGGGACCCGAAGGCGACAGATACCTCGTCTCCGAATCAGGCGAAATCAACGCGACCGTTCCGGAAATCCGCCGGGTACAGATCGACGACCTCTCGCTGATCCTTCGACACGAGATCGCGCATGTGCATGAAACGACGTCCCACACATTGCACTTCATCGGAGGCGGAGTCTTTTCCTATCTGCACCACTGCGACGGCCGCGGCATGTCGATCCACGCAAATCGCGTCGTGTCCCGGACACGACCTGGCGGGGTGATCGCGGTGTGTGGCTCGGCCCCGAGCAATGCGCCGGGCGCTACCAGCTAGAAAACACGCAGGTGGGCTTCACCGTTCTCCAGCCCCCCGCCCGATTTCGCGCACCACGTCACCCATCAGTGCCGACGCGCTCCTGTCCTCCATGACCCCCTTGCACGCCCATTCCACCATCTCCTGAAACTCGGGCTCATTGGCGAGCCTCGGGCCGAATTCGTACCGCAGCGCGACGTCGATCACCGCTCGCGACAATCGCGTGGCGTCGTCGATGCCGGCGGCGTGCAGCGCACTGATCCTCTTCTGTAATAACGTACGCAAGTCCGCCCCCGCCGCGCGTGCGTCGACTTGGTTGCCGTCTCGTACGCCTTTCGGGCCTGGCGGCCGACTTGCCGGACGCCGCGTCCGGTCGACGATTTGCTGGCGCAGCAACGACAAAACTTGGTTGATTGTCGAAACAGGATCCATGAGCACTCCGATGGTCGTCAATGACGTGTCCGTGACGCGAGATAGCCGGACAACAGAAGGTGCCCGCTCGTCGCTTCGTCGTCGGCCTTTCGCATCAGCGTCTCGAGGTGCGCGACGATCGTCTCGATGTATCCGTCGATACCCGCATAGCGATGGTTTACCGTGAGCCCGCGTTTCAACCAGTCCAGCGCGGCATCGAATCGGTCGTCGCACAGCGCCAGCAGTCCTGTCTTGAACAACCACAGCGCATCGTGTTGCGACAGCCTTTCGTCGAGCGTCGCCCAGATGGCCGTCGCCTCGGAAACTTGCCCGTCGAGCAATTCGATCATCCCGAGCATGAAGCGCGCGATGTCGAAATCCGGCACGAGCGCGATGGTCTGCGAGAAGTCGGCGCGCGCTTCGTTGCGGCGTTGCTGTCCGGCATAGATCGATCCACGGAGGAACCATAGACGATGGTCCCCCGGCCAGTGCACCAGCGCGGCGTCGAGTTGCACGAGCGCCTCGTCGTCGGGGCCGCTCATCAGACGGGCAATGTCGCCCATCGTATCGTCATCGCACAGCGTGACGTCATCATGGTTGCGATTCATCGAGATCTCCTTCATCCGATCACATGCAGGTGTTCCGGCTCGCCGAGCCGTTTGCGCAGGTCCGCGAGCGCGGCGTGATGCAGCTGCGAAATCCTGCCCTTGCTGAGGCCAAGGATATCGGCGATCTGCTCAAATCCAAGGCCGTGAAAATAGTGGTACTGAATGATTTTTCTGGTCCGTTCTGGAAGACGCCCGACCGCGTCGACCAACCGGTCTTTCGTCTGGCGCCACGCAATGCCGCGATAGGCTGCCCCGGGCAGCCTCAGGTCATCAGGGTGCGCGGCGTCGTTTGGCGGTGCGACGAGCCCCGTGCCGTCGAGCATGAAGCCGAGCGCCAGCCCGGCCGCCAGCGCGCCGAGTGCCTGGAACGTGTCGCGCGCTGCCGGCTCGTCGTCGGTCTGGAGCGATGCGACCCGCTCCCGTCGCACACGCCGCGAGAACGAGATCTGCTCCTGGCCATCGGTCAGTTTCTCGACCCCGGTCAGGATCGCGCCCTTCACGCGCGTCGTACAGAACGTTTCGAATGCCACGCCGCGCGCCGGATCGAAGCGGTCGATCGATTCGAGCAGACCGATGCACGCGAGCTGGATGAAATCCCGGAACTCGACGTCATCGCGATGCCGTCCCGCGTACAGCCGCGCCGCGATGGCGCGCGCATAGGGCAAGTAATGCGCAAACACGGCTTCGCGATTGCAGGCGCAACGATCGGCGGCCCACATGCGCCACAGCTCCGCTTCGGGCCGTTCATTGCCGCCGTCGGCCGTTCGCGGATCCTGGTTGCTCGCGCTTGCCTGCGTCATCGGAATCCTCCCAGTACCCCGCGCAGCACGAGGCCCCAGCCATCGATCAGCACGAACAGCAGGATCTTGAGCGGCAGCGAGATGGTCGCGGGCGGCACCATCAGCATGCCGAGCGAGAGCAGCACGGCCGACACCACGAGATCGATCAGCAGGAACGGCAGCAGTACGACGAAGCCGATCTGGAACGCGACGCGCAGTTCGTTCAGGATGAACGCAGGCGTAAGCTGCAGCAGCCCGACGTCGCTGGCCGTATCGGGCAGCGGCTTGCGCGACAGCTCGTACATCAGCCGCAGTTCGTCGTCGCGCACCTGCCGCAGCATGAAATCGCGCAGCGGCGCCGCGCCGGTTTCGAGCGCCCGGTCGATGTCGAGGCGGCCGGCCATGAAGGGTTGCAGCGCGTCGTGGTTGAGCGTTTCGAACGTGGGCATCATCACGAACGCGGTCAGGAACAGCGCGAGGCTGATCAGCACGGGCGTCGGCGGCGTTTCGGGCATTCCGAATGCATGCCGGATCATCGACAGCACAATGACGATACGGATGAACGCGGTCATCGAAACGACCAGTGCCGGACCGATGCTCAGTAGTGTCAGCAATACCGCGATACGTACGGCCTCGGATGTCCCCTCGCGATCGAGCACGAAGGGTGTGCCGGAAGGCGCGGCAATCGCTTCGGCTGCATGCGCGGTCAATCCGCAGAGCAGTGCGCAGACAAGCAGCAGACGCAGTCCTCGTGACAACGTGAGCAGAATAGTTACGCCGGACGAGAGGCGCGGCGTCACGACGTCGTCTCCGGCGCTGGGCGCGAGTGCGCATCGAGCAACGTGATTCCGCTTGCATCGAGGGCGAGCAGTACGTGTCGTTCGTCGTATTCGACGACGTGAAGCGTGACGCGGGGCGCCAGCCGCACCGTGTCGACGATCGTCAGACATTTCCTGCCGGTTGGCATTCCGACCCCGTCGGCTCGGCCGAACCCGTATCGACGCAGCAGTAAAATCGCGGCGACGCCGAGCATGATGCAAAGGAGGAGCGCGCCGCCGATCCTATACAGGTCGATGCCGTTGGCAAGCATTGGTCCAAGCGCGATCGTGGATGACGAAGGTGTAGCGGCCGCGGTACCGGATGCGGTAGCGGTCGGCATCGGAAGCGATCCTGCTGTCAAGGCGAACCCCGTCATTCAACGCTCCCGGATGACATCGGAGATCCGGATACCGAACTGGTCGTCGACCGCGACGATCTCGGCACGCGCAACGGTCCGCCCGTTGAGGCGAACTTCGACGCAGTCGTCGATCCGTCGATCGAGCGTGACGACGGAGCCCGGCTGCAACGCCATCAGATCCTTGATGGAGAGATCCGACGAGCCGAGATGAATGTCGAGGGAGACGGTGACATCGTGGACAAGGTCGAGGCCGGGATGAACGGTCAGGCACTCGGTATCGGATTTGGCAGGCGCTTCCTGTTCGGGAAGCTCGATGCGCATGACGGCGGGAAGCGCTGAGGTGGCGTGAAATGTCATGGATGTTCCTTGGGTTCTGCGAGCGAATGCAGTTGAACGGAAAGTTGTTCGCCGACGCGGCCGAGGCGACCAATGCCGAGCGCTGACCCGCCGGCGTCTCCCGCCTCGAGCGAGATCGAAGGATCGAGTCGTTCGGCGATGACGATGACGTCGCCGGGTGCGAGGTCGAGCAATTGCGCGATGGGCAGCGCCGCACAGCCGATTCGTGCATGAACGCGCGTCCGGGTCGCTTCGAGGGCTGCGGCACGCGGTGTCAGCACGTCAGGCGGAGTGGCTGGGATGGCGCCGGACGCCTGTCTGGCCCACCAGAACGGCGCGGCGTAGACGATCGACAGCCACGCGCCGGCGGGGCCGAGCGCGAGCCGGACGTGAATGCCGCCATAGCGCAGTTCGCTTGTCGCCGTCGTATCGAGTGGCGACAGAAGTCGCGTATCGGGGGCGCTTTCGCCAACGACGGTACGCAGCGTGTCGGCCATCGAATCGATCATCGATTGTTCGAACGCGCGCAGCACGTCGGCGCAGGTATCGGATCCTGTTGCGGCGAACCCATCGGGCAGGTCGAGCGCACGGCGTACGAGTCGATCGAGTGTGAGTGGCTGAACTGCCCATCGGACATGCGGCCCGCAGGCCCAGACACGGCTGGCCGGTGGCCACGGCGGCGGCTGCATGGGGGCGATCCGCTCGACGCTGTCCACTTGGAGCGCATCGTCGCACCATGCCCGCAGCCAGGGTGCCACGGCATGTTCCGACAGCGACCGGGCCTCGGCGAGATCGTGCTCGGCGAGCGGCCGCCAGCGCGAGATCGCATCCGTCATCCCTGCCCCCGCATCTGGAACAACTGCATGATCATCTCGTTCGACGTGCTCACCACTTGCGACGCGGCCTGGAAACCACGCTGGATGAGGATGAGCTGGCCGAACTCGCCGGACAGGTCGACGTTGGACGCTTCGGTCGCGCCGGCCCGCAGCCGGCCGACAAGCGGATCGCCGCTCTTCGCATGGCGCGGCGGCGGCAGGTGCGTCGCGTCGAACAGGCCGTCGTTCTTCTGCACGAGGCGCTGCGGGTCGGCAAACCGAGCAAGTGCGACTGCGCCGGCTGTGGCGGTCTGCCCGTTCGAGTAGCGCAGCGCGAGCTGCCCGTCGTCGTCGATGCTCATCGATGCGAGCGTGCCGGCTGCATAGCCGTCCTGCTTCGCTACGCGCAGCGTCGAGGTGGCACCCGACGAGAACGCGGTTACCCCCGTGGAAAAATCCAGCTTGACCGTGAGCCCCGACGACGGCAGTGTGACTTCGATCTTGTCCTGGCCCGGTTCGGGAATGCCGCCGTGGAACTGCAGCGTGCCGATCTGCAGCGGCGTGCCGTTGCTATCGGTAACGGTGACTTTCCAGCGCCCCTGCATCACGGTCGTGTCCGGCGCGAATGACACGTTCAACGTGTGTTTCGCCCCGTTCGCGTCGTAGAGATCGACGCCGGAGACGGCGAAGTTGGTCGAACCGGGCGACAGGTTGTCGGTGAACCGGACGACTTGCGTCGCGCGCGGCGGGTCGAGCAGCCGGTCCGCGAGCGAGATGGGCGAGATCGTGCCGGCAGGGTCGAGTGTGGTGAGTTTCAACCCGTTCGACCGCTCGGTCACGAGACCGTCGTCGTCGATCCGGAATCGACCGGTTCGTGCGTAGCGGATCGTGTCGCCGTCGCGGAGCGCGAGCAGGCCGTCGCCGTCGATTGCAAGATCGAGCTGTCCCGTGCTGCTGCGCAGTTCGCCCTGCCGAAAGTTCAGCGCAGCCTGCGCGTATGCGACGCCGCTGCCGGAGCGCGTCGCCTCTCGCGCGGTCGCCCGGCCGTCGTAGAGATCCTGAAAACACGGCGTCGACGACTTGAAGCCCGGCGTGTTCAGGTTCGCGACGTTGTTGCCGACGGTCTGCAGGCCCTTGGAGTAGGCCGTGAGACCGCTCATGCCGATGTAGAGACTGTCGAGCATCGGCGCCTCCTCAACGGATCGTCAGAATCTGTGAAACCGTCGCGTCGGCGAGAAACTGTCCCGCTTCGGACTCGATCGTCAGCTTCGATTCGCCGTCCTTGAACGACAGGCCCTTGACGATGCCGGAGATCGTGCCCGTGTCGCCGCGCACGTCGACCTTGCGTCCGAGCAGGCCAAGCGTCTGCGTGGCTGATTGCACGGACAGCAGATCGTCGATCTTCGAGGCAATCTGGCGGCTTTGCTCGAGCGACGTGAACTGGGCGAGCTGCGACACGAATTCGTAGTTGTCGACCGGCTTGAGCGGATCCTGATAGGTGAGCTGGGTCACGATGATCCGCAGCAACGACTGCAGGTCGAGCCCGGTTGGATCGGTTTGTGTGCCGCCGCCGGGCACGGGGCCGAGGGAGTCAATCGCCATGTGTTCCTCCTGGGAGTGGGTTCGTTGCGATGAAAAGCCTGCCGTTGATGAAGAGCCGCAAGTCAGGCAGGCCGAGTCGGCGCAGTTCGGTGAACGTTCGGCGTGCGAGCGTCGCGTCGTCGATACCTGCCGCGCGGATCGCGACCGATATGCCGGTCTCGCCCATCAGCACGCTGAGCGTGCAAGGCGGTGCGGCTGCGCCATGTTCCGAAGCGCGCGCACGCTGGTTTGCAACGTGCGCCGGCTGCGGACCAGGAGCCGGCCTTGCCCGGTAGAAGGCGGCTGTCGACGTCGCGGACAACGGGCGCGCCAAGGTGTCGGGCGGCGAGTCATCTCCTGCGGGCGGGAGTGGGCGGCTCGGCGTGTGTGTCGGGCGATCGGAGACCACAGAGCCGAGTTGCGCGTGTGTACGGTGCCAGGTACCCGGTTGTGGGGCGGTCGTTTCGAACGGCGCTCGAATTACCGGTGAAGAATCGGCGGTATGACCAACCGACGGTGCCACCGACGATGACCAGCACAGCGGAGCGAGCGGGCGCGACGTCTGCGCCCGAGGCGCGGGGCCGGCTGCCGCCCCCCGCCACATGTCTCGTTCGAGCCGGCGTAACGTCTGCGCAAATGCCGACGGCGCGCCGTCCCGGCGCGGCGCTGCCGCGGTCTCGGCCGGGACGTCGTCGTGCGAGTGTCCGGTGGCGGTCGGCGCAACGCTCACGGACGCCTCCGACAGGTCGACAGCCAGTCATCGAGCCGCGCGTCGTCCGCCTTGTCGCGCGCGCGTCGCTCGGCGATGCGCGCCTGCGCGACGAGCCGGTCGGCTGCATCCGCGCATTGATGGTGCCGCTCGAGTGTCGGACGGTGCGCATCGACTTGCGATGTGGCGGAGCGCGCTTGTTCGGCGACCGTCAGCCAAGTACGGTGCGCCGTGTCGATCGCGCCGGCGCGATTGCGCAACAGATCAATCGGCAGGACGGCGCTGGCGGGGCCGGATCGACTCTCCCGCGCGATGGCCGCCATCAGGTTCGCGGCTTCGCGTTCGCGTGCCTGCGCAGCCTCGCGCGCGTGGGCAAGCCGCTTGGCCTCGGCGCGCTCGCGCGACAATTGCAGCGCGCGGAGATGGGCGATTCGTGTCGCCGCGGTCAACGGGGCAGTGGATTTCATGCGGCGGTCTCCAACAGGGATGCGAGCATCGCGATGGCTTGCTTCCGTTCGGTCGGGCGATCAGGGGCCTGCTGCAGGAACGCGAGCAACGCGGGGCGCAGACGCAGTGTGCGATCGAGCGCGGGATGACTGCCGACCGTGTAGAGCCCGGATTCGACGAGGGGCTTCGACGTTTCGTACAGCGCAAGCTGAGCGATCGCGTCGGCGGCCAGCGCGCGTTCCGCGTCGCTCGCGACGTACCGGCTGACGCGGCTCACGCTTTTCGGCACTTGAATCGGCGGGAAATGTCCCCGCTCCGCGAGTTCGCGGCTGAGCACGATATGGCCGTCGAGCAGCGCGCGCATCGTCTCCGCCATCGGATCGTCGATCTCGTCGCTTTCGGTCAGCACGGTCATCAGCGCGGTGATCGCGCCGCCGTCCTTCAGCGCGCCGCAGCGTTCGACGATTTTTGGCAGCGCGGCGAACACGCCCGGCGTGTATGCGCGCATGGTCGGCGGCTCGCCGGCGGCGAGGCCGGTTTCGCGCAGCGCGAGCGCATAGCGGGTAATGGAGTCGATCATCAGCAGGACGTGCGCGCCTTGCGACCGGAAATATTCGGCGATCGATAGCGCTGCCGGCACGCTGCGCGCCCGCAGCGCGGCGGACTGGTCGGACGTCGCGACGACAAGTGTCGAGCGCGCGCGCTCGGCTGCGGACAGCGTCCGGTTCCAGCATTCCTCGGCTTCGCGGCCGCGTTCGCCGACGAGGCACAGCACGCGGACGTCGGCGCGGACGCCGCGCGTGAGTGAGCCGAGCAGCGTCGTCTTGCCGACGCCGCTGCCCGCGAACAGGCCGACGCGCTGACCGACGCCGAGTGTCAACAGCGCGTCGAGCGCGCGTACGCCAGTCTCGAGCGGCTGCTCGGGGGACTGCCGCGCGAGCGGTGGCGTCGCGACGCCGGCGAGCGGCCAGGACTCCGTGCAATGACCGAGCGGCCCGTCGCCGTCGAGCGGGCGTCCGAGCGGATCGACGACGCGGCCCAGCCAGGCGTCGCCGACTGGGAGTGTCGCGCCCGTCTGCAGCGCATGGACTTCGTCGCCGATCCGGATCGCGGCGGCGCTCGAGTACGGCGCGAGCGTGACGCGCGTGCGTTCGACGTTGACGATCTCGGCGAGCGTCGGCTCCGCGCGTTCGCCGCCTATCGCGCACAGCGAGCCGAGCGGCGCGTCCGGGCCGTCTGCCTCGACGAACGTCGGCATCACGCGCGTGACGGCGCCGGTGCGTCGCACGGGATCGGTTGCGCGGATCGCCGCGACGTACGCGTGTTCAGGCGGCGTTCGGATCGTCATCGCTGCGTAACGGGTCGAGGGCGGCCAGCAGGCGGCCGCATTGGCGGGGGAGATCGAGCTCGGCGCGGCCGGGCGTGAGGCCGAGCCGGCACGCGCCGGCCGGCAGGTGCGGATGCGCGGTGACGACCGAATCGGGCGCTGCCGTGGCGATCGGCAGCAATGCGTCGTCGTCGGGAAAGTCGGCGCGCGACACATCGACAGTCAATACCGTGCCCGCTCGCATGTGTGCGACGTGGTGCCGGATCGTTTGCGCGATCAGGGTCGGATAGCATTCGATCGCACCGAACATTTGCTCCAGCGCGGCCCGGGCGACGTCGAGGGCAAGGCTTTCGAGCGATGCGAACCGCACCTGTAACTCGGAGTGCGCATCCTGCAAGCCGCGCGACAGCACATCGATGCGCGCGTCGTCGTCGCGCTTCGCACGGGCATCAGCCGCGCGGCCGCCTTCGTCGATACCTTTCAGGTACGCCGCTTGCTGTGCGCTTTCGAGCGCGGCGCACGCCGCTTCGAGTTCGGCGACCCGTGCGGTCAGCTCGGCGATTTCGGCCGCGCGCGGGTCCGGCGAGGCGAGCGGCGCGTCCGACGCCGGTCGTGGCGCATGCGCGGCTTCCGCAGCCAGCCGCTTGTGCCCGTTTTCGAGCCGCACGCGATGCGCTTTCAGCAGGGTGCTCATCGGTGTCTCCCCAGCCAATTTCGAAGCCGGACGCGCAGGGGGGACAGTCCCGGGACCGGTGCCGACGGTGCGGCTCGATCGGTCGCGGCGGCCGCCAGTGCGGCGTCGCGCAGCGCATCGGCCGCGCGTGGCGAGAGACGGAATCCGGCGTGTTTCGCGGCATGCCCGGCGAGCGCTTGCCGGCGCGCTTCGGTCAATCGGATGAACACGCCGTCTCGTTCTAGATCGCCGAGCCCGGCCGCAATGCGTGCCGACAGTTCGACCGGCAGTACGGCGAGCGCATCCGTGAGCCGGTCCGCGCGCATCCGGGCCTCTGCATCGTCAGGCGCGGTTGCTAGCGGCACAGCGTGCCCCGTGATCGCGCGCGATGCCTCGGCGAGCAGCGGCCGCAGTCGTTCGCGCTCAGCGACGGACAACATGGTCCAGACCGACTCGACGTCCTCGATCCTGCAGCGGGCGAGTTCCGCCACCGTACGACGCAGCCGGCGCGCCTGGTCAACGGGCGTCATGCGGATCTCCGGGCGTTTCGCCAGCCTCGGCGAGCAATAGCCGCAGGCGTGTCGCGTATTCGGCGCGCTGTGCGTCGTTCAACTGTCGTGGTTGCGCGTGCCGCCTACGAAGTCTGCGGCGAGTTGCCCAGGCCGCCGCGACGCAGACTCCCGCTACTGCTGCGAGCAGCGCGCCCGGCGGCGCGCTACCGATCTCGACGATATGTCGCCAGAGCGGTTCGGCGCGTCGCTGCGCGTTAGCGGGTTCGACGATCGGGCGGCTTTCATCGCGCGAAGTCGATATGGACGCGGGTGGGGGCGGGGACGCGATCGGCTCGGGGCGCTTGTCTGCCGGTCCCGCCGCGGCTTCGCGCACGAACGTCGCCAGCGTATCGCCGCGTGCGGGATCGAGACCGATCGACGCGGCGACGACGTCGCGCAGGCGGGCGACGCCCTCGGCCGGCATCGCGCTGCCGAGCACGATGCCGACCGACAGTTTGCGTATCGCACCGGGGCTCCGGACGATCTGCTCGACGCTTCGTTCTGAGCGGGCGGTCTCCGGTGCCGGCGGCGTGGTGGGCAGCGGCGGCAGGCTGGTTGCCGGCGGCCCGGCGGGCACGCGATGAACCGGCAGGCCTGGCGTGCCGTCCGGGCCGGAAGACGACTGCGTGAGGCCGGATTCGCGGGTCGTGCGGATCTGATCGAAATCGAGCGTCGCGTCGACGCTGACCGCCGCGCGGTTCGCGCCGACGATGGGGGCGATCTGCGCGAGAATTTTGCGCTCGTAACGCTGCTCGACGGCGGTTTTCAGCGCGAACTTCGGATCGTCGATGTCGGCGCCGCGCGCATCGGCGGATGCGCCGCGCTGGTCCAGCACCGAGACGTCCGCGGCCGACATTTCGGGCACGGCCGCCGCGACCAGTCGCTGGATTCCCTTGACGACGTCCGGTTCGAGTACGTGGCCGTCGCGAACGAACAGCGCGACCGATGCCTTGGGCCGGTTGCGGTCGCGGCGAAACAGCGAAGCTTCCGGCAGGCTCAGGTGCACGCGTGCGAGCTCGATCGCGTCGAGTGTCGCGATCGTGCGTGCTAGTTCGCCCTGCAGCGCGCGCTGGTAATTCACCTTCTGCGCGAACTCCGTCAGGCCGAAGTCGCTCTGGTTGAAGAGCTCGAAGCCGACGACGCCCTGCAGGCGCAGGTCCGCGCCCGTCAGCTTGACGCGGGCCGCGCGCGCATCGCCAGCCGGTACGAGAATGGCGGCCGTTTGCTCGTCGTAGCGAAACGGTATCTTTTCCTTGTCGAGCTGTGCGGCGACTGCAGCGGCGTCCTGCGGCTTCAGGTCGCGCGCCAGGATCTGATACGACGGGCGTAACGCGAACCAGGCGGCGAGTCCGGCGCAACCGACCACGGTGGTGAGTGTGCCGGCGAGCGCGAATTGACACGTACGCGAGCCGGTCGCGAAATAGGCGCCGAGGCGCGAGATCGGTCGATTCATGTCACAGTTGCATCCGCATCAGTTCCTGGTAGCCCTCGACGAGCCGCGCGCGCACGTTGAGCGCGAATTGCAGCTTGAGCCGCGCGTCCTCGAGCGCGAGCATGACTTGGTGCGGCGGCCGATCGTCGCCGAGCGCGAACGCTGCACCGGCCGCCTCGGCGGTGCGCAGCGCGCGGTCGACGTTCCGCACCCCGTCCATCAGCAGCGTTTCGAAGCGGTCCGTTGCGAGCGGGTAGGGTCCTGCGAGCGGCGGCTCCGCCATGTATTCGGCGATGGCGTCGACGGGCGTCATGACTGCCCTCCGATGTCGAGCGCACGCAGATACATCGAGCGCGCGGCGTTGAACATCACGACGTTCGCTTCGTAGGTGCGCAGGGTCTGGACCAGCAGCGCCATCTCGGCGGCATGATCGAGACCCGGATAGCGAACCAGGCCTTGCGCGTCGGCGTGTGGATGCGCGGGGTCGCGCACCACGCGCGGCGGTATGTCGAGTGTCTCGACACCGAGCGCGCGCGTGCCGGCGAGCCGGTCGGCAGGCACGGTGTTGGATGCGTGCCGCAGCGCATCGGGGAAGGCCGGCGCGACGTTCGACGCCGACACGAGCCGCAACGGCCGATACGGCTCGGCCGCGGGGTCGAGGGCGATGCCTGCGTTGGCGAAATTCCGGGCGATGAGTTCGAGACGCTGACGTTCGACGTCGAGCCCCGAACGCGCGATCGCGAAGATCGTGTCCGACATGGTCAGCCTCCACGCACCGCGAGCTGCCTGAGCTGCATCGTGCGGGCGGCCACGTTCGCGAGCAGCGCGTAGCGCGCCGACGTCTGCGACGCGTCGGCGATTTCGCGATCGAGCCGAACCGTGTCCGGCGACACGAGCGTTTGCGGCCGGACGGCCTCGACGCGCTCGCGTCGCACCGTGTCCGTATCGCCCGGCCGCGTGGCTGCGGCGGCCGACAGCGCGTCTTCGAACGTCACCCGCAACGGCGAAAAGCCGGCCGAATTCGCGTTCGCGACGTTGTGCGCGATCGCAGCCGAGCGCGCGTACAAGCCGTCCATCGCCTTGCCGGCGATCGCGGCGACCCATTCCATCGACATCGCTTGTTCCTCCTTTATTGAATGACGAGTTCCGCATACAGTGCGCCTGCCGCCTTGACGGCCTGCAGGATCGCGATGACATCGCGCGTGCCGATGCGCGCTTTCGAAAGCGCGTGGACCAGGTCGCCGACGGTGCCGCGCGGGAACGATATGGCGACGGTCTGGCCCGCTTCGTCGACCGACAGTTCGCTATTGGCGATCACGAGGCTGCGCACGTCGCGTCCGGTCAGCGCGACGAAGTTCGGCTGCGATGCCGAGTACTCGGTCGTGACCGATACCCGGATGTCGCCGTGCGAGATCGTGACGGGCGCGATTCGCGTGTCTCCGCCGGCGACCACCGTGCCGGTGCGCTCGTTGACGACGACCCGCGAGCGCTGGTCCGGCGCAACCGACAGCGCTTCGATGCGGGCGACGAACGCGGTGAGCGCTGCGGGATCGGCTGGCGCGTCGATCTCGACGGCGTCCGCGCCGATCGCGCGCGCGACCTGCGTCCCGAGCGTGCCGTTGACACGCTGTGCGATTCGTTGCGCGGTGACGGGATCGGGCTCGCCGAGCACGAAGCGCAGCGTGCCGTCCTGCGCGGCGAGCGCGGCGCGCACGGCGACTTCGACCGTGCCGCCGCGCGGCACGATGCCGACCGTCGGGTGGTTCTTCAGCTTCAGGTTGCCGTTCGCGTCGTACCGGTAGCCGCCGACCGACACGGGGCCTTGCGCAAGCGCATAGATCTGCCGGTCTGGCCCGCGCAACGGCGTCATGATCAGCGTGCCGCCCGCAAGGCTGCGTGCATCCCCTATCGACGTGACGTTGACGTCGATTGTGTCGCCAGGGTGGGCGGCGGGCGGCAGCGCGGCCGTGACCATCGCCATCGCGACGTTGCGGCTCTGGATCTGCTCGTGGCCGACGACGAGGTCGAACTGCGACAGCAGATTCGCAAGCGCCTGACGGGTTGCCTGGTTGCGCGGCGAATCGCCGGAGCCGGCGAGGCCGGTCACGATGCCGTAGCCGACCAGCATGTTGTCGCGCCAGCCGAGGAAGCGGCCGATGTCCTTGAGTCGCACCTCCGCACTCGTGCCGGCTGTGGCCGGCGGCGCACAGGCGACGACGAGCACGAATGCGATGAGCAACTTCGCGTGGCGCAGCGACAGGAAGAGGCGGGTCACCATAGGCCGAGCCATGCGAGAAAGCGTGGAATGAGGCCGGGCCGCGTGCGGTCGGTGATGAAACCGTCGCCGGTGTAATCGATACGGGCATCGGCGAGCCGGGTTGACAGCACGGTGTTGCCGGGGCCGATGTCGATCGCGCGCACGCGTCCGTTCAGACGGATGCCGGTTTTCTCGCCGTTAACGTCGATGCGCTGCTCGCCCGCGACGACGAGGTCGCCGCCCGGCAGCACGTCGACGACGGTGGCGCTCAGCTGTGCGAGCAGACGTCCGGTGCGCTGGATTTGCCCGCGTCCGCCGTAGTCGTCGCCCGCGCCGACCTGCGCGCGGTTGTTGCCGGCGTAGAGCGTCGAGACGCTGCCGTTGAGCGAGAAGCCTGCGCGCGTCGACGTGTCGGCCGTCTGGCTCGCGCTCGACTGCTCGTAGACGAGGACTGTGACGATGTCGCCGATTGCGCTCGCTCGGCGATCGGCGATCAGCGGCCGGAAGTTGTCCGGTTGGTAGAGTGCGTCGGCGCGGGCGGACGGCGCCGTCATCAACGTGCTGCAGGCGATCGTCGCAGCCGCGGCGAGGCAGTATGGACGCGCCGCCGCCGTGCGCGCGCGGCGGCCGTTCGTGAGCCGGCTCATCGCTTCAGTCCGTTTGCGATGGCCATCAGTTCATCGCCGACTTGCACGAGTTTTGCGCTCGCGGCGTACGCGCGCTGGTAGAGCATCAAGCCGGCGAGTTCGTCCGCGAGCGCGACGTTCGATGCCTCGCTGAAACGCTGCGCGAGCGTGCCCGTGTTGTCTTCGCCGGGACGTGCGCGGATGACGGCCATGCCGTTGTCGGCGAGCCGGTAGGTTCCATCGCCGAGCGCCTGCAATGCGCGCGGATCGGCGGGCTGCACGAGCTCGACCCGGCCGATCTCGAGCGGTGCGGCCTGGTTCGGGATGACGGCGAGCACTTGTCCGTCCGGCGTGATCTCCAGACGCTCGGCGTCTCGTGGCACCGAGATTGCTGCTTTCAGCGGGACGCCGTTCGACGCGCGCAGATAGCCGTCGTCGCCGACGCGCAGCCGGCCGCCGCGCCATAGCACCGAGTCGCCCTGGCCCGCGTCGAGTTCGATGAAGCCGTTGCCGCGGATCGCGACGTCCCAGGCATCGTCCGTTTGCCGCAGCGTGCCCGGCGAGAACACTGGACGCATCGACGCGGACACGCCCGCGCCGTCTGCGCCGTCGGCGCCCGGCCGGGACGGTAACCGGCCGCTCGAGGCCAGCAGCGTCGAGAAATCGACCGCGCCGCGCTTGAACGCGGGGGTATTCAGGTTGGCGATATTGTTGGCCGTTGTGTCGACGGCGGTTTGCTGGGCGACGAGACCTGTCGCGCCGATGTAGAACACATTATTCATTTCACATGCCTCCGAGGCGTTGCAATACGGTGCCCATCAGGTCGTCATAGGCATGCACGAGCTTTTGTCCGGTCTCGACGCGGCGCATCGCCTCGACGAGCCGCACCATGTCGTCGGCGGCATTGACGTTCGAGGTTTCGACGAACCCCTGGGCGAGCCGCGCCGTGGCGATCGGTGTGCCGTGCGCGCTGTCAGGCGCGTACAGGCCGTCGGCGATACGCCGCAGGCGAGACGGTTCATCGAAGGCCACGACGCGGATCGTCGAGGTCGAAACGCCGTGATCGATCACGGTGCCGTCCGGATCGACGCGCCAGCCGTCCGCGCTTACGACGACATCACCATCCGTGCCCTGCAGCGGCCAGCCGCCTGCGCGCGTGACCATGCGGCCATCTGGCGCACGCCGGAACGTGCCGGCACGCGTGTAAGCGAGGCCGGCGTCAGTCGCCACCTCGAAGAAGCCGTCGCCCGCAATCGCGAGGTCGAACGGGTCGGCGGTATGGACGAGCCGGCCAGCCGAAAAGTCGGTGACATGGCGGGGCGGCGGCGCGCCGACGGCGTTCGACGCGTCGTTCGCCAGCACGTCCTGAAAGGCGACTTCGCGTCGGTAGCCGGGTGTCGCCACGTTCGCTAGATTGCGTATGGTCGTCTCCAGGCGCCGCGTTTCGAGCGAGATCAGGTGCGTCGACAACGTCATCAGGTCATCCATGGGAATTCCTCGGGAGCGGTGCTGCGTTTAAATGGCAAGAGACGGGGTTGGCGAAGACTGCGGCGAACTGGCGGGCGAAGAAGGTGGCGAAGCGGACGGCGGATCGATGCCGACGGTCGCGAACGCGCGTAGCGCGATGATGTCCGGAACTTCGTTGACCGACAGCACGACGAGTCGCGGCGCGACGCGACGGGAGAAGGTCTTGAGCGAGCGTCGGATATCGGGCCGGCACAGCAGCGCGGGCGTGTGCCCCTGGCGCATCATCGATTCCACCTGCGCGAGCAGGCGGCCCAGGAAGGGCTCGGCGATCCGCGGATCGAGCACATGCGCGCCGTGACCGTCGGCGCCTGCAAGATTGCGCGCGATCTCGGCTTCAAGCGCCGGATCGAGCGTCAGGACCGCGAGCGCGTCGCGATCGCCCTGCGCGCGCTGGCAGATTGCGTGACCGAGGCGCTGCCGCACCGCTTCGACGAGCAGCGCCGGGTCTTTCTCGCGACGCCCGACGTCGGCGAGCGTCTGCACGATCAGGTCGATGTCGCGGATCGGAACCTGTTCGGCGAGCAGTCCCTGCAACACCTGCTGCACGTCGCCGACGGCCAGCACGTTCGGCACGATCTCGTCGACGAGGCCGGGCTGGCGTTCGCGCACGCCGTCGAGCAGCGCGATCGTTTCCGGTCGCCCGAACAGGCGCGCCGCGTGAGCCTTGACGAGCTCCGTGACGTGCGTCATGAGCGCGGTGATGGGATCGACGCAGGTGTGGCCGAGCGCTTTGGCGCGCTCCTGCAGCCCGTCGTCGATCCAGATGGCCGGCAGGCCGAACGCAGGATCACGCGTGGGGGTGCCGGGCAGCGTGCCGGTGGCGCCGACGGGATGAATCGCGAGCGTACGACCCGGATACGTCGTGGCTTGTCCGAAGCGGGTGCCGAACAGCCGCACTTCATATTCGTCGGGGGGCAGATGTGCCGAATCGCGGAACACGACGACAGGTGCGACGAAGCCGCTGTCGTCCGCGTACTGGTCGCGAAATGTCGCGATGCGCTCGGCAAATTCTGCCTGCATCGGCTGCCAGGCAGCCGTCAGCGCCGCGCCGAACACAACCTCGACGGCGGGTAGCGCTGCCGGGCTGTCGGCATGCGGGAGCGTTGAGGGCGGCGTGCCGTCTTCTTCCGCCGCTGCGGGCCGCTCGCGCGTGCCGGCCCAGACGCCGAACGCGGCGAGCGCGAGTAGCGCTGCAGGCCACTTCGGCATGCCCGGCAGTGCAACGAGCCCCGTCAGCGCCGCCGCGACGAGCAGTTGGATCTTCGGGAAGCGCGCGAGCTGGCGCAGCGCCTCGTGGCTTAGCGCGCTGTCGGCGGACGAACGGGTGACGATGATTCCGGTCGCGACGGAGATGATCAGCGCGGGCACCTGCGTGACGATACCGTCGCCGATCGTAAGCAACGTAAACGTGCGGACGGCCTCGGGGAACGGCATGCCCATCTGGGCGACGCCGACCGCCCATCCGCCGAGAATGTCGATCAATAGGATGACGATGCCGGCGATCGCGTCGCCCTTGACGAACTTGCTCGCGCCATCCATCGAGCCGTAGAAGCCCGCTTCGCGCTCGAGCGTCTTGCGGCGGCGCTTCGCTTCGTTCTGGTCGATGAGGCCCATGTTGAGATCGGCGTCGATGCTCATCTGCTGGCCGGGCATCGCATCGAGCACGAAGCGGGCGGCGACCTCGGAGACGCGCTGCGCGCCATTGGTGACCACCACGTACTGGACGACGACCAGGATGAAGAACACGATCAGGCCGATCACGTAGTTGCCCTGCACCGCGAATTCACCGATTGCGCCGATCACCTGGCCGGCATTGGCGCCGGACAGGATGAGGCGCGTCGCCGCGACGTTGAGCGACAGGCGGAACAGCGTCGCGATCAGCAGCAGCGACGGAAACGTCGAGAATTCGACGGGGCGGGTGACGTAGAAGGTCAGCAGGAGAATCGTGAAGGCGAACGCGAAGTTGATGATGATTAGCAGATCGAGCGCGGCGGCGGGAATCGGCGCGAACAGAATCAGCAGGATCGCGCTCGCAGCGAAAACGAGCGCGAGATCGGACTGGCCACGCAGCCGGTGCCTGAGCCAGGTCATTGGGCATGCTCCTGCATGCGATGGACGCGCAGATAGACGGCGGCCGTCGCGGAGAACAGCTGGGACGGGATTTCGCGTTCGAGCGCGCCGCGGCGAAACAGCTGACGCGCGAGTGCCGGCGCCTCGACGATCTGTACGCGATGGACGAACGCGAGTTTTTTGAGGCGCAGTGCGAATTCGCCCGCGCCTTTCGACACGACTGTCGGTGCGGCCATCTCGGCCGGCGCGTAGCGGAGGCCGACTGCGTAATGCGTCGGGTTGGTTACGAGCACGTCCGCGCCACGCATGCCGCGCAGGCTGCGGGAGCGTTGCAGCAACTCGCGCTGCAACTGCTTGCGGCGCTGCTTGATGCGCGGATCGCCTTCGTGCTGCTTGAACTCCTGTCTGACCTCGTGCCGGCTCATCCGCATCTGTTTCGCGAACCGTCGCCGAACGATCGCCTGATCGAGAACCGCGAAGAGCGCAGCAGCGATCAGCAATTGCACGGCGAGCGCGGACCCGGCCGAGCCGAGCGCGCGGGCCAGGCCGGGCACGGTCAGCCCGGCGTGCGTCGCGGCGCGTACCGCATCGGCGATGCACCGCCAGGCGAGCGCGCAGTAAACGACCAGCTTGACGCAGGCTTTCGCGGCGTCGATGACGATGTGCATCGAAAACAGACGCTTGATGCCGGCCGCCGGATTCAGTCGCGAGAAGTCGGCCTTCAGTGCGTCGGGCGCGAACAGGAAGCCTGCCTGCGCGAGCGCGGCGACGAGCGCGCCGCCTACCGCGGCGGCGATCAGCGGTGCGACGATCGCCACCCATTCCGGCAGCGATGCGCCGAACCAGTGCTCGATCGCGCGTCCGTCGGCCGCGATGCCGGGGGCGTCGTTCAACATGCGCGTAGCGAGTGCGGCAAATCGGGCTGCCATGCGTTCGCCGGACAGCCACAGATAGCCGGCGCAACCCGCGACGGCGAGTACGATGCCAAGCTCCTGGCTGCGCGGCAGGAGTCCTTTCTTTCGAGCCCGCGTGAGCTTGTGGCGCGTCGCCTGCTCGGATTTTTCCTGTTCCTCGTCGGCCATCAATTCCCCCCCAGGGCAAGAGCGAATTCGAGCGCCGCGCGCAGCAGCCGCAGCGCGACGGGCGCCAGCAGGCCGATCGACAGCGCCGTGACGGCGATCGCCGCGATCGCCTTTACTTGCAGACCCAGCATCAACGCATTCATTTGCGGGAGGGTGCGCGACAGGAACGCGATCGACAGGTCGATCAGGAACAGCGCGAGCATGGCGGCAGCGACGGCACCGATGCCGATTCCCATCGCGGCGGCGAAATAGCCGATGAATGCGTGCGGCGATGCGATGAAGCGCGCGGTGCCGGGCGGCATCCGGTCGATTGAGGCGGCGATGAGCCGCAGCAGTTCGAGATGCGCGCCGCTCGCGAAGAAGATCGCGCCGGCGCCGAGCGTGAGGAGCGTGCCGAACAGCGGCGCGCGTTCGCGCGAACCGGGATCGATGACCATGGCGAGGCCGAAGCCCGCCTGCACGTCGAGCGCGCGTCCGGCGAGCGATAGCGCGGCGAATGCCACCTGAAACGGAAATGCGAGTGCGAATCCCAATGCGAGTTCGGAGATGGCGCATTCGACGAGCGCCGCATGATCGTCGCGAAGAACGGCGGGGAGCGGCGTGGCGAATGCGCCGGCCAGCGCAAGTGCGAGGCAGATACGAATTCGTGCCGGGATGCGAAGCCGGGAGAACGGCGGCGCGAGCACGAGCAACGGCCCGATGCGCAGCGACAGTAGTAGTGCGGCCGTCGACCAGCCGACGAAGGATTCGGCTGTCATCGCTCAGCGGAGATCGGCGATGCCGGTGAACAATGTGGTGGTGAAACCTGTCAGGCGACCGAGCATCCATGGGGCGAGCGTCACGATCACAACGCCGGCGACGATGAGCTTCGGCACGTAGCTCAGGCTCATCTCCTGCAATTGGGTGACGACCTGAAAGATGCTGACGAGCAGACCTGCAATCAGCGTCGCGGCGAGCACGGGGCCGGCGATCAGGATGCTGTTCCAGACGAGCTGCTCGAGTAGCTGCAATACTTGGCTTTCTGACATCGGCCGTCTCCGTTGCTGAATAAGTCTTCGGTTATTAGTTAGTGTTGCGATGTTTCCGAAGCAGCAGAGTGTATAGACCGACTGGCCAGCTTGATATATGACGATTACTAAATCGACTCTATTTTTGCTAGTTTTTTATTGAATCTCGCTGGAAACGTAACTCGAATCAATTCGATTAAACCGAATTGAGTCGAGCAAGATAAAAAAAGCCCGGCGTTTAACACGCCGGGCTCGATTTCAAAATGAGGAAGCGATGATCGCGCCGAATTACTGCACCGACACCGCCGCGAAGTTCTGCCGTCCGAACGGACTCACACGATAACCGCTCACGTTCGTGCGCGTGAGCGCCGCAGCGGTCGGGTAGCCGAGCGGGATCCACAGCGCCTGGTCGTGGATGATCTTCTGCGCGGCTTCATACAGCTTCGCGCGCTTGGCCTGGTCGGCGGTCGACTTGCCGTCGACGATCAGCTTGTCGAGCTGCGCGTCGCAGAAGCGCGCGAAGTTAATGCCCGACTTCACTGCATTGCAGCTGAACAACGGCGACAGGTAGTTGTCCGGATCGCCGTTGTCGCCGGCCCAGCCCATGAACAGCATGTCATGCTGGCCGAGCTTCGCCTGCTTGATCAGCTCGCCCCATTCGATCACCTTCACGTCGGCCTTCACGCCGATCTTCGCGAGGTCGGCCTGCAGCAGCTCCGCGCCGACCTTCGGGTTCGGGTTCAGCACGCTGCCGGTCGGGCGCGTCCAGATCGTCGTCGAGAAGCCGTTCGGGAAGCCGGCCTGCGCGAGCAGCTGCTTCGCCTTCGCGGGATCGTACGCATACGGCGCGACGTCCTTCGCGTAGCTCCACGTGTTCGGCGGATACGGGTTGTTCGCGGCCGTCGCGGTGTTGTCGAACACGACCTTCAGGTAGGTCGCGCGATCGAACGCGAGGTTCAGCGCCTCGCGCACCTTGTCGTTGTCGAGTGGCTTCTTCTGCGTGTTCAGCGCGACGAACGCGGTCATGAACGCGGGCGTCTGCACGACCTTCAGCGCGCTTTCGCCCTTCGCGGCGAGCACGTCCTGCGGCTTCGGCGACAGCGCGATCTGGCATTCGCCGGCCTTCACCTTCTGCAGGCGCACCGACGGGTCGGGCGTGATCGCGTAGATCAGCCGGTCGACCTTCGGCTTCGCGCCCCAGTACGTCGGGTTCGCGTCGTAGCGGATCAGCGCGTCCTTCGTATAGCTCTTCAGCACGAACGGGCCCGTGCCGACCGGCTTCGCGTTCAGGTCGGCCTGCTTGCCGGCCTTCAGCAGCTGGTCCGCGTATTCGGCCGAATAGATCGACGCGAAGCCCATCGTCAGGATCGGCACGAACGTCGCGTTCGGTTCGTTCAGCACGAATTTCACGGTGCTGTCGTCGACCTTCGTGACCGACTTCACGAGCTTCACGAGGCCCATCGACTGTGCGTGCGGGAAGCCGCTCGCGCCGGCCACCTTGTGCCACGGGTTCGCATCGTCGAGCATCCGCGTGAACGTGAACACGACGTCGTCCGCGTCGAGCGCACGGCCCGGCTTGAAATAGTCGGTGGTCTGGAACGCGACGTTCGGGCGCAGGTGGAACGTGTAGGTGAGGCCGTCGGCGCTCGCGTCCCATTTGTCGGCGAGCGCGGGCACGACCTTTTTCGCGGCTTCGTCGTACGACACGAGCGTGTTGAAGATCACGTCGGCCGATGCGTTGGTCGTGACGAGCGAGTTGTACTGCACGACGTCGAAGCCGTCCGGGCTCGATTCGGTGCAGACGGTGAGCGGCTTGGCGGCGGCGAGGCCGGGGGCGGCGAGTGCTGCGGCGACCGCGGCCGCGGCGAACAGCTTGACGTGCATAGGATCTCCCACGTGGCTTGTGTTTTTTGCTGGGTGACGGGATGCGGGCGCGGCCCGGAAGCGGGCGGGGCCGGCGCGGCTGGCGAACAGCATACCGGCAAAGCGCGCGGCGCGTGAAAAAAGGCGCCGGAACGCGGCGAATTGACCGAAAAACGGCTGCGTTCGCGACGGAACGGGTGTTGATGCGGCGGAAGGTGCTGCGGAGGCGGCGGGAGAGCCGGGCGGCGGAGAGGGGGAGATCGGCGCGTCGGGGAACGCGGCGGATCTGTGCGGACGCCGCGGGAAGTGCCGCGAAATCGAAGCTTCGATGCGGCGATGCGGCCCGGCGCGTGTCGCGCGGGCCGGACCGCCGACTCGTCAGTGCGCGCCGGCCTTCGGCTTGCGCGGCGCCTTCTCGAACAGGCGGTCGTACAGCCAGCGCGGCAGCACGTGCAGCACCTTCGCGACGACGCCCATCTGCCACGGAATCACGCGGAACGCGTGCTGCCGTGCGATCGCTTTCGCCGCGCGCGCGGCGAAGCGGTCGGCGTCCATCAGGAACGGCATCCGGTACGGGTTGTGCGCGGTCATCGGCGTGCGGATGTAGCCGGGCGCGATCGTCACGACGCCGACACCGGCCGGGCGCAGCTCGACGCGCAGCGATTCGAGATACTTGATCGCGGCCGATTTCGACGCGCTGTACGCGCCGGAGCCGGGCAGGCCGCGCACGCCGGCGACGCTCGCGACGCCAACCAGCGTGCCGTGGCGCGCAGCCGTCATCGGGCCGACGAACGGCTCGAACGTCGCGACCATCCCGTAGTAGTTGATGTCCATCACGTTGCGGAACGTCGCGAGATCGCCCTGGCCCGTGACGGCGCCCTGGCTGATGCCCGCGTTCGCGATCACGACGTCCGGGCAGCCGTGCGTCGCGATGAACGACGCGGCGGCCGTCGCGAGCGCGTCGGCATCGCGCACGTCGGCGGAATAGACGGAGATGGACAGCTTGGGGAAACGCCGCGCGAACGCATCGAGCGCCTCGGTGCGTCGCGCGACGAGCGCGAGCGTGGCGCCCTGGCGGGCGTATTCCTCGGCCATCGCGAGGCCGAGGCCGCTCGACGCGCCGGTGATGAAGACCTTCAGCGGAGTAGTCATGCCGGCGCGCGGGCGGGGGTCAGAGCTTCTTGTCCTGAACCTGCTTCACGAGGAAGTCGAGCACCTGGGCGGTACCCGGGATGCTGTTCGCGTAAGCGGGGCCCGTCTTGTACTTGCCCTGGACGACGACCGTCGGCACGCCGTCGATCGCATAGTTCTTCAGCAGCTCGGCCGACTGCTTCACCTGGCCCTGCACGCTGAACGAGTTGTACGCGTCCATGAACTGCTTCTTGTCGACGCCCTGCGTGGCCAGGAAGTCGGCCTGCGCCTGCGGCGTCAGCAGGTAGTTCTTCTGCTTGTGGATCGCGTTGAAGATCGCCGGCGTGACCTTCTCGGAGATGCCGAGCGCGGACACCGCATAGAACAGCTTCGAGTGCGGGATGAAATCGTCGCGGAATGCGACCGGCACGCGCTTGAAGTCGATGTTGTTGCCCTGCTTCTTCACCCAGGCCTCGATCGTCGGCTCGAATTCGTAGCAGTGCGGGCAGCCGTACCAGAAGAACTCGATCACCTCGACCCTGCCGGCCGGCGCGGACACCGGCTGAGGCGACTTCATCACCTCGAAGTCCTTGCCGGCGACTGGTGCGGCAGGCGATGCCTGGGCGAAACCGGCCGCGAGGCCCAGGGACAGAAGGAGCGTGCTAAGCAGTTTTTTCATGTTGTGAACGTCGAATCAGTTGCTCGGGTTACGAAACGTAACGGGTTCTGCGTGGGCTCGACCGGCTGCCTACTGCTTCGTGAAGCGGATCACCGCCGTGTCGACACCTGCATCGGACAAGCGCTGACGGGCCGAGTTCATATCCTCGAACTTCGAGAACGGACCGACGCGCACGCGGAAATAGGTCACGCCGCTGACATCGCGCTTGGACACCTTCGACTCGAAGCCCTGGAAGCCGAGGCGCGCGCGCTGCTGCTCGGCGTCGCCTTCCGTCTTGTACGCGCCGACCTGCAGGAAGTAGCCGGTATTCGCGTCGCTCGCGGTCGGCGGCTTCGCTGCCGCGGCGGCGGTGGCCGACGACGTCGGCTTCGGCGTGTTCGCGGCCTGCTGCTGTTGCTGCTGCTTTTGCGCGGCGGCCTGCTGCGCCTGCTTCTGCGCGGCGAAGCGCGCGAGGTCGTCCTCGCCCGCCTGCTGTTGCTGCGGCGGCTGCGGCTTCTTCGGCGGCGTGGTGTCGGCCGGCTTCGGTGCGACGGCGACGCCGTTACCCGACGACGCATTGTTCGACGCGGTCGTGTTGCTCGAGCTGCCGGTGTTGTTCGAGCCGCTCGACCCGTTGGCCGACGGCGGCACTTCGACGATCTGCGGCTCGGGCAACAGGCCGCCCTGGGTCTGGTTCGCGGCCTGGCCGGGCGCGGTGTTGGGCGGTGCGGGCTGCGCGGCCTGCGGTACCGGCTGGCCGGGCGTCTTGCCCTGCAGCGCGCGGTTCGGGTCGAACTGCTGCGGCTGGCTCGCGCCGTTGTCGGCCGGCGGCGGCGCGACCTTCGACACGAACGGCGACGGCGAACGCGTGATGTAGAGCGCCACCACCACGGCGATCGCGAGGCCGACGATCAGGCCCAGCACGATTCCAAGAAATGTCCCTCCGGCTTGTTTCGATTGTTTCGAAGTGCGGCGTGGTTGTGCCATTGCTTGAGTCACCTGCAAAAAGAATCGTGAAAAGGCCGCGGCGGGCTATCCGACGGCGGGCGCTGCCGCGGCCATTCGCTGCCCGGTTCGGGCCGCTTGCGTCCTTACATCTTGGCGGGCGCGGACACGCCGAGCACCGCCAGGCCGTTCTCGAGCACCTGCCGGGTCGCGGCAAGGAGCGCGGCGCGCGCGTTGCGCGGCGCTTCATCGTCGACCAGCACGCGCTCCGCATTGTAGAACGAGTGGAATTCGCCAGCGAGATCGCGCAGGTAGAACGCGACCGCGTGCGGCGCCAGCTCGTTCGCCGCGTGCGTGAGCATGTCCGGATACTCGGCGAGCTTCTGCATCAGCGATGCGGCCTGCGCGCTCGTCAGTTGCGACAGGTCGGCGCCCGGCAGTTGCGCGGCGTCGACGTTGTAGCGCGACTTCAATTCGTTGAGCACCGAGCAGATCCGCGCATGCGCGTACTGGACGTAATAGACCGGGTTCTCGTCGTTCTGTTTCAGCGCGAGGTCGATGTCGAACACAAACTCGGTATCGGCCTTGCGCGAGATCAGGAAGAAACGCACCGCGTCGCGGCCGCGCGTGATGGTCGCCTCGTCGATCAGGTCGGGCGCCGCTTCCTGGCCCGCCGCGGCACCGCCGGACCATTCGATCAGGTCGCGCACCGTCACGTAGCTGCCCGCGCGCTTCGAGATCTTCACTTCCTGGCCGTCGCGCATCACGGTGACCATCTTGTGCAGCACGTAGTCGGGATAGCCCTTCGGGATCCCGACGTGCAGCCCCTGCAGGCCCGCGCGCACGCGCGCGATCGTGCCGTGGTGGTCCGAGCCCTGGATGTTGATCACCTTCGTGAAGCCGCGTTCCCACTTCGTCACGTGGTACGCGACGTCCGGCACGAAGTACGTGTACGTGCCGTCCGACTTGCGCATCACGCGATCCTTGTCGTCGCCTTCGTCGGTCGTGCGCAGCCACAGCGCGCCGTCCTGCTCGTAGGTCATGCCGGCCTTGATCAGCGCGTCGACCGTCTTCTCGACGCGGCCTTCGCTGTACAGCGACGATTCGAGGTAGTACTGGTCGAACTTAACGCCGAACGCCTGCAGGTCCATGTCCTGTTCGCGGCGCAGGTACGTGACCGCGAACTTGCGGATCGCGTCGAGATTCTCGACGTCGCCCGCGCCCTTGACCGGCTCGCCGTCCGACGCGGCGACCGTTTCGCCGTTCAGGTAGTCGCGTGCGATGTCGGCGATGTATTCGCCGTTGTATGCGGCTTCCGGCCAGCCCGCGTCGCCCGGCTTCAGGCCGCGCGCGCGCGCCTGCGTCGAGATCGCGAGGTTGCCGATCTGCACGCCCGCGTCGTTGTAGTAGAACTCGCGGTGCACCGCGTAGCCCTGGCTCGCGATCACGTTCGCGAGCACGTCGCCGAGCGCGGCCTGGCGGCCGTGGCCGACGTGCAGCGGGCCGGTCGGGTTCGCCGACACGAATTCGAGCAGCACCTGCTTGCCTTTCTCGCGATCCGACGTGCCGAACGCGCGGCCCTGGTCGAACACGGCGGCGATCACCGCCTGCTTCGCGGCGGCCGACAGGCGCAGGTTGATGAAGCCGGGGCCGGCGATTTCGGCGGCGTCGACGAGCCCTTGCGCGGCCGGCTGCGCAGTGAGCGCGGCGACGATCTGCTCGGCGAGCTGGCGCGGGTTCGCGCCGAGAGGCTTGGCGAGCTGCATCGCGACGTTGCACGCGACGTCGCCGTGCGCGGCGACCTTCGGGCGCTCCAGCGTGATGGCCGGGGCGACGAACGTGGCGTCGGCGCCATTCAGCGCGTGTGCGACCTGCTTGACGCTATCCGCGAGCAGGGCTTCGAGGGTCTGTTTGTGTGCTGGCAGCATGCTGGTAGAAGGCTTCGTTGGTGGCGGCCGGAAACGCCGGGCCGCCGGCGCGCTTTTTAAGCGCGCGTTTCAGGGATCGCAGAATTTTAACAGGTGCTAATATGCCGCTCAGGCGCCCCGCGTCCGCGAGGCCGGACGCCGGTCTGCCGGCGTTCCCCCAACCTCGCCGCGCAGGCACAACAAGATGAAAAGGGAATTGTCATGATTACGTTCAAGAGCAAGGCGGCACAGGATCTCGACGTGCTGAAGGATTTCGCCGTGTATGTGCTGGGCCTCGTCGGCAAGCAGCTGGGCGAGCGCGGTGTGATTACGCACGACGAGCTGGACCACGCGATCGCGAAGCTGGAAGGCGCAGTCGCGCAGGCGAAGCAGGCGCGCGCCGAGCACGCCGGCCACTTCCACGAGGACGAAGCCGATCACGCGCACCACGAAGTGCCGCCGAGCCTGGCCCAGCGCGTCGCGCCGTTCCTCACGATGCTGCGCGAGGCGAAAGCCGGCGAAGCCGACGTGCACTGGGGCTTCTGAGCTTCGTTGCCCGGCAGTACGAAAGGTCAGTAAGGCAGGAAAAAGCCCGCTTCCGAGCGGGCTTTTTCTTTTTGTCTGACCAAACGGGCGGTCGGCCGCCCGTCCGCATCGATCAGAGCTGCGGCGCGAGCGCGCGGCGCGCGTCGTCGAGCGACAGCGCCATGCGCCGCGCGTAGTCCTCGAGCTGATCCTGCCCGATTTTGCCGACCGAGAAGTAGCGGCTGTCCGGATGCGCGAGGTAGAAGCCCGATACGCTCGCGGCCGGCAGCATCGCCAGCGAGTCGGTCACGCTCATGCCGATCTCGTCCGCGTGCAGCACGTCGAACATGTCGCGCTTCACGAGGTGGTCGGGGCAGGCCGGGTAGCCGGGCGCCGGGCGGATGCCCGCGTACTTTTCCGCGATCAGCGCGTCGTTGTCGAGCGTCTCGCCGCTCGCGTAGCCCCACAGCTCGCGTCGCACGCGCGCATGCATTGCCTCGGCGAACGCTTCCGCGAAACGGTCGGCGAGCGCCTTCAGCATGATCGCGCTGTAGTCGTCGTGGTCGGCTTCGAACTGCTTTTCCTTCACGTCGACGCCGAGGCCGGCCGTCACCGCGAACATCCCGATGTAGTCGGCGACGCCCGATTCCTTCGGCGCGATGAAGTCGGCGAGCGAGCGATTCGGCCGCATCACGCCGTCGACCACCGGACGCACGCTCTGCTGGCGCAGGTTGCGCCACGTGAGCAGCACTTCCGAGCGCGATTCGTCGCTGTAGATCTCGATGTCGTCGTCGTTCACGGTGTTCGCCGGCAGCAGCGCGATCACGCCGTTCGCGCTCAGCCAGCGGCCCTGGATCAGGCGCGCGAGCATCGATTTCGCGTCGGAGAACACGCGCCGCGCCGATTCGCCGACGATCTCGTCGTTCAGGATCGCCGGGTACGGGCCAGCCAGGTCCCACGTCTGGAAGAACGGGCCCCAGTCGATGTAGTTCGCGAGTTCGTTCAGGTCGTAGTTCTTGAACACGCGGCGGCCGATGAACTTCGGCTTCACGGGCGCGTAGCCGGCCCAGTCGACCTTCGTCTTGTTCGCGCGCGCCTCGGCGAGCGTGACCATCGGCTGCGCCTTGCGGTTCGCGTGCTGGTCGCGAATGCGTTCGTAGTCGGACTTCAGCTCGTCGAGGTACTTCGCCGCGCCTTCGTCGGACAGCAGGCTCGACGCGACCGACACCGAGCGCGACGCATCGGGCACGTAGACGACCGGGCCCTCGTAGTGCGGCGCGATCTTCACGGCCGTGTGCACGCGCGACGTGGTCGCGCCGCCGATCAGCAGCGGGATCTTCTTCACGCGGAAGTAGTCGTCGCGCTGCATTTCGGACGCGACGTACGCCATTTCCTCGAGGCTCGGCGTGATGAGGCCCGACAGCCCGATGATGTCCGCGCCCTCGACCTTCGCCTTCGCGAGGATCTCGTTGCACGGGACCATCACGCCCATGTTGACCACTTCGAAGTTGTTGCACTGGAGCACGACCGACACGATGTTCTTGCCGATGTCGTGCACGTCGCCCTTCACGGTCGCGATGACGATCTTGCCCTTCGCGCGCACGTCGCCGCCCGCTTCCGCGAGCAGACGCTTTTCTTCCTCGATGAACGGGATCAGGTGCGCGACCGCCTGCTTCATCACGCGCGCCGACTTCACGACCTGCGGCAGGAACATCTTGCCCTGGCCGAACAGGTCGCCGACGATGTTCATCCCGTCCATCAGCGGGCCTTCGATCACGTTGATCGGGCGACCGCCGGCGGCGTCGATCTTCGCGCGCACTTCTTCGGTGTCCTCGACGATGAAGGTCGTGATGCCGTGCACGAGCGCATGCGAGAGCCGTTTCTCGACCGGCTGGTTGCGCCACTCGAGGTTCTCTTCCTTCTTCGCGCCGCCCGCCTTGAACTTGTCGGCGATCTCGAGCAGGCGGTCGGTGGAATCGGCGCGGCGGTTCAGGATCACGTCCTCGACGCGCTCGCGCAGCTCGGCGTCGAGGTCGGCATACACGCCGAGCTGGCCGGCATTCACGATGCCCATGTCCATCCCGGCCTGGATCGCGTGATACAGGAACACGGTGTGGATCGCCTCGCGCACCGGGTCGTTGCCGCGGAACGAGAACGACACGTTCGACACGCCGCCGCTCACCTTCGCGTACGGCAGGTTCTGCTTGATCCAGCGGGTCGCCTCGATGAAGTCGACCGCGTAGTTGTTGTGCTCCTCGATGCCGGTCGCGACCGCGAAGATGTTCGGGTCGAAGATGATGTCTTCCGGCGGGAAGCCGACTTCGTTCACGAGGAAATCGTACGAGCGCTTGCAGATCTCGGTCTTGCGTTCGTACGTATCGGCCTGGCCCTTCTCGTCGAACGCCATCACGACGGCCGCCGCGCCGTAGCGGCGGATCAGGTTCGCGTGGCGGCGGAACGCTTCCTCGCCTTCCTTCAGCGAGATCGAGTTCACGATCGCCTTGCCCTGCACGCACTTGAGGCCGGCCTCGATCACTTCCCATTTCGACGAGTCGATCATGATCGGCACGCGCGCGATGTCCGGCTCCGACGCGATCAGGTTCAGGAAGCGCACCATCGCCGCCTTCGAATCGAGCATCGCCTCGTCCATGTTGATGTCGATCACCTGCGCGCCGTTCTCGACCTGCTGGCGCGCGACGGCGAGCGCCTCGTCGAACTGGCCGTTGAGGATCATCCGCGCGAACGCCTTCGAGCCGGTGACGTTGGTGCGTTCACCGACGTTGATGAAGAGCGTTCCGGACGTGACGTTGAACGGCTCGAGGCCGGCAAGGCGCATCATGTGATCGGTCATGGCGGTGCGAATTCGTGTAATGAAGGGCGTGGGGCGGTCGGGTCAGGCGTTGTCGCTGTACTGGTTCGGCCAGCGGCGCGGCTTCACGTCGGCGAGCGCCTTCGCGATCTCGGCGATGTGCTCGGGCGTCGTGCCGCAGCAGCCGCCCGCGAGGTTCACGAGCCCGGCCTGCGCGAATTCCTTCAGCAGGCCCGACGTGACGTCCGGCGTTTCGTCGAAGCCGGTGTCGCTCATCGGGTTCGGCAGGCCCGCGTTCGGGTAGCACGACACGTAGGTGTCGCACAGCTTCGCGAGCTCGGCGATGTACGGGCGCATCAGCGCCGCGCCGAGCGCGCAGTTCAGGCCGAACGTGAGCGGCTTCGCATGACGCAGCGAATTCCAGAACGCCTCGACCGTCTGGCCCGACAGGATCCGGCCCGACGCATCGGTGACGGTGCCCGAGATCATGATCGGCAGGCGCTCGCCGGTGTCCTCGAACAGCTCGTCGAGCGCAAACAGCGCGGCTTTCGCGTTCAGCGTGTCGAAGATCGTCTCGACGAGGAACAGGTCGACGCCGCCGTCGAGCAGCGCCTTCGCCTGCTGGTAGTACGCGTCGCGCAGCTCGTCGAACGTGACGTTGCGGGCGCCCGGATCGTTGACGTCCGGCGAGATGCTCGCCGTCTTCGGCGTCGGCCCGATCGCGCCCGCGACGAAGCGCGGTTTGTCCGGCGTCGCGTATTTCGCGGCCGATTCGCGCGCGAGCTTCGCCGATTCGACGTTCATCTCGACGACGAGATCTTCCATCCCGTAGTCGGATTGCGCGACCGTCGTCGCGCCGAACGTATTGGTTTCGACGATGTCGGCGCCGGCCGCGAAGTACTGGTCGTGAATCTCGCGGATGATCTGCGGCTGCGTGAGCGACAGCAGCTCGTTGTTGCCCTTGATGTCGCGCGGGAAATCCTTGAAGCGCTCGCCGCGATACGCGGCTTCGTCGAGCTTGTAGCGCTGGATCATCGTGCCCATCGCGCCGTCGAGGATCAGGATGCGCGATTTCAGCAGCGCGGGCAGTGCGGCGCCGCGCGTGTAGGGCGCGTCGAGCGGGACGGAAGCGGCGAGAGGAGTCGCAGACATGGGCGGAGGACCGGCGAAGACGGGAAAACCGTCATTGTAGCCGGTGCGCCTGGCCGCCGCCCGGCCTCGCGCCGGCCGGGGCGCCCGCCAAATGAAAGCCCCCGCCAGGCGAACCGGACGGGGGCATGATCGGAGTGCTCGCGGGCGCCGCGTCGGTGCGCGGCGAATGGCCCGGCCGCGCGAGGCGCCGGGCCGCGGGTCGTCAGTGCAGCACGACGGGCATCATCATCAGGCTGTCGAATTGCCCGAGGAATTCGTCGACTTCGTCGAGCGACGGTTCATCCTCGATCAGTTGCTTCACGTGTGCGCGGAAGCGTTCGGCAAGTTCGCCGTCGATGAAGATCTCGCGCTGCGCGTTCTTGTCGACGATTTCGTATCCGCCGGCATTCATCAGATGATGGCCGGCCTGCGGCGCAAATTCGACGACGCAGTAGTTGGGGCTGTTGTAGATCATTTGCATGGCGGCACTCCTCTTCGCAGTGGCATCTGGCCTTGTTGTCCCCTAGGTGGGGCGAGCCTTGCCGGTTTCAAGGGGCTTGCGCAGCACACCCCGTTCCCGTTGCGTGGGGTGTATCGGTTAGAAGCCGATGTCTATGAAACGTTTCTTATTGTCTGCCGGTGGACTGAAATAGTTGTTAAAGAGTGTCATCGGCCATTTCGCGGAAATCTGTAGTCGGTCGAAATTGCCGATCCCCGCGCGTTCACTGTGTGACAGGCGACGCCGCCGACGGTTCAGCCGGTGGCGCGGGCGGTTGCACGGTGGCCGGCGGCGCTGGTTGTGGCGGTTCCGCGGGTGGTGCGGCCGATGCATCGGGCGTCGATGCGCCGGCGGGCGCGTTCGTTGTGTCGCCTGCCGGCGTCGCATCGGACGGCACGGCCGGCGCCGCGAGCCGGCCGTGCCACAGCAGCTCGATCTGCGCGCCGTTCGGTTCGCTCTGCACGAGCCGCGCGGGCAGCCAGCCGAGCGACGGCGCGAGCCACATGTCGATGCGGCGCGTGTCGCCGTCGCGGCGCGGCAGGCGCATGAAATGCCGCGCGTCGATGATGCCGGCCTGCGTCTGCACCTGCTCGTCGCCGATCACCGTGATCGGCCAGGTCTCGCCGCTGTTGTTGTCGATCACGAAGAACTGCTGCGTGACGCCGGGCTTGTAGGCGGACGGGTTGCCGCGCAAGAGCCCCGACAACTGCATCAGCATGCTGAAGCGGTCCTGCACGCCGTCGGGCAGCGGCGCGTTGTTCGGCGTGCGTGTGAACACGACCTGCCGGATCTCGCGGTTGAAGATCGCGATGTCTTCCGGCCGCTTGCCGCGCTTCTCGACGTAACGGTCGGGCGCGACGCCGAATGCGTCTATGCGACCTTCGCTGCGATAGGCGAACGGGCCGACGAACGGCACCGGCATCGATACCGACAGGTCGTAGGTGCGCCCGTCGGTGCGCCAGTGGATCGTGCCGATCATGTTCTGCATCCCGTTGTAGAACGTGTCGTACTGCAGGTCGCCGGACGGCGGCGCGGCGAACTTCACGCCATCGGTCGCGGGGCCCGGCGCCGCGGCGCTGCTGGCGCCGGCGGCCGATGCGGCGTGCGTGCCCGATGCGCTCGGCATGCCGCTCGCCGCGGAGACGGCAGCCGGTGGCGGCTCGCCTTGCTCGGCCGGCTGCGTCGACGTGAGGACCGGCTCGGGTGACGGTGCAGGCTTCGGTGCGGCGGCCTTGGGCGCGGCCGCCGCGGGGGCGGCCGGATGCTCGACCGGCTTCGGCTCGGACGGCGCGGGCTGGCGCTCGATCGGTTGCGGCTTCAGCAGCTCGATCTGCACGGGGACCTCGGCGGGCGCGGGCGGCGTGAACGATTCGCGATTGCGCATCAGCCAGATCGCGGCGAGCGCGTGCAGCACCAGCACGACGACGAGCGCGACGCCCACGCGCAGCCAGCGGCGGGGCAGGGCGTGACGCGGGCGGATGTCGGCAGGCTGCATGGGCACCGGAACGGGGTCGGGTTGGTCGCGTGACATTGGGTGCACAGCGCACCACAGGAATCGGACCGTCGGAGGCGCCGCGCGTTCGCGGTGCGCGGCGTGTACCGGGATGTATCGCGCGCGTCAGGCGTCGCGCGCGTCGGGACTATAGCCGAGTTCGTAAGACAGTTTCCGCGCGCACGCGCGCAGCGCGGTGTCGATCTCGCCGCCCCACGCGATATCGAACGAGCCTTCCTGGCCGAGCGCGACGATCGCGAGCGCGAGCTCGCCGACCGCGTCGAACACGGGCATGCAGAACGCGTGGATCGTCGGCAGCAGCATCCCCTCGACGCGCGCGGCCTCGTGCTCGCGCACGTCGGCCAGCACCGCGTCGACTTCGTCGAGCGTGCGCGGGCCGCCGTGATGCGGCGAGCGGCGCGTATCGGCGAGTTCGCGCTCGAGCATCGCGGCGGTCTTGCTGCGCGGCAGGTATGCGGCGAACAGCAGCCCGGTCGCGGAACCGAGCAGCGGCATCACGTCGCCGAGCTTCAGCGACGCCTTCGCCGGATGGCTCGATTCCATCCAGTGCACGATCGTCGGCCCCTGGTTGCCCCACACCGCGATGCCGACCGTCTGGTCGAGGCGGTCGCGGAATTCGGTCAGCGCGATCCGCGCGAGCTTCACGCCGTCGACGCGCGCGAGCCGCGCGAGCCCCATCTGCAGCGCGAAGCCGCCGAGCTCGTAGCGGCCCGACACGGGGTCCTGCGACACGACGCCGAGCCGCGAAAAGCTGACCAGGTAGCGGTGCGCCTTCGCAGGACTCATGCCCGCGCGCTGTGCGAGGTCGCGCAGCATCATCGCGCGCGGCTCGCTCGTCAGCACGTCGAGCAGGCGGAAGCCGACCTCGATCGACTGGATGCCGGAACGGACCTTCTCGCCGTGCTCGCCGGAAGCGGCGTCGTCGGTGTCGGAGTCGGCGAGATCGTCGTCGGGAAGCGGGCTGGCGGGCATGGGCAGCGGGTGCGCGAAAATGCGGCAAGGATCGGGGCGAAAACGGCGTGCGCGATCGTGGCGCGCCGCATGGATTCACCATCGTAAAATAGATTCCCTCCATCGTCACTACAACGGCAGATTCCCCTTATGAAACTTGCTTCGCTGAAGGACGGCACGCGCGACGGCCAGCTGATCGTCGTGTCGCGCGACCTGCACACCGCGGCGATCGCCGACGCGATCGCGCCGACGCTGCAGCGCGTCCTCGACGACTGGGCGTTCTACGCGCCGCAGCTGCGCGACCTGTACGACGCGCTGAACCACGGCCGCGCGCGCAACGCGTTCTCGTTCGATCCGGCCAGCTGCATGGCGCCGCTGCCGCGCGCGTTCCAGTGGGCCGACGGCTCCGCGTACGTGAACCACGTCGAGCTCGTGCGCCGCGCGCGCGGCGCAGAGATGCCGCCCGAGTTCTGGACCGATCCGCTGATGTACCAGGGCGGCAGCGACGATTTCCTGGGGCCCCGCGACGACGTCGTGTGCCCGTCCGAGGAATGGGGCATCGATTTCGAGGCGGAAGTCGCGGTGATCACCGGCGACGTGCCGATGAGCGCATCGCCCGACGACGCGCTGAAGGCCGTGCGGCTCGTCACGCTCGTGAACGACGTGTCGCTGCGCAACCTGATTCCGGCCGAGCTCGCGAAGGGCTTCGGCTTCTTCCAGAGCAAGCCGGCCACCGCGTTCGCGCCGGTCGCCGTGACGCCCGACGAGCTCGGCGACGAATGGCGCGAAGGCCGCGTGCACCGGCCGATGATCGTCCACTGGAACGGCAGGAAGGTCGGCCAGCCCGATGCGGGCACCGACATGGTGTTCCACTTCGGCCAGCTGGTCGCGCACGCGGCGAAGACGCGCAACCTGCGCGCCGGCTCGATCGTCGGTTCGGGCACGGTGTCGAACAAGGATGCGAAGCGCGGCTACTGCTGCATCGCCGAGAAGCGCTGCCTCGAGACGATCGAGCAGGGCGCGCCGCAGACCGAATTCATGCGCTACGGCGACACCGTGCGCATCGAGATGTTCGACGCGGCCGGCAAGTCGATCTTCGGCGCGATCGAGCAGTCGGTCGCACCGCCCGACGGCGCGGCGTAAGTCACGCGGGCACGCAACGCCCGCGCGAAACCCGGCTCCGGCCCGCGCGCCGGGTTTCGCCTGATGTTTGCCCGCGCGGGCTTGGCTACACTCGATTCAAGAGCCTCGAGCAAGGAGCAGGCGCATGGCCGATCTCGCCGCATACGGCGGTTACGAAGCACTGAAGGTGACGCGCCGCGACCATGGCGTGCTCGACATCGTGATGAGCGGCGAGGGTGCGAACCGTAGCGGCCTCGCGACCGCGAACGCGCGCATGCATCGCGAGCTCGCCGACATCTGGCGCGACGTCGACCGCGATCCCGACACGCGCGTCGCGGTGATCCGCGGCGAAGGCAAGGGTTTTTCGGCGGGCGGCGATCTCGCGCTCGTCGAGGACATGGCGAACGACTTCGACGTGCGCGCCCGCGTGTGGCGCGAGGCGCGCGACCTCGTCTACAACGTGATCAACTGCAGCAAGCCGATCGTGTCGGCGATGCACGGGCCGGCCGTCGGCGCGGGGCTCGTCGCCGGGCTGCTCGCCGACATTTCGATCGCCGCGAAGGATGCGCGCATCATCGACGGCCATACGCGGCTCGGCGTCGCGGCCGGCGACCACGCGGCGATCGTGTGGCCGCTGCTGTGCGGGATGGCGAAGGCGAAGTACTACCTGCTGCTGTGCGAGCCCGTGAGCGGCGCGGAGGCCGAGCGGATCGGGCTGGTATCGCTCGCGGTCGAGCCGGCCGACCTGCTGCCGAAGGCGTACGAAGTGGCCGAGCGGCTCGCGCACGGCTCGCAGTCGGCGATCCGCTGGACCAAGTACGCGCTGAACAACTGGCTGCGCGCGGCCGGGCCGACCTTCGACGCGTCGCTCGCGCTCGAATTCATGGGCTTCTCGGGGCCCGACGTGCAGGAGGGCATCCGCTCGCTGCGCGAGCGGCGTCCGCCCGACTTCCCCGGCGACGCGCCGTTCTGACGCGCGCTATGATCGAATCACGCGCGGCTGCGCGACGCATGGCGGCCGCCTCGCTCCCCCAGTCTAACCAGGATGCCCGTATGACGACCGATGCCTCCGGCTCCAACCCTTTCGCCGGCTTTGCCGGCTTCCAGCCCGCCGACATGATGGACCGGATGTGGGACATGATGCGGATGTCGCCGTTCGGCGGGATGACGTCGTTTCCGGGCGCCACGCATGGGCTGCCGCCGTCGCTGTCGAGCATGTCCGACATGATGGCGCCGCTCACGAGCGTCGAGGAACTCGACAAGCGGATCACCGATCTGCGCGCGGTCGAGCAGTGGCTGAAGCTCAATCTCGGGATGCTGCAGTCCGCGATCCAGGCGCTCGAGGTGCAGCGCGCGACGCTCGCGACGCTGCGGGCGTTCGGCGCGTTCGCGCAAAGCTCGATGTCGGCGGCCGAGGACGCGGCCGTCGCGGCGGCGCAGGCGGCGAAAGCCGCGTCGGCGCCGCCGGGCGACGCAGCGCCGGCGGCGGACGGCGCGGATGCGCCGCCGGAAGGCGATGCCGCGCAGCAGGCGTTCGATCCGGCCGGCTGGTGGAACCTGCTGCAGTCGCAGTTCAACCAGCTCGCGAGCCTCGCGATGGCGCAGCCGGGCATGCAGCCCGCGCCGCCGGACGCTGCCGCCCCGCCGGAGCAGGCCGCGAAGCCGGCGCCGGCCGCCGCCGCGCCGCGCAAGCCCGCCGCGAAGCGCGCGAAGCCGGCCGGCTCGGCGGCGGTGCGCGCGGCCGCCGCTTCGTCGCCCGCAACCCGTCCGCCGAAGCGCTCGACGTGACGCGGCGCCGGTAGCAGGTCGATCATGCGGCTCGCGCTCGTTCTGATGGGAGGCGGCGCGCGTGCCGCCTACCAGGTCGGCGTGCTGAAGGCGCTGGCCGAGATCGCGCTCGAGGCCGATCCGGACCGGCACACGCTGCCGTTCGCGGTCGTGTGCGGCTCGTCGGCCGGCGCGATCAACGCAACGTCGATCGCGAGCCACGCGGACGACTTTTCCCACGGCGTGCGCCGCCTGCTCGAATTCTGGGAGCACCTGCGCCCCGACTACGTGTACCGCACCGACTGGCTCGGCATCGCGGCCGCCGGCGCGCGCTGGCTCGCGACGATGACGTTCGGCTGGGCGGCCCGCCGTTCGCCGCGCGGGCTGCTCGACAACACGCCGCTCGCGCACCTGCTGCAGCGCGAACTGAGCTTCCACCGGATCGAGCAGATGCTCGAGGCGCGGCTGCTGCACGCGCTTGCGGTGACGGCGCTCAGTTATTCGAGCGGCCGGCACCTCACGTTCTACCAGGCGGCCGAGCCGATCCAGGCGTGGCGGCGCGCGCAGCGCACCGCGCGGCTCGTCGATCTGTCGGCGTCGCACCTGCTCGCGTCGTCGGCGATTCCGTTCGTGTTCCCGGCCGTGCCGCTCGTGCTCGACGGGCAGATCGAGTACTTCGGCGACGGTTCGATCCGGCAGATCGCGCCGCTGTCGCCGGCGATCCACTTCGGCGCGCACCGGATCGTCGTCGTCGGTGCGGCCGACCCGCGGCCCGAGATTCCGGCCGCGAACGGCGCCGGCCGCGTGCGCGGCTACCCGTCGCTCGCGCAGATCGGCCAGCAGGTGCTTGCGAGCGTGTTCCTCGACTCGATCGGCTCGGACATCGAGCGGATCGAGCACATCAACCGGATGATCGAGCACCTGCCGCACCAGGTCGAGGTCGACAGCGGCTGGCGGCACGTCGACGTGCTGGCGATCGCGCCGTCCGAGCGTATCGAGCTGATCGCCGCGAAGCACCTGAAGCAGATGCCGGCGGCGATGCGCGGGCTGCTCGGCGCGGTCGGCGGCAGCCAGCCGGCCGGCGCGTCGTTCGCGAGCTACCTGCTGTTCGAGGAGGCGTTCACGCGCGAACTGATCGAGCTCGGCTATGGCGACGGGCGCGCGCAGCGCGACACGCTCGCCGGCTGGATCGCACAGGCGGACGGCAGCAGCGCGCCGGCAGCCGGCACGCCGCCGGAAGACGGGCTCGCGACGGGCGAAATACGGGTCTGATGCACGCAGATGGCGCGCGGTTGCGCGAGGTTGCGTTTTCGCGACGGTCGGGCGCGACCGATCGCCGCACCGGGATTGGCGGCGCGCGACCGGGCAGGCGTCTCGGAAGCGTCATACACGCGTGATATCATGGCCGCCGCCGTATACACCACATCGAGCAGCCCGCCGATCCGGCATCCGCACGGGACCCTACGGGGAACCCGCCTGGGGGCAGGGGACGGGCTCGCCAACGAGCCGGCCAGCGCCGGCCCCCCACTCAGGCAAGCGCGGCCGGTTCCGTTCGAACGGAGCGTGGCTGCGGCGTGCCCAACGGCGGCGGCGCGACCGCCCGGCTGCCGGACGTGGAATCAGCGTCCGGTCGGTCGGTTTCACGCGTAAAATTACAGTCTTGGCTGCAAAAAGCGCGCTTGGCGCGCCTTTGTGGCAACAGTCACGTTTAGAGAAGTCGCATTGCGCAGAACAGGGGTGGGACCATCATGAACACGATGCTTTATCCGGAACTTTACAGGTCGCTCGAAGCCGTCCGCTGGGACATGGAGAAGGACATTCCGTGGGACAAGTTCGACGCTTCGCTGCTCACCGACGAGCAGGCGAAGACGATCAAGATGAACGCGATCACCGAATGGTCGGCGCTGCCCGCAACGGAAATGTTCCTGCGCGACAACCAGCACGACAGCGACTTTTCCGCGTTCATGAGCGTGTGGTTCTTCGAGGAGCAGAAGCATTCGCTCGTGCTGATGGAATACCTGCGCCGCTTCAAGCCGGACATGGTGCCGACCGAAGAGGAGCTGCACGCGGTGCGCTTCCAGTTCGATCCGGCGCCGCCGCTCGAGACGCTGATGCTGCACTTCTGCGGCGAGATCCGCCTGAACCACTGGTACCGCTGCGCGGCTGACTGGCACACCGAGCCCGTCATCAAGCAGATCTACGAAACGATCTCGCGCGATGAAGCGCGCCACGGCGGCGCGTACCTGCGCTACATGAAGAAGGCGCTGAACAACTGCGGCGACGTCGCGCGTGCCGCGTTCGCGAAGATCGGCGTGTTGATGGCGTCGGCGCGCCGCACCGAGAAGCCGCTGCACCCGACCAACCTGCACGTGAACCAGGCGCTGTTCCCGCGCGACACCGTGCAGTCGCGCCTGCCGGATCCGGAATGGCTCGAGCGCTGGCTCGACGAGCAGATCCGTTTCGACGGCGAGTGGGAAAAGAAGGTTGTCGAGCGCATCCTGCACAACCTGTCGATCCTGTTCGAGCGCACGTTCGCGACCGCGCAGGAGCTGAACCGCTATCGCAAGGAAGTCACCAGCCGCCTGCAGGCCGAAAGCGGCCCGTCGTCGGCCGCGCAGCCGGCCTGAGGCCGCAAGGCGCCGCAGCCGGCGTGAATCGCGCCGGCCGCATTGCGCCGTTTCGCGTCCGTTGCATGAAGCCCGCCCGGCCGGTCCGGCGGGCTTTTTATCTGGCGCTGCCGCCGGGGCCGCCGCGCGCCCCATCGTTCATTTCGTCCGATCTCCATCATGTCCGCCACCTTCGAACGCAAGCTGATTACCCGTGATGCCCTGGTTGCCCTGCGCGCGTCGCTGCCGTCGCCCGTCGTGTTCACCAACGGCGTATTCGACATCCTGCATCGCGGCCACGTCACGTATCTCGCCGACGCGAAAGCGCTCGGCGCGTGCCTGATCGTCGGCGTGAACTGCGATGCGTCGGTGCGCATGCTCGGCAAGGGCGACGATCGGCCGATCAACCGCGAGGATGACCGCGCGGCGCTGCTCGCGGCGCTGGAAAGCGTCGACTGGGTCGTGAAGTTCGAGGAACAGACGCCGGTGTCGCTGATCGAGGCCATCCGTCCGGACATCCTCGTGAAGGGCGGCGACTACGACATGGATGCGCTGCCGGAATCGGCGCTCGTGCGCGGCTGGGGCGGCCGCGCGCTGGCGATTCCGTTCGAGCACGACCGCTCGACCACCGCGTTGCTGAAGAAGGTCCGCGCGCAGCAGTCCTGAGCGCGGCCCGGCGCTGTCAGGGCGCGGATGCCGCAAGCGGCGCGGCCATGACGGCCGGCGGCGCGATCGGGCCGCCGACGACGGGCTGGTCGGCCGCCTGCGCCAGCGGCGTCACGCGCAGCGCATCGGGCTGCACCTGCCGCGACAGCACGCCCGGTTCGCGCGGGCCGGCTGCCGGCAGCGGCCCGAACACGCCGCGCGCCACCACGAACGCGAGCATGTTGGCGAGAAAGAGAACAGCGATCAGCCAGCGCAGCATCGTCGACACCCCTTTTCGTTCAGTCGTTCAGTCGTTCAGTCGTTCAGTCGTTCAGTCGGGCCGGCCGCATGGCCGGCTTTTTCGTTGTTTCCGTGACTGTTCTCAACAGTCAGGCAACCCGTGTGCGGCCTTTGCCTCGCGGGCGGCGGGCCGCTTGCAGTGGCGCGTTCCCCCAACGTTCCCGCGACGAAATCCTGCACCGACATGCGCCGATACCGTCGGCGAGACGGCGAAGCCGACGCAACTCCGTCAATTCTGCGCGGCCGCTTCCTCGGCGATCAGCGCGAGCCCGGACAGGATCAACGCGTCGTGCCGCGTATGCGGCAGCGTCAGCGCGCGCGCGACCTCGTCCGCCGCGCCGCCTGCCAGCACGAGCCGCACGGGTGCCTGCCATGCATCGGCGAGATCGCGCCAGGCGCGTTCGATCAGCCCCGCCTGCGCGTACAGGCAGCCTGCCGACAGCGAACGCGGTGTATCGACCTGAAACGGCTCGGCCTGCGCACCTGCGAGCAGCCCGCTCGCGATGTCGGTGGTCAGCGTCGGCAACTGCGCGGTGTGCGTGCCGAGCGCGCGCATCATCAGCGCCCAGCCCGGCGCGATCAGCCCGCCCGTGAAGCGGCCGTCCGCGCGCAGCGCCTCGAGCGTCGTCGCGGTGCCGAACGTCGCGATCAGCAAGTGCTCGCCCGGAAAGGCCGCATGTGCGCCGATCAGGCCGGCCCAGCGGTCGCTGCCGAGCTGTTCGGGCGTCGTATAGCCGTTCGTCACGCCGCATTGCGCGGAGCGCGAGCGTATCGTCGTGCGCGGCAGGCCCGGCCAGCGCGCGTCGAGCAGCGCGTCGATTCGTGCGGCCACGTCGGCGCCCGCGACGTTCGAGATCCATGCGCCGCGCGGACGCGGCAGGTTCGACCAGTCGGGATCGCCGCCGCCGTCGCGTGCGTGGCCGAACGCGCCGGTCTGGACAAGCGTGCGCTGCGCATCGGCGAGCGCCCACTTGATCCGGCTGTTGCCGGCGTCGATCAGCAGGTACGGCTCGTTCATTGCGCTTCGCGCAGCGACACGTCGCCGGCCGCGATCGCCTGCACGCCGTTCGGCGTGTCGAGCAGCAACTGGCCGGTCGCATCGATGCCGGTCGCGATGCCGCGTGCGCGTTCGACGCCCTGTTCGAGCAGCACGACTTCGCGGCCCGCGTACGCGTGCAGTGCATGCCAGCGCGGCAGGAACGGCGCGAGCCCGTCGGCGCCGAACTGCGCGAGTGCGGGCGTGAGCGCGTTCAGCGACGCGGCGAGCGTATCGGTGAGGTTGGCCGATGCGCATGCGATCGACAGCGCGGCAGGCGGCAGCCCGCTCGCGAGCGTCGCGTCGCGCGCGCGCAGCGCGTCGACCTGCGCGGCGACGGCTTCCGCGCCGCGCACGTTGATGCCGAAGCCGATCACGACGGCGGTCGCGCCGGCGGTGGTCCACACGGTTTCGATCAGGATCCCGGCGAGCTTGCCGACGATGCGCCGCGTGCCGTCGTCGGTGGCCATCAGCAGCAGGTCGTTCGGCCATTTGAGCGCGACGCGCATGCGGGCGTCGAGCGGCAGCGTGGCCAGCCCTTCGGCGAGCGCGACGCCGATCGCGATGCTGAGGCCGCCGAGCGCGTCGACGGCGCGCGGCACGATGCAGCCGACCGAGCACAGCAGCGCGTTGCCGGGCTGCGCGAACCACGGGCGGCCCTGCCGGCCGCGGCCGGCCGTCTGCTCGAACGCGACGCGCACGAGCGGCGCGGGCAATGCGTTCGCGCTGCGCGGCAGCGCCTTGAGCCGCGTCGCGACGTCGGCGTTGGTCGAGCCGGTGGCGGCGACGATGTCGAGCGGCCACGCACGCGGCGCGGCGTCCAGGTGCGCGTCGAGCCGGTTGCGCGCGATGTGCGCGTCGCCGGAATCGGGCGTGTCGGAGGAGGTGGGGGCGTTCATGGTGGCTATTGTAGCGACAGGGGGCGGGGGCGCGTTGGGGAGCGGGGAACAGGTATGTACCGATATGGTCGCGCCACGCAAGTTCAGAATCTTGGAATTTCGCGAGACCGAATCAACATCGATACAAAGATCTGGCGCAACGATTCGCTCATTCTTCCGAGCCAGCGTAACCGGATCGAGATCGAGTTCATTCCCGCCTGTTCGCCTGGCGGCTGTGAGAACACTTGCGGCACAACCATGCACCGGCAGAAATATCGACGGCGATGGCCGCGCATCCGGCGCGGCTGTTTGTTTGCGGGCTCGGCTTCACGGACACGCAAGCGCTTGCAGTCGGTGTTCTGCTTGACCACGGGCCTGTTACCGCTTTCGTCTGCAGAACCCGGCACCGTTGCGCACGGGCGCCAGCCTGCATCTTGATATTCACGACCGGCGCGACTACGTTCGATATATCCGCTCCGACAGCCCGCGCGGCGTGCGCCAGCGCGTCCTCGTCGTTGCCGCATCGAGGGAAATGGCGATGAACAAGCTTCATTCGTGTTCGAGCCTGTCCAGCCTGTTCGAGCGCTTTCACCGCAAGACGCCCCGGATCTCCGACGCCGTCGGGCTCCCGATGACGCGCGCCTGTCGCCGGCTGATGGACTCGCTCGCGTCGGCATGGTCGGCGGTGCGCTCGGGTATGTCGCATACGCACCGGCACTGACGCGGCGGACCGTTTTCAAGGAGGTGGCCATGCAACTCCACATGCATTCGCACCATTACGCGCGCCGCGTTCCGGTGTGGCGAGCAGCCGTGATCGGCGGGTGCGTGGCCGGTGCGGTTTTCCTGGTCATCCAGGTCGTCGCGGCGGCAATCATCGGACACGACGCGTGGGCACCGCTGCGCATGATCGCGGCCATCTACTTCGGCGACGACGCGCTCGCGCCGTCGATCACGGTCGAAGTGGGGACGCTGCTGGCGGCGCTGGGCGTGCACTTCGCGTTGTCGATCGTATTTGCGCTGATTCTGGCCGTGATCATCGCGTGTTTCAGCCTGGATTCGAGCGTCGGGATGGCCAGCGTGGCGGGGGGCGTATTCGGCGTGCTGCTGTACGTCGTCAACTACTACGGCATGACTCAGTTGTTCCCGTGGTTCGCCGACGCGCGAGGGTGGGTGAGCGCGCTCGATCACATCGTCTTCGGACTGATCGTGTCCGACGCGTACATGCGTCTGGAGCGACCCGCGCAGAGCGGTGCCGCCTGACGGGATGCCGCGACGGCGCCCGGCCAGGCGGCAGGGGCGCGTCACGGAGCGACGACCGGATGCTTCAGCGCATGCGCGGTCTCGATCCACTGCGCGTGGAATTCGTCCGCGTCGGGCCGTAGCCCCAGCTCGCCGTTGCGATAGGCCATCGCGAGCGTCTGCACGGCTTCCGGCAACTCGTGTTCGGCGGCCCGGCGATACAGCGCGAGCGCGCGCGCGTCGTCGCGCGGCACGCCGCTGCCGTCGCGGTACGCGTTCGCGAGCATGAAGTCCGCGGCCGGGATGTCCGCGCGCGACGCGACGTCGAACCAGTGCGCGGCCTGCACCGGATCGGCGGCGATGCCGTAGCCGCTGCGATAGATCAGCCCGAGGTAATACGCGGCGGCCGGGTCGCCCTGTTCGGCCGCTTCGCCGAGCAGCGCGCGGGCGCGTGCGTAGTCCTTCGGGATGTCGCCGCTGCCGAGCAGCAGTGCCTTGCCGAGCGCGAGTTGCGCGCGCCGCGCAGCCGGTGCGTCAGCCTTGCCGTTCGCCTGCGCGGCGGTTTCCAGCCAGCCGCGCCCCTCGTCGCGCAGCCCCGGTTCGCGCGCGTCGACGAGCGCGATGCCGAGCGCCGTCTGCGCGGCGCCCGACCCGCGGCGCGCGAGCGTGCGCAACTGCGCGAGCGCGTGCGGCTCGGTGGCCTGCGTGACCATCGCCTGCCACTCGTCGAGCTGCGCGGCGCTCGGTGCGGGGCCGGCGCCGCGCAAGCCGGTCGCGGCTACCACGGCCGCGACGGTCACGGCCGCCGCCGCGAGCAGGGCGGCCGGCGGGAGTTTCGCGCGCAGCAGGCGCCGCGCGGCGGCGGCGAAGCCGGTTTCGGCCGGCCGCATCGTCCGGATCGGTTGCATCGCGTGTCTCATTGCGTGAGGTCGATCTCGTAGGTGGCGAGGTTCTTGCCCGAACCGTCGTCGGCCGCGACCTGCGTGATGCCGGCCAGGCCGGCGGCGGCGGCATCGCCGAGGCGGTTCGGCGCGGACGCGAACTGCACGTGCGCGACCGAGCTCGCGAGCTTCGTGAAGCGCCAGCTGCGCTGCGCGCCATCGGCCGTGCGCGTGATCGCGCCGCGCTTCTTGATGAACGAGATCAGCACGTCGCGGTTCGCGTCTGGCGACGCGAAGATCGTCTTGCTGCCGTCGAGGCCCGGGAAGTTGCCGCCGCCGCTCGCGCGGTAGTTGTTGGTCGCGACGATGAACTGCGCGTTCGGGTCGATCGGCGCGCCCTTGTACGTCAGGTTCCTGATCCGGCTGCCGAGCGGCTGGGTGACGTCGATCTCGTACGACAGATCGGCGGACGTGAACATGTCGAAGTTGTAGCCGGGGAAGCTGCTGACGAGCTTCTGCACGGTCGCTTGCGTCGGGTCGATCCGGTTGAAGCGCTTCGCGGCGGTCTCGAGCCAGTTCTTCACGTCGGCGCCGCTCACCTTCACCGCGTACACGGTGTTCGGATACAGGTACAGGTCGGCCGCGTTGTTGATCGCGAGCGCGCCCGGCGCGACGTCGGTATAGTCGCTGCCGCCGCCGAAGCCGCTCTTGAACGGCGCGCTGACCGACAGCACCGGCAGCGACGCGTACTGCGGCAGGTTCGCCTGCACGTAGGTCCTCACGTAGTCGGCCTGCGCCTCGTTGACGATCTGGATCGCGCCCGGATCGCCGACATCCGCGAAGTACGAGTTCATCCGGTAGTCGGTCGAGCCGATCGGCGTTTTCACGTAGTCGATCGTCGCCTGGTGCTCGGCCGCGATCGCCGCGGATACCGACGGGTCGGCCGCGACGTAGGTCTTGTCGGCGTTCTGGATCGGCCGCGCCTCGACGGTCGTCTGCGACTTGTCGACGCTCCACGTCTTGCCGTCGAACTTCAGGCCGAGCTTGATCACGCCGAGGTGCTTGCCCCAGTAGTTGGCCATCACGGTCGGCACGCCGTTGACGGTGCCCTTGACCTTGTCGACGCCCGGCAGGTTGAACTGCGACACGGTGCTGTTCGCGTCCGGGAACACCTGGTGCGAGTGGCCGATCAGCATCGCGTCGATGCCGGAGACGGTCGACAGCCACCAGCTGCCGTTTTCCATCGTCGGCGAATACGCGGAATTGTCGAGGCCGCCGTGCGAGATCGCGACGACGAGATCGGCGCCCTTCGCGCGCATCTCGGGAATGTACTTCTCGGCGGCTTCCTTCAGGCCGGTCGTGTAGACCTTGCCGTCGAGCCAGCGCTTGTCCCAGCTCATGATCGCGGGCGGCGTGAAGCCGATGATGCCGACCTTCACAGGCGCGCTGACCGTCTTGCCGTCCGGTGTCGTCGCCGTCACCGTGCGGGTCAGGATCGTGTACGGCGTGAACAGCGGTGCGTTGGTCTTCGCGCTGATCACGTTCGCGAGCACCTGCGGGAAGTTCGGGCCCGCGCACTTCTTCTGCTGGGCCGGAGCCGGCAGCCCGTCGACCTCGAACGTGTTGCCGGTCACCTGCGACAGGTACGGCAGCCCGTAGTTGAACTCGTGGTTGCCGATCCCGCCGCCGTCGAATTTCGCGGCGTTCATCACCTTGTAGATCGCCAGCGTCTGGTCGCAGCCGATCGGCTTCACGAGCGCCTGGTAGTCCGACAGCGCGGTGCCCTGGATCGTGTCGCCGTTGTCGAGCAGCAGCGTGTTCGGGTACTGCGCGCGCGCCTGCGCGATCAGCGTCGACACCCGCTCGAAGCCGAGCGAATTGTCGGCGGCGAGCTTGAAATAGTCATACGACAACACGTTGGTGTGCAGGTCGGTCGTCTCGAGCAGCGCGAGCGTGGCCGTCGTGCCGACGGGCGCCTGGGCCTGCGACGGTGGCGGGGCGGTGACGTCGTCGCCGCCGCAGCCGGCGAGGGCAAAGGCCAGGCCGGCGAGCGCGGCGGCGGCCGGTACGCGGCGGCGGGAAAGCGGGGGGAAACGCATCGGTTGTCCTGTTTAGTGTTCTGTTATGGCGAGGTGCGCAACGAAATGGCGGCGCGGGGCGCCGACGGCCTGAGGTGCGGCGCGTGAGAGTATCGAAAGGAAACGTGACGGAAGAATGAAAGGCGATGACGCCGGCAGCGGGCCGCGATGTGCGGCGGCCTCCGGGCAGGCCCGGGCCGGGCGCTCTCGGCTGGGCGCCCCCACCGACATCCTCACGTCGCTGTGCCGGGTGGTTCGCTACAATGGCCGCTGTCATCCTTTTGCAAACAACCTGCCCTTGGACTTCGAGACTCCTCCCGGCCTGTCGGTCGACGCCGGCAGCCAGGGCCAGACGGTGCGCCTGACCGGCCAGTGGACCGCCATCGCGCTTGCGCGCAATCGCGGCGCGGTCGCGCGCCGCGTCGCGAGCATCGGGTCCGGGCGCGTGAGCGAATGGGATCTGTCCGGCATCGAGCGGCTCGACCACGTCGGCGGCCAGGCGCTGTGGCGCGTGTGGGGCCGCAAGCTGCCGGCCGGCGTCGCGCTGAGCGACACGCAGCGCACGATCTTCGAGCGCATCGAGCGGCTCGACAGCGGGCGCGAGGCGCCCGAGCGCGTCGTGCGCGTCGATCCCGTCACGCGGCTCGGCCAGGCGATCTTCACGTTCGGCGAACACCTGCAGGGCGGCATCGCGATGTTCGGCCTCGTGATCCTCGACGCGCTGTCGGTGCTGCGCCGTCCGCAGACCATGCCGTGGAAGGAAACCTCGGCGAACATCTACAGCGCCGGCGCACAGGCGCTGCCGATCACCGCGCTCGTCGCGTTCCTGATCGGCATCGTGCTCAGCTACCTGTCCGCGCAGCAGCTGCAGATGTTCGGCGCGAACCGCTACATCGTGAACATTCTCGGGCTGTCGGTGATCCGCGAGCTCGGCCCCGTGCTGTCGGCGATCCTCGTCGCGGGCCGCTCGGGCTCGGCGATCACCGCGCAGATCGGCGTGATGCGCGTGACCGAGGAGCTCGATGCGATGCGCGTGATGGGCATCCCGCACGGGCTGCGGCTGGTCCTGCCGCGCGTGCTTGCACTCGGCGTCGCGATGCCGCTGCTCGTGATGTGGACCAACATCATCGCGCTGACGGGCGGCGCGCTCGCCGCGAAGCTCGTGCTCGGGATCGACGTCAACTATTTCGTGCGCTCGCTGCCGGGCGTCGTGCCGATCGCGAACCTGTACATCGGCGTCGGCAAGGGCGTGGTGTTCGGCATGCTGATCGCGCTGGTCGCCTGCCATTTCGGCTTCCGGATCAAGGCGAACTCGCAGAGCCTCGGCGAAGGGACGACCACGTCGGTCGTGTCGTCGATCACGGTCGTGATCCTCGCCGACGCGGTGTTCGCGATCCTGTTCCAGAACGTGGGGCTCGGATGAACGCATCGAACGAATCGGCGGCCGGTGCCGCGCCGGCTCATGCCGCGGCAGTCGGCGTCGCATCTGTCGGCACGCCGCCGGCCGCAGCGGTAGATGCCGGCGACCTCGTGATCGAGGTGCGCAACCTGACCAAGCGCTACGGGCGCAACATCATTCACCAGAAGCTCGACTTCGACGTGCGGCGCGGCGAGATCGTGTCGGTCGTCGGCGGCTCGGGCTCCGGCAAAACGACGCTCGTGCGCCAGATCCTCGGCCTCGAGCGACCGACGTCGGGCACGATCAAGGTGTTCGGCGAGGATACCGCGACGATCGACGACGCGAGCGCGCGGATGATGCGCACGCGCTCGGGGATGCTGTTCCAGCAGGGCGCGCTGTTCTCGTCGATGACGGTGTTCGATAACGTCGCGCAGCCGCTGCGAGAGCTCGGCCGCGTGCCGCCGGACCTGCTGCACGACATCGTGATGCTGAAGCTCGAGATGGTCGGGCTGCCGTGCAAGCACGCGTCGAAGATGCCGGCCGCGCTGTCGGGCGGGATGGTGAAGCGGGTCGGCATCGCGCGCGCGATCGCGCTCGAGCCCGAGCTGCTGTTCCTCGACGAGCCGACGGCCGGCCTCGATCCGCAGGCGTCCGACGAGTTCGTCGAGCTGATCGCGACGCTGCACCGCACGCTCGGGCTGACCGTCGTGATGATCACGCACGATCTCGACACGATGGTCGCGCTGTCGACGCGCGTCGCGGTGCTGGCCGACCGCAAGGTGCTGGTCGCCGCGCCGGTCGAGGAGGTCGCGAACGTCGACCATCCGTTCATCCACGAATATTTCCTGGGGCTGCGCGGGCGCCGCGCATTGCAGGCGCTGCCGCCCGAGCGGCGCGCGAAGCTGCCGAAGGCGGCCCTCGAACCGGCGCTGTCGAGCGTCGAGCTGTAGGCAAGGCAAGGAGCAAGGAACCCGCGAATGGAAAACAAATCACATGCGTTCTGGGCCGGCCTGTTCACGATCGCGCTGACGCTCGCGATCGCGGGCACCGTGTTCTGGTTCAACGTCGACCGCACCGTGCGCGTGCCGTACGACCTGCTCGCGCGCACCAACGTGACGGGGCTGTTCCCGGACGCGGCGGTGCGCTTTCGCGGTCTCGACGTCGGCAAGGTGCAGTCGATCGGCTTCGACCGCACGCACCCGGGCCAGATCCGGATCCGGATTCTCGTCGACCACGATGCGCCGATCACGCAGTCGACCTACGGCAGCCTCGGTTTCCAGGGCGTGACGGGCATCGCGTTCGTGCAGCTCGAGGATACGGGCCGCGACCTGGCGCCGCTGCCGTCGTCGCCGAAGGCGATTGCGCAGATCCCGATGCGGCCGAGCCTGTTCGACCAGATCCAGGAGCGCGGCGACGTGCTGCTGCGGCAGCTCGAACTGGCCGCGAAAAGCGCGAACGCGCTGATGTCGCCCGAGATGCGCGAGCAGTTGCGCGCGACGGCCGAAAGCCTGCAGCATGCGGCCGATGGCGCGACGACGCTGTCGAAGCAACTCGCCCCGGCCGTTGCCGCGCTACCGGAAACGATGCACCAGGTGAACCGCACGATGGCGTCGGCGAACACGCTGCTGCAGCCGAACGGGCCGCTCGTGTCGAACCTGAACAAGGCCGGCACGGCCGCCGAGCAGGTCGGCGTCGCGCTGAACGATCTCAACGCGCGCGTGCAGTACGACACGCTGCCGCGCTTCAATGCGCTGGCCGGCAGCGTCGGCGACGCGTCGCAGCAATTGAAGGACGTCGCCGGTGAACTCGGCCGCAACCCGCGCAGTCTGTTGTTCGGTTCGCCCGGCGCGGCGCCGGGGCCCGGCGAAGCGGGCTTCGTCTGGCCGGGTGCGGCGGCCGGGAAGTGAAGCAGGCCGGAAACCCGTCGATCGCCTGGCCGGAAACGGCCGGGCAGTGACGCCCATCGAAACCGGAAACATCATGCAGGAACACGCCATGCCACGAATCCTTGAACGCGCGCTGCGTCCGGCTGCGACCGCGCTCGCCGTGCTGACGCTTGCGCTTGCGGCCGGCTGCGCCGGCAACAGCGCGGTGCTGTCGAATGTCCGCTACGACCTCGGGCCGGCTTCTCCGGTCGTGACGGCCGGTGCGGGCCCCGCGCTGAAGGTGCTCGACGTCGCCGCGCCCGACGCGCTCGATTCGGACAAGTTCGCGTACCGCCTCGCGTACGCGGATGCGCAGCACGTGGCCGTCTATCGCGACAGCCGCTGGACCGCACCGCCCGCGCAACTGCTCACGCAGCGGCTGCGCGGCGCGCTGTCGTCGCGCGGCACGGTGCTCGAAGGGTCCGACGGCGTGCGCGCGCCGACCCTCAAGGTCGACCTGAACGAATTCGAGCAGGTGTTCGACGGGCAGTCGCAAAGCCACGGCGCCGTCACCGCGCGCGCGACGCTGACGCTCGACGGCAAGGTGCTCGGCCAGCGCACGTTCGTCGCGCGTGCGCCGTCGAGCACGCCCGACGCGGCCGGCGGCGCGCGTGCGCTCGCGACGGCGAGCGACGAGCTCGTGTCGCAGATCGCCGCGTGGGTCGGCATGCAGGCGTACGCGGGCACGCCGTGACGCACGCCGCGCAGCCGCGATGAACGCGACCGGCCCGCATCGCGCATCGCCGCTCGCGCGCCAGGCCTTTGCCGCCTACGCGGCGCTCATCGTCTACGCGTCGCTGTATCCGTTCGAAGGCTGGGCGTCGCTCGGCATCGGGCCGTTCGACTACCTGTTCGCGCCGATGCAGCGCTACGTGACCGCGTTCGACGTGGTCACGAACGTGCTCGGGTATTTGCCGTTCGGCGCGCTCGGCGTGCTCGCGCTGCACCCGCGCTGGCGCGGGGTTGCCGCGACGCTGGTCGCGGGCGCGCTCGGCGTGCTGCTGTCGGGCTCGATGGAGGCGCTGCAGACCTACCTGCCGACGCGCATCGCGTCGAATCTCGATCTCGCGGCCAACGCGCTCGGCGCGCTGCTGGGCGCGGCGCTCGTCGCGCCGGCCACCGGTGCGCTGCTCGACCGCGGTGCGCTGCGCCGGCTGCGCTTCGCATGGTTCGAGGCCGATGGCGCGACGCCGCTGCTGCTGGCCGTGCTGTGGCCGTTCGCGATCCTGTTTCCGTCGCCGTTCCTGTTCGGCATCGGCGACTGGCCGGCCGCGCTGTGGGAGCGCGCCGACGCGTCGATGCAGGACACGCTGCTCGCGTGGCTGCCGGCCGCGTGGCACGTGAGCGAATGGCCCGAGCGCGTCGACGGCTGGCTGTCCGATTCCGCGTGGGAGGCCGCGCTCGGCGGGCTGATGCTGTTCGCCGTGCTGGCGATCGCGTCGCTCGCGATGCGGCCGAGTGCGCCGCGCATCCGGCTGCTGATCGCATTCGTCGCCGCGACGCTCGTGCTGAAGGCGGCCGCGACGTTCATGCAGTCGGCCACCGGCCTCGTCGTCGTGTGGGCGACGCCCGGCGCGCGGCTCGGCATCGAGCTCGGCTTCGCGGCCGCGCTCGTCGCGCTGCACGTGCCGGCGACCTGGCGCGCGACGCTGGCGGCACTCGCGCTGCTGGCCGGCGTGGCGCTCGTCAACCTGCTGCCGGTCAATCCGTTCTTCGACTTCACGCTGTCGGGCTGGCGGCAGGGCCGCTACGTGCACTTCAACAGCATCGCGCGCTGGCTCGCGTGGATCTGGCCGTACGCGGCGCTGATCTGGCTCGGCCAGCGCGTCGAGCGCGCGTGGCTGCCGGCCGCGGTGCGCCGCTGACGGTGCAGGCCGGGCAGCGCAGCCCCGGCCGCATCGCGGGCAGCGGCGCGCGCCGGTCGCTATAATCGTCCGGACCATCATCCGTTGCACCGTGCAACGGCTATCGCCCCTCTTTCCGCCCGGCATCGCGCCGGGCCGCTCGTCACCATCATGGATTCCTACTACCAGCACCACGTCTTCTTCTGCCTGAACCAGCGCGAACCGGGCGCCGAACGGCCGAGCTGCGCGCAATGCGACGCGCAGACCATGCAGGAATACGCGAAAAAGCGCGTGAAGGAACTCGGCCTGGCGGGGCCCGGCAAGGTTCGCATCAACAAGGCCGGCTGCCTCGACCGCTGCGAGGAAGGGCCCGTGATGGTCGTGTACCCGGAAGGCACGTGGTACACGTACGTCGACCAGGCCGACATCGACGAGATCGTCGAATCGCACCTGCGCGACGGCAAGGTCGTCGATCGCCTGAAGATCTGAGCGGGCCGGCCGAATGAACGTTCATACGCAGAAATCGCTGATCGCGGGCCCGGTCGGGCAGATCGAAATCGCGGTCGACCTGCCCGACGCGGTGCGCGAAGGCGGCGCCGCGCCGCGCGGCATCGCGCTCGTCGCGCATCCTCATCCGCTGTTCGGCGGCACGATGGACAACAAGGTCGCGCAGACCCTGGCGCGCACGCTCGTGCAGCTCGACTACGTCGTCTACCGGTCGAACTTCCGCGGCGTCGGCGCGACCGAAGGCGTGCACGACAACGGCACCGGCGAGGCCGACGACCTGCTCGCGGTGCTCGCGCACATGCGCGCGCAGCCCGCGTATGCGGACCTGCCGCTCGTGCTCGCGGGCTTCTCGTTCGGCACCTTCGTGCTGTCGCATGTCGCGAAGCGGCTGCGCGACACGGGCGTGCCGATCGAGCGGATGGTGTTCGTCGGCACGGCCGCAAGTCGCTGGCAGGTGGCCGACGTGCCGGAGAACACGCTCGTGATCCACGGCGAAACCGACGACACGGTGCCGATCGCGTCGGTGTACGACTGGGCGCGGCCGCAGGAGCTGCCGGTCGTCGTGATCCCCGGCGCCGAGCATTTCCTCCATCGCAAGCTGCATGTGCTGAAGCGCATCATCGTCGACGCGTGGCGCTAGCCGGCACGCGGGCGCCGGCGTAACGGCCGGCGGCTCGCGTTGCGCACCGGCACCCGCCGAATGCGCGATCGACCACACGACATCGCGCCGCACCGCGCGCGCAACCGGACTTGCACACCGCCTGCGCGCGCCTTTCGCGCGGCTTCGGGCGATTTCCCGCAGCGTGCCCGCGCTATCCTCCTGAAGCCGGTGTGCGGCCGTCCTGCGATCGTGGTGTTCGGCGCAAATCGGCACCGACGTGCTGCGCCTTCTGGCGCCGTGGCGGCGCTGCAAATTCTCGCGATGCCGCCGGATATCGCCGCGGTTTGCGCGTTGCCGCGAGCACGATTGCGCCGGCACGTCGACACCGCGTGGCACGGGACACGACACCAGGTTCGCGAAAACGCCGTTCGCGGCCACGTATAATGGCCGCATTTCGCGTCGCCCGCGGCCCGGCTGGGCGCATGCGGCGCTCGTTTCGCCGCCTGTCCGCCCGCTCGCGACGGCCGCGAACCGAACGCGTCCGCACGAGTCCAACCGGCGCGTTTCGCGTCGCCCGACGATGTCGGCGAGTGCCCGAAACGCCCGCCGCCTTGCCGTTCAACCCTGCGCGTTTCGCACCGCACTTTCTGCCATCAGCCTGAATCGATCATGCGTCTGTCTCCCCAAGGCCTCAAGTCCCTCGCTTCCTCCATCGCCTTCGGCACCGCCGCGCGCAACGTCGCGCTCGGCGTGATGCTGCCCGTCGCGCTCGCGTCGACGATCGTCGTCGCCGAGGCGAAGCCGGCCGCCAAGGCCAAGGCCGCACATGCGGCGCCGGCCGCCGCTGCCGAGCAGTTCACCGGCGCGCCCGCGGTCTACATGCCGGGCGCGGTGCCGCCGCCGGGCGTGAATGCGCGTTCGTGGGTGCTCGTCGACGCGACGAGCAACACGGTGCTCGCATCGGGCAATGCGGACGAGCGCGTCGAGCCTGCCTCGCTGACGAAGCTGATGACGGCCTACCTCGTGTTCGAGGCGCTCGACAAGAAGAAGATCTCGATGGAGCAGATCGTCACGCCGAGCGAAGCGGTGCGCCGCGTCGGCCGCGACGAGTCGCGCATGTTCATCGAGGCGAACAAGCCGGTGTCCGTGCACGACCTCGTGTACGGGATGATCATCCAGTCGGGCAACGACGCCGCGATCGCGCTGGCCGAACTCGTCGGCGGCAGCGAAGGGCAGTTCGTCACGCTGATGAACGACGAGGCGCAGCGCCTCGGCATGAAGGGCACGCACTTCGCCGACGTGAACGGCATGCCCGACCCGAACCACTACACGACGGCCGGCGACCTCGCGAAGCTGTCCGCGCACCTGATCCGCGATTTTCCGCAGTACTACGGCATCTTCTCGGAGAAGGAATTCAAGTACAACAACATCCGCCAGGGCAACCGCAACCGTCTGCTGTGGCTCGACCCGACGGTCGACGGCCTGAAGACGGGCCATACGCAGGCAGCCGGCTACTGCCTGATCGCGTCGGCCAAGCGCGCGATTCCGGGCGTCGACGGCCAGCGCCGCCTGGTGTCGGTGATGATGGGCGAGCAGAAGGAAGGCGAGCGCACGCAGGACAGCATGAAGATGCTGAACTACGGCTACAGCGCGTTCGATTCGGTGCGCCTGTTCAAGGGCGGCCAGGCGATCTCGACGCCGCGCATCTACAAGGGCAAGGCGAACACCGTGCAGGTCGGCGTGAAGGGCGACCAGTGGGCGACCGTGCCGCGCGGCCTCGGCGACAAGGTCAAGACGGAAGTCGACGTCAACGCGCCGCTGATCGCGCCGCTCGCGGAAGGCCAGCAGGTCGGCACCGTGAAGATCGTCGCCGACGGCAAGACGCTGTCCGAATTCCCGGTCGTCGCGCTGCAGGCCGTGCCGGAAGCCGGTATCTTCGGCCGTATCTGGGACTCGATCCTGCTGATGTTCAGCAAGAAGAAGTAAGCACGACGGGCCTTTGTTTTTACGACTTCATCCCCATCTGTCATCACCATGAGCCAAGCCGAATTCGAACCGATCGTCTACCTCAGCGTCTCGTCGCAGGAGGAACTGGTGCCGCTGTCCGAAGCCCGTGTTCCGGTGCTCGACCGCGGGTTCATCTTTGGCGACGGCGTGTATGAAGTCGTCCCCGTTTATGCGCACGACGGCGCGCACGTGCCGTTCCGGATCGAGCAGCATCTGGAGCGGCTCGCGCGCAGCCTGAAGAAGATCGGCATCGACAATCCGCACGACGCCGCCGGCTGGCGCGCGCTGATCGAGCGCATCGTCGCGGCGAATGCCGAAGGCCTCGGCGACGGCAACGCGCTCGTCTACCTGCAGGTGACGCGCGGCGTCGCGAAGCGCGGCCATGCGTTCCCGGCGAATGCGGTGCCGACGGTGTTCGCGATGACGAGCCCGCTGCGCCTGCCGTCGGAAGAGGAGCGCGCGAAGGGCGTGCGTTGCGTGACGGCCGAGGATCGCCGCTGGCTGCATTGCGACATCAAGTCGATCTCGCTGCTCGGCAACGTGCTGATGGCGCAGCATGCGGCCGAACGCGACGCGTTCGAGACACTGCAGTTGCGCGACGGCTACCTGACCGAAGGCTCGTCGTCGAACGTATGGATCGTGAAGAACGGCGAGCTGATCGCGCCGCCGCGCAGCAACAAGATCCTCGAGGGGATCCGCTACGCGCTGGTCGAGCAGCTGGCCGACGAATGCGGCATTCCGTTCACCGCGCGCGAGATCGGCGAAGTGGAGTTGCGCGCGGCCGACGAGATCATGATCACGTCGGCCACGAAGGAAGTACTGCCCGTCACGTCGCTCGACGATCTGCCCGTGCAGGGCGGCAAGCCGGGCCCCGTGTTCGCGGCGCTGTACGACGCGTACCAGCGTGCGAAGGCACGCGAGTTTGAACAGTTTGACCTAACCCGGAGAAAATGATGAGCGAACCGACCAAAACCGTCGAGGTCACCGGCGCGATCGAGACCCGGAAGGAGTCGCTGCTGGAGTTCCCGTGCGATTTCCCGATCAAGATCATGGGCAAGGCGCACCCCGAGTTCAAGGACACGATCTTCAAGGTCGTCGCCGTTCACGACAACGAGATCGATGTCGAGAAGATCGAGGAGCGCGCGTCGAGCGGCGGCAATTACACGGGCCTCACGATCACCGTGCGCGCAACGAGCCAGGAACAGCTCGACAACATCTACCGCGCACTGACTGGCCATCCGATGGTCAAGGTCGTACTCTAAGCGCCTTCCATCCTCCTTCCCGCGCGCACTCGGCGGGGGTCTTCCCCGCCGCGCGCCGCGCGTCCAGCTCGTCGCACAGCCGCTTGTATTCGGCGACTTCCTCGAGCAGCCAGGTCCTGAACGCCTGCACGCGCGGCGTGTTCAGCAGCGGCGGCGGACACACGAAAAAATAGTGCCACGGGCTCGGCCCGTCGATGTCGAACAGGCGCACGATGCGCCCGTCCAGCAAGTCGTGCACCGCGAGCGAGCGGCGCACCAGCGCGATGCCCTGGCCGTCGATCGCGGCCAGCAGCAGGTTCGACGAATCCTGGTACAGGATCCCGCGTTTCGGCTCGGTCAGCGTCTTGAGCCCCGCCGCGTCGAACCATGGCCGCCACAGCTCGTCGTCCGAGCGCAGCAGGGTGTAGTGCACGAGATCGGCAGGGGTTTGCGGCAGCTTGCCGCCGTTCAGCGTCGGCGAACATGCGGGAAAGAACACCTCGTCGAACAGCGGCTCGACATGCAGCCCCGGATAGTTACCTTGACCGAAGCGGATCGCGATGTCGACGTCGTCGCGCGCGAAATCGGTCAGCGAGTTGGTCGACTGCAGCTCGACGTCGATTTCCGGATGCCGCTCGATGAACGTACCGATGCGCGGCGTGATGAAGCGCGCGGCGAACGACGTCAGCATCGACACCACCAGCCGCCGGTCGCGGTCGCTCGCGCGCACGTCGCGCGTCGCGTCGGCGATCACCATCAGCGCGGTGCGGATCTGCTGCGCGTAGCGCATGCCGGCGTCGGTCAGGCACAGCCGCTTGCCGTTGCGCGTGAAAAGCTGCACGCCGAGCTCCTCCTCGAGCGCGCGCACCTGGTGGCTGACCGCGCCGTGCGTGACGTACAGCTCGTCGGCGGCGCGCGAGAAATTCTCGTGACGGGCGGCGGCTTCGAACGCGCGAATCGCGTTCAATGCAGGCAGCTGGCGGAGGTCCATTTGCTAATTTTCCTCACATCGACGTGAAAATTGGTCGTTTTGTCGGACGCCTTGAAGTGACTACGATTGTAGCCATCGAAGCACTTATTGGCGGAGTCGATCATGCAAGAAATTTCCTCAAGCATCACGTTCGAAATCCCCGTGGGCGAAACCGTGCCGATGAAGGTGCAACGCAGCACGCGGCTGATCGTCCAGTGCGGGCCGGTCTGGGCCACGCGCAGCAACGACGTCGACGACTACTTCCTGGTCGATGGCGAGACGCTGAAGCTGCGCCGCGGCGAGCGGCTGTGGCTCAGCGCGGAAGGCCGAGAGGGTGCGTGCGTCGCGTTCTCGGTGTCGCGGCCGCCCAGGGAAGTCGCGCTCGGCGGGCTGGCACGGCTGCGCGAACGCGTCGCCGCGCTGTTCCACGACGGATGGCGCACGGTTTGACCGCCATTTCCTCCGACGGATACTGACCATCCGTCCCTTTCCCCGGCCGGCGAGACCCATGGGTTTTCGGTAAACTACCGCCCATGTCCGTTTCGCCGGTTTCCATCGTGTCCACGCCTGTCGCCGCTTCCGCATCGCCCGCCGAGTCGCCGGTTCAGCCGGATCACCCGGTCACCGTGCGCTGGCGGGGCGTCGAGGCCTACGAGACGAGCTTCGACGCGATGCGCGCGTTCACCGACACGCGCACGGCCGACACCGGCGACGAGATCTGGCTGGTCGAGCATCCCCCCGTCTACACGCTCGGCCAGGCGGGCGACCCGGCCCACCTGCTGGTGGCCGACAGCGGCGTGCCGCTCGTGAAGGTCGACCGCGGCGGGCAAATCACTTATCACGGCCCCGGCCAGATCGTCGTCTACCTGCTGCTGGACTTGCGCCGGCGCAAGCTGATGGTGCGCACGCTCGTGACGAAGATCGAGGAGGCCGTGATCGAAACCCTCGCGGCGTATAATCTCGCTTCGGTCCGCAAGGCGGGCGCGCCGGGGATCTACGTGGCATCCGGCGTGCACGAAGGCGCGAAAATCGCGGCCCTCGGCCTGAAGATCCGCAACGGCTGCAGCTATCACGGGCTGAGCCTGAACGTGAAGATGGATCTGCGCCCGTTTCTTGCGATCAACCCGTGCGGCTATGCCGGACTGGAAACCGTCGACATGGCGAGCCTCGAGGTTGCCGCCGACTGGAACGACGTCGCCCACACGCTGGTGCGCCGTCTGATCGCCAACCTCGACGGCGCATCCGCGGCCGCCGACAAGCCGCAGGCACTGGAACAATCGAATGACTGACGTTACCGCTTCTCCCGCACCGGCCGATTCGGCCGCGACCACTGCCTACGATCCGACTGCCAAGCAGAAGGCGCAGGCGAAGACGGCGCGCATCCCGATCAAGGTCATTCCGATCGAGAAGCTGAAGAAGCCCGAGTGGATCCGCGTGAAGGCGGCCACCGGCAGTTCGCGCTTCAACGAGATCAAGACGATCCTGCGCGAGCACAACCTGCATACCGTGTGCGAGGAAGCGAGCTGCCCGAACATCGGCGAATGCTTCGGCAAGGGCACTGCGACGTTCATGATCATGGGCGACAAGTGCACGCGCCGCTGCCCGTTCTGCGACGTCGGCCACGGCCGTCCCGATCCGCTCGACACCGACGAGCCGAAGAACCTCGCGCGCACGATCGCCGCGCTGAAGCTCAAGTACGTGGTGATCACGAGCGTCGACCGCGACGACCTGCGCGACGGCGGCGCCGCCCACTTCGTCGAGTGCATCCGCGAAGTGCGCGAGCAGTCGCCGGAAACGCGCATCGAGATCCTGACGCCGGACTTCCGCGGCCGTCTCGACCGCGCGATCTCGATCCTGAACGCCGCGCCGCCCGACGTGATGAACCACAACCTCGAAACGGTGCCGCGCCTGTACAAGGAAGCGCGCCCGGGTTCGGACTACGCGCACTCGCTGAAGCTCCTGAAGGACTTCAAGGCGCTGCATCCGGACGTCGCGACGAAGTCGGGCCTGATGGTCGGCCTCGGCGAGACCGAAGAGGAAATCCTGCAGGTGATGCGCGACCTGCGTGCGCACGACGTCGACATGCTGACGATCGGCCAGTACCTGCAGCCGTCCGAGCACCACCTGCCGGTGCGGGCGTACGTGCATCCGGATACGTTCAAGATGTACGAGGAAGAGGCATACAAGATGGGCTTCACGCACGCGGCCGTCGGCGCGATGGTGCGTTCGAGCTATCACGCCGATCTGCAGGCGCATGGGGCCGGCGTGGTCTGAGCGCCGCGTTAGCGTTACCGCAGCCTTCACGCAGTCGAAAAAGCCCGCAGCGATGCGGGCTTTTTTGCTGGTGCGGCTGCGATCCCCGCATTCGCACGGCAATCGCCGTCCGACCGGACGCACGATCCAATTCAGCGTGGGAAGCAAAGCTGAAACGGCATCGATAGCTTCGCAGGATAAGTTCGCTCCCGCCGCGCGCAAAGCTCCTATAGTCGGCTCTCCCGCAGCAATGCCCGCATTCCGAAGGAGAGCCGCATGTCCCGTTTCAGCTTCATCCGCCGCGCCGTCGTCGCGCTGACCGCCTTTGCCGCGCTCGGCGCGGCGCACGCCGAATCGCGCGAAGTCGTGATCGCGTACCAGGACATGGTCGTGCCGTGGCGCTACGCGCAGGCGAGCGGTGAAGTCGAAAAGGCGACCGGCTACAAGGTAACGTTCCGCAAGCTCGACAGCGGCGCCGACGTGATCCGCGCGCTCGCGTCGGGCTCCGTGCAGCTCGGCGAAGCCGGGTCGAGCCCGATCGCGGCCGGGCTATCGCAGGGGCTCGACATTTCGCTGTTCTGGGTACTCGACAACATCAACGACGCCGAGGCGCTCGTCGCGCGCAATGGCTCGGGCGTCACCAACATCGCGGCGCTGAAGGGCAGGAAGATCGGCGTGCCGTTCGTGTCGACGTCGCATTTCCATACGCTCGTCGCGCTGCAGGCCGCGGGCGTCAATCCGAACGACGTGAAGATCGTCAACCTGCGTCCGCCCGAAGTCGCGGCCGCGTGGGCGCGCGGCGACATCGACGCGACCTATATCTGGGATCCCGTGCTGGCGAAGGTCAAGCAGTCGGGCACCGTGCTGACGACGTCGGGCCAGGTTGCGAAAGAAAGCGGCAAGGCCACCTTCGACGGCTTCGTCGTGAGCCGCAAGTTCGCGCGCGAGAACCCCGAGTTCGTCACGCGCTTCGTGAAGGTGCTCGCCGCCGCCGATGCCGATTACCGTGTGCATGCGGCCGCGTGGAAGGCCGGGTCGCCGCAGGTCGCGGCGGTGGCGAAGGTATCGGGCGCGAACGTGCAGGACGTGCCGGCCAGCCTCGCGCTCTACGCATTCCCGACGGCGGCCGAGCAGGCGTCGCCGACGTGGCTCGGCGGCGGTGCGCAATCGGGCGCCGCGAAGTCGCTCGCCGCCACGGCCACGTTCCTCAAATCGCAGGGCACGATCCAGACGGTGCTGTCCGACTATTCGGCCGGCGTCGATCCGCAGTTCGTGCAGAAGGCCGCGCGCTGAGCGCGGCCACGCAGCGCATCGCGGAGCATCGCTCATGAGCACGCTGGAAGTTCGTCAGGTATCGGTTGCCTATCCGGGCGAGCGCGGTCGGCCGACGACGCAGGCGCTCGCGCGCGTCGACCTGCGCATCGATGCCGGTGAGTTCGTCGTCGCGCTCGGTGCGTCCGGGTGCGGAAAGACGACGCTGCTGAACTGCATGGCCGGCTTCGTCGCGCCGACGACCGGCGACGTGCGCGTCGACGGCGTGCCGGTCACGGGCCCTGGTGCCGATCGTGGCGTCGTGTTCCAGAAATACGCGCTGTTGCCGTGGCTCGACGTGCTCGACAACGTCGCGCTCGGGCTGCGTTTCGCGCGCGTGCCGAAGGCCGAACGCGAAGCGCGCGCGCGCGAGATGCTCGCGCTGGTCGGGCTCGACAAGCATGCGCATGCGCGTGTGTACGAGCTGTCGGGCGGGATGCAGCAGCGTGTCGGCATCGCGCGTGCGCTCGCGAGCGACCCGCGCGTGCTGCTGATGGACGAGCCGATGGGCGCGCTCGACGCGATGACGCGAGGCACGATGCAGGCGCTCGTGCTCGACGTGTGGGCGCGCACCGGCAAGACGGTGTTCTTCATCACGCACGACGTCGAGGAGGCGCTGTTCCTCGCGACGCGTCTCGTCGTGATGACGCCGGGCCCCGGCCGGATCGCCGAAACCTTCGAGTTGCCGTTCGCGCGTCGCTACGTCGAATCGCGCGATGCGCGCGCGGTGAAGTCGTCGCCCGATTTCATCGGATGGCGCGAGCGTCTGATCGCATATCTGCATCGCGACGAAGCCGTCGGGGAAGCCGCGTGACGCGCGAGCTCGCGCGGCAGGGCGTGGCCGTCGGGCGCGGCCGGAACAGTATTTTGCACAGGCAGGACAGCATGAGCACGCAGGATTCGTGGACGGCCGATCGCACGGCCGCGAGTTTCGAGCAGGACGAACACACGACGCGGCGACCCGCGGCGGCGCGCCCGACGCGCGCGTCGCGCCGTTACCGCTTGCCGGGGCAGGGAAAGACCGCAGGGCTGAGCGCGGCGACGGTCGCTGCGCTGGCCGTGCTGTGGTGGGTCGCGACGCATCGGCAGTGGCTGCCGCCGTTGTTCCTGCCCGCGCCGGACGCCGTATGGACGGCCTTCGTCGACGCGTGGCACGGCCGCATCCAGGGCGGCCTGCCGCTGTCCGAACATCTGCTGTGGAGCACTGCGCGCGTGTTCGGCGCATTCCTGCTCGCGACCGCGATCGGCGTGCCGGCCGGCATCATGATGGGCGTGAGCCGCGTCGCGCGCGGCGTGCTCGATCCGCTGCTGGAGTTCTACCGGCCGCTGCCGCCGCTCGCGTACCTGCCGCTCGTCGTGATCTGGTTCGGCATCGACGAAACGGCGAAGCTCGTCGTGATCTTCCTCGCGTGCTTCGCGCCGATCGCGATGGCCGCGCGCGCCGGCGTGCGCGCGGCGACGGTCGAGCAGATCAACGCCGCGTATTCGCTCGGCGGCAGCTTCACGCAGATCGTGCGGCACGTGGTGCTGCCGGCCGCGCTGCCGGAGATTCTCACCGGGCTGCGGATCGCGATCGGCTTCGGCTGGACGACGCTCGTCGCGGCCGAGATGGTCGCCGCGACGGCCGGGCTCGGGCAGATGGTGCTCAACGCATCGAGCTTCCTGCGCACCGACATCGTCGTGATGGGGATTCTGATCATCGGCGCGATCGCGTGGCTGTTCGATCTCGCGATGAGGTGGGTCGAGCGGCGGGTGGTGCCGTGGAAGGGGAGAGGCTGAACGGGCGCGGAGATTGTCCTCGCGTTCCTCGATCCGATCGCGTTGCCGACTGCAGCCTGGCTCGGCGCAGGCTGCGCGTGGCGGCCCGAATGCTGCCCGCCCCGACCAGCCGCAGCCGTGCCTTCGGTGGCTGGTCCGCCATTCCTCCGTATAAAACGAACTCGTGGGCGGCAACTGCTGGCTGTCACGCCCAAAAACAAATTGTCTGTCGGTGCGCGCCAATTCTTCATAAGATACTTTTATCTCAAGCAAAGAAGGCGCAGTGCAGCGCATCGAGGAGACAATACGGATGGACAAGGAACTGTGGCGCCTGAGCGCAACGGAGGTCGTGGCAAACCTGACGCAACGCGAATGCTTGGCCCAGGAGGTCGTCGCGAGCTGTCTCGAGCGGCTCGATGCGGTCAATCCGCAGACCAACGCGGTCGTCGACGTGCTTGCCGACGACGCGATGCGCGCCGCGGCTGACGCGGACGCGCGGATCGCCCGAGGGGCGCGGGTCGGCCCGCTGCACGGCGTGCCGGTAACGGTGAAGGTCAATGTCGACATGACCGGGCGTGCGACGAGCAATGGCGTCGCCGCCTATCGCGACGTCGTGGCGGTCGCCGACAGCCCGGTCGTTGCGAATCTGCGCAAGGCAGGCGCGATCATCATCGGCCGTACCAATACGCCCGCGTTTTCGCTGCGCTGGTTTACCGACAACGAGCTGTACGGCCGGACGCTGAATCCGTGGGTGCCCGGCCTGACATCCGGCGGATCGAGCGGCGGCGCGGCTGTCGCGGTGGCGACCGGCGTGGGCGCGATCGCGCACGGCAATGATCTGGGCGGCTCGATTCGATATCCGGCGTATGCGTGCGGCGTTGCGGGATTGCGCCCGAGCCAGGGGCGCGTGCCCGCGTTCAATCCGAGTCAGGCGCACGAGCGGACTCCGGCCGTTCAGCTTGCGTCGGTGCAGGGGCCGCTTGCACGCACGGTGGCCGATCTGCGTCTCGCGCTGCGGGCGCTCGCTGCGCCGGATCTCAACGATCCGTGGTGGGTGCCGGCGCCGTTGAGTGTCGACGCGGGGCCGACGCGCGTCGCGTTGTGCCGGCAGATGGACGGCATCGAGGCCGATCCTGCGGTGCTCGACGCGCTCGATTTTGCCGCCGGCTGCCTCGATGCGGCAGGCTATTCCGTCGTGCACGCGACGCCGCCGGCGCTACGGGAAGCGGCCGATCTGTGGCTCGCGTTGACGACGGCCGAAATGGAGGCCGGCATGGGCGGTGCGATCGACACCTACGGCGACGACGCGGTCCGGGCCGCTTGCGCGAGCATGATGCATCTCGCGAAGCCGCTCGACACGGTCGGCTACATGAACGCGCTGTCGCGGCGATCGTCGGTGCTGCGCCATTGGCAGATTTTTTTCGCCCGTCATCCATTGCTGCTGATGCCGGTGTCCTGGCAGCGCCCGTTCCCGATCGATGCGGACCGCCGCGGAGACGACGCGATGCGGCGCATTCTGGATGCGCAAAGCCCGATGCTCGCCACCGCGATTCTCGGCCTGCCGGGCCTGTCCGTGCCGGTCGGCGCGGTGGATGGGCTGCCGGTCGGCGTGCAACTGGTGGCCGGGCGCTTTCAGGAGGGCCGTTGCCTTGCGGCGGGCGAGGTGATCGAGGCGCGTTGCGGTGTGACGACGCCGATCGATCCGCGACGCGGTCCGTTGCACTGAACGGTGCTTCGCGCAGGCAGGCGCTGCCGATCGGCATGCGACATCGCCGAGCGCGGCCGCTTGCTCGAGCGGCGGATCGTGCCGTGGAAGGGGCGAGGGTAGGGGCGGCACGGCGCGCGGGTGGTGTACGCCGGGTGTATGGCGCGGCGCGTGACGGTAATGAGCGTACAGGGTCGCGAAGGGAAGAGGCCGGGTTTCGTGTCGATCGAAACTCGGCCCGTTCTGGATGATGCTGTCGGCAATGCCGCGACGGCTTACCAGCGATAGCCGGCGCCGGCGCCGACTGCCACGGTGCCTCGTGTATTGGTCGACCCGGACGCCTTGACGACCCAGCGGCCGTTGCGGGTGGCGGTCGACAGACCGAACGCGACGGCCGACTGACCGCTGTACGTGCCGCCGGCAATCGATACCATGCTTTCGCCCGCCAGCGACGCCTGCGGCAGGTTCGCGATCGCGACGGCGGATGCGATGCCGCCGCTTGCGTCGCGCCGGTAGTGATCGATGTCGGATCGAACGCTGCCGATCTGGTCGTTCAACTGCTGCACGTTCACGGCATCGGTCGGCGCGGTGCCGGCCTTGACGTTGGTGATCTGTCGTTCGTGGCCGGGCGAGCCGACGGAGACCGAGTCGTCGCGATCGGCGACGGAGTTTGCGCCGAGCGCGACCGAATTATTGCCCGATGCCGTCGCATTGTTCCCGAGCGCGACGCCGCCATTGCCGGATGCGTTCGAGTTCTGGCCGAGCGCCATCGAATCCGATCCGGTCGCTCCGGAGCCGTCGCCGAGCTGGGCCAGCTGGCTGCCATGCTCGCCCGTCGACGGGTTGGCGCCGGTGCCGTTCTGCTCGACATTCGTCACGCGAGAATTCAGTGAATCGACGCTGCTCTGGAATTTCTGCTCCATCGCAAAGAGTTGCCCGCCGTTGACGGCCTGCATGCTGCCCGCCGCGATTGCGCCTCCCTTGACGTTGTCGAGCAAGGTACCGCCCACACCGCCGAGCGTCGCGCTACCGAGCGTCAGGTCGTCGTACACGATCGCGCCGAGCGGCTTGCCGTTCGGGTCGATCAGGCCGGCCGCCTTGAGCTGCGCGACCGTCACGGCGTCGGTGTCGCCAGTGCCGTTCGACAGGCCGGTCAGCGTGCGCGTGCCGTTCGCGCCGGCGACGCTGACGGACGAGGCCGGTCGTGCCGTTGTCGAGCTGCGCACCGAGATCGTCGACGTCGGTGCGGATCGACTTGACGTCGGTTTCGACCGTTGAGACGCGGCCGTCGATCGTCGTGACGCGGCCGTCGAGATTCGTCAGCGCATTGCCGATGTTGTTGAACGATTTCCCGTCGATCGTGTAGTTCGGGCCGCGAACGGTACCGTCCGCGCTGACAGCGGCATCGCCGCCGAGTGCGTCGACGACAGGCTTGAGCTGCGACAGGTTGGTTGCGTCGGTGTCGCGCGTGCCGGCCCGGAGGTTGACGAGCTGGCGCTCGCTGCCTGCGTCGCCGACCGAGACAGTGTTCGCGCGGTCGGCGACGCTGCCCTCGCCAAGTGCGACCGCGCCGTGCGCGGTGACCTTTGTGTCCGCGCCGAGCGCGAGGGCGCGGTTCGCGTTGACGTTCGACGAGACGCCGAACGCGCTCGAGCGATCGCCGTGGACGTTCGCGTTTTCGCCGACGGCGACGGTAGCTCGCCCGTCGGCGACGGACGTCGCGCCGATCGCGATGGCCGAGTAGTCGCCGCCAGACTCGCCGTTTGCGTTCGCGCCGGGACCGATGGCGATCGAGCCGGCACCAGACGCGGCCGGATTGCCGCCGGTGCCGGCATTGACGATCAGGTTGTCGAGAACGAGATCGTCGGCATGGCTGTAGCTAGGCAAGAACGCGGCTGTCGAGAGGGCCAGCACGGACAGGCGGGCGGCCGTCCGGCGTGGCTGCTTTGTGGAACGGTGCGGGCGTGCGTTGCCGGTTGGTATGGCGAGAAAGCGAATCATGAATCGTAGTCCTGAATGATTGAATTCGTGCATTCGGACGTTCAATGCCGATATGCTTCATCGGCAACGGGACGTTGCACCGTTGCCTGCGAACTGCACGCCGGAATCGAATGGCCGAGACGTGAGTCAGCGACTATACGTAGCGGCAGATGCGTCGTCGATCAGACAGTTACGAAATTGAAGTTAGCGATATGGGACAGGACATCGCGTATCGATCGGGATGTCGCAGTTGGACAAGACGCGCGAACAGGAGGCGGCCAACGTCTGTCGGACGAGTCGGAATTTCGTCGCGGCGGGGCGGGCGAACGGTATCGCGGCGGCGCGTCGCGCCGCCACGCCACGCAAGGAACCGCTCAATCCCCCATCGCGATCCCTTCGCGCCGCGGGTCCGCTCCGCCGAACCACACCGTCTGCCCCTGCACGTTCAGCCGCTGGATGCCCTGCAGGCCCGAGTTCATCTCAACGACCTGCACGTCGTGCCCGCGGCCCTTCAGCCCGTCGACGAGCGCGTCCGACACGCGGCCGCGCTCGAGCTGCGTCGGCCCGTTCATCGACCCGAAGTTCGGCAGTGCAATCGCCTGCTGCATCGTCATCCCCCAGTCGAGCACGCCGACCAGCGTCTTCGCGACGTGATTGATGATTGCGGGGCCGCCGGCCGAGCCGACGATCATCGTCACCTGCTTCGTCTTCTTGTCGAACACGAGCTCCGGCGACATCGCCGAGCGCGGCCGCTTGCCGGGCTGCACGCGGTTCGCGACCGGCCGGCCGTTGTCGTTCGACACGAACGAGAAATCGGTGAGCTGGTTGTTCAGCATGAAGCCGCGCACCATCAGCCGCGAGCCGAACGCGTCCTCGATGCTCGTCGTCATGGACAGCGCCTGCCCGTAGCGGTCGACGATCGCGATGTCGGACGTCGACGGCAATTCGGGGCTGCGGTCGTCGGCCATCGCGAGCGTCGCGCCCCGCGGCGCGCCGGCCTGCACGACGCCCATGCTGCTGTCGCCGATCAGCCGCGCGCGCTGCGCGAGGTAGGTCCTGTCGGTGAGGCTTGCCCAGTTGCCGCCCGGCAGCGGCACGAAATCGGGATCGGCGACATAGCGCGCGCGGTCCGCATACGCGAGGCGCCCGGCTTCGCTGAACAGGTGCGCGGCGAACGGCGTCGGCTCGTAGCCGACGTCGTTGCGCACCGGTTTCTGCGCGCCGATCTGCTGCCAGTCGGGCATCGCCTCGAGGATGCCGAGCATCTGCGCGATCGCGAGGCCGCCGGACGACGGCGGCGGCATCCCGCAGACGACCGAGCGCCGGTAGTCGGCGCACAGCGGCGTGCGCACCTTCGCCTTGTAGCGCGCGAGATCCTGGAGCGACAGCAGGCCCGGATTGGTCGGGTGCTTGCGGACCTTGGTGACGATGTCGCGCGCGATCGCGCCGGTGTAGAACGCGTTCGCGCCGCGCTCGGCGACCTGGCGCAGCACGGTTGCGAGCGCGGGGTTCTTCAGCACCGTGCCGGCCGCTTTCGGCGTGCCGTCCGGATTGTAGAAGTACGCACGCGCGGCCGGGTCGTTCTTCAGGTACTTGTCGTTCGCGATCAGCGTCGCGAGCCGCGGGCTGATCGTGAAACCGTGCTCGGCGAGCCGGATCGCGGGCTGGAACAGCCGGCGCCACGGCAGCTTGCCGTGCGCGCGGTGCGCGGCGTCGAGCATGCGCAGCACGCCCGGCGTGCCGACCGAGCGCCCGCCGACGACGCCGTCGTAGAAGCCCATCGGCTGGCCGGTCGGCCCGTAGAACAGGCGGTCGGTCGCGGCGGCCGGCGCGGTTTCGCGGCCGTCGTACGCCTGCGTCGCGTTGCCGTCGAAGTACAGCATGAACGCGCCGCCGCCGATTCCCGACGATTGCGGCTCGACGAGCGCGAGCACCATCTGAGTCGCGATCGCGGCGTCGATCGCGGTGCCGCCGGCCTTCAGCATCTCGTAGCCGGCCTGCGTCGCGAGCGGGTTCGCGGCCGCGATCATGCTGTGCTGCGAAGTCCAGCCCGGCTTGTCGATCCAGCCGGACGACAGCTCCGGCGCATGGAAGCCGGGCAGCGGCACGGCGGCGCCCGACGCGGGGGCAACCGGGACGACGGCGCCCGACGGCGCGGACGGGGACGTGCAGCCGGCGTTGAACGCGATGAGCGCGACGGCGGCGAGCAGCGTCCAGGGACGCGAATGCGGACGAATCCGGTCGAACATTGAACCCTCGGCAGCAGTGAATTCGAATGAAGCGATGGTGCAGGCGCAACGGGGCTGCGCGCCCCGGCGCGCTATTGTCGCCGCGCGGCCGGCGGATTGTCACCCGACAGGAAACCCTGACGCATCCCGCCGGGCCCGCCCCGGCCGGCCTTTCCGGCCTGTTCGAGGATGAACTCTATGAACGTCGACGTTGCGCGCGTGTGGTGCCGGTTCGGCATGTAGAGCATGTACATGTGCGTGCCGAAGATGCTGAGCCGATACGCGTCGAGCGACGTGACGACGGCGCCGCGCCGCATGTCGTCCTGCATCACGTAGTCGGGCACGATGCCGACGCCGATCCCCGCGAGGATCGCCTGGCGCAGGAACAGGAAGTTCTCCGAAATCAGCGTGGGTTCGAGCAGCACCTCGTGGCGCTCGTCGCCGAGATACGCGGCGATCCTGAGCTGGCGGCCCATCACCGTCGCGGTGACGACCGGCGCGGCGGCCAGCGCGCCGAGGCTCGCGGGCATCCCGTGCGCGGCCGCGAATGCGGCCGACGCGCACGCGACGTAGCGCACCGCGCCCATGTCGCGCGCGACGAGGTTCTGCGGCGGCTCGGGCATCACGCGCACCGCGATGTCGATCTCGTCGCGCATCAGGTCTTCCACGCGGTTCTCGAACACGACGTCGAGCACGATGCCCGGATGCAGCCGCTTGAACGCGAGCAGCCATTCGGACATCACCATCTGCCCGTAGCCGCTCGGTACCGACAGCCGCACGCGGCCCTGCAGGTCCTGGCCGAGCGTCGTCACCGATTCCTCCGCGGCGAGCAGCTCGTTGCGGATGCGCCGACCGTGCTCGTACAGCTTCAGCCCGATTTCGGTCGGCTCGATGCGCCGCGTCGTGCGCCGCACGAGCTGCTGGCCGATCGAGCGCTCGAGCTGGTTCAGCCGATAGCTGACGTTCGCGCGGCTCATCTTGAGCCGCTGCGCGGCCTTGCTGAGATTGCCGGCGTCGAGGATCTCGACGAGCAGCGTCAGCGCGTTCAGGTCCATGCGTTCGCTCATGATCCGTCCCGTTTAACGGTTGGAAAGCATTCAATGTCAAGTCAGACTTGACAGCTTGTAAAAGCATGCGGGAATTGTCAATGAATCTCGATCAATCGAGAATCGGTGCATGTCTGGTGCATATGACAGGACAGGAGACACCATGAATTCACCCACCTCACCCCAAACAGGCACGGTCACGCGCGAGCGGCGCGACAAGGTGCTCGTCGTCACGATCGACCATCCGCCCGTCAACGCGCTGTCGGCCGACGTGCGGCGCGGCCTCGCCGACGCGCTCGACGCCGCGCAGGCCGACGACGCGATCCGCGCGGTGCTGATCGTCGGCGCCGGCCGCAACTTCATCGCGGGCGCCGACATTCGCGAATTCGGCAAGCCGCCCGTGCCGCCGTCGCTGCCCGACGTGTGCGAGCGGATCGAGTCCAGCGCGAAGCCGGTCGTGGTCGCGCTGCACGGCGCGACGCTCGGCGGCGGGCTCGAAGTCGCGCTGGCCGCGCATTACCGGCTCGCGGTGCCCGGCGCGAAGCTCGGGCTGCCCGAAGTCACGCTCGGCCTGCTGCCCGGCGCGGGCGGCACGCAGCGTGCGCCGCGCCTGATCGGTGCGAAGGCCGCGCTCGACCTGATGCTGACGGGCCGCCACGCGAGCGCGGACGAAGCGCTCGCGCTCGGCCTCGTCGATCGCGTCGCGCACAGCGACGACACGCTCGCCGAAGGCCTCGCCTATGCGCAGGAACTCGTATCGCTCGGCGCGCCGGTGCGCCGCACGCGCGATGCGCAGGGGCTCGCCGATCGCGCGGCCGCGCAGGCCGCGATCGACGCGGCGCGCGCGGAACTGCCGAAGAAGTCGCGCGGGCTGTTCTCGCCGGCGAAGATCGTCGAAGCGGTCGAGGCCGCGCTCACGCAGTCGTTCGACGCGGGGATGAAGTTCGAGCGCAGCCTGTTCCTGCAATGCATCGACAGCCCGCAGCGCGCGGGCCTCGTGCATGCGTTCTTCGCGGAGCGCGAAGCCGCGAAGGCGCCCGAGGCGCGGCGTGCGAACGCTCGGCCGGTCGAGCGGATCGGCGTGGTCGGCGGCGGCACGATGGGCGCGGGCATCGCGGTCGCGGCGCTCGACGCGGGGCTGCCGGTGACGATGATCGAACGCGACGAAGCGTCGCTCGCGCGCGGCCGCGCGCACGTCGAGAAGGTGTACGACGGCCTCGTCGCGAAAGGGCGGATGACACCGGCCGCGCACGCGGCGCGGCTCGCGCGCTTCAAGGGCAGCACGTCGTACGACGCGCTCGCGCAGGCCGACGTCGTGATCGAGGCCGTGTTCGAGGACATGGCCGTGAAGAAGGCCGTGTTCGCCGAACTCGCGCGCGTCTGCAAGCCGGGCGCGGTGCTCGCGACCAACACGTCGTATCTCGACATCGACGAGCTGGCCGCGAGCATCGACCGCCCGGCCGACGTGATCGGCCTGCATTTCTTCTCGCCGGCCAACGTGATGAAGCTGCTCGAGATCGTCGTGCCGGCGCGCGTGAGCGCGGACGTCGTCGCGACCGCGTTCGCGCTCGCCAAGCAGCTGAAGAAGACGCCGGTGCGCGCGGGCGTATGCGACGGCTTCATCGGCAACCGGATCCTCGCCGTCTATCGCACGGCGGCCGACTACCTGATGGAAGACGGCGCGTCGCCGTACCAGATCGATCGCGCGGTGCGCGAATTCGGCTTCCCGATGGGGCCGTTCCAGGTGGTCGATCTCGCGGGCGGCGACATCGGCTGGGCGACCCGCAAGCGCCGCGCGGCAACGCGCGATCCGCGCGCGCGCTACGTGGAGATTTCAGACCGGCTGTGCGAGCGCGGCTGGTTCGGGCAGAAGACGTCGCGCGGCTACTACCTGTATCCGGACGGCGCGCGCGTCGGCACGCCGGACCCGGAAGTCGAAGCGATCGTTTCGGAAGAACGCGCGAAGAAGGGCGTCACACCGCGCACGTTCACCGACGACGAGATCCAGCGCCGCTACCTCGCCGCGATGATCAACGAAGGCGCGAACGTCGTGCACGAAAAGATCGCGCTGCGCCCGCTCGATGTCGACGCGGTGTTCCTGTACGGCTACGGCTTCCCGCGCTATCGCGGCGGCCCGATGCACTACGCGGACACGATCGGCCTCGCGAACGTGCTCGCCGATATCCGCGCGTTCGCGAAGGAGGATCCGCTGTTCTGGAAGCCGTCGCCGCTGATCGTCGAACTCGTCGCGCGCGGCGCGGATTTCGCGAGCCTGAACCGCATCGACTGAACGCCAACCGCATTCGCAACGGACCGAAGATGGACCTCGATTTCACTCCCGAAGAGGAAGCCTTCCGCACGGAAGTGCAGCGCTTCCTGCAAGCCGAACTGCCCGAGCGCATCGCGCGCAAGGTGAAGGGCGGCCTGCACCTCACGCGCGACGACATGCGCGAATGGCATGCGATCCTCAACGCGCGCGGCTGGCTCGCGAGCCACTGGCCGCGCGAATACGGCGGCCCCGGCTGGAGCGTCGCGCAGAAATTCCTGTTCGACAACGAATGCGCGCTCGCCGGTGCGCCGCGCATCGTGCCGTTCGGCGTGAACATGCTCGGCCCGGTGCTGATCAAGTACGGCAACGAAGCGCAAAAGCGCCACTGGCTGCCGCGCATCCTCGACAGCACCGACTGGTGGTGCCAGGGCTACTCGGAACCGGGCGCCGGCTCCGACCTCGCGGCGGTGAAGACGAGCGCGGTGCGCGGCATCGACGCGCAGGGCGAGCACTACATCGTGAACGGCCAGAAGACGTGGACCACGCTCGGCCACTACGCGAACATGATCTTCTGCCTCGTGCGCACCGCGACCGACGTGCGCAAGCAGGAGGGCATCAGCTTCCTGCTGATCGACATGAACACGCCGGGCGTCGACGTGCGCCCGATCATCACGCTCGACGGCGAGCATGAAGTGAACGAGGTGTTCTTCACCGACGTGCGCGTGCCGGCGGAAAACCTCGTCGGCGAAGAGAACCGCGGCTGGACCTACGCGAAATACCTGCTCACGTACGAGCGCACCAACATCGCCGGGATCGGCTTCTCGACGGCCGCGCTCGACCGGCTGCGCGCGGTCGCCGCGAAGGTGACGAAGAACGGCAGGCCGCTCGCGGACGATCCGTTTTTCTCAGCGCGCGTCGCGCGTGTCGAGATCGAGCTCGAGAACATGCGCACGACCAACCTGCGCGTGCTGGCCGCGGTCGCGGGCGGCGGTGCGCCGGGCGCGGAAAGCTCGATGCTGAAGATCCGCGGCACGCAGATTCGCCAGGAGATCGCGTCGCTGATGCGGCGCGCGATGGGGCCTTACGCGCAGCCGTTCATCGACGAAGCGCTCGATGCGGACTACGACGGCGAACCGGTCGGCCCGGACGAAGCCGCGAGCGCCGCGCAGCAGTACTTCAACAACCGGAAGCTGTCGATCTTCGGCGGCTCGAACGAGATCCAGAAGAACATCATCGCGAAGATGATGCTCGGGCTGTAACGAGGAGCGCGACGATGGATTTCCAGCACACAGAAGACCGCCGGATGCTGGCGGACACGTTGAACCGCTTCATCGCCGAACAGTACGCGTTCCCGGTGCGCGATCGCATCGCGCAGTCGGCCGAAGGCTTCGATCGCGCGATGTGGCAGCGCTTTGCCGAACTCGGCACGGTCGGCGCGCTGTTTCCCGAAGCCGACGGCGGCTTCGGCGGCGCGGGCTTCGACATCGCCGTGGTGTTCGAATGCCTCGGGCGCGGGCTCGTCGTCGAGCCGTTCCTCGGCGCGCTGCTGGCTGGCCGCGCGCTGTCGCTTGCCGGCGGCGATGCGCATCGCGACAAGCTCGCGGCGCTGATCGACGGCAGCGCGAGCGCCGCGTTCGCGCACGACGAGCCGGGCTCGCACTACGAACTGACGACCGTGCGCACGCGCGCCGAACGCTCGGGCGACGGCTGGGTGCTGACGGGCGCGAAGGGCGTCGTCGACCAGGCCGCGCAGGCGGCGTTCCTCGTCGTCAGCGCGCGCACGTCCGGTCGCGACGACGATGCGGCCGGCATCGGCCTGTTCGTCGTGCCGGCCGATGAGCCGGGCGTATCGCTGCGCGACTACAGGAAAATCGACGGCGGCCGTGCGGCCGAGGTGCGTTTCGATCGCGTTGCGCTGCCGGCCGATGCCGCGCTCGGCGGGCCGGGCGGCGACGGTGACGGCGAAGCGGGCGCGGCGCTGCTCGAACGCGTGCTCGGCTACGGGCTGCTCGCGCTGTCGGCGGAAGCGCTCGGCGCGATGGACGTCGCGAAGGAACACACGCTTGACTACCTGCGCACGCGCAAGCAGTTCGGTTTGCCGATCGGCAGCTTCCAGGCGCTGCAGCACCGGATGGCCGACCTGCTGCTCGAAGTCGAGCAGGCGCGTTCGGCCGTGATCAACGCGGCCGCGCAACTCGATACGCCGCGCGCGGTGCACGAACGCGCGCTCGCGGCGGCGAAATACAGCATCGGCCGGATCGGCACGCTCGTCGCCGAGGAGAGCATCCAGTTGCACGGCGGGATCGGGATGACGTGGGAGTTGCCGCTGTCGCATTACGCGAAGCGCCTCGTGATGATCGATCATCAGCTCGGCGACGAGGATCACCATCTCGCGCGCTACATCGCGCTGTCGAAACAGTAAAAGCGGACAACGCGAATGGAGGAGACAAGAATGACGAACGAATCGGCCGCATTGCCGCTGGCCGGCGTGAAGGTGCTCGATTTCTCGCGCGTGCTCGCGGGCCCGTGGTGCGCGATGGTGCTCGCCGATTTCGGCGCGGAAGTGATCAAGGTCGAGCATCCGGTGCGCGGCGACGACACGCGCGACTGGGGGCTGCGGATCGGCGCTACCGAGACGACCTACTTCAACAGCGTGAATCGCAGCAAGCGTTCGATCTGCGTGGACCTGCAGACCGAAGCCGGGCAGCGCGTCGCGCGCGAGCTGGCCGCGCAGGCCGACGTGCTGATCCACAACTTCAAGTTCGGCGGCGCGGAAAAGCTCGGCCTCGGCTACGACGCGCTGGCCGAACTGAACCCGCGCCTCGTGCACTGCGCGATTTCCGGCTACGACCGTTCGGGCGCCGAGGCCGCGCGGCCCGGCTACGACCTCGTCGTGCAGGGCGAGGCCGGGCTGATGGCGCTGAACGGCGAGGCCGGCCAGCCGCCGCTGAAGTTCGGCGTCGCGGCGGTCGACCTGTTCACCGGCATGTATTCGGCGCAGGCGATCCTCGCCGCGCTGTACGAGCGTCATGCGACCGGGCGCGGGCGGCGCATCGAGATGGCGCTGTTCGACTGCGGGCTGATGATCACCGCGTACTACGGGCTCGACGCGCTGTTGATGGGCGAGGACCCGCCGCGCTACGGCAACGCGCATCCGTCGATCGTGCCGTACGGCGTGTTCGACGCGGCCGACGGCCCGCTCGTGATCACCGTTGGAAACAACATGCAGTTCGCGCGCTTTTGCGAGGCGATCGAGCGGCCTGATCTCGCGGCCGATGCGCGCTACAAGACCAATCTCGGCCGCTCGGAAAACCGCGCGGACCTGCTGCCCGAGCTTCGCCGCGAACTCGCGCGCCGGTCGCGCGCGACGCTGCTTGCGGCGCTCGCCGATGCGGGCATCCCGTGCGGCGAAGTGCTCGGATTGCACGAAGCGTTGAGGTCCGAGCGTGCGACCAGTGCGGGGCTCGTCACGCGGCAGCCGCATCCGGTCGCGGGCGGTGTCGACGTGCTCGCGCCGCCGTACCGCTTCGACGGCGCGCGGCTGCCGGTGCGCGGCGCGCCGCCGGTGCTGGGCGCCGATACGGACGCGGTGCTCGGCGGCTGGCTCGGTATGTCGGCCGACGAGGTCGCGCGTCTGCGTGCGGATCGCATCGTGTAACGCGATTTGTGCCGCCGCGGCGCGGGCGGGGCGGCTGACGCGCCGGCCATCTACAAGACAAGCCTCGCGAAACGACGGGGCGCCCTGCGGGGACTGGAGCAAGCGCTGAAGCGCCGATTCCGGTCGACCGCGAAGCATGGGACCAGAGTAAGCGCTAAAGCGCCAACTCCGGTCGACCGCGAAGCATGGGACCAGAGTAAGCGCTAAAGCGCTAACTCTGGTCGACACAGGAGACAACATGGAGCTTTCCGTCATCGAATCGGTCACGGCGCGCCGCGACTACCAGCAACTCGTGCGCGCGCGGCGCCGCTTCAGCTTCACGCTGACGGCGCTGATGATCGCGACCTACTACGGCTTCATCCTGCTCGTCGCGCTCGCGCCGCACGTGCTCGCGGCGCCGCTGTATCGCGGCGCGACGACGACGGTCGGGATCGCCGCGGGCGTCGCGATCATCCTGGTCGCGATCGGCTTGACCGCGTGCTACGTGCTGCGCGCGAATCGTGCGTTCGACCGCCGGGTCGACGCAATCCTGCAGCGTTCCTGACGGAGGCCGACATGCGACGCACATCGATCGCGCTCGGCGCGCTTGCCATTCTCGTTTCCTCCGCCGCCCATGCGGTATCGGTCGCGGGCCCGATGCCCGACAAGGTCGAGCTGAACCCGGTCGCGATCGGGATGTTCTTCGCGTTCGTGTTCGCGACGCTCGCGCTCACACGCTGGGCCGCGCGCCGCACGCGCTCGACGCGCGACTTCTATACGGCCGGCGGCGGCATCACCGGGCTGCAGAACGGGCTCGCGATCGCGGGCGACTACATGTCGGCCGCGTCGTTCCTCGGGTTGTCCGGGATGGTGTTCATGTTCGGCTTCGACGGGCTCATCTATTCGATCGGCTTTCTGGTCGGCTGGCCGTTCGTGATGTTCCTGATCGCCGAACCGCTGCGCAACCTCGGCAAGTTCACGTTCGTCGACGTCGTCGCGTACCGCTTCGCGCAGCGGCCGATCCGGCTGCTGACCTCCGCGAACGCGCTGACGATCGTCGTGCTGTACCTCGTCGTGCAGATGGTCGGCGCGGGCAAGCTGATCCAGTTGCTGTTCGGGCTGTCGTACGGCACGGCCGAGCTGATCGTCGGCGTGCTGATGGTCGTCTACGTGTTCTTCGGCGGGATGACCGCGACCACCTGGGTGCAGGTGATCAAGGCCGTGCTGCTGCTGTGCGGCGCGACGCTGCTCGTGCTGCTCGCGCTCGGCGAATTCGGCTTCAGCGTCGACGAGATGTTCCGCCGCGCGGTGGCCGTGCATCCGGGCGCGCTGGGCATCATGGGGCCCGGCAAGCTGATCCGCGATCCGGCCAACGCGCTGTCGCTCGGCATCGCGCTGATGTTCGGCACGGCCGGCTTCCCGCACATCCTGATGCGCTTCTTCACGGTGCCGAACGCGAAGGAGGCGCGCAAGTCGGTGCTCTACGCGACCGGCTTCATCGGCTACTTCTACCTGCTGACCTTCGTGATCGGCTTCTCGGCGATCGTGCTGCTCGCGCAGCATCCCGAGTTCTTCAAGCTCGGCGCGAACGGCACGTTCAACCTCACGCACGACCTGCTCGGCGGCTCGAACATGGTCGCGGTGAAGCTCGCGCAGGCGGTCGGCGGGAACTGGTTCTACGGCTTCATCGCGGCCGTCACGTTCGCGACGATCCTCGCGGTGGTCGCGGGCCTGACGCTCGCCGGCGCGACGACGATCTCGCACGACCTGTACGCGCAGATGTGGGCGCGCGGCAAGCCCGACGAGCGCCTCGAGATGCGCATCTCGCGCGCGGCGACGATCGTGCTGTCGGCCGTCGCGATCGGGCTGTCGATCCTGTTCGAGCACGTGAACGTCGCGTTCATGGTCGGGCTCGTCGCGGCGGTGGCCGCGAGCGCGAATTTCCCGGTGCTTGCGATGTCGATCTTCTGGCGCGGGATGACGACGCGCGGCGCGGTGCTCGGCGGCGGCCTCGGCCTCGCGTCGGCGGTGGTGCTCACGGTGCTGTCGAAGTCGGTGTGGGTCGACGTGCTGCACCACGCGCACGCGCCGGTGTTTCTCGACAACCCGGCGCTCGTGTCGGTGCCGCTCGCGTTCGTCGGGATCGTCGTCGGCTCGCTCGCGGATCGCAGCGAGCGCGCACGGCGCGAGCGCGACGCGTTCGCGCAGCAGGAGTTCTACGCGCAAACCGGCCTGCTGGCCGGCGAGGCCGTGCAGCACTGATTGGCCTGACAAATGTGTCGGTCCGTCCGGATCGCCGGACGGATATTTTCCGGAAATCCGGAATCCCGGATTTCCTTGCCTGCCGCATTATGAGAAATACAATAAAAACAATGGTTTGAGGGGTTACGGAAACCTGGCATCGACCTTGCGATATAAAACGCATGGCCGCCCACTCGGCCTGACTATTAAACCAAGCGTTGCATGGGACCCAAGTAAGCGCTGAAGCGCTGACTCGGGTCGACAGGAGACAATCGATGACCACTGCCTTCCTCCCCCTCCGGATGTCGTGAGGCATCGCTTGTTGCGGCACGGCAGCCGCGCGGGCGAATGACTCCCCTGGCATTCGCCTGCGCGCGTGACGCCGTTTCCACCGGCTCATCTACTTCAGCAGGAACCATCGTGAAGAAGAAACCCTTCTACAAAGTGCTCTACGTGCAGGTGATCTTCGCCATCATCGTCGGCGTGATCCTCGGCCACTACTACCCGGCGCTCGCCACCGACATGAAGCCGCTCGGCGACGGGTTCATCAAGCTGATCAAGATGGTGATCGGTCCGATCATCTTCTGTACGGTCGTCACCGGCATCGCCGGCATGGAGGACATGAAGAAGGTCGGCCGCGTCGGCGGCAAGGCGCTGCTGTACTTCGAGGTCGTGTCGACCTTCGCGCTGCTGCTCGGCCTCGCGGCCACGCACATCCTGCGTCCGGGCGTCGGCTTCAACATCGATCCGGCGACGCTCGACGGCAAGGCCGTCGCGTCGTACGCGGCGAAGGCGCACGGGCAGTCGACGGTCGACTTCCTGATGCACATCATCCCGAACACGATGGTCGACGCGTTCGCGCAGGGCGAAATCCTGCAGATCCTGCTGATCGCGCTCTTGTTCGGCAGCGTGCTCGCGCACCTCGGCGAACGCGGCAAGGTCGTTACCGACTTCATCGACGGGCTCACGCGCGTGCTGTTCGGCATCGTGCACATCGTCACGAAGCTGGCGCCGATCGGCGCGTTCGGCGCGATGGCGTTCACGATCGGCAAGTACGGCGTCGGCTCGCTGGTGCCGCTGCTCAAGCTGATCGGCACGTTCTACCTGACGTCGGTCGTGTTCGTGCTCGTCGTGCTCGGCGCGATCGCGCGCTTCACGGGCTTCTCGATCATCCGCTTCGTGTCCTACATCAAGGAAGAGCTGCTGATCGTGCTCGGCACGAGCTCGTCGGAAGCCGCGCTGCCGCAGCTGATGGAAAAGCTCGAGAAGGCCGGCTGCTCGCGTTCGGTCGTCGGCCTCGTCGTGCCGACCGGCTATTCGTTCAACCTCGACGGCACCAACATCTACATGACGATGGCCGTGCTGTTCATCGCGCAGGCGACCAACATCGAACTGACGTGGATGCAGCAGCTCACGCTGCTGGCGGTCGCGATGCTGACGTCGAAGGGCGCGAGCGGTGTGACGGGCGCGGGCTTCATCACGCTCGCCGCGACGCTGGCCGTCGTGCCGACGATCCCGCTGTCGGGCATGGTGCTGATTCTCGGCATCGACCGCTTCATGAGCGAATGCCGCGCGCTGACCAACATCGTGGGCAACGGCGTCGCGACGGTCGTCGTGTCCGCCTGGGAGAAGGAACTCGACCGCAACAAGCTGCGCCAGGCGCTGAAGGGCGGCGGCGAGGTTTCGGCGACCGAGACGGCCGGCGTCTGACGTCATGAAGGAGCAGGCGGCGGCACCGCCCGCCGGCGGCACCGCCCGCGGCGGCCGAGGCGTTGACAGGGAGGCCTATGACACAATAGGCGATCCGCATCGCCAGGAAGCCTCGACCGTGACGCGCCGCCTGCTCATCCTCGTCGTGCTTGCCGCCGCGCTCGTCGCGGCGTGCGCGCTGACGTGGACGATTACCTGGCAACGCGGCGTCGCCGAGCTGCAGCGCAACGCCGCGGTGCGCGTCGACCGCACCACCAACGCGCTCAAGAGCACGCTTGACCGCTACGAATCGCTGCCCTATCTGCTCGGCAGCCATCCGTATGTGCAGGACCTGCTCGCCGAGCCGAAGCGCGGCGACTACACCGCGCGCGTCAACCGCTATCTCGAAGATCTCAACGAACACGCGCACGCGACCGTCACCTACGTGATCGGCGCGGACGGCCTGTGCGTCGCCGCCAGCAACTGGCGTGCGCCCGACAGCTTCGTCGGGATCGAATACCGTTTCCGCCCCTACTTCCTCGACGCGATGAACGGCCGGGTCGGCCGCTTCTTCGGGATCGGCACGATCTCGCGCGATCCCGGCTACTACATCTCGCAGCCCGTGTGGCGCGACGGCAAGATCGCGGGCGTCGTCGTCGTGAAGCTCAATCTCGAATGGTTCCAGGGCGCCGATGCGTCCGAGCCGCTCGTCGTCGCGGACGATCACGGCGTCGTGTTCCTGTCGTCGGTGCCCGCGTGGAAGTACCACACGCTGCGGCCGTTGACGGGGCCCGTGGCCGCGTCGATCTACGAGACGCGCCAGTACGCGCAGCAGCCCGTCACGCCGCTGCCGCTGCGCATCGAGCAGACGCTCGGCGCCGATGCGGAGATCGTGCGCCTCGGCGCGGGCCTGCGCGCGCCGCGTTTCCTGGCCAGCAAGCGGCGGATCGGCGAGCCCGACTGGCTGCTCGTCACGCTCGCGCCGATCGCGCCCATCGACGCCGATGCGCGCAACGCGACGATCGTCACGGGCTTCGGCTTCGTGTCGGTCGCGCTGCTCGCGTTCTACTGGCGGATGCGCCGCGCGCGCGTGCGCGAAATGATCCGCGGCCGCGCGCTGTTGCAGCAGGCGTACGCGGAGCTGAACCGGCGCGTCGAGGAGCGCACGGCCGACCTGTCGGAAGCGAACGAGCAGTTGCAGAAGGAAGTCGGCGACCGGATCCGCGCGGAGCAGGAGCTGCGCGCGGCGCACGACGAACTGATCCAGGCGAGCAAGCTGGCCGCGCTCGGCCAGATGGCGGCCGGCATCACGCATGAACTGAACCAGCCGCTCGCGGCGCTGCGCAGCTTCTCGGACAACACGCGCGTGCTGCTCGATCGCGGCGAGCAGGCGGCCGCGCGCGAGAACCTCGAGGCGATCGCCGCGCTCACCGAGCGGATGGGCAAGATCACGAACCAGTTGAAGCTGTTCGTCGGCCGCGCGAAGCCGCGCAACGAGCGGGCGCTCGTCGTGCGTGCGCTGCGCAGCGTGCTGTCGCTGCTCGGCGATCGCCTGCGCGGCGTCGCGCTTACGCTGACGCTGCAGGACGCGACCGTATCGCCCGCGCACGGCGTGCCGCTCGATCTGGCGCGCGACTACCCCGAGCTCGTCGCGCGTTGCGAGGACCTGCGCCTCGAACAGGTGCTGATCAACCTGCTCGGCAATGCGCTCGACGCGGTCGCGGGCATCGCGGCGCCCGCGATCGAAGTGACGATCTCGGTGTCGGCCGCGACGCTCGCGGTCGAGGTGCGCGACAACGGCCCCGGCATCGCGCCCGACCTGTTGCCGCGCCTGTTCGAGCCGTTCTTCACGACCAAGGAAATGGGGCGCGGGCTCGGGCTCGGCCTCGCGATTTCGTCGTCGATCGCGAGCGACGCGGGCGGTGCGCTGACCGCGCGCAACGCGCCGTCGGGCGGCGCGCTGTTCGTCTTGACGCTGCGGCGCGCGCGCACGCATCATCCGGACTCCGTGTCCGAGCCGGCGGGCTCGCACTAGGCCCGGTCGGCGAACGACCGGCATCAACGCCGCCGCGCGCGCAACCCTGCCGCGCGGCCCGTCAGGAGCAAGTGAGTACGATGGCCAACCGGCTGCAAGTGATCTATATCGAAGACGATGCGCTCGTTCGCCGGGCGAGCGTGCAGAGCCTTCAACTGGCGGGCTTCGACGTCGCCGGCTTCGAGTCGGCCGAAGCGGCCGAGAAGGCGATCGTCGCGGACACCGCGGGCGCGATCGTCAGCGACATCCGGCTGCCCGGCGCAAGCGGGCTCGACGTGCTCGCGCAGTGCCGCGAGCGTGTGCCCGACGTGCCCGTGATCCTCGTCACCGGGCACGGCGACATCTCGATGGCCGTGCAGGCGATGCGCGACGGCGCATACGACTTCATCGAAAAGCCGTTCGCGGCCGAGCGCCTGATCGAGACGGTGCGCCGTGCGCTCGAGCGGCGCGAGCTCGTGCTCGAGAACCATGCGCTGCGGCGCGAACTGGCCGGGCAGAACGTCGTTGCGCCGCGCATCATCGGCCGCAGCCCCGCGATCGAGCAGGTGCGCAAGCTGATCGCGAACGTCGCGCCCACCGACGCGTCGGTACTGATCAACGGCGACACCGGCGCCGGCAAGGAACTGATCGCGCGCAGCCTGCACGAGCTGTCGCCGCGCCGCGACAAGCCGTTCATCGCGGTGAATTGCGGCGCGCTGCCCGAGCCGATGTTCGAGTCGGAGATGTTCGGCTACGAGCCCGGCGCGTTCACCGGCGCCGCGAAGCGGCGCGTCGGCAAGCTCGAATACGCGTCCGGCGGCACGCTGTTCCTCGACGAAATCGAAAGCATGCCGCTCGCGCTGCAGGTGAAGCTGCTGCGGGTGCTGCAGGACGGCGTGCTGGAGCGGCTCGGCTCGAACCAGCCGATCCGCGTGAACTGCCGCGTCGTCGCGGCCGCGAAGGGCGACATGAGCGAGCTCGTCGCGGCCGGCACGTTCCGGCGCGACCTGCTGTACCGGCTCAACGTCGTGACGATCGCGCTGCCGCCGCTCGCCGAGCGCCGCGAGGACATCGTGCCGTTGTTCGAGCACTTCATGCTCGATGCGGCCGTGCGCTACGGGCGGCCCGCGCCCGTGCTGACCGACCGGCAGCGCGCGAGCCTGATGCAGCGCGACTGGCCCGGCAACGTGCGCGAGCTGCACAACGCGGCCGACCGTTTCGTGCTCGGCGTGGCCGACATGCCGCAGGAAACGGGCGCGGGCGGCGACGCTGCCGACAGCGAGCAGACGCTGAAGGAGCGCATCGAGCAGTTCGAGCGCGCGGTGATCGCCGAGGCGCTGAACCAGACGGGCGGCGCGGTCGCCGCGACGGCCGACCGGCTGCATGTCGGCAAGGCGACGCTTTACGAGAAGATGAAGCGCTACGGGCTGTCGGCGAAAGGCGAAACCGAGCGCTGAAAAGCCAACGGACCGCGGAACCGGGCTGGCCGGTCGTGCGGTCCGTTGGCGGGGAAGGGCGCTGCGCGTTGCCCTTCGAGCCGTTGTCGGGCGGCGCTCAAGCCGCGTTGCTGTCGAGCGCCTTCTTGAGCAGCGCGTCGAGTTCCGCGAACTGCGGTGCGCCGACGTAGCGCTTCAGGATCTTGCCGTTCCTGTCGACGACGAAGGTCGTCGGCGTGAGCTGCACGTTGCCGAACTGCTTCGCGACGCTGCCGTCGTCGAGCGCGACCTTGAACGGCAGCTGACGCGTCTGCGCGTAGTTCGAGACGTACATCGGCGGATCGTAGTTCATCGCGACCGCGACGAATTCCAGCCCCTGACCCTTGAAGCGGTTATAGGTATCGACCATCTGCGGCATTTCCTGCATGCAGGTCGCGCAGCTCGTCGCCCAGAAGTTCACGAGATAGACCTTGCCCTTCAGGTCGCCGGAGGTCGAGACTTTCTGGCCCGACAGCAGCGTGAACGTCGCGTCCGGCGCGCTGGACTTGCCGTTGAACGCGAAGAAGCCGGCTACGGCGATGGCCGCGACGACGACGGCCGCGACGATGTAGCGGGCGGGGCCGGCGCTGCGGCGGGCGGGAGGCGTGGTGTTCATCTGCGGTGCTCTCGGAGTCGGTCGATGACGCGGATCGATGCAAAGGACGTCGAAATTCGGCGCTTATTTTAGCGCGAATGCGGTGCGCGCACCGGCGGCGGCCACGCATCCCGGTTTTCACGTTCGGCGGATAATGGCCGTTTTGCCTGCCCGATCCACGCCATGCCGAAGGAAGTCTTCGATTCGTTGCGCCCCCTGTTTCGTCCGCTGCGACACTTCGCCGCGCTTGCCTGCGCGAGCGCCGTGCTGGCCGCGTGCTCGCCGTCGTACGACTGGCGCACGCTGCACAACGACGCCGGCTACACGATCGACCTGCCGGCGAAGCCGACCGTCGAGGAGCAGCCGGTTGCGCTCGGTGGCACGTCGATGCCGATGCGGATGCAGGCCGCGCACGTCGACGGCGCGGTGTTCGCGGTCGGCACGCTGACGCTGCCCGACGACCGCGACGACACGCGCCGCGCGGCGCTCGAGTTCCTGCGCGCCGGGCTGTCGCGCAACCTCGAAGGCGCGCCGCGGACGGCTTCGGTGCCCGTGCCGCTCGCGGCCGGCGGTGCGGTGAACGGGCTCGAATTGCGCATCGCGGGTGCGGCGGCCGGCGGCGATCGCGCGCGCAAGATGATCGTCGCACGGCTCGCCGCGCGTGGCCGGCACGCGTACCAGGCTGTCGTGATCGCCGACGGGCCGATCGCCCAGGAGCAGTTCGACCAGTTTTTCGGCTCGTTCAAACTCGACTGATGGCGGCCGGCGAGGGCGCTCAGACATCGTGTGACAACTGAAAGTTCATTCGCAGCTTTCGGCGCTAGTCGCTGGATTTTGCGAGGTTTTTTCGGCTATCCACAGCGCATGTGGATAACTTTGTTGAAAAGTCGGCCGGATTTCCCGCTAAGCCGCGCCGGACGGCCCTTCCGCCCGTTTCGAGATTTGCTCGTGTTTTGAGAAAAATCAATGAAAACAAATAGATATGGATTCTGCGCCGGACAGGCCCCGGCAAGCCGCGATCCGGGGTCAGATTCGCGAAATTGTGCATAAGTCAAGTCTTGACAACCGGATTTTGTCATCCGAAGGCGCTCAGAGCGACGTAAGCACGCGCCGGTAGCGGATAGCGTGAATACGCTAACGAGTCCGCCATCGAGCCGCCGCAGACGAGGGGTGGATTGTCGACAGTCCTTCCGAGTTCGTCCAATGTCTCTTCATGGCCGCTGAGAGTCATCGGAGGCACCCGCATTCCTCCGTTGCCGTACGAATCTAAAGCTTGGCAGCGTTCCGTTAGCCTTCCAGTACCGCCCTCTCGATGAAGAAGCCCGCCTCTAGCCAAGGGTGGCGTACCTCGTGGCGCCAGGATCGCCATACCTCATCAACGGGATACTCCGCCTCGACCGCGATTGCCTTTATCGATGTTGGGACGTGTCGGGTTCGTTCCACCAGCGACAAGAATCGATGGTGTAGGCGGGTGACCGGAAAAGTGTGGGTGAGAAAGTCGCGACGTAGGATCACCGCATAGGAATCCTTGGCAGCGGGAAACGGTGGCGAGCGGCCGGCGCGAACCTCGTGGTAATACCAGGCGACAGGATAGCGATACTCGATCAGAGCCAAGCAAGGCTGGAGGATCAGTGCCTCATCGTCGACCGACGCGTCGGGCCAGGGCAGTCCCTCGTGGCCCGGTGCGTCGAACAGGCGGTACAAATCGCGCTCGTAAGCGGCCAGGTCGATCATGAAGTCGATCCATGACTCGCGTCTTTCCGGCGGTTGGTCCCGATCAGGACGATTGTCCGCGAGCCATTTCGGAAAGCGCCGACCGAGTTCGTACAGCGTGTAGCTGTCGGACGGATACGTCCGCAGATATTCGTCGGCGAAATCGGCAAAAAGAGCGCTTCCCAAAGTGTGGCGGCTGGCGGGAAACTGCTCTTCCAAACATTTTCGCAAGCGCAGAATATAACTGCGCTGATAGATCGCCAGACAAGCCGAGGATGACAAATTCGGCCCCGGTAGAAACGTGTCGGCGATGGTGTCGGCATCGGTGCCATCCGGCGCGATCAGCGCGTCGAGCATCCAGCGTTGCAGCGACTGCAAGCGATCGTCTCCTGCGTTCATGACGAGCACACGGCGCTGTTGCTCATGATCTCGGGCACGAGAAACGCAACTGGGGTGGACACGGCCTCGACGTTGTCTGGCTGCGGCCGCCCGGTAGCTTCGACCCGGGTGGGCGCGTCGCCGTCGATGATCTGTCGCGCCCGCATCAATTCGGCGTGCACGCGCTCAAAGGCCGGCACATCGCCATCCCATTCGAGCAAAGTGGCAGCTTGCTCGCTGCGTTGCCAGGCCAGGCGGAACAGATTCCACACCGCCGGAGAAACCGGGCGATCATGCGTGTCGACGATATGAGTGCCGCAATGCTGATGTCCCGCCAAATGCAATTGCACGACGCGATCGAATGGGAACTGGTTCAGGTAATCCATTGGATCGGTGCCGGCATTGAAGCAGCTGACATAAACGTTGTTGACATCGAGAAGCAGCCAGCAGCCCGTTGCGCGGCTGAGCTCGCGCAGAAAGGCGGGTTCGTCCGTAGTCGACTGGCGAAAGCGGACATAGGTGCTGGGATTTTCCAACACCAACGGCCGTCCCAGTAACTCCTGTGCCGCGACGACGCGGGCGCTCACATGCTTGAGCGTCCTTTCGTTGAGCGGCAGCGGAAGGAGATCATGACTGTTGATCCCGAGCGCGCCGGTCCAGCACAGATGGTCGCTGACCCAGCGCGCCGATACCTCGTCGGCCAGCCGCCGCAAACGGGCTAGATAGTCGCGATCGAGCGGGTCGGTACTGCCGATCGACATCGACACACCGTGTAGCACGATCGGATATCGCTCAGCGATCTGTCGCAGGACGGCGCGCGGCCGTCCACCCGAATCCATGAAATTCTCCGAGATCGCTTCGAACCAATCGACCGGCGGCCGCGTTGTCAAGATATGGTCGAAATGCTGGTTGCGCAGCCCGACACCGAATCCCAGTTGGTGTCCGGCCGCACCCCTTCGAAGTTCAATCATGCGGCGCTCCTTAGCTGCAGCTGCCGGCGCCGCTCATGCCGCTGGAGCCGCACGCCGTCATGCCATGACCGCTATATTCCTGGATCCATTCGATGGTCGGGCCGTACTGGAACAATTCGGGATGCGGCGGCTGTGGCGGCTGGGGCGGCAACGCCGCGTTTTTCTTGCGCAGTTCGGGCCAGGTTTGCTCGGCGAACACTTCACGTGCACGCAGCCAGACGCTCTTGCCACGGTTGCGCCCGTCGGTGCTGAAGCGCTCGGCATTGATCGGCGTGGCACAGCAGCCTTGTGTGGCGCAAGCGTTCGCACCAGGCGCTTCCTGCTCCCGTCCTGTGCCATACAGGCCACAACCACCTTGACCCGCACACGCGTTTTGGACGCGACAGGTGTGATCCGATACGCTTGGCGAGTTCGGTTCGGCAAAATTGAATTCAAGCGCGGTCGAGCAATACCCTTGGCCTGCGCACGCATTGTCACGAGTACGGCCTTGCCCCTTGCATTGATTCAGTCCCATGCAGGCATGCCGTACCTCGCCAGGCAGTAACACGCCCGGCGCGGGCGGCGCCGCGGGGAACACTGGAATGCCCTGATACTTACTGACATCGCAGCCGGGCTTGCCCAAGGTCGGCTGATCGGGCTGCGCCTGCCATAGGCCGCTGACATCCGGCAACGAGGGGATCATGTCGACGAAGTATTGCGCGTCGCTGCTGTACCAGGATTCGCTGCCATATTTGGCGTCCATCCCATTACACATCGCGACCAGCGTAGCGAAGGCCTGGTTACGCGGGCCAAGATTGATATTCTCGAAAGTCGGCGCCAACTTTAAAGTGCTGGGGTAGCTGTCGGTCCCGGACAAGGGGATTTTCCGCATGGCCTGGATGACCTTATCCAGGATCCAAATCATCGATCGGTGCAGCGTCTGATTGAAATACAGCTTCTGCTGACTTGGTTCAATGAGGAAGATACTCTCGGTCATGATCAGCATGTACTGATATAGGCCGCTGACGATGTCGGCGAGCTCGCGGCGCCCAGGCGGGTATGCGGCGGCCACCGGATTGTCGGGAAAATCGAACATGATTTTTGCCAGCTCTTCGCGGCCGAACTGACGTGCCGCCGGCGGCGGAGGAGGCGGCAGGTCCCGCAGTTTTTCGTCGTGGGGATCGTAGCCTGCGAGTTGCGATTGCAAAGTCAGGAACTTGTAGTAATGCGAGAGTTCGTGATGCGACTCATCGTCGAACTTGTGAGGGCCGAAGCCTTCGCCTTCGGCGTCGATCGTCTGGATCGCCTTCAAAGCATCTTGGCGTGACGCAATGGTCATCAGCGCGCTGCGGCCGGCATGGCTGTCGCCGCGGCTCGCATAGGCGGCTGCGTTCGCCGCGGAGCCGCCAACCGGTGTCGGTACCGGGCAACCGAAATTGAAGCTGGCAGTCGGATAGACCGAGTCGATATTGTTCGGCGAATAGTTGGACGGCTGGATCTGGGCCGGCGCCCGCCCCGCTTTGAAATCGTCGTCGGTGATGTGCTGCGAGCTAATGATGCACCGAAGGTAGGAATAGATCTGGCCGATTGTTTGCCAATTGTTCAGCTCGGGCGGGGCGTCCGCTGCGGCCGGGTATTCGACTTCGAGGAAATGCCATAACTGCCCGGACGAGAATTTAGCCAGCGGAAGCGCCATTGGCTTACGGTCCGGGCCGAGCCTCGCATGACCGGGTAGGTCGGTCGGGTACGGTGAGGGCGAGCGCAAATAGAGTTGGGGCTGTACGCCGAGCGAATAAAGCATGTTGGACGACAAGGACAAATGCAGCATTTCCTCGACAGCCACGCTCATCATGATGCCCCCCGCCTGGCCGGCGAAGCGGGACAGGTCCGTTGCCGGAAAGCCTTCCGGGGTGCGGTTGATCGAGTAGTAGGCGAACAAATAGAGCGGCACCGTCGCCAGTTCGATCTCGACCGCGGTCTGCAACCCGTCGCGCAATTCCGTCAATGCGCGGGCGCGATTCCAATGCTCGTCGATATGGCGCACCAGGCGTTGCTCTGCTTCGCTGAGGGGGCGCACGGGAATATCTTTGTCCGTTGAGTCGAGATGGGACATGCTCATTTCTCCAGGTCGGTCATGATGATTTCTTCGTCAACGTATTGACCGTCACATGCGGGAAGGACACGCGGCCGCCGCGTACCGTCAGGAGCATCGTGATGGTCTGGGTGTATTGCAGCTGCGGAAAGCTGGTTCCCCCATCAAAACTTTCCAGCCAGCAGGTAAAGTCGTAGGCGGTGACATTGCTGTTCTTTTGTTCGAAGCCGATATTGCTGACAGCGCCGTTTCCGTTGGAAGAGCTGACGGCCAACGTTATGAAATCGCTCGGTGCTTGGATGGCGAGCGCGTCAACGAGCGCTTGGTTCGGATTTGACGTGTAGGTCAGATTCGGATTCGTTGCCGCGTTCTTCCAGAAGTACGGAAAGCTGTCGACGTCCCCCGAAGGCAGCACCGCCGCCGGTGGAATGATCGGGACTCCGGTGCCAGTGGCGTATGAACCCAGGGCAAGGATCGAGTTGCCGTGCGGGACTGACATCTGCTTGGCGAGGTTGAACGCCTGAGTGGGCGCAACGCTGAATGCGACAGTCTGATTGCCCAAGCCTTCACTGAAACCATTTCCGTACGGACCGAGAGGCTGCTCCTGGTCGGCCAGCAGCAAGAGGGAGCCGTTTTCGGCATGTACCAGGGCGTCCTTGTTGGAGCCCCCCGCGAAGTAGACGCGCTGCTCATAGAAAAGCGTATAGGCGACCTGTGCACCGTTGCCGTTGCGATTGAGCACCGGACCATGAATGGCGGTAAAGGTCAGCTCCTCGTAATAGGCGAAGTTCTTGAGGAAATAGCCCAGGGGCGACGAGGGATCGGCTTGCGGCAAGGGCATCACGTTGTATGAGAACGGACAGTCGGGGCCGCCTTTGCCGGAGCTGCCCAGCGGTTGGTTAGTCCACGTGCCAATCAAGTACTGCAGCGGCATGAGTTTCCTGGCCGGAATGCATGGCACGATTTGCTGCGGGTCGCTGACGAGCGGCATCGACAGGTCGGGAGCGGTGTTGCTGAGATAGACGAATACGGTGACGCTGCCGATATTGGCGCTCATGTCCTTGGTCAGATCGTCATTGATGACCAGCTCGAGCGGGCCCGACTCGCCTTTCGGAACTACCGTGGGACCGTCGCCGACCCAGAACGGATGGCCCGTGCCGATCCGCCCGATAAGCCCGCCTACCGCGCAGCCGGGTAACGGAGCACCGCTGCTGGAGGCGTCGTACATCGGGTTACCGTTCGCATCGTAGTCCACGCCGTCGTCATCCACTTGCCACATGCCGGTTTGATAGGCGATGGTCACGCCAAGGTCGCCGTCGACCGTGATTCCCGTCGAGTGCCAAGTTTGATTCGCAGCGACCGTAACCGCTTGCGATGGAAATCCCCGGTCCATATGCCCGCCTTAAATGGTAGGTGCCGACGTTGGTTTTCGATAATTCTAGGATCTAAACGGCAGGCCCGCGAATTTTCGTTGATTCCACTCGCCGAGAAGATAAAAGAGTAGCTGTTAACGTTGACAGGTTGAGTTTTCGGTGGCCAGATTATCTGGCCCTGAAATGAGTGCTCTTGAAAGTGATGAAATTTTCCTTGGCCGGGTATGGGCGCCATCTCGATGAGAATATCGGTGGACGGGTCTTTTTTTCATGAGTGATCCGATCCCGGTTAACGTCCTTGCAAATTGTCGGCGAAAATCCATAACGGTGTTTTCGATCTTGCGGCGCAAATAGTGAGATTCGATGGGAATTTCGGCAAGAAAATCACTGGCGATGTTTGTCTGCCGACGATCTCGGCTGCCATCGTGTTGACGAAGCGATTTTGCGCAAGGTGTGAGATGGTGCAAAGAGACGGGTTGGTCGTCGGGGAGTTTTACTGGGTTATTCAAGCGCCGGGCGCACTGGACCAACGGGCCGAATGGCAAAGTGCCCCGCAGCCTGCGCGGCTCGCCGGAATCACCGCCCAGGGCGAGCTGATGTGGAATACATCGCTGGCGGTGGCTTGAGTGAGTGGCCCGTGACGTGGGTCGGCGAGCTCTGTGTGAAGCCGATGCAACACACTGATACGGTCGATGCTAACGAGGCAGCGACGGAATCCGTGTGCCGGCTATTATCGGGCTATCGGACGAAATAAGCGGCTCGTATGCGCGAGCCATCGACTGTGGGCTTTTGCCTCGAATCTTCGCAGGAGAAAAGTGATCGGCAAAATGAGTTTTCAGCATTTTTCATGAGGCTCGCACTTGGCTTGGGTTCGCGTTATATCGGTTTCATTTGTAATTTTGCCGTGGCATTGCCTTGGCGTAACAATTGTTTAACGTACATGGGGTTGCAGTAAATAAGATAAAAATATAGATTCCAAACGTCCGATTTTCCTGGAGTCGATATCCGGAAATTGTGTAAACGACGCTTGAGGAAATTATGGCGTCTATCCCGTAATCGGTTGCCAGGGAAGTGCCTGCGGGCGATCGAACTGGCGGGATGTAATCGCGCGTAATCGGCTGCACTCCAATCGCGCTTACGCCTATGTGGTCAGAACCACGGATTGAGTTCTTTGACTAGATACGGCCTGTAAGAGGGGCGGCGCATAAGCGCCTCGACTGTAGTCGTTCGAATTGTGCGGTCGACTGATTGACCCGATTTGAAATGAATGATGACTAAGGCTCCCTTGTGCAGGGCACCAGCAATCCCCCCGGTATCCCCCAAAGTGTCTCGATAGATATATAAAGCAGACATACAACCTAAAAGAACACCTAACCTCAAGTTCGTCGAGGAACAGCGTGATTTCGCGCGGCTGCCGAACCGCGTCGGGCGACCCTCCACCCCGTTTTGCAATTCGTCTGGGTTTTTGAAAAATAAATAAAACAAAGGGATGCGAATTTTTCGATGAGCGGGCCCCGGCGAGCTGCAATCCGGGGCCGGATTCGCGAAATTGTGCATAGATCAAGTCTCGGCAGCCGGATTTTGTCCTCCGGGGGCGCTCAGAGCGACGTAAGCACGCGCCGGTAGCGGATCGCCTCGGCGATCTGCGCGGCCGTCGGCAGCGGGTCGCCGGCCAGGTCGGCGATCGTCCGCGCGACCTTCAGCACGCGAAAATACGCGCGCGCCGACCAGCCGAAGCGCTCGCCGGCCTCGCGCAGCAGCCGCTCGCCTTCGTCGGTCGGCCGGCACAGATCGTCGGTCTCGCGGCCGCTCAGCATGTGATTCGTCTTGCCCTGCCGGCCAAGCTGCAGCGCGCGCGCCTGCGCAACCCGCGCGGCCACCGCTGCACTCGGCTCGCCGGGCGCCGACGCGCGCGACGCGAGTTCGGCCGGCGACAGCGCGGGCAGGTCGATCTGGATGTCGATGCGGTCGACGAGCGGCCCCGACAGCTTGCGCAGGTAGCGCGCGGCGACGTCCGGCGTGCAGCGGCAGCGCCCTGACGGATCGCCGTGCCAGCCGCACGGGCACGGGTTCATCGCGGCGATCAACTGGCACGCGGCCGGGAAGTCGGCTTGCTGCGCCGCGCGCGAGATCGTGATGCGGCCGGCTTCCAGCGGCTCGCGCAGCATCTCGAGCACGTGCCGGTCGAATTCCGGCAGTTCGTCGAGGAACAGCACGCCGAGGTGCGCGAGCGTGATTTCGCCCGGCTGCGGCGGGTTGCGGCCGCCGACCAGCGCGGCGGCGCTCGACGAGTGATGCGGCGCGCGGAACGGCCGCCGGCGCCATTGCGCGGGCGAGAAGCCGAGGCGGCTCGCGGAAAGGAGCGCGGCCGACGTCAGCGCCTCGTCGTCGGTCAGCGGCGGCAGGAGGCCAGGCAGCCGCGCGGCCAGCATCGACTTGCCGGCCCCCGGCGGGCCAACCATCAGCATGTGATGACCGCCCGCGGCGGCGACTTCCAGCGCGCGCCGGGCGCCGCGCTGGCCGACCACGTCCGCGAGGTCGGGCGCGGCTGGCGCCGGCAGGCCGTCGAGGCAAGGCGCCGCGACCGGCATCAGCCGCCCGTCGGGCGCATCGGCGAGGTGTGCGCACAGCGCGGGCAGGTCGGGCGCACCGAATACCGTGACGCCCGGCACGAGCGCCGCCTCGGCCGCGCTGTCGAGCGGCAGGTACAGCTCGGGCGGACGCGCCGTTGCCGCGGAGCCGGACAGGGCGACCGAATTCGGGCCCGGACCGGAACCGAGGCCCGATCCGGTTTCGCCCGCGCGCCAGTCCCGTGCCGCACCGCACGCCATCGCGAACGCGCCGCGCATCGGCCGCAGCGCGCCGGTCAGCGACAGCTCGCCCGCGAATTCGCGGCCGGCCAGCGCGTCGGCCGGGATCTGGCCGTTCGCGGCGAGGATGCCGAGCGCGATCGGCAGGTCGAACCGGCCCGACTCCTTCGGCAGATCGGCCGGCGCGAGGTTGACGGTGATGCGGCGCACGGGGAACTCGAATCCGCAGTTCTGCAGCGCGGCGCGGACGCGCTCGCGGCTTTCGCGGACTTCGAGATCGGGCAGGCCGACGATCGAGAACGACGGCAACCCGTTGGCGAGATGGACTTCGACGGTAACGTCCGGCGCGCGGCCGGATGCGGGCGCGCGACTGCGCACCACGGCGAGCGACATGGCGAGGCTCCTGTAAACAGATGGGCGACGGCCGTTCGGGGCCGCATGCCGCGGGAATCGGAGGAATCGGTGCGCGCTTGCCGGCGTGGCGCGGGAAAAGAACGAGGGACTGCGGAACGACGGACTGCGAAGAGCGATGAACGGCGAAGAGCGATGAACGGCGAAGAGCGGGGAGCTGCGAAGAACGACGGACTACGAAGAACGGCGGTATGGCTTCGGGGCGGCGGGCGCGGGCCGCGCGAGGCGGCCCGCGCCCGGACCTTGCGGTCGGGTGGCGGGCGTCAGGCCTGCGGTGCCGCGAGCTTCTGCTCGAGCTCCGCGACACGCTTTTCGAGTTCCTCGAGGCGCACGCGGGTGCGGGCGAGCACCTGCGCCTGCGTGTCGAATTCCTCGCGCGTGACGAGATCGAGCTTCGAGAAGCCTTGCGACAGCATGGCCTTCACGTTGCGCTCGACGTCCTTGGCCGGCGAGTTCTTCAGCAGATCGCTGACGCGCGACTGCAGATCGTGGAAAACGTCGCTGGGTTGCTTCATGTGATTCCCCTTCCTTGCACAAAAATTGTGCATCTTCAGTTGCGTACGTGCCCATGATGCACGCATGACCGGAAATGGTGCGCCCGGAGCGCGAATTCCGGGCATGGCGCCCGCATGGGTGAATGTCCCGGCGAGCCGGGACGTGCGTGCACTCTAGCAACGATCCTTTCGCCGCGCCAGCAAACCGGGCCATGTTGGCCATTCGGCCGGGCTTCCGCACCTTACATCACGGGATGCGACCCCGTTACGGAGCCCTTCGAGACGGCGCTCGGACGAACATGGCATGCGAGTTGCTGAGAAGAGTCCGTTACAACATTCCAACCAATTCGACGGGACAACCCAGCGAGAGGACTTCATGAAACTCATTACCGCAATCATCAAGCCGTTCAAGCTCGATGAGACGCGCGAAGCGCTGTCGGCGCTCGGCGTCTCGGGTATCACGGTGACGGAGGTGAAAGGGTTCGGGCGCCAGAAAGGGCATACCGAGCTGTATCGCGGCGCCGAATACGTGGTCGATTTCCTGCCGAAGATGAAGATCGAGGCGGCCGTGTCCGACGACCTCGTCGACCAGGCGGTCGAGGCGATCGAGCGGGCCGCGCGCACCGGCAAGATCGGCGACGGCAAGATCTTCGTCACGCCGATCGAACAAGTGATCCGGATTCGCACCGGGGAGACGGGCGCTGACGCGCTGTAACAGAACAGACAAGACAAGCGACAAGAGGAAACCCAAGATGCGCAAACTTCTGATGTCCCTGCTGATGGCCGGCTCGCTGATCGCGGCCGGCGTCGGCCCCGCGCTCGCCGACGACGCGGCGTCCGCCGCGGCTGCGTCCGCGCCCGCCGCAACGGCTTCCGACGCATCGGCTGCCGCTGCTCCGGCAGCTTCGGCGCCGGCTGCAACCGACGCATCCGCCGCAGCGGCCGCCGCCGCACCGGCTTCGGGCGCCGCCGCCGACGCATCGGCCGCCGCCGCAGCGTCCGCGCCGGCCGCACCCGCCGCGCCGACCGCACCGTTCTCCGTCGATTCGTCGAAGATCAGCGCCGGCGACACCGCGTGGATGCTGACCTCCACCGCGCTCGTGCTGTTCATGACGATCCCCGGTCTCGCGCTGTTCTACGCCGGCATGGTCCGCAAGAAGAACGTGCTCGCGACCGTGATGCAGAGCTTCGCGATCACCGCGGTGATCACGGTGCTGTGGACGGTGGTCGGCTACAGCCTCGCGTTCACGCCGGGCAACGGCTTCATCGGCGGCCTGTCGCGCGTGTTCCTGCACGGGATGAACTACATCAAGGGCGACAAGGCGACGACGCTGACCGTCAGCCACCTGGCGACGACGATTCCGGAATCGGTCTACTTCGTCTACCAGATGACGTTCGCGATCATCACGCCGGCGCTGATCTGCGGTGCGTTCGCCGACCGGATGAAGTTCTCGGCGATGCTCGTGTTCATGACGCTCTGGTCGCTGATCGTCTATGTGCCGATCGCGCACATGGTGTGGGAGCCGACCGGCTGGCTGTCGGCCGACGGCGTGCTCGACTTCGCGGGCGGCACGGTGGTGCACATCAACGCCGGTATCGCGGGCCTCGTGTCGTGCCTGGTGCTCGGCAAGCGCGTCGGCTACGGTCGCGAATCGATGGCGCCGCACAACCTCGTGCTGACGATGATCGGCGGCTCGATGCTGTGGGTCGGCTGGTTCGGCTTCAACGCGGGCTCCGCGGTCGCGGCCGACGGCCGTGCCGGCTTCGCGATGCTGACCACGCAAGTGGCGACGGCCTGCGCGGCGCTCGGCTGGATGTTTGCCGAATGGATCGCGAAGGGCAAGCCGTCGGTGCTCGGTATCGTGTCGGGCGCGGTCGCGGGTCTCGTGGCGATCACGCCGGCTGCCGGCTTCGTCGGCGTCGCCGGTGCGCTCGTGATCGGCATCGCGGCGGGCGTGATCTGCTTCTGGTCGGCCACGTGGCTCAAGTCGAAGCTCGGCTACGACGATTCTCTCGACGCGTTCGGCGTGCACGGCGTGGGCGGGGTTCTCGGCGCGCTGCTGACGGGCGTGTTCGCGGTCAAGGACATCGGCGGTGCCGACGGCAGCCTGCTGCTGCAGGCGAAGGGCGTGCTGATCACGCTGGTCTACAGCGGCGTGCTGAGCTTCGTGCTGCTGAAGCTGATCGACCTGACGATGGGCTTGCGCGTGTCCGAAGAGGAAGAGCGCGAAGGCCTCGACGTGATCCTGCACGGCGAGCATGTCGAATAAGTCATAAGGATGCACGGCGGGCCGCCGCGCAGACGGCGCCCGCCACGAATGAGCGCAGCGACTTCGGCCCGCCCACCCGGCGGGCTTTTTTTCTCCTGCCGCGTGCTGCCGTAGCGCATAACCCTTCGCGCTATCGGGTCAATAGCCGAAAACTTCCTCCAAACCCTTGCGAAGCCGGGAACAATCCCCAAATGGGCAGGGCAATTGCTCTACAATCTTCATTCTCCCGCTCGCGAGTGATTCATGGTTCCCCACCTCGTTACCGCGTTGAACGGTCCGCTGCTCGAACTCGAGCGGAAGATCCTCGACGCGACGCCTGCGATCGAACGCTGGTTCAGGCTCGAATGGCAGGAACACACCCCGCCGTTCTATTGTTCGGTGGACCTGCGCAACGCCGGCTTCAAGCTGGCGCCCGTCGACGCGAACCTGTTCCCCGGCGCGTTCAACAATCTGCCGTCCGAAGTGCTGCCGCTCGCCGTGCAGGCCGCGATGGCCGCGATCGAGAAGATCTGCCCGGACGCGAAGAACCTGCTCGTGATTCCCGAGCTGCCGACCCGCAACGCGTTCTACCTGGAAAACGTCGCGCGGCTCGCGACGATCATGCGCCAGGCCGGCCTGAACGTGCGCTTCGGCTCGCTCGACCCGAGCATCACCGACATGACGCCGATCACGCTGGCCGACGGCCAGAAGATCGTGCTCGAACCGCTCGAGCGTTCGCAGCGCCGCCTCGGCCTGAAGAATTTCGATCCGTGCTCGATCCTGCTGAACAACGACCTGTCGGCCGGCATCCCGGCCGTGCTGGAAAACCTGCACGAGCAGTACCTGCTGCCGCCGCTGCACGCGGGCTGGGCCGTGCGCCGCAAGTCGACGCACTTCTCGTGCTACGACGACGTCGCGAAGAAGTTCGCGAAGATGGTCGGCGTCGATCCGTGGATGGTGAATCCGTATTTCGCGCACGTCGAGGGTGTCGACTGGCAGGCGCATGAAGGCGAGCAGGCGCTCGCGGACGCGATCGACGGCGTGCTGAAGAAGATTGCGCGCAAGTACCGCGAATACGGGATCAGCGAGAAGCCGTACGTCGTCGTGAAGGCCGACGCGGGCACGGCGGGGCGCGGCGTGATGACCGTGCACGACGCGGCCGAGATCGGCCGCATGTCGAAGGCCGAGCGCGCACAGATGGCCGAGTCGAAGGCCGGCCTCGCGGTGCGCGACGTGATCGTGCAGGAAGGCGTCTATACGTTCGAGCGCGTCGGCGACGAAGTGGCCGAGCCCGTCGTGTACATGATCGACCGCTATGTGGTCGGCGGTTTCTACCGCACGCACGGCGGCCGCGAGCGCGACCAGAACCTGAACGCGCCCGGCATGCACTACGTTCCGCTCGGCTTCGAGCACACCGCGCTGCCGGATGCCGGCGCCAAGCCGGGCGCCGCGCCGCCGAACCGTTTCTACATGTACGGCGTCGTCGCGCGGCTGTCGCTGATCGCGTCGTCGATCGAACTGGAAAAGACCGATCCCGAAGCCATCCAGGTGTAACGGACCTTCGCTACGTACAGGACCCGCATGGACATTCTCTTTATCGCCGACCCGCTCGAGCGCTTCAAGATCTACAAGGATTCGACCTACGCGATGATGGCGGAGGCCGCGCGGCGCGGGCACGTGATCTACACGTGCGAGCCGCACCAGCTTGCGTGGACCGGGTCGGGCGTCGAGGCGGACGTGCAGCGCGTGACGATCGTCGGCGATACGGCCGACCTGCATCGTCATCCGTGGTATGAGGCGGCCGCGCATGAATCCCGTCAAATGACGTCGTTCGGCGCGGTGCTGATGCGCAAGGATCCGCCGTTCGACATGGAGTACGTGACGGCCACGTGGATGCTCGAACTCGCCGAGCGCGCGGGCGCGCGGGTGTTCAACAAGCCGCAGTCGATCCGCGACCATTCGGAGAAGCTGGCGATCGGCGAGTTTCCGCAATTCGTCGCGCCGACGCTGGTCACGCGCGATGCCGCGCGGTTGCGCGCGTTCCACGCCGAGCACGGCGACGTGATCGTGAAGCCGCTCGACGGGATGGGCGGGATGGGCGTGTTCCGCGTGAAGGCCGACGGGATGAATCTCGGCGCGATCATCGAGATGCTCGGCCACGACGGCACGCGCTCGCTGATGATTCAGAAGTTCATTCCCGAGATCAAGGCCGGCGACAAGCGGATCCTGCTGATCGCGGGCGAGCCCGTGCCGTATTCGCTCGCGCGGATTCCGCAGGGCAGCGAGGTGCGCGGCAATCTCGCCGCGGGCGGGCTCGGCGTCGCGCAGCCGCTGACTGCCCGCGATCGCGAGATCGCCGCGACGCTCGGGCCCGTGCTCGCGTCGCGCGGGCTGCTGCTGGTCGGCCTCGATGCGATCGGCGACTGGCTGACCGAGGTGAACGTCACGAGTCCGACGTGCTTCCGCGAGATCATGGAGCAGACGGGCTTCGACGTCGCCGCGATGTTCATCGACGCGCTGGAGCGCGCGGCCGCGTAGGCCGTTTTCCTGCGCACCCCCGGCGGCGGCCCGCGCAGGTCCCCCGTCGCCGGAGCAGCTTGACCGGCCTGCTACAATGCCCGCTTGCCCGGTGCCGTGATCGGCGCACCGAAGGCCCGGCGGTCGGGCCGACACTGTTGCAAGGCTGAACATGAAACGCTTCCCACACTCGCTACGCTCATTGCCCCGCCGCGGGGTATCGGCCCGCCAGGGGCGGCCGGGAGCGATCTGACATGGCCGGGATCCTGATCATCGCGCACGCACCGCTCGCCACCGCGCTGCGGGACTGCATCGCGCACATCTACGGCGGCGTGCCCGCGCGCATCGGCTGTATCGACGTGATGGCGGACAGCGATCCGACCCAGGTGATGGCGTTCGCGCACGCGGAACTCGCGCGGCTCAAGGAAGAGAACGGCGTGGTCGTGCTGACCGACATGTACGGTGCGACGCCCGCGAACATCGCGGGCCAGCTCGCGAAGATCGACAACGTGCGTGTGCTGGCGGGCGTGAACCTGCCGATGCTCGTGCGGGCCGTCTGCTATCGCACCGTGCCGCTCGACAAGCTCGTCGACAAGGCGCTGTCCGGCGGCGCGAAGGGCGTCCATGAAGTGGCGGCCGGCACGCCGCCGCCGCCGACGGAAGCCGGCTGCGGCCAGTGCGCGCCGATTCCGCCCGAACCGCAACCGCGCACCGAATCGCACTGATCATCCGTTTTCCGTTTTAGACAGCACCGCCGACGCGCGACGCCGGCGGTCCCGACCGACCCGACCGAGAATCATGCTTCAACAAGAAACCACCATCGTTAATAAATTGGGGCTCCATGCGCGCGCATCGGCCAAGCTTACGCAACTGGCCGGCAACTTCCAGTCGGAAGTCTGGATGACACGCAACGGGCGCAAGATCAATGCGAAGAGCATCATGGGCGTGATGATGCTGGCGGCGGGCATCGGCAGCACCGTGACGATCGAGACCGAAGGGGCCGACGAGCGGGAGGCGATGGACGCGCTGCTGAAGCTGATCGCCGACAAGTTCGGCGAAGGCCAGTGATCGTCGCGCGGGATCGTTGCCGTTTCCAGCCAGAATGCCGCGGATTTCGCGGCATTTTTTTCGTCGGAAGCATTGATGCGGAATGCACAATGCTGCGGTGCATGCAGTCAGCGGGGAGTCGCGGAATTTATAATCGCTAACCGGGGTCATAAGCGCATCGCAGCAGTGTGCCGCGGCTTTACTTGTACAGAGGAGGTGCGCGTGTCCTTCACGCTGCAAGGCATTCCCGTCTCACGAGGTATCGCGATCGGGCGAGCGTATCTGATCGCGCCGGCGGCGCTCGACGTCGCCCATTACCTGATCGAGGCGAACCAGATCGACGCCGAGGTCGAGCGTTTCCGCACGGCGCTCGACGTCGTGCATCACGAACTCGAAGCGCTGCGTGCCGACCTGACCGACGACACGCCGAGCGAAGTGGGCGCATTCATCGACGTCCACATGATGATCCTGAGCGACGCGATGCTCGTGCAGGAAACCATCGACCTGATCCGCACGCGCCGCTACAACGTCGAGTGGGCGCTGACCGAGCAGCTCGAGCTGCTCACGCGCCACTTCGACGACATCGAGGACGAATACCTGCGCGAGCGCAAGGCCGACATCGAGCAGGTGGTCGAGCGCGTGCTGAAGGCGCTCGCCGGTGCGCCGTCCGCGTCGCAGGCGCTCGACCGCGCGGCCGCGAACGGCACCAACGAGATGATCGTCGTCGCGCACGACATCGCGCCGGCCGACATGATGCAGTTCAAGACGCAGTCGTTCCAGGCGTTCGTCACCGACCTCGGCGGCCGCACGTCGCACACGGCGATCGTCGCGCGCAGCCTCGGCATTCCGGCCGCGGTCGGCGTGCAGCACGCGAGCGCGCTGATCCGCCAGGACGACCTGATCATCGTCGACGGCGACCAGGGCATCGTGATCGTCGATCCCGCGCCGATCGTCCTCGAGGAATATTCGTACCGCCAGTCAGAGAAGCTGCTCGAGCAACGCAAGCTGCAGCGCCTGAAATTCTCGCCGACGCAAACGTTGTGCGGCACCAAGATCGACCTGTACGCGAACATCGAGCTGCCCGACGATGCGAAGGCGGCCGTCGACGCCGGCGCGGTCGGCGTCGGCCTGTTCCGCTCCGAGTTCCTGTTCATGCATCAGAAGGAGATGCCGGAAGAGGAGGAGCAGTTCGCCGCATACAAGCGGGCCGTCGAGTGGATGAAGGGCATGCCGGTGACGATCCGCACGATCGACGTCGGCGCGGACAAGCCGCTCGAGGCGCTCGACGAGGGCTACGAGACGGCGCCGAACCCGGCGCTCGGCCTGCGCGCGATCCGCTGGAGCCTGTCCGAGCCGCAGATGTTCCTCACGCAGTTGCGCGCGATCCTGCGTGCGTCCGCGTTCGGCCAGGTAAAGATCCTGATCCCGATGCTCGCGCACGCGCAGGAGATCGACCAGACGCTCGACCTGATCCGCGAGGCGAAGCGCCAGCTCGACGACGCGGGGCTCGCCTACGATCCGAACGTGCGCATCGGCGCGATGATCGAGATTCCGGCCGCGGCGATCGCGCTGCCGCTGTTCCTGAAGCGGTTCGATTTCCTGTCGATCGGCACGAACGACCTGATCCAGTACACGCTCGCGATCGACCGCGCGGACAACGCGGTCGCGCACCTGTACGACCCGCTGCATCCGGCCGTGCTGCACCTGATCTCCTATACGTTGCGCGAAGCGAAGCGCGCGGGCGTGTCCGTGTCGGTGTGCGGCGAGATGGCGGGCGATCCGGCGCTCACGCGCCTGTTGCTCGGGATGGGGCTCACCGAGTTCTCGATGCACCCGAGCCAGCTGCTCGTCGTGAAGCAGGAGATCCTGCGCGCGCACCTGAAGGCGCTCGAGAAACCGACGGCCGACGTGCTTGCCGCATTCGAGCCGGAGGAAGTGCAGGCGGCGCTGAAGCGGCTGTCGGTCGCCGAGCCGCGCGCGGATGCGGCCGCTTAGGTCGCTTATGCCGCTTATGCCGCTCAGGCGCCAGCGTCGCCGCTAACCGCCGTGAAGGGTCATGCATGCGCCGGCCGGCGCATGCGTCCGACGCGCGTCAGTGCCGGCCCCCGCACACGGGGCAGTCGGCCTGGCGCGCGATTTTCATCGTCGTCCATTCCATCCGCAGCGAATCGAGCATCATCAGCCGCCCGTTGAGCGTCGTGCCGATTTCGCCGATCACGCGCAGCGCTTCGGCGGCCTGCATCGCGCCGATGATCCCGACCGTCGGCGCGAACACGCCCATCGTCGCGCACGCGACTTCCTCGAACGGCTGGTCTTCCGGAAACACGCACGCATAGCAGGGTGCGGTCGCATCGCGGAAATCGAACGTGCTGATCTGGCCGTCGAAGCGCAGCGCGGCGCCCGACACGAGCGGCACGCCGTGCGCGACGCACGCGCGGTTGATCGCGTGTCGCGTCGCGAAGTTGTCGGTGCAGTCGAGCACGACGGTCGCGGCCGGCACGTGCGCGTCGAGCCACGCGTCGTCGACGCGCTCCGCGACCGCGTTCACCTTCACCTCGGGGTTCAGTTGCGCGAGCGCGTCGCGCCCCGATTCGACCTTGGCGCGGCCGACCGATGCCGTCACGTGCAGGATCTGCCGCTGCAGGTTCGTAAGGTCGACGGTATCGGCGTCGACGAGCGTGATCGTGCCGACTCCCGATGCCGCGAGGTACATCGCGGCAGGCGAGCCGAGGCCGCCCGCGCCGACGACGATCGCGTGCGCGTCGAGAAAGCGCTGCTGCGCCTCGATGCCGATTTCATCGACGAGGATGTGGCGGGAGTAGCGAAGGAGTTGATCGTCGTTCATGGGGAGATCGGGCGAAGCATGCCGCCGCCGGTGGCGCGGGCGTATCTGCGTATTCTAGGCGCACATGAAAAACGGGCCATCGCGGTCTTCCCGCGATGGCCCGTCGGATGCCGGCCGGCGCTTACTTCGGCGCCGACGCGGGCTTCGGTGCGGCCGGCTTCGCGCTCGCGCCCGATGCCTTCGAGGCCGCGGCAGCCTTGCCGGCCGGGCTCTTCGTCGTGCTCTCGGCGAGCAGCGACTTCGATTCCTGGACGGTCTTGCCCTCGAGCTTGTTGAGCGCCTGCTGCATCATGAAGTCGTCGGCGCTGCCGAACTCGATCGGCTTGCGATCGCGGTCCTTCTGGCGTTGCTCCGGCGTCTTCTTGTCGTTCTGCTCTTCGAGGACGCGCAGTTGATCCATCCGGCGCTGCTCGCGCTCTTCCTGTTCCTTCTTCTCGTTCGGGTCCTGCGTGTTCGCGAGGTGGTTCGTGTAGTCGACCTCGCGCGTCACGAGCACGTCGTCCGGATCGCCGTCCGCGTACTGATCGACCGGCACGTCGGGCGCGATGCCCTTGTTCTGGATCGAGCGGCCGCTCGGCGTGTAGTAATACGCGGTCGTCAGGCGCAGCGCGGTGTCGGCCGTCATCGGGCGGACCGTCTGAACCGAGCCCTTGCCGAACGTCGTCTTGCCCATGATCTGCGCGCGCTTCGAATCCTGCAGCGCGCCGGCGACGATTTCCGACGCGGACGCCGAATACGCGTTCGTCAGCACGATCATCGGCACGGTCTTGAAGACCGGCGGCAGGTTCTTCAGCGGATCGCCGTCGAAGGACGGCAGGCGATAGTTGTCGTACGTATCGCGGTAGACCTGCTTCGAATCGGGGATCTGGCCGTTGGTCGACACGACGACGGAGTCGGGCGGCAGGAACGCGCCGGCGACGCCGACCGCGCTCTGCAGCAGGCCGCCGCCGTTGTTGCGCAGGTCGAGGACCAGGCCCTTCAGGTTCGGCTGCTGGCGCGCGATGTCCTGCAGCTTCGCGGCGAGATCGGGCGTCGTGCGCTCCTGGAAGCTCGTGATGCGGATATATGCGTAGCCCGGGTCGAGCATCTTCATCTTCACGCTCTGGACCCTGATGATCGCGCGCGTGACCGTGACCGGGAACGTGCGGTCGTCGCTCTTGCGGAAGATCGTCAGCGTGACCTTGGTGCCCGGCTCGCCGCGCATCTGCTTGACGGCCTTGTCGAGCGTCATGCCGCGCACCGGCTTGTCGTTGATGCGCGTGATCAGGTCGCCCGGACGGATGCCGGCGCGGAATGCGGGGGTGTCCTCGATCGGCGAGATCACCTTGACGAGGCCGTCTTCCTGCGAGATCTCGATGCCGAGACCCGCGAAGCGGCCCTTCGTCTGCTCCTGCAGCTCGTCATAGTCGGTCTTGTCGAGGAACGACGAGTGCGGATCGAGGCTCGACACCATGCCCTTGATCGCCGCCGTCAGCAGCTTCTTGTCGTCGACCGGTTCGACGTACTCGCGCTTGATCTGGCCGAATACTTCCGCGAACAGGCGGAGCTGGTCGAGGGGAAGCGGCGCCGTGGCGGTCTGCTCGGCCGACGCGGAAATCTGCAGCGTGGCGAACACGCCCGTGGCGAGGCCCGCGGCAATCAGGCCGATGTTCTTCAATTTCATTCGCATAGAGAGTCTGGTGCGGTCGGGAAGCGCGTGGCGGTAGCGGGGATGTAGCGGACAAGTATAACTGTTCGTCCGATAACTCAGTGGAACGCCGCGAAAAGCGGCGAACAGGCGCCATGAGCCGGGCCCGGAGCAGGCCCGGCGGGGCACCGCCGGACGCGCTGCGGGTTCGAAAGCGGGTTCGACCGCAGCGGGGCCGCGAAGGTTCGCGCGGCGTGCCGCGCCGGACGCGGCACGCCCGGCGCGACGGGCGTCAGCTCGCCTTGCCCTGCTTCGCGACGGCGGCCTGCGCCTGCGCGATCGCGTCCTGGTCGCCGAGGTAATAGTGCTGGATCGGCTTCAGGTCCTCGTCGAGTTCATACACGAGCGGCACGCCGTTCGGGATGTTCAGGCCGACGATGTCGCTGTCCGAGATGCCGTCGAGGTACTTGATCAGCGCGCGCAGCGAGTTGCCGTGCGCGGCGATCAGCACCTGCTTGCCGGCGCGGACCGCGGGCGCGATCGACTCGTTCCACAGCGGCAGCACGCGCGCGACCGTGTCCTTCAGGCACTCGGTGAGCGGCAGTTGCTCGCGCGGCACCTTCGCATAGCGCGGGTCGTTGAACGGCGCGCGCTCGTCGGTCGGTTCGAGCGCGGGCGGCGGCGTGTCGTAGCTGCGGCGCCAGACGAGCACCTGGTCGTCGCCGAACTTCGCGGCCGTTTCCGCCTTGTTCAGCCCCGACAGTGCGCCGTAGTGGCGCTCGTTCAGGCGCCACGAGTGGACGACCGGCAGGTACATGAGGTCCATCCGGTCCTGCACGTGCCACAGCGTGCGGATCGCGCGCTTGAGGACCGACGTGTACGCGATGTCGAACGTGTAGCCGGCCTCCTTGAGCAATTCGCCGGCCTGGTAGGCCTCGTTGCGACCCTGTTCGGTCAGGTCGACGTCGACCCAGCCGGTGAAGCGGTTTTCCTTGTTCCACGTCGATTCGCCGTGGCGGATGAGAACGAGTTTGTACATGGATCTTGCGGTCGGTAGTGAAGGAAGCGGTGCGCGTCGCGCGGCACCCGACCCGGGCCCGCCATCGCGCAAGGCGGTTATTTTATAATGGCGGGATTGTCCTCATCCGATTTCTCTTTTTCCGGCGGAATTCCGTGACGTTCTTTACCAATTACACGAACCTGGCCCTCATCGCGATCCTGCTGGTATCCGGCGGCCTGCTGGCGTGGCCCGCCCTGCGCCGCGGCCGCGGCGGCCTGTCGGCCGCGGAGGCCACCCAGCTCATCAACCGCTGCAATGCGGTCGTGATCGACGTGCGCGCCGCGTCCGATTTCGCCGCCGGCCACCTGCCGTCGGCGCGTCAGGTCGCGGCGGGCGAGATCGGCGCGAAGATCGCGCAGGTCGCGAAGAACAAGAGCACGCCGGTGCTGCTCGTCTGCCAGAATGGCCAGCAGTCGCAGAAGGCGGCGCGCGAGGTCGAGGCGGCGGGCTATGCCGAGGTGCACGTGCTCGAGGGCGGCGTGGCTGCCTGGCAGCAGGCCGGGATGCCGGTCGTCAAACAAGGAGCAGCGAAGTGAACAAGGTTCTGATGTACAGCACGCAGGTGTGTCCGTATTGCATGCAGGCCGAGCGCCTGCTGAAGCTGCGCGGTGTCGAGCAGATCGAAAAGGTGCTGATCGACCGCGATCCGGCACGCCGCGAGGAAATGATGACGCGCACGGGGCGCCGCACGGTGCCGCAGATCTATATCGGCGACACGCACGTCGGCGGCTACGACGATCTGTCGAAGCTCGACCGCGAAGGCGGGCTCGCGCCGCTTCTGCAAGCGGCCTGATTAGGGCAGAATGGCCGCCGGCCGCGCCGCGGCTTGGGCGCGCAGGATTCATCCGTGGCGGCCGGCGAGAAGCCGGGCCGCTCCGTCACCACTTTTAGGGAAACACCATGTCCGACGTCGAAAACCAACCGTTCTTCAACATCCAGCGCGTCTACTTGAAGGATATGTCGCTCGAGCAGCCGAATTCGCCGGCTATCTTCCTCGAGCAGGACATGCCGTCGGTTGAAGTCGAAGTCGACGTCAAGGCCGACCGCCTCGCGGAAAGCGTGTTCGAAGTCGTCGTATCGGGTACCGTCACCGCGAAGGTGAAGGACAAGGTCGCGTTCCTGATCGAAGCGAAGCAGGCCGGCATTTTCGACATTCGCAACATTCCGGACGAACAGCTCGACCCGCTGGTCGGCATCGCTTGCCCGACGATCCTGTTCCCGTACCTGCGCTCGAACATCGCCGACGCGATCACGCGTGCGGGCTTCCCGCCGATCCACCTGGCGGAAATCAACTTCCAGGCGCTGTACGAGCAGCGTCTCGCGCAGCTTCAGCAGCAGGCCGGCGCCGCAGGCGCGCCGAACGGCACGACGCTGAACTGACGTTTCACACGGACCGGTGCTGGGTATGAAAGTAGCCGTTCTCGGCGCCGGTGCCTGGGGCACCGCGCTCGCGGGCCATCTGGCCGCGCGGCACGATACGCTTCTGTGGGCGCGCGACGCCGCGCTCATCGCCGGGCTGCAGGCCCGGCACGAAAATTCCCGCTATCTGGACGGCATCGCGCTGCCTGACGCACTGCGCTACGACGCCGATCTCGGCGCCGCGCTCGCGCATGGCGCAGCGGACGACGCGCTGTGCGTGATCGCCGCGCCCGTGGCCGGGCTGCGCACGCTGTTCCGCGCGATGCGCGACGCAGGCTGCGTGCCCGCGCACATCGTCTGGGTCTGCAAGGGCTTCGAGGCCGACACGCATCTGCTGCCGCATCAGGTGATCGCGGCCGAGCTGCCCGAACAGCGCAGCAACGGCGTGCTGTCGGGGCCGAGCTTTGCACGCGAGGTCGGACAGTCGTTGCCCGTCGCGCTGACGGTGGCGAGCGCGTCCGCCGAATGCCGCGAGCGCACGCTCGCCGCGTTCCATCACGGCGCGATGCGGATCTATACGGGTGACGACGTGGTCGGCGTCGAGGTCGGCGGCGCGGTGAAGAACGTGCTTGCGATCGCGACCGGCATTTCCGACGGCCTCGGCCTCGGGCTGAACGCGCGCGCCGCGCTGATTACGCGCGGCCTCGCCGAAATGTCGCGGCTCGGCGTCGCACTCGGCGGCCGCGCGGAAACCTTCACCGGCCTCACGGGTCTCGGCGACCTGATCCTCACCGCGACGGGCGACCTGTCGCGCAACCGCACGGTCGGCCTGCAACTGGCGGCCGGCCGGACGCTGAACGACATCCTCGGTGCGCTCGGCCACGTGGCCGAAGGCGTGCGCTGCGCGCAGGCCGTGCTGGCGATCGCGCACGCGCAGTCGATCGAAATGCCGATTACCGAAGCCGTGTGCGGCGTGCTGTTCGACGGCATCGCGCCGCGCGACGCCGTCAGCGGCCTGCTGCGGCGCGACGCGCGCGCCGAGTAGCACGGCCGGGCGCCGCCAGGCGCGGTCGCGCCAAGCGCGCGGCGCCAAAGCGCACTACGCTTGAACAAGTCTCCGGCGTTTCGGGAGGTTGTCATGCTGCAGATCCATTCCACCACGCTCGATGCGCAACTCGTCGACATCACGACGCTCGATGTCGACGTGATCGTCAACGCGGCGAACGGCTCGCTGCTCGGCGGGGGCGGCGTCGACGGCGCGATCCACCGCGCGGCCGGCCCCGGCCTGCTCGCCGAGTGCCGCACGCTCGGCGGCTGCGAGACGGGCGACGCGAAGCTCACGCGCGGCCACGGGCTGCCGGCGCGCTACGTGATCCATGCGGTCGGGCCGGTGTGGCACGGCGGCGATCGCGGCGAGCCCGACCTGCTCGCATCGTGCTATCGGCGCGCGATCGAGCTGGCCGAAGAGGTGGCCGCGACGTCGATCGCGTTTCCGGCGATCAGTTGCGGCATCTACCGTTATCCGGCCGGCGAGGCCGTCGACATTGCAGTCGGCACCGTCGTCGAAATGCTGCCGCAGGCGCCGAGCCTCGCACGCGTGATATTCGCGTGCTTTTCCCCCGACATCCACGACCTGTATTGCGCGCGGCTCGCGCGGGCCTGACGCATCCCGCGCCGCGCACGCATCATGCGCCGCCTTCGAAGCCGGCCTGGCGCCACGCCTCGAACACGACCACCGCGACCGTGTTCGACAGGTTCAGGCTGCGGTTGTCCGGCCGCATCGGCAGGCGCACGCGCTGTTCGTTCGGGAAGCGTTCGAGCAGCGCGGCGGGCAGGCCGCGTGTCTCCGAGCCGAACACGAACCAGTCGCCCGGCAGGAACGCATGATCGTGGAAGCGGCCCGAGCCGCGTGTCGTGAACGCGAACATTCGCGCGGGATCGGGCGATTCGGCCGCGACGAAGGCGTCCCAGTCGCGGTGCACGCGCATCTGCGCATATTCGTGATAGTCGAGGCCGGCGCGGCGCATCCGTGCGTCGTCGAGCGGAAAGCCGAGCGGCTCGATCAGGTGCAGGTGCGCGCCGGTGTTGGCGCACAGGCGGATCACGTTGCCGGTGTTCGGCGGAATTTCGGGAGCGACGAGGACGACGTTGAACATGTTTCGGTTTGGCTGGGCCGGCCGGGGCGGAGCAACGCGCGCTCGTTCCCGGCCGGCCGGTTCGTGACGGCCGCGGCCGCGTGCAGGCGGCCGGCCTCTCTATTTAATTAATCCCTGGCGGTGCGCAGCGCAACCAGATTCGTCACGCGCGCGGCGCCTGCCGCCTTCAATGCGTGCGCGGCGGCCGCGAACGTCGCGCCGGACGTCATCACGTCGTCGACGAGCGCGACGTGGCGGCCCGCGACGTCGCCGGCCACCGCGAATGCCGACATCACGTTGTCGCGCCGCGCGCGCAGGGCGAGCCGCGACTGCGGCGCGGTGTCGGCGACGCGCGCGAGCAGCGCCGCATCCGCGGGCACGCCGAGCCGCCGCGCGAGCGGCCGCGCGATCGCCCATGCCTGGTTGTAGCCGCGCGCGACGAGCCGCCGGTGCGACAGCGGCACCGGCGCGACCAGGTCGAAGCCGCCGGTCCCGCGCGTATCGTCGACGAGCCGGGCGAGCCGGGCCGCGAATTCGGCGCCGAGCGCGAGCCGCGCATGAAACTTCAGGCCGCGCGCGAGCCCGTCGAGCGGCGCACGGTAATCCGCGAGCGCTAGCGTCGCATCGAACGGCGGCATCGCGGTGCGGCACGCGTCGCACCGGTACGCGGCCGTGCGGCCGGCGCCGCTGTGCCCGCCACGGAGCGGGCGCGAACGCGGTTGGCCGACACCCAGCGGCAGCGCGCAGACGTCGCAGCGCAGCCGCGCTTCATTCCAGTACGCGGCGTCGCAGGCAATGCAAATCACGGTATGTGACAAATTGCCGCACAGTGCGCAGCGATTCGGCAGCGCGACCGCGGCGACGCGCGCAGCCAGCGCGCGAACCTGCGACAAAACGACGCGCATCGTGCGCGGAGCGGAACTGCGGATCATTGCGAACACTCCTGGCGGCCCCGTCTCGATGAAGCCTGCGGGGCGAGCGAGTATACTTCGGGCTCTTCGCCAGTGTGCCCGACATGTCCCCAGCTTCGACTTCAACAGGCCGTCCGGCCAATGACGCCAGGCGCCTGCGGCGGATCTTCGATCGCCGTGCCGCCACGTTCGACGCGGTCGCGTTCCTGCCGCGCGAGATCGCGCAGCGGATGAACGAGCGTCTCGAATACATCAAGGTGAGCCCCACGGCCGTGCTCGATGCGGGCTGCGGCCCGGGCGACGATCTGCCGGCGCTGCGCGCGCGCTTTCCTGAAGCGCCCGTATTCGGCGTCGACCTGTCCGGCGCGATGCTTGCGCGGGCCGGTCAGCGCGAGGTCGAACAGACGAGCTGGCGCCGCTGGCTGCCGGCCTCGCTCGGCCGGGCGCTGGGCCAGCGCGGCCCGCGCGTCGCGCAGGCCGACTTCGCCGCGCTGCCGTTCCCGGGCGGCGCGTTCGACCTGATCTGGTCGAATCTCGCGCTCCACTGGCATTCGCGCCCCGACGCGGTGCTGCCCGAATGGCAGCGCGTGCTGCGCGTGAACGGGCTGCTGATGTTCAGCACGCTCGGCCCCGACACGCTGCGCGAGCTGCGCGCAGCCTGCACGGACGCCGAAGCGGCGCTCGGCATCGCACAGCCCGCCGCGCGCGTGATCGATTTCGTCGACATGCACGACCTCGGCGACATGCTCGTCGAGAGCGGCTTCGAGATTCCCGTGATGGACCAGGAAGTGCTGACCGTCACGTACAAATCCCCCGATTCCCTGCTGGCCGACGTGCGCCGCTGGGGCGCCTATCCGTTCGAGCGCGCGGCGCCGCAGCGTGCGACGCGACGCTTTCGCGCGGCGCTCGGCGACGCGCTGGAAGCGCGCCGGCGCGCGGACGGTACGATTGCGCTGACCTTCGAGGTGATCTACGGCCACGCATGGAAGGCCGTGCCGCGCACGACCGCCGAAGGGCACGGGATCGTGCGCATCGAGGACATCGGAAAGGGGCGTCCGAAGAATCGGTAAAGCGGTAAAGAGGGGTTTTGTTATGTCCGAAATTAGCGGTGCAAAGCGGGGTCGAATTGGCGCCCAAAATGGCCGGAAAGCTTGTCGCGCTTGGCTTGGCGGGCGATAGGCGCTTGCTTGTGGATGCCATTGAACCCGCCTATAATGCGTCAGCTTGTCGTCCCGGGGTCCCCGCAATACGGGGCGACGAGTCCGATGCAGGCATGCATCGCATGCCATTCGCGTGAGGCGGCGATGGAAGCAGCGAGGGTTTTGGCGGAGACGACGAACGGCGAGCCGGTCCTCGAAGACTGGCTCATGAAACGCAACTGTTCGGCGTCGCCGCGCCAGTTCGTGCTGTTTTACGCGTCGCTCGCGGGCTTCTCGCTGGTGATCGCGACGTTGCTGATGTGGCGGGGGGCTTGGCTCGTCATGCCCTTCACCGGAATCGAGTTGCTGGCTGTGGGTGTCGCATTCGCGATCTATGCTCGCCATGCGGTCGATTACGAACGCATCAGGCTGTTCCCGCACCGGCTCGTGATCGAGCGGATGGATGCGGAGCGGCTCACGCAGATCGAATTCAACCCGCGCTGGGTGCGGGTCGAGCCGGGCGCGACGCCACGCGATCCGATTCGGCTGGTATCGCGCGGGCAGACCGTCGTAATCGGGCAGCATCTCGCGCAGTACAAGCGTGCGCAGTTCGCCGACGAACTGCGCATGTCGCTCAGGCGCTGCGGCTGACGAGGCGCGGGCACCGGCCGGGAACAGGCCGGCGGCTTGCGACGGGGGAGGGTTTGAATGGAAATTTTGGGTAAGGATGCTATGAAAACAATCAAGCGAGCCCTCACGGGCGTGCTGGCATGCAGCGGATTGCTCTTTGCCGGTGCCGCCCTGGCGGTCGGTGATAGCCCGGGCGGCCCCCGCGTCAACGAGATCAACTTTCAGCCGCCGGTCACGAAGATCGCCGAGGAGCTCTACGATCTCCACACGATGATGCTGATCCTGTGTACGGTGATCTTCGTCGGCGTGTTCGGCGTGATGTTCTATTCGATCTTCGCGCACCGCAAATCCAAAGGCCACAAGGCCGCCAATTTCCATGAAAGCACGACCGTCGAGATCATCTGGACGATCGTGCCGTTCGTCATCGTCGTGCTGATGGCGCTGCCGGCGACGAAGGCCGTCGTCGCGATGAAGGACACGACCAACGCCGATCTCACGATCAAGGTCACCGGCTACCAGTGGAAGTGGGGCTACGACTACGTGAAGGGCCCGGGCGAGGGCATCGGCTTCCTGTCGACGCTGACCACCCCGCGCGACGAAGTGATGGGCAAGAAGCCGATCACCGACACCTATCTGCAGGAAGTCGACAACCCGCTCGTCGTGCCGGTCAACAAGAAGATCCGCATCATCACGACCGCGAACGACGTCGTCCACTCGTGGTACGTGCCCGCGTTCGGCGTGAAGCAGGATGCGATTCCCGGCTTCGTGCGCGACACGTGGTTCAAGGCCGACAAGGTCGGTACCTTCCGCGGTTTCTGTACCGAGCTGTGCGGCAAGGAACACGCGTACATGCCGGTCGTGGTCGAAGTTCTGTCGGAAGACGACTACGCGAAGTGGGTCACCGCGCAGAAGGCCAAGCTGGCCGGCGCGGCGGTCGATCCGAACAAGGTCTACACGATGGCCGAACTCGTCGCGCACGGCGAGGAAGTCTACAAGGCGAACTGCGCGGCCTGCCACCAGGTGAGCGGCAAGGGCCTCGGCGCATTCCCGGCGATGGACGGCAGCCCGATCGTGAACGGCCCGATCGCCGGCCACGTCGAGCGCGTGCTGAACGGCAAGGGCGCGATGCCGTCGTGGGCGTCGCTGTCGGACCTCGACATCGCATCGGTCGTCACGTACGAGCGTAATTCGTGGGGCAACCACAAGAACGACCTGCTGCAGCCGAAGCAAGTGGCTGACGCGCGCAACGGCAAGATGCCGGAAGACACGGCAGGCGCAGCGGCGCCGGCCGAAGCGGCTTCGGCACCGGCGCAAGCCGCGTCGGGCGCAGCCGAGCAGCCGGCGGCAGCGTCGGCAGCGGCATCGGCCGCGTTGTCGACGATCTACTTCGAGACGGGCAAGAGCGTGCTGCCGGCCGACGCGAAAGCGGCGATCGCCGCCGCGGCCGACTATGCGAAGGCACATCCGGACGCGAAGCTCGCGCTGTCGGGTTTCACCGACAAGACGGGCTCGGCCGACGCGAACGCCGAACTGGCGAAGCACCGCGCACAAGCCGTGCGCGACGCGCTGAAGGCAGCAGGCGTGGCGGAAGACCACATCATCATGAAAAAGCCGGAAACGATCACGGGCGGGGCTGACGCTAAGGAAGCCCGGCGTGTCGAGATCGGTCCGGCGGCTTGACGTGTCGCTGAGTTAGTCGACGTATTCGCATTAGGAGATTCTCATGTCTAGCATCGGGCACGACGTAGCCGCGGACCACGCGCACGACGACCACGCGCACGAAACCCCGCATGGCTGGCGGCGCTGGCTGTTCGCCACCAACCACAAGGACATCGGTACGCTGTACCTGCTGTTCTCGTTCATCATGTTCCTGTCGGGCGGCGTGATGGCGCTCGGCATTCGTGCCGAACTGTTCGAGCCGGGCCTGCAGATCATGCGTCCGGAGTTCTTCAACGAACTCACGACGATGCACGGCCTGATCATGGTGTTCGGCGCGATCATGCCGGCGTTCGTCGGCTTTGCGAACTGGATGATTCCGCTGCAGATCGGCGCGTCCGACATGGCGTTCGCGCGGATGAACAACTTCAGCTTCTGGCTGCTGCCGGTCGCGGCAGTGCTGCTGGTCGGCTCGTTCTTCGCGCCGGGCGGCGCGACGGCCGCCGGCTGGACGCTGTACGCGCCGCTGTCGACGCAGATGGGCCCGGGCATGGACTTCGCGATCTTCGCGGTCCACATCATGGGCGCGTCGTCGATCATGGGCGGGATCAACATCGTCGTGACGATCCTGAACATGCGCGCGCCGGGCATGACGCTGATGAAGATGCCGATGTTCGCGTGGACGTGGCTGATCACGGCCTACCTGCTGATCGCCGTGATGCCGGTTCTGGCAGGCGCGATCACGATGGTGCTGTTCGACCGTCACTTCGGCACGTCGTTCTTCAACGCGGCAGGCGGCGGCGACCCGGTGATGTACCAGCACATCTTCTGGTTCTTCGGCCACCCCGAGGTGTACATCATGATTCTGCCGGCGTTCGGGATCGTGTCGCAGGTGATCCCGGCGTTCGCACGCAAGACGCTGTTCGGCTATAGCTCGATGGTGTATGCGACGGCTTCGATCGCGATCCTGTCGTTCATGGTCTGGGCGCACCACATGTTCGCCACGGGCATGCCGGTCACCGGCCAGCTGTTCTTCATGTACGCGACGATGCTGATCGCGGTGCCGACGGGCGTGAAGGTGTTCAACTGGCTCGCGACGATGTGGCGCGGCTCGATGACCTTCGAAACCCCGATGCTGTTCGCGATCGGCTTCCTGTTCGTGTTCACGTTCGGCGGCCTGACGGGCCTGATGCTCGCGATGGCGCCGCTCGACATCCAGTATCACGGCACCTACTTCGTGGTGGCGCACTTCCACTACGTGCTGGTGGCCGGCTCGCTGTTCGCGCTGTTCTCGGGCTGGTACTACTGGGCGCCGAAGTGGACGGGCTGGATGTACAACGAGACGCGCGGCAAGATCCACTTCTGGGCGTCGATGATCTTCTTCAACCTGACGTTCTTCCCGATGCACTTCGTCGGCCTCGCGGGCATGCCGCGCCGCTATGCGGACTACCCGGCGCAGTTCACGGACTTCAACCAGGTGGCGACGATCGGCGCATTCGGCTTCGGCCTCGCGCAGGTGTACTTCCTGTTCGCGGTCGCGCTGCCGGCCTACCGTGGCGGCGGCGACCTGGAAAAGGCGTCGGACAAGCCGTGGGACGGCGCGACGGGCCTCGAGTGGACGGTGCCGAGCCCGGCTCCGTTCCATACGTTCGAGCAACCGCCGCACGTCGAGTAAGTTTCACAGTGCGCTTAGCCGCTGCCTGCCGTGCAGGCAGGCGCGGCGGGCGCCGAATCGAAGTTTCAGCGAAGTTTCAGATGAACCGGAATCCACAAGAAAGACGAACGCCCGAGCAGATTCGCGCGGGCAACAAGCGGCTCGGCCTCATCCTGCTCGTCATCGCCGCCGTTTTTTTTGTGGGTGTCGTGATCAAGCAGTGGTGGCTGTCCACTCACTGATGCAGTAACTGACGCAGTAGCGAGGAAGTTGTCGTATGTCGAAGCCGGAAGAGGGCGCCGTCGATCGCGCGTTCAATCGTTCGATGCTGGTGAAGCTCTTCGTCGTGGCCGGGCTGATGTTCGGTTTCGGCTTTGCGCTGATCCCGATGTATCGGGCGATCTGCCAGATCACCGGCATCAACAACCTGGTGCAGCGCGACGTCAGCGAGCGCGAGGTGAAGAACTCGCAGGTCGACACCAGCCGCACGGTGTCGGTCGAGTTCGATGCGAACGCGCGCGGCCCGCTCGGTTTCAAGCCGGAGCACAACAGCCTCGACGTGCATCCGGGCGAGCTGACGACGATCGTGTACGACGTGACGAACGGGCAGGGCCGGCCGGTCGTTGCACAGGCGATTCCGAGCTACGCGCCGAAGCAGGCGACGGAGTTCTTCAAGAAGATCGAGTGCTTTTGCTTCACGCAGCAGACGCTGGCCGCGAACGAGTCGCGCAAGATGCCGGTGGTGTTCGTGATCGATCCGAAACTGCCGAAGGACGTGAAGACGATCACGCTGTCGTACACGTTCTTCGAACTGAATACGCCGGCCGCGCCGGCGCCGGCGACGCGCAGTACCGCGGCGCAGGGCGCGGCGAAGCCGGATGCGTGACGACGGAGACGGGGCGATGACGGAGGGCAAGCGGGGCGGGTCGTTCGGCCAGGCGGTGAAAGCGGTGCTGTGGTCGTTCTTCGGGGTGCGCAAGCGGCGCGACCTGGAGGCCGACGCGACGCAGCTCAATCCGCTGCACGTGCTGATCGTCGCGTTGATCGCGGCCGGCGTGTTCATCGGCGTGCTGATCCTGATCGTGCGTGCCGTCGTGGGCTGAGGCCCGCGGCCACGAAAGAATGCAGTGCGCAGCGCCGCGGCGCTGCGTGCAGGAAAGAGCGGTGGCGGTCGTGCCGCGCAAGAAATAAAGCCGGAGCGGTTTCCGGTACACAAATTGGACTGAAGTGGAGAATCAAGCATGAGCGGTCAAAACCAGACCCCGTACTATTTCGTGCCGCATCCGTCGCAGCATCCGATCAGCGCGGCCGTCGGCCTGCTGGTCATGCTCGGATCGGTGGCGCTGTGGATCAACGGTCACGACTGGGCGCCGTTTACGGCGCTGCTCGGCCTGCTGTGGTTGCTCTTCACGCTGTATCACTGGTTCGGCGACGCGATCGCCGAATCGGAAGGCGGTCATTACGGCAAGAACGTCGACAAGTCGTACCGCTGGAGCATGAGCTGGTTCATCTTCTCCGAAGTCATGTTCTTCGGCGCGTTCTTCGGCGCGCTGTTCTATGCGCGCGAAATCGCGCTGCACCAGCTCGGCAGCCTCGACTACAAGCTGATCTGGCCGGACTTCTCCGCCGTGTGGCCGAACGAAGGCCCTGCCGCGCTCGCCGGTCACTTCAAGACGATGGGCCCGTGGCCGGTCCCGACGATCAACACGGCATTCCTGCTGTCGTCGGGCGTGACGCTGACGATCTCGCACCACGCGCTGCGCGACGATCATCGCAAGAAGGCGATCGCATGGCTGGCCGCGACGCTCGCGTTCGGTATCTGCTTCCTGTTCCTGCAGGGTTTCGAGTATTTCCACGCGTACAACGAACTGAACCTGACGCTGAACTCGGGCGTGTACGGTTCGACGTTCTTCCTGCTGACCGGCTTCCACGGCTTCCACGTGTTCCTCGGCGGCACGATGCTCGCGGTGGTGCTGGTGCGGATGATCCGCGGCCACTTCAAGCCCGATCACCACTTCGCATTCGAAGGCGCCGCGTGGTACTGGCACTTCGTCGACGTCGTCTGGCTCGGCCTGTACGTCGTCGTCTACTGGCTGTAAATGGAAAAACGGCCCGCGCAGCAATGCGCGGGCCGTTTTCATTGGTGTCGGCCCGGCAGTTGCGAGCCGACACCACCCTGGCGCCGCCGCGACTCAGTCAGGCGGCGCTTTTACTTGGTGGCGCGGTCGTGCGGCTAAATGTCACAGCGTGTCGCAGCGGTTGCCGCAGGCCGCGGCGACAAATGCGTCAACGCCCGATCGGCAGGCCGGTCGAATGGATCCAGCCCATCCAGTTCGCGAGCAGGATGAACAGGAACAGCGAGACCGACAGCCCGACGCGGGTGGCGAGCGACCAGACCATGCGTTTCGTGTGGCCGCGGTCGTGCATCATGAAGTAGAGCGCCGAGCCCATGCTGGCGATGATGAGGACGAAGGCGATGGGAACGAGTATGTGCATGACGCGAACCGGACGACGGCAATTCGGAAGGAAGGGGATAATTATCGCATTTCGCTTTCGCGAATGTGCCCGGCGGGTTGCACGATGAAGATTCGCTGGCTGCCTGCGCTGCTGATTCTCGTCGTCGTCGCCGTCACGATCCGTCTCGGTTTCTGGCAGCGCGACCGCGCGCACCGGAAGGAAGCGCTGCAGGCGAGCATCGTGCGCTACGAGCATGCGGTGCCGGTCGACGTCGGCGCGCGGCCGATTCCGCTCGCGTCGATCGAGTTTCATCGCGTGCGTGCGAAGGGCCGCTTCCTGCCCGAGCAAGCGGTGTTTCTCGACAATCGGCCGTATAACGACCAGCCGGGTTTTTACGTCGTGATGCCGTTTAAACTCACGGGCGGCGGTGTCGTGCTCGTCAACCGCGGCTGGCTGCCGCGCAACATCGCCGATCGCACGGCGATCGAGTCGTTCGCGACGCCCACGGGCGACGTCGAGATCGTGGGTATCGCGCGCGCCGACGCGTCGCGTGCGTTCGAGCTCGGCGAAGGCGGGTCGGCGGCGCACCAGAAGATCCGGCAGAACCTGGACGTCGCCGCGTATGCGAAGGAAACGGGGCTGCCGCTGCAGCCGTTCGTGATCCAGCAGACGAGCGACGACGGCGACAAGCTCGTGCGCGACTGGCCGGCGGCGACGACCGGCGTCGAGCGCAATTACGGTTACATGTTTCAGTGGTGGGCCATGGCGGCGGCCGCGCTCGGCTTCGGCCTGTACGCCGCGCGGCGTGCGGCGAAGAAGTCGGCCGGCGCGTGAGCGCCATGCCAGGACGCGGCGCACGCGCCGCGGGTTCGTTTCGAGAGGTCTGATTTGTCCATGCAATCTTCCCGTCAGGGTCCGGCCGCTGCGCCGTCGCCTGCGGCCCGCAAGCGCGGCCGCTGGATGCTCGTGCTGCTGGGTCTCGTGTGCGCGGCGCCGATGCTCGCGTCGTACTTCACCTATTACGTGATCAAGCCGAAGGGCGGTTCGACCAACTACGGTACGCTGATCGAGCCGCAGCGGCCGATCCCGGCCGATCTGCAGGTCACCGACGAAACCGGCAAGACGGTGCCGCTGTCGTCGCTGCGCGGCGTGTGGCTGTTCGTGATGACGGATCGCAGCGCGTGCGACGACGCGTGCGCGAAGAAGCTCTATTTCATGCGCCAGATCCGCGTCACGCAGGCCGGCGAACGGCACCGGCTCACGATGGTATGGCTGCGCAGCGATGCGGGCGCGATGCCGCAGAAGGTGCTGGAAGCCTATCCGGACACGCGCCGGCTCGTCGCCGATCCGGCCGCGGTGGCCGCGTGGCTGCCGGCCGACGCCGGCACGAACGACACCGACCATATCTACATGGTCGATCCGAACGGCAACCTGATGATGCGTTTCCCGAAAGACCCGAATCCCAGCAAGATCAAGGCGGACGTGACGAAGCTGCTGAAGTGGTCGAGCATCGGCTAAGGCGAGAGAGCGAGGCACCATTCCGATGTCGTATCTACTGCAACTCGGCCTGATCGGCTTCTGCATCGCGCTGCTGCCGCTGTCGTACGTGTGGGTGAAGGCCGACGACGACAAGTTCCGCAAGCTCGTGTGGATCACCACGTTCCTGACCCTCGACCTGGTGATGTTCGGCGGTTTCACGCGGCTGACCGATTCGGGGCTCGGCTGCCCCGACTGGCCCGGCTGCTACGGCACGTCGTCGCCGTTCATCGCGCATGCCGCGATCACGGCCGCGCATCAGGCGATGCCGACGGGCCCCGTCAGCATGACGAAGGCGTGGATCGAGATGATCCACCGCTATTTCGCGATGGCGATCGGCGTGCTGATCATCGCGCAGGTCGTGATCGCATGGGCCGCGCGGCTGCGTCGCCGCCCGCTGCACGTATCGCCGTGGTGGCCGACGAGCCTGCTGCTGCTGATCGTCGTGCAGGGCGTGTTCGGCGCATGGACGGTCACGATGAAGCTGCAGCCGGTAATCGTCACGATCCACCTGCTGCTCGGCCTCACGCTGCTCGGCACGCTCGGCTGGCTCGCGGCGCGGCAGACGCCGCTGCCGTCTCACGACCCGGAGGCCGGGCGCTATCGCGCGGCCGCGCTCGCGGCGCTCGTGCTGCTGGTCGTGCAGATCGCGCTCGGCGGCTGGGTGAGCACCAACTACGCGGTGCTCGCGTGTACCGATTTCCCGACCTGCAACGGCCAGTGGATTCCGCCGATGGACTTCGGGCACGGCTTCCACCTGTGGCGCGCGCTCGGGATGACGAAGGACGGCGACGCGATCACGCAGGATGCGCTGGTCGCGATCCACTGGACGCACCGCACGTTCGCGTTCGTCGTGGTCGCGTACCTGATCGCGTTCGCGCTGAAGATGCGCCGCTTCGAATCGCTGCGGCGGCCCGCGAACGGCGTGCTGCTGGTCGTCCTGCTGCAGTTCGTGACGGGCCTGACCAACATCGTGCTGCAGTGGCCGCTGCCGGTCGCCGTCGCGCACAACGGCGGTGCCGCGATCCTGCTGCTGCTCGTCGTCATGTTAAACTTTCGCATCCTTTCAAGCCGCCCCGGCCGTGTCGCGCAGCCTGCGCGCGACGCCGCCCCGGCGTGACCGCCCCCATGCAAAGCACCCTCTCCCAATCGCCCGGTAGCCGCTTTTCCCAGTACATGGCGCTGACGAAGCCGCGTGTCACGCAGCTCGCGGTGTTCTGCGCGGTGATCGGCATGTTCCTCGCGACGCCGGGCATGGTGCCGTGGCATGTGCTGATCGGCGGCACGGTCGGCATCTGGCTGCTGGCCGGCGCCGCATTCGCGATCAACTGCCTCGTCGAACAGAAGATCGACGCGATGATGCGGCGTACCGCATGGCGCCCGTCCGCGCGCGGCGAGATCACGACGCCGCAGATCCTGGTGTTCTCGGCCGTGCTCGGCAGCGCAGGCGCATGGACGCTCTATACGTTCACGAACCCGCTGACGATGTGGCTGACGATCGCGACGTTCGTCGGCTACGCGGTGATCTACACGCTGCTGCTCAAGCCGATGACGCCGCAGAACATCGTGATCGGCGGCGCGTCGGGCGCGATGCCGCCGGCGCTCGGGTGGGCCGCGGTCACCGGCGCGGTGCCCGGCGACGCGTGGATCCTCGTGCTGATCATCTTCGTGTGGACGCCGCCGCATTTCTGGGTGCTCGCGCTCTATCGCCGCAAGGATTACGAGAGCGCGGGGCTGCCGATGCTGCCCGTCACGCACGGCGAGAAGTTCACGCGGCTGCATATCCTGCTGTACACGGTGATCCTGTTCGCGGTCACGCTGATGCCGTTCATCTCCGGGATGAGCGGGGCTGTCTACCTGACGAGCGCGGTGCTGCTCGGCGCGGTGTTCCTCGCGTATGCGTGGAAGATCTACCGCGACTATTCGGACGCACTCGCCCGCAAGGCCTTCCGCTATTCGATCGTCTATCTGTCGCTGCTGTTCGCCGCGCTGCTCGTCGATCACTATGCACGCCCGCTGCTCGGCGTGTAACCGCACGGTTTGAACGCAATGCTCCAATCACGGTTCGGGCGCCGCGCGCGCCAAGGCTGGATGCTCGCGTGCGCATTCACGGCAGCGCTGCTGCTCGCCGGATGCGACAACGCGCCGAAATTCCAGAATCTCGACATCACCGGCAACACGCAGTTCGGCAACGACTTCTCGCTGCCCGATACGGCCGGCAAGGTGCGCACGCTCGCAGACTTCAAGGGCCGTGCCGTCGTGATGTTCTTCGGCTATACGCACTGCCCGGACGTGTGCCCGACGACGATGGCCGAACTGTCCGAGGCGCTGAAGCAGCTCGGGCCCGATGCCGCGAAGCGCGTGCAGGTGCTGTTCGTCACCGTCGATCCGGAACGCGACACGCCGGCGCTGCTCGGCCAGTACGTGCCCGCGTTCGATCCGTCGTTCATCGGCCTGCGGCCGGCCGACGAAGCGGCGCTGAAGAAGGTCACGAAGGATTTCCGCGTGTACTACGCGAAAGTGCCCGGCAAGACGCCCGGCAGCTACACGATGGACCACACCGCCGCGAGCTACGTGTTCGATCGCGACGGCAAGCTCCGCCTGTTCGTGCGCGACGGCCAGGGCCCCGGCCCGTGGGTCCACGACCTGAAGCTGCTGGTCGACTGACCGGCATTCGCCGGGCGCCCGGCCCGGCGTTTCGCGTGTCGGCCGTATTGCGCCGTCACGCTTTCCCCCTTCCCTTTTCGTGTGCATGCGCTGCCCGCCGCGCGGCGCGTCGGCGCGCGCCTGCGTGCCACGCAGGAGCCGCGTTACGGCAGCGCCGGCACGTTGAAGCCGGACGCGGCGCGCGTGATCCGGAATTCCGTCACGCGATACGTCGCGAGCCCCTCGGTGACGAACGGGTCGGTCTTCAGGATCGCGTCGAGTTCGTCGCGATCGATGCGGGCCGCGAGGATCACGCCGCCTTCGCGCGGCACCTTCGGCCCCGCCGCGATGAAGATGCCCTTGTCGAACAGCGGCTGCAGATATGCACGGTGGCGTTCGAGCGCGTCGTCGATGCGCTCGAGCGATGCGGTGTAGTGGATGTCGATGACGTACATGGATGGCCCCGGAATGGCGCCGGCGCGTCGCGCGCCGGCCAGCCGGTCTTTGTAGCACAGCGGATGCGGGCTGTCGCGCCGGGGCCGTCCGTTCCGCATCGGCGCGTATTCAAGTTGTAAGCCTCGTTGCCGTAAATGCAAGGGCAACCGTTTGCGCGCGGCAGGCCGTTCGTGCGCATCGTGTGCACCGACATCGATAAAGGCACGCAGATGAGCAGAATGAGTTTGAACCGCAAGCTGTGGCTCGCGCTTGCGCTGGTATGGATCGGTCTGCTGGGCGTCGGCGCCTGGAGCGCCTACGAGACGCGCGCGACGATGCTCGCCGAACGCAAGGCCGGCATCGCGAATCTCGTCGACTCGGCGGCCGGCATCGTGACGGCGTATCACGCGCTTGCGCAGAGCGGCACGCTGCCCGAGGCCGACGCGAAGCGCGACGCGCTCGCGAGCCTTGCCGCGATGCGCTACGGCGATTCGGGCTACGTGTTCGTGATGGACTCGAAACCGGTCGTGCTGATGCATCCGACGCTGCCGAAGCTGGTCGGCACGCAGGTCGGCGACTATCTCGATCCGGACGGCAAGCCGCTGTTCGTCACGATCCTGAACGCCGCGAAGGAGACCGGCAGCGGCTTCGCCGAATATCGCGGGCGGCTGCCGCACAGCGAAACCGCCGTGCCGAAGATCAGCTACGTCACGCGGTTCGCGCCGTGGGACTGGAACATCTCGAGCGGCGTGTTCCTGAAGGACATCGACACCATCTACTACCGCACGCTGCTCGGCCACCTCGCGGTCGTGTTCGTGATCGGCTTCGTGATCAGCACGGCGATGCTGGTGATCATCCGCAACGTGCGCGCCAGCCTCGGCGGCGAGCCCGACGAAGCGGCCGCGCTCGCGACGCGCATCGCGCAGGGCGACCTGACGCAGCCGGTGCCCGTGCGCGCGGGCGACCGCACGAGCATGATGGCCGCGATGCGCGACATGCAGGCACGGCTGCAGGCGACGATCGGCGGGATTCGCCAGTCGGCCGAATCGATCGCGTCGGCGAGCCGGGAGATCTCGGCCGGCAACGACGACCTGTCGCAGCGCACCGAGGAGCAGGCCGCGTCGCTGGAGGAAACGGCCGCGAGCATGGAGCAGCTGACCGCGACGGTGAAGCAGAACGCCGACAACGCGCGGCAGGCGAGCGGGCTCGCGAACAACGCGTCGGACATCGCGCGCACGGGGAGCGACGTCGTGAACCGCGTGATCGGCACGATGGGCGAGATCGACGACAGCTCGCGCAAGATCGCCGACATCATCGGCGTGATCGAGGGCATCGCATTCCAGACCAACATCCTCGCGCTGAACGCGGCGGTCGAGGCCGCGCGTGCGGGCGAGCAGGGCCGCGGCTTCGCGGTGGTCGCGGGCGAGGTGCGCTCGCTCGCGCAGCGCAGCGCGACGGCCGCGAAGGAGATCCGCGCGTTGATCGTCGACTCGGTCGAGCGCGTGCGCAACGGTTCGACGCTGGTCGGCCAGGCCGGCACGACGATGGGCGAGATCCTGCAGGCCGTCGCGCGCGTGACCGACATCATGGGCGAGATCGCGGCCGCGTCCGAGGAGCAGGCGAGCGGCATCACGCAGGTCGGGCGCGCGGTCACGCAAATGGACCAGGTGACGCAGCAGAACGCGGCGCTCGTCGAGGAAGCCGCGGCCGCCGCCGCGTCGCTGCAGGAACAGGCCGCGCGGCTGCGCGACGCGGTCGGCGCGTTCCGGGTCGGCGATGCCGGCGGCATATCGTCGCGGCGGGCCGGCGAGCGGGCGGCCGAACCCGCGTTCGGCACGAAGGCGGCCGACGGCGCAGCGGTGGCGTGACGCGTACGGCCGAGGCCGATGCGCGATAGGCGAACGCAACTAACGGCCAAGCCGCGCATCCGTCGCCGGCACCGCTGCGGTGCATACCCATATGAGCGGGATGTATTTCACTTCCCGCCGATCCTGTGACACCATTTGCCCCTTCCAGCGAGTCGGGGGATACCCGTATCGCGCCCCATTTCCAGTAAGCAAGAAAGCGAGAAACAGATGAAGCGTCGCAGTCTCCTGAAGGTATTTTCCGTGCTGGCCGCCGGTGCAGCGCTGACGCTGTCGGCGGGCGCGCACGCCGAGGACAAGGTGATCAAGGTCGGCACGGTCGCCGGCCCGGATGCGGAAGTGTGGCAGCTCGTGCAGAAGGTCGCGAAGGAGAAGGAAGGCCTGAACGTGAAGGTCATCGAGTTCAACGACTACGTGCAGCCGAACGCGGCGCTCGACGCGGGCGACCTCGACGCGAACAGCTTCCAGCACCAGCCCTACCTCGACAGCCAGGTGAAGCAGCGCGGCTACAAGATCGTCAGCGCGGGCCTGACCTACATCTCGCCGATCGGCGTGTATTCGAAGAAGTTCAAGTCGCTGAAGGACCTGCCGCAAGGCGCGAAGCTCGCGGTGCCGAACGATCCGTCGAACGAGAACCGCGCGCTGCTGCTGCTGCAGACGCAAGGCGTGATCAAGCTGAAGTCGGGCGCCGGCACGGGCGGCAACAACGCGACGGTGCTCGACATCGCCGAGAACCCGAAGAAGCTGAAGATCTCCGAGCTCGACGCCGCGCAACTGCCGCGCGTGCTGTCGGACGTCGACGCGGCCGTGATCAACACGAACTACGCGCTGGCCGCGAACCTGCAGCCGACCAAGGACGCGATCGCGCTCGAAGCGCTGACGAGCCCGTACGCGAACCTGATCGCCGTGCGCGCGAAGGACAAGGATCAGCCGTGGGTGAAGAAGCTGGTCAAGGCGTACCAGTCGCCGGAAGTGCGGGAATTCATCAAGAAGCAGTTCAAGGGCTCGATGGTCGCGTCGTTCTGAACGCCGCACACCGGTCGGACCGCCGAACGAAAAGGGCCTGCGTCGCGCGCAGGCCCTTTTTCATTGGCGCGGCCGGTGGACGGCCGCGCGGTGCGCCGCGTTCGATGCCGGATTACATGTCGCCGCGCCGCGAGCAGATCGCCATGATCTGCTGGATCGCATAGTTGTCGCGCACACCCGGCAGCGATTGCACGACGCACTCGTGAAAGCGCCGCTCGCGCGGCAGCAGCATCGCGTTGTTGCGGTACAGCGCGTCGCAGGAGCGCTGGATCAGCTGGGCCGCGGCGGCGTTGCGGCTTTCGCGCAGCGCGCCGAGCATGCACTCGTCGTATTGCGCATAGCCGTCGGTCAGCGCGAACGCCGCGCCCGGCAGCGCCAGCGCGACGGCCGCGAATGCGATTGCACGGACTCCCTGTTTCATGTGCCCTCCGATGGTGTCGCCTGGGTCGGCCGACAGCATAACGTAAAGCCGTCAACGCGGCTGACGCGTTGCGCCGATGCCGGCGGGAACCGCCGCCGGCCGGGCTTCGCGCGCGGTTGCGGGCACCGGCGGGCAGCGCAATCCGGCGCGCCGGGCGAAAGCGGGGAGTCAGGCGGTGGTCTGCGGAAATGGTATCCTCGTGCGTTCGCCGCTACGCACCTTCCCGGGGGGTGCGCGGGCCGGCCGCCGCCGAGTTTTACGCGCGGCGGAGCCCGCCTGACGGCGGCGGGAATCCATCATCCAGAACCGACACAATACGGGGGAGACTCACCCATGAAGCGATTCAAGACTTTCGCGATCCGTTCGATCGCGGCCGGCGTGGCCGCACTCGCGCTGGCAGGCGCCGCGCACGCGCAGACCGTCAAGGTGCTGTCGATCGTCGACCATCCGGCGCTCGACGCGATCCGCGACGGCGTGCGCGCCGAACTGAAGGCGGAAGGCTACGGCGACGACAAGCTCAAGTGGGAATACCAGAGCGCGCAGGGCAACACGGGCACGGCCGCGCAGATCGCGCGCAAGTTCGTCGGCGACAAGCCCGACGTGATCGTCGCGATCGCGACGCCGGCCGCGCAGTCGGTCGTCGCGGCGACGAAGAGCGTGCCGGTCGTCTATTCGGGCGTGACCGATCCGGTCGCCGCGCAGCTCGTGAAGGGCTGGGGCCCGTCGGGCACCAACGTGACGGGCGTGTCCGACAAGCTGCCGCTCGATCGCCAGGTCGCGCTGATCAAGCGCGTCGTGCCGAATGCGAAGACGGTCGGCATGGTCTACAACCCGGGCGAGGCGAATTCGGTCGTCGTCGTGAAGGAGCTCAAGGAGATTCTCGCGAAGCAGGGGATGACGCTGAAGGAGGCGGCCGCACCGCGTACCGTCGACATCGGCCCGGCCGCGAAGAGCCTGATCGGCAAGGTCGACGTGATCTACACGAACACCGACAACAACGTCGTGTCCGCGTACGAAGCGCTCGTGAAGGTCGCGAACGAAGCGAAGATCCCGCTCGTCGCCGGCGACACCGACAGCGTGAAGCGCGGCGGCATCGCGGCGCTCGGCATCAACTACGGCGACCTCGGCCGCCAGACGGGCAAGGTCGTCGCGCGCATCCTGAAGGGCGAGAAGCCGGGCGCGATCGCGTCGGAGACGAGCAGCAACCTCGAGCTGTTCGCGAACACGGGCGCGGCCGCGAAGCAGGGCGTCACGCTGGCGCCGGATCTCGTCAAGGAAGCGAAGACGGTCATCAAGTAAGCCGCGGCCGACCGCCGCGCTTGCGGGCCCGATCCGGGCCCGAACGACACCGCCGGACGGGCGGCTCCCACCCGGGGCCGCCCGTTCGCTTCGCCCGGCCGTACACGTCCGGCCGGGAAGCAACAGGATTTCCCCATCATGTCTCTGTTCTCGTTTCTGGGCGCGCTGGAGATCGGCCTGATCTTCAGTCTCGTCGCCCTCGGGGTGCTGATCTCGTTTCGCATCCTCAACTTCCCCGACCTCACCGTCGACGGCAGTTTTCCGCTCGGCGGCGCCGTCGCCGCGACGCTGATCTCGGCCGGCTACGACCCGTTCTCCGCGACGGTGCTCGCGATCGTCGCGGGCGCGGCGGCCGGCTTCATCACGGGCTGGCTCAACGTGCGCCTGAAGATCATGGATCTGCTCGCCAGCATCCTGATGATGATCGCGCTGTATTCGGTGAACCTGCGGATCATGGGCCGGCCGAACGTGCCGCTGATCACCGAGCCGACGCTGTTCACCGTGCTGCAGCCCGACTGGATGCCCGACTACGTGCTGCGCCCGGCGCTGCTCGCGATCGTCGTCGTGGTCGCGAAGCTCGGCCTCGACTGGTTCTTCTCGTCGCAGCTCGGCCTCGCGATGCGCGCGACCGGCGCGAACCCGCGGATGGCGCGTGCCCAGGGCATCGCAACCGGCCGCGCGACGCTTGCCGGGATGGCGCTGTCGAACGCGCTCGTCGCGCTCGCAGGCGCCTTGTTCGCGCAGACGCAGGGCGGCGCGGACATCTCGATGGGGATCGGCACGATCGTGATCGGGCTGGCCGCGGTGATCATCGGCGAGACGCTGCTGCCCGCGCGCCGGCTGGTGCTGACGACGCTCGCCGTCGTGCTCGGGGCGATCGTCTACCGCTTCTTCATCGCGCTCGCGCTGAACAGCGAATTCATCGGCCTGAAGGCGCAGGACCTGAACCTCGTGACGGCCGCGCTCGTCACGATCGCGCTGGTGCTGCCGGCGACGCGCAAGAAGCTGTTCGCGCGCAAGAACGGAGGGGCATGACATGCTGTCCGCACAAGACCTGACACTCACGTTCAATCCCGGCACGCCGATCGAGACGCGCGCGCTGCGCGGGCTGTCGCTCGAGATTCCCGACGGCCAGTTCGTCGCGGTGATCGGCTCGAACGGCGCCGGCAAGTCGACCTTCCTCAATGCGGTCAGCGGCGACCAGCGCGTCGATGCGGGGCGCATCTCGATCGACGGCGCGGACGTCACGCGCCAGCCCGCGTGGGACCGCGCGCACCTCGTCGCGCGCGTGTTCCAGGATCCGATGGCCGGCACCTGCGAGGCGCTGACGATCGAGGAGAACATGGCGCTCGCGACGGCGCGCGGCGTGCGGCGCGGCTTCCGGGCCGCGCTCGACCGGCCGTCGCGCGAGCTGTTCCGCGACAAGCTGCGGCTGCTGAATCTCGGCCTCGAGAACCGGCTGACCGACCGGATCGGGCTGCTGTCGGGCGGCCAGCGGCAGGCCGTGAGCCTGCTGATGGCGTCGCTGCGGCCGTCGCGGATCCTGCTGCTCGACGAGCACACGGCCGCGCTCGACCCGAAGACGGCCGCGTTCGTGCTGGAGCTGACCGCGCGCATCGTCGCCGAGAGCCGGCTGACGACGATGATGGTCACGCACAGCATGCGGCAGGCGCTCGACTACGGCGATCGCACGGTGATGCTGCATCAGGGACAGGTCGTGCTCGACGTGTCGGGCGACGCGCGCAAGGGGCTCGACGTGCCGGACCTGCTGCAGATGTTCGAGAAGGTGCGGCACGAGCAGCTCGACGACGACGCGTTGTTGCTGAGTTGACGTGACGGGCGGCACGCGGCGAGCCGGCGCGATGTGGTGTTGCATCGTGCCGGTTTGAGTGCCGATCCGGCCGGGTGATTCGGCGCGTGTGCATCGCAGCGGGCCGGATGGTTGCGAGGATCGCATTCGCCGCGCTTGCGATGAACCGCGACGGTTACGGCAACCTCTGCGAATTGGTTTCGCTCGGCACGCATGCCTGGCGCAGCTCGATCACGAGCATCAGAAAGCCCCCTTAGCGCCTGCGTGGCCTGCCCGATTGCATCGCGATCCTGTCGCCAGACTTCCCGGCCAGCGCGCAGAGGCTCGAGCCCAGGTCGAATGGATTGCGCGCGTGTTCGGTGATCGCACATGGGCCGCGCTCACGCTGCACGCACGCGCGATGGATGACGGCAGCGACAGCGGATACGTTGCACACCTGAAACGTTTTTTTCTAAACAATTTCGGATTGCCATGGCGTGCCGACTTCGGTGCCTTGGTCCTATGCCAATTTGCGACGGTTGGTACGGTTCTAGCTTGAAAGCAAAACTGTCCGATTCCGGATTTTTATCCGGTATCAAGCACGCAACAAATAACGACATAACGCCCCGATTATGACTGGCACATCATCGTGCTCGTTTCCATAACGGGTGGAAATTATTTCGCATGCCGAAGGATGAAAATCATGCTTTCTTACCGAAATCGATATTTTCGGAACGGGCTGAGCATTGTCGGATCACTCGTCACATTAATCTCCGCGCTCGCCTTCGCCGTCGCTGTTCAGGATACGAATGCGCAGGAGAAGGGCAATTCGTCTGCCGTAAAGATCAAGCCGCCTCCGTTACCCAACGGTTCCGCCCAGGTCAAGGTGAAGCCGGGTATGTCCGACGAGGAATGGGAGAAGGCATACAAGGAGACGGGGCGCCCCAAGTTCAACTTGAAGTCCGTCAAGAAAGCCGGCGGCAACGTGCAACGTGACTAGGGAGAAACGGCCATGAAAAAGATCCTGCTTGTCATCGCCCTGCTTGCCGGACTCGCGCAAATGACGTTGCCGGGCACGGCGCACGCGCAGGTCACCACGGCACGTACGCTCGTGCTGTACGACAATCCGGCCAATGACCCGTATTCGAAGCTCGGCCTGATGTACAGCATCATGTTGAGAAACCTGCTTGGCCATTTCAACGCGACAGTCGACCTGGTTCCGATACAGAACTACACGGCCGGAATGGTCGCGAACCACGACGTCACGTTCTACATCGGCGACTACTACAACAACCCGATTCCGACGGCGTTCATGAGCGACGTGATGACCGCCACGAAGACCGTGGTCTGGTTCAAATACAACTTGTGGCAGCTTGCATGGAACACGGCCTATACCTTCAACCAGACCTTCGGGTTCAGCTTTCTCGGCATTGCCGGGTTGAACGCGCCGCCTTCGTCGAGCAATCCGAATCCCGGCTTCTACGACACGGTCACGTACAAGAATCTGCCGATGGTCAAGTACTACGCCTATGACGCATCATCCGGCGCCATCAATGCGGACCCGGATGTCGGGCTGACCCAGGTCGTCGATGCCACCAAGGCGCAGGCACTCGTCACCATCAAGAACAGCAAGACCGGCACAACCACGCCATACGTCATGCGTTCGGGCAAGCTCTGGTATTTCGCGGATGTGCCGTTTTCCTTCATCGGCCCGACAGATCGATACCTGGTGATATGCGACATCCTGCACGACATACTGCAGACCAATGCACCGGTGAATCACCGTGCGCTCGTCCGTCTGGAGGACCTCGACGCGTATACGACGACGAGTTCGATGACAACGCTGACGAATTACCTGTATTCGAAGCAGATTCCGTTCACGATGGCCACCATCCCCGTGTATACGGATCCGAACGGCTATTACACCGGCGGCGTCCCGGAGACGATCCATCTTGCGCAGGCAACGGGCCTCATGAGCGCGCTGAACTACGCGATAGCGCACGGCGGCTCGATCGTGATGCACGGCTATACGCACCAGTACGATTCGACGCCGAATCTTCTCACCGCGGTCAGCGGTAGCGACTATGAGTTCTGGTATGCGGTCCAGAACCGTCCCGTCGATGAGGACTCCGTTCAATGGGCGGCAGGCAGAATGGCCGAGGGCATCCTCGAGTTCACGACCAACGGCTACAAGGTCGTCGGCTGGGCTGCGCCGCAGTACCAGATGTCGCCGAATGCGGCGGCGGCCACTGCCCTCGAGTTTCCGACGACGTTCCAGCGGGCCGTCTACTACACCGCGACCAATCCTCAAATCGGAACGGGGGCGCCCAACCAGGACTTTTCGGCCGGGCAGTTCTTTCCGTACATCATCAACTCCGATTACTACGGACAGCGGATCGTTCCGGAGAACCTGGGCAGCATCCAGTACAACATCTGCAATGTCGACCAATTCTCGTGTATCGCGTACACATGGCAGCAACTCGTGACCAATGCGCAATACGGTTTGGCGGTGCGGGACGGTTTCGCGTCCTTCTTCTTCCATCCATACTGGCTTGAACCCGATCTCGGATTGCCGGCGTACCAGGACTTCCAGAGCCTGATCACCGGCATTACGAATCTCGGCTATACGTGGGTAGACGGCACGACTGCCAAGTGATACTGGCATGGCGGCAGCTCCGTGCGACCTTCATCGGCGCGCCCGTGGCTTAGAGCTGACTATTGACGTCAGCTCTGCCCGAGCGCGCATGCTCGGCGAGCCAGGACGCTCTGGATATCGCCCTGAATTCCTATCGTCGCCTCTCTCGCGCCTTGGAGATTTTCAGCTAGAATACTGTATATATATACAGTATTAGTGAGCGATCGATCGTGACTACCGTTCTTCTCCATCCCAGCCAGATCCGGCCCGCTGACGAACGGGCTCGGTCCATCGATACGTTGCTCGACGCAAGTATGCATTCCGGCTCGGGGGGAATAACGCTCTGGCGCGGCTCGCAGCTCGCGCGCGGCGGCCCGCGCACGATCGATACCGGCTTCGCGCCGCTGTCCGCCGAGCTGCCGGGCGGCGGCTGGCCGGTCGGCGGGCTCGTCGAACTGCTGGCCGCGCAGCCGGGCTGCGGCGAGATGCGGCTGCTCGCGCCCGCGCTCGCACGCACCGTCAGCGCCCGGCGTCCGCTCGCGCTCGTCGCGCCGCCGCAATCGCCGCATGCGACCGCGCTCGCCAGTCTCGGCGTGCCGGCCGACGCGCTGCTGTGGCTGCGCGCCGGCAGCCGCACGGATGCATTGTGGGCCGCCGAGCAGGCGCTCAGGACCGGCTGTTGCGGCGCGCTGCTGCTCTGGCAGGACGCGCGGCCCGATGCGCTGCGGCGCCTGCATCTCGCGGCCGCGCGCACGGGTGACACGCTGTTCGTGATGCTGCGCCCGCTGTCGGCCGCGCGGCAGCCGTCGCCGGCCGTGCTGCGCGTCGCGCTGCATCCCGTGCCGGGCGGCGTGTCGCTCGATATCGTCAAGCGTCGCGGGCCCGCGCGCGGCGAGCCGCTCGTGCTCGACCTGCCGTCGCCCATCGTGGAGAGTCGTTATGCGCGTCTTGCTCGGCATCCATCTGCCGCGCCTGCCGCTCGACGTGTGCGCCCCGCAGCCGTCTGACGCAGCGGCCGGCGGCGCCGGCTGCGCGGTGCTCGAGCAGGGCGTCGTGCTGATCGCCGATGCGCCCGCGCGCCGGCAAGGCGTGCGCGCGGGCATGAAGCGCGGCGGCGTGCTGACGCTCGCGCCCGAGACGCAGCTCGTCGAACGCGATCCCGCGCGCGAGGCCGATGCGCAGCGCGCGGTCGCGCTCGCGTTGCTGCGCTTCTCGCCGTGCGTCGCGCTCGACGACGAAGCCACGCTGATCGTCGACGTCGGCCCGAGCCTGCGCCTGTTCGGCGGCCTGCCGTCGCTGTGCCGCCAGGTGCGCGCGACGCTCGCGGCGCTCGGTTATGCGGCGCGCCTGTCCGCCGCGCCGACCGGGCGCGGCGCGTGGCTGCTCGCGCGCACGTCGGCGCGCGCGCGCATCCGGCGCCGCGTCGCCGGCCACGCGTCGCTCGTCCGCTCGCTCGACGGGCTGCCCTGTGTGCTGCTGCCCGATGCGCGTCCGTATGCGGGCTGGTTCGACGGCCTCGGTTGCCGCACGCTCGCCGATCTGCGCCGCCTGCCGCGCGCGGGGCTGCAGCGCCGCTGCGGTCCCGCGCTGCTGGCCGCGCTCGATCGTGCATACGGCGAAGCGGTCGAGCCGCTTGCGTGGATGGCGGTGCCGCCCGTGTTCGACGTGCGGCTCGAATTGCCGGAGCGCGTCGAATACGCGGAAGCCGTGCTGTTCGCCGCGCGGCGGCTCGTCGTGCAGCTCTGCGGCTGGCTGGCCGCGCGGCAACTGTCGCTGGCCGCGATGACGTTCGATCTCGAGCACGAGCGCGGCCGCCAGGCCGTGCCGCCGACGCCGCTCGAACTCGCGTTCGCCGCGCCCGTACGCGACGAGGCGCACTTCATGCGGCTGCTCGGCGAGCGGCTCGCGCGCGTCGAACTGCCGGCCGCGGTGATCGCGGTGCGCCTGAAGGCCACGCGCGTCGAATCGGTCGCGCCGCCGGCCGACGATCTGTTTCCCGAGCCGGGCGGCACGCGCGAGACGCGCGCGCGGCTGTTCGAGTTGCTGGTCGCGCGGCTCGGCGCGGAGAACGTGCTGCGCGCGGCGCCCGTCGCCGATCACCGGCCCGAAGCCGCGAACCGCTGGCTGCCGCTCGATGCGCAGGCCGGCAAGCCGGCCGCTGGTCCGCCGGCCGTGCCGCCGCGTCCCGCGTGGCTGCTGGCCGAGCCGCTGCCGTTGCTGATGCGCGGGGAGCGGCCGGTATTTCATACGCCGCTCAGGATGATGTCGTCGGCGGAACGGATCGAGGCCGGGTGGTTCGATGGTCAATTGGCCGCGCGCGATTACTACGTTGCGCAGGGCGAAGAGGGGGCGTGCTACTGGGTATTCAGGGAGCGGACGAGCAGTCGGTCGGCTCCGCACTGGTTTCTGCACGGCCTGTTCGGGTGAGCGGTGATGGCTGCGCAATACCAGTTTCTTCCCGACTACGCGGAGTTGTTCTGCCGCTCGAACTTTTCGTTCCTGCATGGCGCGTCGCATGCGGAAGAACTGGTCGAGCGCGCGTTCGAACTCGGCTATCGCGGGATCGCGATCACCGACGAATGCTCGCTCGCAGGCGCGCCGCGCATGCATGTCGAGGCGAAGGCGAAAGGGCTGCCGCTCGTCATCGGTTCGTATTTCGAAGTCACCCCGGATGAAGTCGCACCTGGCCACGATCCGGGCCCCGGCGCGTTCGGGCTCGTGCTGCTCGCGCAGAACCGCGAGGGTTACGGCAACCTGTCCGAGCTGATTTCGTGGCGGCGGATGGCATCGCCGAAGGGCACGTATCGACTGACGTCGAGGATGCTGTCGGTGCCGCCCGAGGCGTTTGCACACTTGCGCGGAATGCCCGACTGCTTCGCGATTCTCGTGCCCGCGTATCCGGTGCGTGCGGACGTACTCGATGCTCAGGTCGCATGGTTTCGCGCGACATTCGGCGAGCGTGCGCGGCTGGGGCTCGTGCAGTTGCAGCGCGCGCTGGACGGTGCGCAGCGCGAGGAGATTCGTGCGGCCGGCGCGCGGCGTGGGGTGCGCATCGTTGCGCTTGGCGATGTGACGATGCACCGGCGGTCATGCAAGCCGCTGCAGGACGTGATGACGGCGATCCGGATCGGGATGCCGGTCTCGGAATGCGGCTATGCGCTCGCGCCGAACGCGGAGCAGCATCTGCGCAGGCGGCAGCGAATCGCAGAACTGTTCTCGCCGGACGAGATCGCGCAGACGTGCGCGATTCTCGATGCATGTCATTTCGAACTCGATTCGCTGCGCTACGAGTATCCCGACGAGATCGTGCCGAAGGGGCTCACGCCGACGAGCTATCTGGAGCAGGAAACCAGGGCAGGGGCGGCCGGGCGCTATCCGCAGGGTATTCCGGAGAAAGTGGCGACGCAGATCCGGTATGAACTCGACCTGATCGCGAAGCTGAACTACGAACCGTTCTTCCTGACCGTCTACGACATCGTCAAATACGCGCGCAGCCAGAACATCCTGTGCCAGGGCCGGGGCTCGGCCGCGAACTCGGTCGTCTGTTACTGCCTCGGCATCACCGAAGTCAATCCCGATCAGAGCACGATGCTGTTCGAGCGCTTCATCAGCGAGGAACGCGGCGAGCCGCCCGATATCGACGTCGACTTCGAGCATCAGCGTCGGGAAGAAGTGATCCAGCATATCTACGAAAAATACGGACACGATCGCGCCGCGCTCGCCGCTGCCGTATCGACGTATCGCCCGCGCGGCGTGCTGCGCGAAACCGGCAAGGCGCTCGGCGTCGATCCGATGCTGGTCGATCGCGTTGCGAAAGGGCACCGCTGGTTCGACGGCAGCCGCGATCTGCTGCAGAAGTTCGCGACGGCCGGGCTCGATCCCGAAACGCCGCTGATTCGCGCATGGGCCGAACTGGCGGGGCGATTGCTCAATTTTCCGCGCCACCTGTCGCAGCACTCCGGCGGCTTCGTGATCAGCCGCGGCAAGCTCACGCGGCTCGTGCCGGTCGAGAACGCTGCGATGGACGGGCGGCGCGTGATCCAGTGGGATAAAGACGATCTCGAGGCGCTCGGACTGATGAAGGTCGACGTGCTGGCGCTCGGCATGCTGTCGGCGCTGCATCGCGCATTCGACATGCGCACCGCGTGGCGCGGGCCGCCGGAGCCGGGCGGCGAGCCATTCACGCTGAAACACATTCCGCAGGATGATGAAGCGACCTACGACATGATCTGCCGCGCCGACACGGTCGGCGTGTTCCAGATCGAATCGCGCGCGCAGATGTCGATGCTGCCGCGCCTGCGGCCGCGCAATTATTACGATCTGGTGATCGAGGTGGCGATCGTGCGGCCGGGGCCGATTCAGGGCGGAGCGGTGCATCCCTATCTGAAGCGGCGGCAGGGCATCGAAAAGGTCAGTTACCCGAAGGAAGATCTGAAGCCAGCGCTCGAACGCACGCAGGGTGTGCCGATCTTCCAGGAGCAGGTGATGCAGGTCGCGATGATCGCGGCCGGCTTCACGCCCGGCGAAGCCGACCAGTTGCGTCGCGCGATGGCCGCGTGGAAGCGCAAGGGCAATCTGGAGCAATATCACCGCAAGATCGTCGACGGGATGCGCGAGCGCGACTATCCGCCCGAATTCGCCGAACAGATCTTCGAGCAGATCAAGGGCTTCGGCGATTACGGTTTCCCCGAAAGCCACGCGGCGAGCTTCGCGAAGCTCGCCTACGCCAGCAGCTGGCTCAAATGCCACGAACCGGCGATCTTTCTCGCCGCATTGCTGAACAGCCAGCCGATGGGTTTCTACCCGCCGTCGCAACTCGTGCAGGACGCGAAGCGCCACGGCGTGCAGGTCCTGCCGATCGATGTCACGCAAAGCGACTGGGAAGCATCGCTCGAAGCGCTGCCCGGCCAGCCGCCGCCGCACGGCCAGCCTGCCGTGCGGCTCGGCCTGTCGCTCGTGCGCGGCCTCGGCGAAGCCGCCGCGCGCCGCATCGAAGCCGCACGCGCGGCGGGCCCGTTCGAGAACGTCGACACCCTCGCGCGTCGCGCGCAGCTCGAACGCCGCGACCTCGAAGCGCTCGCCGCCGCGAACGCGCTCGCGACGCTCGCCGGCCATCGCCGCGATGCACTGTGGCAGGCTGTCGCCGCGGCGCCGGAGCGCGACCTGCTCGCCGCCGCGCCGATCGACGAAGCGGAGCAGCCCGCGCTCGGCGCGCCGTCGGAGGCCGACGACATCCTCGCCGACTATCACACCACCGGCCTCACGCTGAACCGCCATCCGGTCGCATTGCTGCGGCCCGCGCTGCGCGCGCAGCGGCTGTCGTCCGCGGCCGAACTGCGCAACCGCCCCGACGGCCGGCTCGCACGCGCGTGCGGGCTCGTGACCGCGCGGCAGATGCCGGGCACCGCGAAAGGCGTGATGTTCATGACGCTCGAGGACGAAACGGGTTGCGTGAACGTGATCGTCCGGCCCGAACTGCTCGCGCGGCAGCGCCGCGAAACCCTCGATTCGCGGCTGCTCGCGGCGTCCGGCGTGTGGCAGGTCGTGAGCGACGTGAGGCACCTCATCGCGCAGCATTTCGAGGATCTGACGCCGCTGCTCGGCGGCCTGCGTACGTCGAGCCGCGAATTCCACTGACTCCATCGATGCGTGCCGCCGGCCCGCGGCGCTTCGTCCCACGATGCATACCAGTCGGCTCAACTGGTTCTATTCCGGTCTCATATTCGCACCCGAAACCTGGCTGAACCGGGCACTGGAACTGTCCCCTTGCATACCACCTCGGGTAAATCCCTATCCCGCACAGCATTGTAAACAAAGGATTTCCCGGCGCTAAAACGCTTGCGCAGCAAGGCTTTCCGCGATTTTCACGCCGCTAATACCAGTTCGTTGACTGGTATTATGGTGGTTATATAATGCGTTCACTTTCGACGGCCCGAGGTCGTCGCCCGACACCCGGAGGCACATGGAAACCGGCTGGTCCGAACTGGCGCCCGATCCCCTCAGCGACACGCCGCTCTACCTGCAGCTCGCCCGCAACCTGGCGAGCGCGATTCACGGCGGCGCGTGGCGGGCCGGCGAGGCGCTGCCGTCGGAGCGGCTGCTGTCGGTGTCGGTCGGCGTATCGCGGATCACGGCCCGCCGCGCACTCGCGCTGCTGGTCGAACAGGGGCTGATCACCCGGGCGCGCGGTGCGGGCAGCTTCATCACGCCGCGCGTTGCCGATCCGCTGTCGCGTCTCGTCGGCTTCACCGCGAAGATGCAGCAGCGCGGCTTCATGCCCGATTCGGTGTGGCTGTCGCGCAAGTTGCGCGCCGCGAGCCGCGACGAGATCGTGCATCTCGGCCTCGCGCCGGGCGCGACGGTTGCTCGGCTCGAACGGCTGCGCCGCGCGGACGGCATCGTGATGGCCGTCGAGCATTCGACGCTGCCGGCCGCGGTGGTGCCGGATCCGCAGGCGCTCGGTGCATCGCTGTACGAATACCTCGAAGCACGCGGCATGGTCGTCGTGCGCGCGCTGCAGCACTTTCGCGCGGTGAACGCGACGCGCGAGATCGCGAAATGGATGGCGGTGAAGCCGGGCGCGGCGCTGCTCGTGATCACGCGCATCGGCTACGGTGCGGACCAGCGCGCGATCGAAGTGACCGAATCGTATTGCCGCGACGACTATTACGACTTCGTCGCCGAACTGAAACGCTGACGCGCGAGACTGCCCGCGCGCGACATGCGCGAAGCAACGACACGGATTTGCAAATCACGACGCGGATGCCCGCGTCACCAGATCATCAAGAGAACGTCATGCTGACTGGAAACATCCTCACCCCCGACGGCTGGATTCACGGTTCGCTCGACAGCGAGAACGGCCGCATCACCACGCTCGACGGTACGCCCGCCGATCCCGCGAAGAACGACGCGCCGTACATCCTGCCCGGCTTCATCGACCTGCACGTGCACGGCGGCGGCGGCGCCGACGTGATGGAAGGCGGCGACGCGATCGAGACGATTGCCCGCACGCATGCGCAATTCGGCACGACGAGCCTGCTCGCGACGACGATGACCGCGCCGCGCGACGAACTGATGAAAGTCGTCGGCAACCTCGGCAGCGTTGCACGCACCCGCACGCCGGGCGGCGCGCGCGTGCTCGGCGTGCACCTCGAAGGGCCGTACATCAACCCCGGCAAGCTCGGCGCGCAGCCCGACGCGGCCGTGTCGGCCGTGCTCGACGAAGTGCTGAAGTACCTGTCGATCGCGCCGATCCGCGTCGTCACGCTCGCGCCGGAAATCGCCGGCCACATCGAGATCATCGGCGAGATGGCCGCGCGCGGCGTGCGTGTGCAGCTCGGCCATTCGCTCGCGACCTACGACGATGCCGTCGCCGCGCTCAAGCACGGCGCATGCGGCTTCACGCACCTGTTCAACGCGATGTCGCCGCTGCATCACCGCAACCCGGGCCTGGTGGGCGCGGCGCTTGCGCATGCCGAATACGCGGAAATCATTCCCGACCTGCTGCACGTGCACCCGGGCGCGATTCGTGCTGCGCTGCGCGCGATCCCGCGCCTGTACGTCGTGACCGACAGCACGTCCGCAACCGGCATGCCCGACGGCGAATACCGGCTCGGCAGCCAGCACGTGACGAAGTGCCTCGGCGGCGTGCGGCTCGCCGACGGCACGCTCGCCGGCAGCACGCTGACGATGGACCAGGCGCTGCGGAACCTCGTGTCGCTCGGCCTGCCGATCGCCGACGTGTCGAACCGGATGTCGCGCTATGCGGCCGACTACCTCGGCGTTGCCGATCGCGGCCGCCTCGAGCGCGGCGCATGGGCCGACCTCGCGGTGTTCGATCGCGACCTGAACCTCACCGCGACCTATGTCGAAGGAGAATCGATTGTCGAATATGCTTAAGGAAGCGCGCGAGTCCGCCCAGGTCGTCGCCGCGCAAATCGCCGACACCACGCGCGTCGAAGCGCTCGCCGGCCAATTGCTCGATCACCCGCCGGCCGTCGCGCTGACGGTCGCGCGCGGCAGCTCGGATCACGCCGCGAGCTATTTCGCGAGCCTGACGATGAGCCGCCTCGGCGTGCCGGTCGCGTCGCTGCCGATGTCGGTCGCGACGCTGCAGCAGGCGCCGCTGAAGGTGCAGGATCAACTCGCGATCGCATTCTCCCAGTCGGGCAAGAGCCCCGACCTCGTCAACACGATGGCCGCGCTGCGCGAAGCCGGCGCGCGCACCGTCGCCGCCGTGAACGTGCTGCCGTCGCCGCTCGCCGATGCGTGCGAGCACCAGTTGCCGCTGCTCGCCGGCCCCGAATTGTCGGTCGCCGCGACGAAGAGCTATATCGCGATGCTGTCGCTGTCCGCGCAGATCGTCGCTTACTGGCAGCGCGACGCCGCGCTGATGACCGCGCTGCGCGGCTTGCCCGACGTGCTCGCGCAGGCCGGCCGGCTCGACTGGTCGCAGGCCGTTGCCGCGCTCGCGGGCGTCGAGCGGATGATCGTCATCGGCCGCGGCCTTGGTCTTGCGATCGCGCAGGAAGCCGCGCTGAAGCTGAAGGAAACGTCCGGCATCCAGGCAGAGGCGTTCTCGAGCGCCGAAGTCCGTCACGGCCCGATGGAGCTGATCGACCGCGACTATCCGCTGCTCGTGTTCGCACCGCCGGGGCCCGAGCAGGCCGGCCTGCTGCAGCTCGCGCAAGACATGCGCGCGCGCGGCGCCGCCGTGCTGCTCGCGGCGCCCGCCGGCACGCCCGGCCTGCCGGGCACGGTGCTGCCGCTCGCGCAGTCCGCCCATCCGGCGCTCGACCCGATCGCCGCCATTCTTTCGTTCTACGTGATGGCGGCGGATCTCGCCGTCGCGCGAGGCCGCAATCCCGACACGCCGCGCCACCTGAACAAAGTCACCGAAACGCACTGATAGCCGAGACAGCCGATGAGACGCGCCGAGGAGTCCCAGTTGAAGAGCCCCACCCACGATCAGATCGTCCTGCTTGCCCCGCTGACGGGGCCGATCGTTCCGCTGGCCGACGTGCCCGATCCGGTGTTCTCCGGCGGGATGTTCGGCGACGGCATCGGCATCGACCCGCTCGCGGGCAAGCTCGTCGCGCCGTGCGCGGGCATCGTGTCGCATCTCGCGCGCACGGGCCACGCGGTGACGATCACGACGCCGCAAGGCGCGGAAGTGCTGCTGCACATCGGCATCGACACCGTCGAGCTGAACGGGCAGGGCTTCGCCGCGCACGTCGAGGCCGGCGCGCGCGTCGAGGCGGGCGATCTGCTGATCGAGTTCGACCAGGACGCGGTCGCACGCAGCGCGCATTCGCTCGTGTCGGTGATCGCGATCGCGAACTCCGACGCGTTCGAGGTCGTCGACCGTGCGAGCGGTTTCGCGACGGCCGGCGAGACGCCGCTGCTCGCGCTGCGCGGCAAGGGCGAAGCGGCCGCGCAGGCGGCGCAGGCCGGCGCGGCGGCACACAACGAAGTGCGCCGCGAAATCGTGCTGGCGCAGCCGGGCGGCCTGCATGCGCGGCCGGCCGCGCGTGCGCGTGAGGCCGTGCGCGGGCTCGACGCGACCGTCGACGTGCTGTTCGACGGCCGCAAGGCGTCGATCGCGAGCGTCGTCGGCCTGCTTGGCCTCGGCGCCGGCGAAGGCGCGACGGTTGAACTGGTCGGCCGCGGTGCGCACGCACGGCAGGCCGTCGATGCGGTCGAGCACGAACTGCTGCGCGAAGCGCACGGCGAGGTCGAGGAAAAGCCGGCACGGCTGAGGTCGCCCGCGCCGCAGACGGTCGCGCGCAACGTCGGCGCGCCGATTGACCCGAACTCGCTCGCGGGCGTGTGTGCGGCTCCCGGCATCGCGGTCGGCACGCTGGTGCGTCTCGACGATGCGGAAATCGTGCCGCCCGAGCAGGCAGCCGGCACGCCGGCCACGGAAAGCCGCCAGCTCGACCAGGCACTGAAGGCAGTCGATGCCGAACTCGACGAAACGGTGCGCAGCGCATCGGCGCGCGGCGCGGTCGGCGAAGCGGGCATCTTCGCGGTGCATCGCGTGCTGCTGGAAGACCCGACGCTGATCGACGCCGCACGCGACCTGATCAGCCTCGGCAAGGGCGCGGGCTTCGCATGGCGCGCGACGATCCGCACGCAGATCGACACGCTGTCGAAGCTCGACGACGCGCTGCTCGCCGAACGCGCGGCCGACCTGCGCGACATCGAGAAGCGCGTGCTGCGCGCGCTCGGCCACACGAACGGCGCGGCGCGTGCGCTGCCCGACGAGGCCGTGCTCGCGGCCGAGGAATTCACGCCGTCGGATCTGTCGTCGCTCGATCGCCAGCGCGTGACCGCGCTCGTGATGGCGCGCGGCGGCGCGACGTCGCACGCGGCGATCATCGCGCGGCAGCTCGGCATTCCGGCGCTGGTCGCGGTCGGCGATGCGCTGTATGCGATTCCGGACGGCACGCAGGTCGTCGTCGATGCGAGCGCGGGCCGTCTCGAACACGCGCCGACCGCGCTCGACGTCGAACGCGCGCGGCACGAGCGCCAGCGCCTGGACGGCGTGCGCGAGGCGAACCGGCAGTTGGCCGGCGTTGCCGCCACGACGGCCGACGGCCGCGCGATCGAGGTCGCCGCGAACATCGCGACGCTCGACGACGCGAACACCGCGGTCGACAACGGCGCGGACGCGGTCGGCCTGCTGCGCACCGAGCTGATGTTCATCCATCGCCAGGCCGCGCCGACGGTCGTCGAACACCAGCAGAGCTACCAGTCGATCGTCGACGCGCTGCAGGGGCGCACGGCGATCATCCGCACGCTCGACGTCGGCGCCGACAAGGAAGTCGACTACCTGACGCTGCCGCCCGAGCCGAACCCGGCGCTCGGCCTGCGCGGCATCCGCCTCGCGCAGGTGCGCCCGGATCTGCTCGACGATCAGTTGCAGGGCCTGCTCGCGGTGAAGCCGTTCGGCGCGGTGCGCATCCTGCTGCCGATGGTCACCGACGCGGGCGAGATCGTGCGGCTCAGAAAGCGCATCGACGAGTTCGCGCGCGCGCAGGGCCGCACCGAGCCGATCGAGGTCGGCGTGATGATCGAGGTGCCGTCGGCCGCACTGCTGGCCGACCAGCTCGCGCAACACGCGGATTTCCTGTCGATCGGCACCAACGACCTGACGCAGTACACGCTCGCGATGGACCGCTGCCAGGCCGATCTGGCCGCGCAATCCGACGGCCTGCATCCGGCCGTGCTGCGCCTGATCGACATCGCGGTGCGCGGCGCCGCGAAGCACGGCAAGTGGGTCGGCGTGTGCGGCGCGCTCGGCGGCGATCCGCTCGCGGTGCCGATTCTGGTCGGCCTCGGCGTGACCGAACTGTCGGTCGACCCGGTAGCGGTGCCGGGCATCAAGGCGCGTGTGCGCCGTCTCGATTACCAGATGTGCCGTCAGCGCGCGCAGGATCTGCTCGCGCTCGATTCGGCACAGGCGGTAAGGGCAGCAAGCCGCGAGGTCTGGCCGCTCGACTGAACGTCGAAGGCAGGCTCGCGACCCGTTTCACTACGAGAGCAATTAGGTCAACGACGCTTAACGACGAGACAAGGATTGGAGGACTGAATGAACGGGAATCCGTTTCTGAAAATACAGGGCCTGGGCCGGGCGCTGATGCTGCCGATCGCGGTATTGCCGGTTGCCGGCATCCTGCTGCGGCTCGGCCAGCCGGACGTGTTCAACATCAAGATGATCGCCGACGCCGGCGGTGCGATCTTCGACAACCTGCCGCTGCTGTTCGCGATCGGCGTGGCGGTCGGCTTCGCGAAAGACAACAACGGTGTTGCGGCGCTCGCGGGTGCGATCGGCTACCTGATCGAAACCGCGATCATGAAGGACATCGATCCCAAGCTGAACATGGGCGTGCTGTCCGGGATCATCGCGGGTGTCGTTGCGGGCTTGCTGTACAACCGCTTCAAGGACATCAAGCTGCCGGACTACCTCGCGTTCTTCGGCGGCAAACGGTTCGTGCCGATCATCACGGGGCTGGTCTGCGTGATACTCGGCATCGTGTTCGGGTACGTGTGGCAGCCGGTCCAGCATGCGATCGACGCGGCCGGCCAGTGGCTGACGACGGCGGGCGCGATCGGTGCGTTCGTGTTCGGCTTCCTGAACCGCCTGCTGCTCGTCACGGGCCTGCACCACATCATCAACTCGCTCGCGTGGTTCGTGTTCGGCAACTTCACGCCGCCCGCCGGCGGCGACATCGTGCACGGCGACCTGCACCGCTTCTTCGCGGGCGACCCGACCGCGGGCACCTTCATGGCCGGCTTCTTCCCGATCATGATGTTCGGCCTGCCGGCTGCGTGTCTGGCGATGCTGCACGAAGCGCCGAAGGAGCGCCGCGCGATGGTCGGCGGCCTGCTGTTCTCGATGGCACTGACGTCGTTCCTGACCGGCGTGACCGAGCCGATCGAGTTCAGCTTCATGTTCCTCGCGCCGGTGCTGTACGTGATCCACGCGGTGCTGACGGGGCTGTCGCTCGCGATCTGCCAGATTCTCGGCGTGAAGCTGGGCTTCACGTTCTCGGCCGGTGGGATCGACTACGTACTGAACTACGGGCTGTCGACGAAGGGCTGGATCGCGATTCCGCTCGGCATCGCATACGGCGCCGCGTACTACGGGCTGTTCCGCTTCTTCATCCGCAAGTTCAACATGGCGACGCCGGGCCGTGAGCCGGCATCGGCCGACGCGGCGGCGGAATCGTACGCATCGGGCGGCTTCGTCGCGCCGGCTGCGGACGCGGCATCGGCTGCACCGCGCGCGCAGCGCTACATCGCCGCGCTCGGCGGGGCGGGCAACCTGACGGTCGTCGACGCATGCACGACGCGCCTGCGCCTGACCGTCGTCGATCCGGAGAAGGTATCGGAGCCGGGACTGAAGTCGATCGGCGCGCGCGGCGTGCTCAAGCGCGGCGGCAACAGCGTACAGGTGATCATCGGGCCCGAGGCCGACCTCATTGCCGACGAGATGCGTACCGCGATCGGCAGCGGTGCGACCGGCGCGGCGTCGACGGCGACGGCCGCCGCGGCGCAGCCCGTCACCGGCGCGGCCGCCGGCCCGCTCGATCCGGAGCCGGCACGCTGGCTCGCGGTGTTCGGCGGGGCGACCAACGTCGTGTCGCTCGACGCGGTCGCGACCACGCGCCTGCGCGTCGTCGTGCGCGATCCGTCGGCGGTCGATCGCGATCGTCTCGGCACGCTCGACGTCGCGTGGGTGTCGCTCGACACGTTCCACATCGTCTGCGGCAATGCGGCGGCACGCTATGCCGAACAGCTCGGCGCGCGCCTGCCGCCGGCGGCAGGCGGGGCGGCAGCGCAACCGGCATGACGCAATAAGGCCGGCAGGACCCGCGCTGCGGGTTCGGGCCGGCCGGCAGAAACGAAAACGGCTTGCGATGCGTCGCAAGCCGTTTTGCTTTGGCGGGGCGATTGCGCGATGCGTTCGTCCGCATCGCTCAACCGCTCAACCGTTCACGGGTTCGTCAGCGTGAAGGTCGGCTTCCGGTAGCCGATGCCCGCGCGGTCGAGCTTCGGCAATTCGCGCTGCGTGAGCAGCGTCGCGAAACCGGCCCAGTCGCGCTGCAGCGCGGCCGTGTCGACGTGATGCGTATCGCCGCGCTTGTAGCGCACGCCGGCCGCGTACGGCAGCTCCCAGTCGGCCCGGTGCCACGCGCGCTCGGCGAGCGCGAGTAGCCGCGGGTAGGCCATGTATTCGAGGAAGGTGTCGTTGCGCATCACCTCGCCCCATGCCTGCCCCTGCATGCCTTCGAGGCGCGGCGCGGGGCCCGTGCCCGTTACCTCGAACGCGTTGCCGTCACGGTCGCCCATCACCTCGGCGTTCTGCGGCAGATTCTCGGGCGCGAGCGAGAACACCTTGTACTCGTCGGTCGCGTGCGAGCCCCAGTAGTAGCCGCGCTCGCGCGGGTTGAGCGTGTACGGGAAGTCGAAGTACAGGTAGTCGGGCAGCGCCAGCACCGTCAGGTAGCCCTTGCCGCTCAGGTCGCGCGCGCTGTCCGACGCGCCCCAGAAGATCGTGTCCCACAGCGACACCATCACGTGGCGCGTGCCGAAGTCCTGCGGCCCGTTCGCATGCTTGATGCCATCCTGCCACGCGGCCATCGTGTCGATCCCGTTCGCGTTGACTGCCGCGCTCACCTGTTGCGCGAAACGCGTCGGCAGTTCGTCGATCGACTTGATCTCGCCGCGCTGGAGCAGCGCCGTGCACGCGGGCGAACGCGCCCACGGCTTGTCCTGCGCGGCGAGATCGATGCGGCCCTTGTTCGGGTCGGTGCCGTTCAGCGGCTGGAAACCCGCGCCGAGCAGGATGTTCTTCGCCTCGTCGCCGCCGTAGTGCCAGGTGTGCAGCGGCGCCTGCGCGTCAGCATGCATCGCCGCGATCTCGCGGATCACCTTCGACGCGAAATTGAGCGCGCCCGGCACGCACGGGTTCAGGTCGCTGCGGCGGTCGTAGAACTGCACCGTCAGCAGGTTCGACGTGTCCTGCGGATCGAGCAGCCGGTATGCGTTCGCTTCCTGCTCGCGGCCAGCCGCATGCAGCCGGCGGTAGCGTGCCTCCATCGTCACGACGGCCGCGCGCGCGTGCGCGGGCATGTCGATCTCCGGAATGATCTCGACGAAACGCGCGGCCGCGTAGCGCACGAGCGCCACGTAGTCGTCGCGCGTCAGGTAGCCGCCGCCCGAGCGGTTGTCCGGGCCGGAGCCGAGCTGCGGCAGCAGGCAACGCGTCTCGCTCGGGTCGTGGCAGCGGCGCGAGCCGATCTCGGTCAGCTCGGGCAGGCCGGGGATCTCGATGCGCCAGCCTTCGTCGTCGGACAGATGCAGGTGCAGGCGGTTGAGCTTGTACGCGCTCATCTGGTCGATCAGGCGGCGCAGCGTCGCCGGGTGCTTGAAGTTGCGCGCGAGGTCGACGTGCATCCCGCGATGCGTGAAGCGCGGCGCATCCTCGACGAGCATCGCCGGGATCGGGCCGCCGCCGGCCGGCGCGAGCGAGAAGAGCGTCTGCACGCCGTAGTAGAGGCCCGCGCGATCGTAGGCTTCGATGAACACGCCGCGCGGCCCGATCGCGAGCCGGTAGCCGCCCGGCGTCGCGATGTCGGCCGGCAGCCGGCGCGGCGCGACGGCACCCCACACGGGCACGCGTGCGCCGTCGAGGCCGAGCGTCGTCGCGCGCTCGCGCAGCGCCGCGACCTGCGCGTCCGGCAGGTTCGGCAACGCGAACTCGACGCCGCGCAGGTCGAGCGTGCCGGGCAGCGGCTGCTCGCGCTTCACGCTCGGCAGCGCACGGCTCGCGTCGGGCCGGGCGGCGACCGGCGGCGCATTGCCGGTCGAGTTGTTCTGCGCGTCGGACGGCAGCGATTCGACGTAGCGCAGCTCGTCGTCGGTGTCGTTGTAGCGCAGCACGGCGGGCGGCGCGCCGTCGACGACGACGTACGGGCGCGGAATCACGTCGCTGTAGCGCAGCAGCCAGTATTCGGCGACGAACGGCAGTTCGATGCGCTCGCCCGGCGCAAGCCGCACCGAGCCCGGCTGCGGCGTCAACTCGTACAGGTCGCCCGTGAGCCGCCGCAGCGCGAAGCCCGGACGGTCGATCCGCAGCAGGCGGCGGATGCTGTGCAGGTAGAGCTTCCAGCCGCCGTCGGCGATCGCCTGGTGGCCGCGGTTCTGCAGGATCAGGCGGCCCGTCGCGCAGGCCGCGCCGTCGGCGCCGAGATCGGCGCACGGCACGCCGGCCGCGGCTGCGTGGTTGTTGTCGACGGCGACGCGCAAGGCAAGGCCGTTCGACAGCAGCGCCGCGAGACTGGCCGCTTGCGCGGTGGGCTGCGCGATGCCCGCGGTTGCGCCGGACGCGGCCGACGCCGGCTGGGCGCCGATCGCGGCCGGCGACAGCGCTGCGATCAGCGCGCCGGCAAAGAGGGATGACAAGATGCGCTTCATTCGAACTCCTGAGAAAAAAGGGGGCGTGGCGGCGTCGTGGGGTGACGTCGCTGCGATCGGGTCTTTCAGTGGAGCTGCGGGAGATGCCAGCGTGCGGGGCGATGCGGCCGCACCGCGCGCTTTCGGCACGCGAGGGCGTGCGTTACGGAACGGGAGGCGGGCAGGCGTGCCGATCGGATCGGCGGGGCGGCGTACACGCGTTCATCGGCGGCGCGCGGCAACGGCCGCAATGGCGAAGCGGCCGCGGTCGGCTATGTTCGTCCGGCCGCGCACGCTGGCGACGACAGGCGCCGCCGAACGGCAACCGGACGCCGCCCGGCGACACGACGCGCAGGCGCGCGCCATAAACGGGATTCGCATGTCTCCCCCACTCAGAAGGATTCGGCTTGTCAGCGGCCGTGTCCAACGATCTTATGAAACCTTTTATTGGTATTCAAGTGGTATCAATCTGGCGCTAAATTGGCATCGGCGTGCGGTGCCTGTCCGGACGGCAGGGACGAAAAAAAACCTCGCGCGAAGCGAGGTTCGTTCCGGACGGCGGCGGCGCGATCCGCCGCACGCGTCACGCGTCAGTCGCGGCGCACGCGCGCGGGCGCTTCCTGCGTCTTCTGCCGCGCTTCGAGCCACATCGCATTGACGATGCCGAACGACAGCGCGACGCCGATACCGAGAATCCAGCTGAAATACCACATGATCCGACTCCTTGCGAAACGGTGGGCGGGGGCGCCAGTGCGCCCCGGCCCGGTTCAATACATCGAGTGATTGTTCTCTTCGAGCGTCTGGTGCGTGACCTTGCCGCGCATCACGCGATACACCCAGCCCGTGTAGATCAGGACGATCGGCAGGAACACGATCACCGCGAACAGCATCACTTGCAGCGTCTTGTGGCTCGACGTCGAATCCCACACGGTCAGGCTGCTGCGCGGGTCGAGCGACGACGGCATGATGAACGGGAACATCGAGAAGCCGGCGGTCAGGATCACGCCGACGATCATCAGGCCCGTGCAGAAGAACGCCGTCTTCTCCTGCTTCGAGCCGGCGAGCAGCAGCGCCAGCAGGCCGCCCGCGATCCCGACGACCGGCGCCGCGATCATCCACGGATACTCGCCGTAGTTCGCGAGCCACAGGCCCGAGCCGGCGGCGACGTCCTTGAGCAGCGGGTTCGCGACCGTGTCGGTCGGCGCGGCGTTCGTGATGTGGAAGCCGCCGATATACGACGCGATCAGCACGCCGGCCAGCACGAACAGCACGACCGCGAGGAACGACGCCACACGCAGCGCGATCGATGCGCGGCGCGCGATCACGCCGTCGGTCTTCATCTTGATGAACGCGGCGCCGTGCGCGACGAGCATCGTGAGGCTGACGAGCCCGCACAGCAGCGCGAACGGGTTCAGCAGCGCCCAGAAGCTGCCGTAATAGGTCACGCGCAGGTCGCTGTCGAACTTGAACGGCACGCCCTGCAGCAGGTTGCCGAACGCGACGCCGAACACGAGCGCCGGCACGAAGCCGCCGGCGAACAGGCCCCAGTCCCAGCCCGCGCGCCAGCGCGGGTCCGGCCGCTTGCTGCGGTAGTCGAAGCCTACCGGCCGGAAGAACAGCGCGAACAGCACGAGCAGCATCGCGAAGTAGAAGCCGGAGAACGACGCGGCATAGACGAGCGGCCAGGCCGCGAACATCGCGCCGCCGGCCGTGATCAGCCACACCTGGTTGCCTTCCCACGTCGCGCCGACCGTGTTGACGATGATGCGGCGCTCCTCGTCGGTCTTGCCGAGGAACGGCAGCAGCGCGGTCGCGCCCATGTCGAAGCCGTCGGTGACGGCGAAGCCGATCAGCAGCACGCCGACGAGCAGCCACCAGATCAGCTTGAGAGTTGCATAGTCCATAGCGATTCCTTGTTCCGTTTCGGGTGCGTGCTCACGCCGGGGCGCGCTCGCTGGCGGCCGCGAGTTCGTGGTGATAGCGGCCGGTATGCAGCGACGACGGGCCGAGGCGCGCGTACTTGAACATCAGCTTGATCTCGATGACGAACAGCGCGGTGTAGAACAGGATGAAGCCCGCGAGGCTCAGGTACAGGTCGGTCGGCGTCAGGCTCGACGCGGACAGGTGCGTCGGCAGCACGCCCGCAATCGTCCACGGCTGGCGGCCGAGTTCGGCGACGATCCAGCCGAATTCGATCGCGATCCACGGCAGCGGGATCGCCCACACCGCATAGCGCAGGAACCAGCGGCGGTTGTCCTGCAGCAGTTCGCGGCGCGCGCAGAACCAGAACGCGGCAACGAACGTCGCGACGAACAGGAAGCCGAGGGCCACCATGATCCGGAACGAGAAGAACACGGGCGCGACCGGCGGGATCGTCTTCTTCGCGGCGGCCTTGATCTGCTCGGGTGTTGCGTCGGTCACGTTCGGCGTGAACTGCTTGAGCATCAGCCCGTAGCCGAGATACTGCTTGTGCTGGTCGAACAGTTCGCGCGTCGCGGCGCTCGTATCGCCCTGCTTGATCTTCTGCAGCGCGCCGTACGCGATCATCCCGCTCTGGATGTGCTCCTCGCTGCGCTTCGCGAGATCGCGCAGGCCGATCACCGGTTCGTCGATCGAGCGCGTCGCGATCAGGCCGAGCGCATACGGGATCTTGATCGCGTAGTCGGTACGCTGCTCTTCCTGGTTCGGAATGCCGATCAGCGTGAACGATGCGGGCGCCGGCTGCGTTTCCCACTCGGATTCGATCGCGGCGAGCTTCATCTTCTGCACTTCGCCGGTCGTATAGCCCGATTCGTCGCCGAGCACGATCACGCAGAGCGTCGCCGCGAGGCCGAAGCCGGCCGCGACCGCGAACGAGCGCAGCGCGAAGTCGATGTCGCGCTTCTTCAGCAGGTACCACGACGACACGCCGAGCACGAACATCGCAGCCGTCACGTAGCCGGCCGACACCGTGTGCACGAACTTCACCTGCGCGACCGGGTTGAACAGCACGTCGAACAGGTTCGTCATCTCCATCCGCATCGTCTGGTAGTTGAACTCGGCGCCGACCGGGTTGTTCATCCAGCCGTTCGCGACGAGGATCCACAGCGCGGACAGGTTCGAGCCCAGCGCGACAAGGAACGTGACCATCAGGTGCTTGACCTTCGACAGGCGGTTCCAGCCGAAGAAGAACAGGCCGACGAACGTCGATTCGAGGAAAAACGCCATCAGGCCTTCGACCGCGAGCGGCACGCCGAAGATGTCGCCGACATAGTGCGAGTAGTACGACCAGTTCGTGCCGAACTGGAATTCGAGCGTGATGCCGGTCGTCACGCCCATCGCGAAGTTGATGCCGAACAGCTTGCCCCAGAACTGGGTCATGTCCTTGTAGACCTGCTTGCCGGTCATCACGTAGACGGCTTCCATGATGACGAGCAGCCAGGACAGGCCGAGCGTCAGCGGCACGAACAGGAAGTGGTAGAGCGCCGTGATGCCGAACTGCAGGCGTGATAGATCGACGACTTCACTACTTATCATGGTGGTCTCCCTCGGTGGGTGCAGGCGCCGGTACCGAGAGCAGCTTCTCGGCGACGGCGGCAGGCGGAAGCGACATGTGCTCGGCCTGCGGATGATTGAAGAATGCGTATTTGAGCGACATCAGGAGGATCAGCTTGACGATCAGCACCAGGGTGATGTCGCGGGCGAGGGTCGGTCCGCGAGCCCACGCGGCGATGCGCGCGCGCCAGCCGATCGTGCCGGCCGGCCGCTGGGGAGGCGGCGCAGGCTCTTTATTGATCGAGATCAAGGCGATTATCCTGAATCGATTTAGGTCGGATTGGGGGCGACTTTACGTCGGATTTATGACGGCCGTGAAAGCTGTTTTAATCCTTTTGCGCCTGACATGCCAATTTTAAGATGACGGCTTTCCGATGCCGAGTGCTGCGCTGCGGCAGACCGTCGCTAACTGCAGGCTGAAACTTGAGGCAGATCAAGGTTATGCGGAAGGGGCCCGAAAACGGCCTAATACCTGATGAATCAGGTCAATTAATCGCCGAAGAGACGGGCGGTAAAGCGGATGAAACGCAGCGGGAAAAGCGGAAAAAGCAGCAGGAAAAAGCAGACGAAAAAAAACCGCTGCCGGTCGGGCAGCGGTTTTCGATGAAGCGCTCCGAATCGCCGGATTTATGCGTATTCGGCGAGGGCGGTGCGCATCTTTTTCATTGCGCTCGCTTCGATCTGGCGGATGCGTTCCGCGGACACGCCGAACTCGGCGGCAAGATCGTGCAGCGTCGAGCCGCCCGAGCCGTCGTCGTCGACGTGCAGCCAGCGCGCCTCGATGATGCGACGGCTGCGCGCGTCGAGCGCGTCGAGCGCCTGCGCGATGCCGTCCGTCTGCAGCGTGTCGCGCTGACGCGCGGCGAGCACGGCGGTCGGCTCGTTGTGCGAGTCGGCCAGGTAGGCGATCGGCGCGTACGACTCCTCGCCGTCTTCCACCTGCCCTTCGAGCGCGATGTCGCCGCCCGACAGGCGCGTTTCCATCTCGGCCACGTCTTCGCGCTTGACGTTGAGCTCCTGCGCGAGGCCGTCGATTTCCTCGGGCGTCATCGCCTGCATGCTCTTCTTGTGGCTGCGCAGGTTGAAGAACAGCTTGCGCTGCGCCTTCGTCGTCGCGACCTTCACCATGCGCCAGTTGCGCAGGATGTACTCGTGGATCTCGGCCTTGATCCAGTGGATCGCGTACGACACGAGGCGCACGTTCTGGGCCGGATCGAAGCGCTTCACGGCCTTCATCAGGCCGATGTTGCCTTCCTGGATCAGGTCGCCGTGCGGCAGGCCGTAGCCGAGATAGTTGCGCGCGATCGACACGACGAGACGCAGGTGCGACAGCACGAGGCGGCGCGCCGAGTCGAGGTCGTTGTTTTCGCGGAATTCGGTTGCGTACTGGCGTTCCTCTTCGGCCGTCAGCAGAGGAATGCGATTGACGGCCTGGATATACGCGTCGATGTTGCCAAGCTGGCCCGGCAACATCGATTGAGCTGCGAGCGCCAGCGAGCCTGCCGATTCGGCCTTGGCCGGCGTCGGGCTCAGGGTATTCGGAAGGGTCAGGGCGTTGCTCACTAAAAACTCCTTTGGAATCAGGGACAAACCCCGGGTCTCGGATGAGATTCCGGGGCCAATCTTAGCACTCCCGCAAACCGAGTGCTAATTCCTTAGAGCGGGCGTGGGCATCTGAGTTCCCGATTTTTCTATCGAGATAGTCGAGTCGATAGTCTATTCTGCGACCAAGGCGGCGGATCGAAGTTCCGTAAACCATTGTTTCTGATAGGAATCAGTAGACGATTTCGATTTTTGTCGTTTTGGAAGGAAGCCATTTCGCTTCGTGATGCCGATCCGAAAAGTCCTTTACCATACCATTCAGTTCGCTCGGGCCAGGCCGTCGCGGCAGGCTCCATTCAACCCACAAAGTTGGAGTGTCAGATGAACAATAAGAAGAATCGCCGGCCCCGCAGCCGGCTTGCGCTGCATGCGATGCTGGCGGCGTCACTTCTGGGCGGATCGGGCGCGGCGTTCGCGGATCGATGGGGTATCCAGGCGGGCGGCGGGTTTTCGGATCGTCACGGGATCGACAAGGCCGATCTCGGCGTGGTGTGGGATCCGGGCTGGAACTGGTGGGAAATCGGCGGCTGGCACTTCGCGTTCGTGATGGAAGGCCACGTCGGCTACTGGCACACGGGCGGCAATGTCCACGGCAGCATCGGCGAATTCGGCGGGACGCCGATGTTCCGCTTCATCAAGAGTGCGGGCCAGGTGCGCCCGTTCGTCGAGGCCGGCGCCGGTATCCGCTTCCTGACTTCCCCGACGATTTCCAACAATCTTTCGCTCGCGACGTCGTTCCAGTTCGTGGATGTCGTCGGCGTCGGCGCACAGTTCGGAGAACGGCAACAGTATCAGGTCGGTTACCGTTTTCAACATGTGTCTAACGCGGGTATCAAAGAGCCGAATCCTGGTATAAATTTCCACCAGTTCTACGTGCAGTACAACTTCTGATCCGCATGCCCGCGCACGGCGTGCGCGTTGCCGAGGAGTCAGGCGATGGCGAAGGTGGTCGATGCGATCCGCGCGCTCGAGCGCGATCGGTTCCGGGCGATGGTGGACGGGGACGGCGAGGCGCTCGACGCGCTGCTGTCGGACAAGGTGTTCTTCGTGCACACCAACGGCAAGCGTGAAACCAAGCAGCAGTTCATCGACGCCATCGTCGCCGGCCGCCGCCGCTATCGTCAGATCGAAATCCAGTCGCAGGACGTACTGCCCGTCGGCGGCGATACCTGCGTCGTCACCGGGCGCGCTTTGATCGAGATGGAAACGAACAACGGCGGCCTGGTCTTTCCGATTGCCTATACGTCCGTCCACACCGAGGAGCAGGGCCGCTGGTGCCTGCTCGCATGGCAGGCGACGCGGTGCGCGACCGAGACATGAGCGCGCGTGGCGCTCCTTTTCATGTCCCCACCGAAGCGGCCTTATGGGCCGCTTTTTGCTGGCCCGTGCGGCGCGGATCGCGCGGCGCACGGGCGGTCACGCCCTGCTCGCTGACTGCCGAACCCTGAGCGTCAGGCCGCCGCGCGGCGATCCGTGCAATGCCATGCCGAACGGTTGATTGCGCTGACGATCGCATCGAGCGCGGCGCTTGCCGCATCGGCGTGCAGGCCGACCCCGTGCCGCAGCGGCGCATCGCCGACCCGGCAGCCGACCGATACCGCGATCCGGCCGTCCGTCGTGCGCGCATGTTCGTACGACGCGATGTCGATCGCGGCGCCGGCGGCCGCCGCGAATGCCGCGGCCAAATGTCGCACGGCGTCTTCGGGCGTCGCGTCGGCCGCTGCCGGCGCTGCCGCGATCTCGCGGTTCTGCCAGCGTGCACCGCTGCCATGCCGCGCGGCCGGGCCGTCGGTCTCGAAGAATTCGCGGGCGAACAGCGCGCAGATCGTGTTGCCCGTCACTTCCTCGCCGGACGCGTCGGCGAGCGTCTGCACCGCATGGCTGAATTCGATCTGCACGCGGCGCGTCGGTGTGAAGCCCATCCCGCGTTCGAGCAGGAACGTCGCGCCGCCCTTGCCTGACTGGCTGTTCACGCGGATTACCGCGTCGTAGCTGCGGCCGAGGTCGGCCGGGTCGATCGGCAGGTACGGCACTTCCCAGACCGCGTCGGGGCGCTGCTGCGCGAAACCCTTGCGGATCGCGTCCTGGTGCGAGCCCGAGAACGCGGTGAACACGAGGTCGCCCGCGTACGGATGGCGCGGATGCACGGGAATCTGGTTGCAGCGTTCGACGACGCGGCGCACCGCGTCGATGTCGGAGAAGTCGAGGCCCGGGTCGATGCCTTGCGTGTAGAGGTTCAGTGCGAGCGTGACGAGATCGACGTTGCCGGTGCGCTCGCCGTTGCCGAACAGGCAGCCCTCGATGCGGTCGGCGCCCGCGAGCAGCGCGAGTTCGGCCGCCGCGACCGCGGTGCCGCGATCGTTGTGCGGATGCACGGACAGCACGATGCTGTCGCGATACGCGAGGTTGCGGTCCATCCATTCGATCTGGTCGGCGAACACGTTCGGGCTCGCGGCCTCGACGGTGGCCGGCAGGTTGACGATCATCTTGTGGTCGCGGGTCGGCCGCCAGGTTTGCGCGACCGCGTCGCAGATTTCGCGCGCGAACGTCAGCTCGGTCATGCTGAAGGTTTCCGGCGAGTACTGGAAGGTCCAGTGCGTGTCGGGGCGCGCGGCGGCGTGTTCCTTGATGATGCGCGTGCCGTCGACCGCGAGCGCCTTCACGTCGTTCTTCGACATCCCGAACACGATGCGGCGGAACGACGGGCAGACCGCGTTGTACAGGTGCACGATCGCGCGCGGCACGCCTTCGAGCGCGTCGAACGTGCGGGCGATCAGGTCTTCGCGCGACTGCACGAGCACCTCGATCGTCACGTCGTCGGGAATCCGCTGGTCGTCGATCAGCTTGCGGACGAAATCGAAGTCGGTTTGCGATGCCGACGGAAAACCGACTTCGATCTCCTTGAAACCGATCGCGACCAGCATCTCGAAGAACTCGAGCTTCTGCTCGATGCTCATCGGCTCGATCAGCGACTGGTTGCCGTCGCGCAGGTCGGTGCTCATCCAGACGGGCGCGCGCTCGATGGTGCGGGTCGGCCAGCGGCGGCCATTGATGCGGACGGGCTCGAACGGACGGTACTTGTCTTGCGGATTGCGCTTCATCTTCTGGACCTCGGGTCTCAAGTCGCGAGCGAAGACGGGCGGCAGGGGCGACGGTTGGCGCTGCCCCGCACCGCGGCGCGCGATCGCGCTGCGGTTGCGGATGATCTTCGCGAATCGACCGACGGATAGACGGACGAATGCTGACGACTTCGGGTTGTAAAAACTGCGAGAGGGGTACGGCGAGGAACTGCAGGGAGGGACCGTGCGGACAGCACACGGCGCTACGACAGCCTTAGGCTAGTCGTAGCGATAGCGGCCGCGCTAGGCGGCCGGAGGTAATTCGGAGGGTGTTCGGAAAGGAACGCATGACGGCAACTCTATGCCAGGATGCGCTCGCGTGTCAAATGGTCGGGGGCGCGGGGCGGGTCGTTGCCGCGCCGTCAGCGCGCGATGCGGGCGATCTGCACGATCGTCGCGACTTGCCGCGCGACCGTGTCGGGCACCGGCACCTCGCCGCGCAACACGGCGTCCGTCCACGCGGCCGTCGTCGCCGCATCGCGCGATTCGGGCAGCGCGACGGGCGGCGTATCGGTCGACGAACGTTCGGCCTCGATCAGCGTGTCGCATACGCCGTCATGCAGCCAGTCGACTTGCACCTGGCGCCGCGTATCGGCGACGGCCTCGCCCTCGGTGCCGCGCGCGAGCAGCGCGCCGCCGAGCGCGGCGTCCGGATGGTCGCGGAACAATTGCGCGAGGCTGTCGCGGTACGGCGGATGCGTGTAGTTGACGAGCCGCAGGCCGGCCGGCGCGAACGGCTGCAGGATCTTCACGAGCGTATGCGTCGAGTTGCGCACGCCGAGCACGCTGCGCATCGACAGCAGGTGCGCGATGCGCGGCGCCAGCGCTTCGATCGGCGCGAACGCGACGCGGCGCTCGGCGAGCATGTCCTCGATCGCATCGTGCGACGTCGACGGCGCGAGCGACAGCGCCGAGAAAATCTCCGCGCTCGTCACGCGGCCCGGGTCGCGCTCGACGCCGTGCACGAGCACCGGCACGCCTTCGCGCGCGAGCAGCAGCGCGAGCAGCGGCACGAGGTTCGGCTGCTTGCGCGCGCCGTTGTAGCTCGGGATCGACACGGGGCGGAACGCGGCGTCCTGCACGTGCACGGGCTCGAACGACGCCTGCGCGGCGGCGAGCATCGCGGCCAGCTCGTCGGACGTTTCGCCCTTCAGCCGATAGGCGATCAGGATCGCGCCGAGTTCGACGTCCGACACGCGTGCGTCGAGCATCGCGCGATAGAGCTCGAACGTGTCCTCGGCGGACAGTGCGCGCGCGCCGTTCGGGCCGCGGCCGATCTCCTTGATGAAGCGGGCGCAACGGAACGGAACGGCGGCGGGATCGTGGGAAGCGGTCATCGGGACGTGGGGCGGGCGGCCGGCATCGGGCCGCGCGGTGAGCGTAAGGAATGCCCCGAGTATCGCACGGGTGCGGCCGGCTCAAGCGCGGCCGCGCATCGCGTCGCGCTACACTCTGGTTACCGGCGGTGGGCGCGCCGGCTGCGCCGCGCCTGTGCCGTTGCCGGCCGAATACGACTACGAGAGACATCCCATGAAGCTCTACAGCTATTTCCGCAGTTCTGCGTCGTACCGCGTGCGGATCGCCCTGAACCTGAAGCAGCTGCCGTTCGACTATGTCCCCGTGCACATGCTGCGCAACGGTGGCGAGCAACTGAAGGACGAGTACCGTGCATTGAATCCGGATGCGGTCGTGCCGACGCTGACCGACGGCGACGCGACGCTTCAGCAGTCGCTCGCGATCATCGAATATCTCGAAGAAACCCATCCGGAGCCCGCGTTGCTGCCGAAGCAGCCGGTCGACCGCGCGTACGTGCGCGCGGTCGCGCTGCAGATCGCGTGCGAAATCCATCCGCTCAACAACCTGCGCGTGCTGAAGTACCTGAAGCACACGCTGCAGGTACCCGAAGAGGCGAAGAACGCGTGGTACCGGCACTGGATCGAGGCGGGCTTCGAAACGCTCGAGACGCGCCTCGCGAACGATCCGCGCACCGGCAAGCTGTGCTTCGGCGACACGCCGACGCTCGCCGACCTGTGCCTCGTGCCGCAGGTGTTCAACGCGAACCGCTTCTCGATCGACACGACGCGTTATCCGACGATTCAACGGATCGTCGACCATGCATCGACGCTCGACGCGTTCAAGGCCGCCGAGCCCGGCGCGCAACCCGACGCCGAATGAGCGCGGCGCCCCCCCGGGCGCGCATGAAAAAGGGCGCCCGAAGGCGCCCTGGGCGATGCGGGCCGGCGGCGTTCAGCCGAGCAGCGCGTCCGCGAATTCCACGGCGCTGAACGGCTGCAGGTCCTCGACCTTCTCGCCGACGCCGATGAAGTAGACGGGCACCGGGCGCTGCCGCGCGATCGCGGCGAGAATCCCGCCCTTCGCGGTGCCGTCGAGCTTCGTGACGATGAGTCCCGTGAGGCCGAGCGCGTCGTCGAATGCCTTCACCTGCGTGAGCGCGTTCTGGCCGGTGTTCGCGTCGATCACCAGCAGCACTTCGTGCGGCGAGCCGTCATGCGCCTTCGAGATCACGCGCTTCACCTTCTTCAACTCTTCCATCAGGTGGAGCTGCGTCGGCAGGCGGCCGGCCGTGTCGGCCATCATCACGTCGATCTTGCGTGCGCGCGCGGCGCTGACCGCGTCGAAGATCACCGCGGCCGGATCGCCGCTTTCCTGCTGCACGACCGTCACGTTGTTGCGCTCGCCCCAGACCGCCAGCTGTTCGCGCGCCGCCGCGCGGAACGTGTCGCCCGCGGCCAGCAGCACCGACTGGTCGAAGCTCTGCAGATGCTTCGCGAGCTTGCCGATGCTGGTGGTCTTGCCCGCGCCGTTCACGCCGGTGATCATCATCACGAGCGGCTGTGCGCGGCCGAGCATCAGCGATTTCTCGAGCGGCTTCAGCAGCTCGACGAGCAGGTCGTGCAGCGCACTCTTCACCTGCTGCGGGTCGGTCAGCCGGCCGGTGCGCACCTTTTCGCGCAGCGCGTCGAGCAGGTACTCGGTCGCGTCGACGCCCGCGTCGGACATCAGCAGCGCGGTTTCGAGTTCCTCGTACAGATCCTCGTCGATCTTCGTGTTGACGAATACGCCGGTGATGCTGTTGCCCGTTTTCGCGAGCCCCGTTTTCAGGCGCGCAAGCCACGATTGCTTCGCGGATGCGTCCTGCAGCGGCGGCGGGACGATTTCGACCGTCTCGACGACTTCGTCGCGGCCGTCGTTGGTCGGCGTGACCGTCATCACGACGGCCGGCGCGGCCGGTTGCACGGGCGCCTGCGGCACGTCGGCCGCGGGCGGAGCCTCGAGCGCGGGCGCCTCGGACGGCTCGTCCGTTTGCTGCGCGTCGGCCGATTGCGATTCCGCGGGATCGGGCTCCTGCGTTTTCTTGAATCGTTTGAAGAAGCTGAACATGGTCTGACGTCGGGAAGAGGGTGGGCCGCCGCCAGGAGCGGGGCGCCGGATGGGCCGTTCTGCGTTCGCGCGGGCGCGGCGCACGGCGGCCGAAACCGTGCATTTTATCAGTGCGGCGTGGCACTCGCGTCAGTGCGCGACGCCGCTGTGGTAACGTGCGCCTGTTTGGCGGTGCGCCCTGGCGCGCGCCCGGTCCCTCCGTTGCCTATATTCCGTATGTCCCGTTCCTCTCCCGGCCGCCCGGCGGCCCCTCCTGGCCGCGGCAAGCCGCACACGATCCGCATCATAGGCGGCGACTGGAAACGCACCCCGCTCGCGGTGCTCGATCTCGATGGTCTGCGGCCGACGCCCGATCGCGTACGCGAGACGCTGTTCAACTGGCTCGGCCAGGATCTCGAAGGCCGGCGCTGCCTCGACCTGTTCGCGGGCACCGGCGCGCTCGGCTTCGAGGCCGCGTCGCGCGGCGCGGCGAGCGTCGTGATGGTCGAACGCCATCCGCGCGCCGCGCAGCAACTGCGTGCGATCAAGGACAAGCTCGGCGCCCGCACGGTCGAAGTCGCCGAAGCCGATGCGCTGCGGCTCGCGGCCGGGCTCGCGCCGGGTGCGTTCGACGTCGTGTTTCTCGATCCGCCGTTCGGCGATTCCGCTGTGCTCGAGCGCGCGATCGCGCTGTCGGCGCCGCTTGTCGCGGCGGACGGCGCGCTGTACGTCGAGACGGGGGCGGAACTCGATCCGGCCGCGCACGACGCGCTCGCGGGCTGGCAGGTCGTGAAGCACGGCAAGGCCGGTGCGGTTCACTATCATTTGCTGCGGCGCGAAAATGATGAATAATGCGCGTTCGATACGAGGCGGCGCGCCGCAAAGGCGACGCATGCCCATCTCGGCAGTGGCGTGCGCATCGCACCGCTGCCATCCCGTTTGCGTGATGACAGGAGGAGCGACATGGTAGTCGCCGTGTATCCCGGTACGTTCGATCCGCTGACGCGCGGGCACGAAGACCTCGTGCGGCGCGCGTCGAGCATTTTTGATACGCTGGTGGTCGGTGTCGCCGACAGTCGCGCGAAAAAGCCGTTCTTCTCGCTCGAAGAACGTCTGACGATTGCGAACGAGGTGCTCGGCCATTATCCGAACGTGAAGGTGATGAGTTTCACCGGTCTGCTGAAGGACTTTGTCCGCACCAACAACGCGCGCGTGATCGTGCGCGGCCTGCGCGCCGTGTCCGATTTCGAATATGAGTTCCAGATGGCGGGGATGAACCGCTATCTGCTGCCCGACGTCGAGACGATGTTCATGACGCCGTCCGATCAGTACCAGTTCATCTCGGGAACGATCGTGCGCGAAATCGCACAGTTGGGCGGCGATGTCAGCAAGTTCGTGTTTCCGTCCGTCGAAAAGTGGCTGACCGAGAAAGTCGCCGCGATGGGAGGCCCTGCCGCGTGACGCGGCGCCGGCCGGTTTCGTTGCGAAGCCGGCCGCCGGCCTGAAGAAGTGAGATCAGTATGGCTTTGATGATTACCGACGAGTGCATCAATTGCGACGTGTGCGAGCCCGAGTGCCCGAACGGCGCGATTTCGATGGGCCCGGATATCTACGTGATCGACCCGAACAAGTGCACCGAGTGCGTCGGCCATTTCGACGAACCGCAGTGCCAGCAGGTGTGTCCGGTCGAATGCATTCCGCGCGATCCGCAGCATGACGAATCGCACGCGCAATTGATGGAGAAGTATCACGCGTTGATCGCCGGGAAGGGCGACGACGCGTCGTGACCCTGCGGTGACGCGCGCGCTTTGGTTTATCGGCGCACGCGTCACGCGTCCCGAGCGGCGCCGTCCGGCGCCGGTTCTTTCCTTAGGCAAGCAGCTCGCGCAGCGCCGCGACGAGCGCATCGCATTCGGCGTCGGTGCCGACGGTGATGCGCAGATGCTGGTCGATTCGCGGCAGCCGGAAGTGCCGCACGAAAATTTCCCGTTCCTTCAGCTTTGCCGCGATCGCGCCCGCATCGTGCGCGGGATGGCGCGCGAACACGAAATTCGCGGCCGACGGCACGACGTCGAAGCCGAGCGCGTCGAGCGCGTGCGTGAGCCGCGTCCGGCTGTCGATCACGCGCCGGCAGGTCGCGTCGAAATAGTCGGTGTCCTCGTACGCGGCCTGCGCGGCAACCTGCGCGAGCCGGTCGAGCGGATAGGAGTTGAAGCTGTCCTTCACGCGGTTCAGCGCGTCGATCAGTGCCGCATCGCCGAACGCGAAGCCGACGCGCATGCCCGCGAGCGAGCGCGCCTTCGACGTCGTGTGCACGACAAGCAGGTTCGGATGGCGGTCGATCAGCGTGATCGCGGACTGCGCGCCGAAATCGACATAGGCCTCGTCGATCACGACGACCGACGACCGATTCGCGGCCGCGATCCGCTCCACGTCCGCGAGCGGCAGCGCGCGCCCGGTCGGCGCATTCGGGTTCGGAAACAGCACGCCGCCGGCGTCGTCGAGATAGTCGTCGACGCGGATCGAGAAGTCGTCCGCGAGCGGCACGATCGTGGTCTGTACGCCGTACAGGCGAGCGTAGGTCGGATAGAAGCTGTACGTGATGTCGGGAAACCGCAGCGGCCGGTCGTGCTTCAGCAGCGCCTGGAACGTGTGCGCGAGCACCTCGTCGGAGCCGTTGCCGACGAACACCTGTTCGGGCTTGATGCGATGGTGGGCCGCGACCGTCTCGCGCAGCGCGCGCGCGACCGGATCCGGATAGCGGCGCAGCGTGTCGCCGGTCTCGCCGAGTTCGCGTGCGATCGCCGCGACGACGCGCGGCGACGGCGGATAGGGATTCTCGTTGGTGTTCAGCTTGACGGGGTGCGCGAGCGCGGGCTGTTCGCCCGGCACGTAAGGCACGAGTTGCTGAACGACGTCGCTCCAGTAACGGCTCACCGCTTGGCTCCTGTCGGGCAAAACGACGAGATTACCGCATGTGCGCGTCAAGGTGGGGAGGGCGGTGCCGCCCGGCGACGCCGGACAGCCCGATGCACCGGGCCGGTGCGATACGCGGTCAGGTCAGTTGCGATGCAACTGCATCGTCGCGCGGTTGAGTTCGCCCTTGACGACCATCGGCATCACGGCGAGCGCGCGTTCGATCGACGCGTCGATCACGTCCTGTTCCTCGCGGCGCGGCGGCTTCAGCACGAAGTTCGCGACGTCGGGCTTCGCGCCGGCGCGCGCGCTTTCCGGAATCAGGTCGCGCGGATGGCCGATGCCGATCCGCAGCCGCCAGTAATGCTGCGTCGACAGGTGCGCGGAGATGTCCTTGAGGCCGTTGTGGCCGCCGCTGCCGCCGCCGAGCTTCAGCTTCACGGTGCCGGGCGGCAGGTCGAGCTCGTCGTGCGCGACGAGAATCTGGTCGGGCAGGATCTTGAAGAATTGTGCGAGCGCGACGACCGACTGGCCGGAGCGGTTCATGTAGGTCTGCGGCTCGAGCAGGTGGACTTCCTCGCCGTGCAGGCGCGCTTTCGCGTAGAAGCCGTGGAAGCGGCGCTCGTCGCGCAGCGTCGTGCCCGCCTCGCGGGCGAGCTGGTCGATCAGCCAGAAGCCGGCGTTGTGGCGCGTCGCGGTGTATTCCGCCCCGGGATTGCCGAGGCCGACGATCAGTTTGATCATGACGTTTCGAAGGCGGCGGCTGCCGCCTGGGCGCAGAAAAAGAAAAACCCGCCGGGCAAGCCGCGGCGGGTTGCGTCGACCGTTTCGTGAAACGGATCGATCGGGCGCGTAGGCAGCCGCTTAGGCAGCCGGCGTTTCGCCTTCGCCTGCTGCGTCCGACACGGCACCAGCCGGGACCGTCGCCGATGCGACAACCGGGTTTTCCGCATCGATGTGCGCGACCAGCGCGACGCCCTTCGGCAGCGCGATGTCCTTCGCGTGCAGCGACTGACCGGCTTCGATCTTCGACAGGTCGACTTCGAGGAACTCCGGCAGGGCAGCCGGCAGGCACTCGATTTCGATTTCCGTCGCGACGTGCGAAACGACCGCGCTCGACAGCTTCACGGCCGGGCTGACTTCGGCGTTCAGGAAGTGCAGCGGCACCTTCGTGTGCAGCTTCTTCTTCGCGTCAACGCGCTGGAAGTCCACGTGCAGCACCAGTTGCTTGAACGGGTGGTATTGCACGTCGCGCAGCAGAACCTGCTGCGACTGGCCGGCCACTTCGAGGTCGAGGATCGACGAGTGGAAGGCTTCCTTCTTCAGGGCGTGCCACAGGGCGTTGTGATCGAGTTCGATCTTTTGCGGGGCTGCTTCGCCACCGTAAACGATACCCGTGGTCTTACCGGCGTTGCGCAGGCGGCGGCTCGCACCCGTACCTTGCTGTTGGCGCTCGAAAGCGACGACTTTCATGTGATTCTCCAATGGCTGCCCGCGACCAGGCAGTAAAACGGGGCCGTCAAACGGCGGCCCCCGATGAAACGGCGGGGTTTCGTCTATCCCGTCCGATTGTGCAAAAAGCGAAGCGTTGCCGCTTCGCTTTCTGCGCATGCTTTGTTGTGTCGACTCGCGATCAGGATTCCGCGAACAGCGACATCACCGAATCGCCGCGGCGGATCCGAGAGAACGTCTCGGCCAGCAGGCTTGCGCTCGTCAGCGAACGGATCTTCGAGCACGCCAGCGATTCGGCCGACAGCGGGATCGTATCGGTGACGACCAGCTCGTCGAGTGCCGATGCTGCGATGCGGTCGGCGGCGCCGCCCGACAGCACGGGGTGCGTCGCGTACGCGAACACCTGCTTCGCACCGCGATCCTTCAGTACTTGCGCGGCCTTGCAGAGCGTGCCGGCCGTATCGACCATGTCGTCCATGATCACGCAGGTGCGGCCTTCGACTTCACCGATGATGTTCATCACTTCGGCGACGTTCGCCTTCGGACGACGCTTGTCGATGATCGCGAGATCGCAGTTGAGCTGCTTCGCGAGTGCCCGGGCACGCACCACGCCGCCGACGTCCGGCGACACGACGAGCAGATCCGAGTAGTTCTGCTTGCGCAGGTCGCCCAGCAGGATCGGCGTTGCGTAGATGTTGTCGACCGGGATGTCGAAGAAGCCCTGAATCTGGTCGGCGTGCAGATCCATCGTGATGATCCGCTCGACGCCGGCGATTTCCAGCATGTTCGCGACGACCTTCGCCGAGATCGCGACGCGCGCCGAACGCGGGCGGCGATCCTGACGGGCGTAGCCGAAGTAGGGGATGGCTGCGGTGATCCGGCCGGCCGATGCGCGCTTGAGCGCGTCGACCATGATCATCAGTTCCATCAGGTTGTCGTTCGCCGGCGCGCACGTGGATTGCAGGACGAAGACGTCCTTGCCACGCACGTTTTCCTGGATCTCGACCTGGATCTCGCCGTCGGAGAAACGGCTGACCATTGCTTTGCCGAGGGGAATTCCAAGAATGTTGACGACTTCCTGGGCGAGCGCGGGATTCGCGTTGCCAGTAAAAACCATCAGGCCGTCATGGCTGCTCATCGTGCACCTGCTTCAGGCTTAGGCGGGAAATGCGGGAAAATTTTTGGCAGGGGAGGAAGGACTCGAACCCTCGCATGCCGGAATCAAAATCCGGTGCCTTGACCAACTTGGCGACTCCCCTACACTTAACTGATAACTTCACCGGACTCGTGTAGGCCATCCGGCAAAGTAAAACTTCATGACGCGAAAGCGAAGAGCGGATGCTCGTTCAGGCTCTCGGCAACTGCGCCGTTCCAACTGGCGGGCAGCTTGGCTTTCGCCGCTTCTGCCTCGTGTTTGCTGCGAAACGCTGCAAACACGCTTGCTCCGGAGCCGGTCATCCTCGCGGGGGTCACATCATACAACCATTTGACCACCTGCGCAACTTCCGCGTACTTACTTGTCACAACTTGCTGCATATCGTTCCGGCCGAAGCTGTCTGGCCATCCCGCATCGCTGTTTTGCTGTGCAAGAAAGTCAGCAATTGTGACGGGCTTCGAATCTCTTGTCAACAACTCATCTGAAAATATTTCAGCGGTCGGGACATGAACGCGTGGCGTCACAACCAAGAACCAGCGAGTCGGCAATTCTACCTCAGCTAATTCTTCTCCGATACCCTCTGCGAACGCATTTTTTCCAAAAATAAAAAACGGGACGTCTGCGCCGAGTTTCACCGCGAGCGACTGAAGCTCCGTGCGCGGCAGGTCGAGTTGCCACAGGCGGTTCAGCGCGAGCAGCGTCGTCGCCGCGTCGGAGCTGCCGCCGCCGAGGCCGGCACCCATCGGCAGGCACTTGTCGATCTCGATGTCGACGCCTGACGCGGTGCCGGTGTGCGCCTTCAGCAGGTTGGCTGCGCGCACGACGAGATCGCTTTCCTCGGGCACGCCGGGCACGTCGGTGACACGCGCGACGCGGCCGTCGTCGCGCAGCGTGAAGTGCAGCGTGTCGCCCCAGTTCAGCAGCTGGAACACGCTCTGCAGATCGTGATAGCCGTTCGGGCGGCGGCCGGTGATGTGTAGGAACAGGTTGAGTTTCGCGGGCGCAAGGCAGTTGCGCAGCGAGCGGGTCGAATCGGTCATGCGTTTGTTGGGCTAGGCGCGCGTACTCACTGATCGAGCACGAGCTTGATGTCGAGCGGCGGCGTCGCGCGCACGAGGTTGACGCGTTTGACGCCCGTGGCCGGGGCGTCCGCGTAGGCAAGGTAGTCGATCGTCCAGCCGTCCTGGCGGATCTGCTTGACGTGCGAGTCGTCGGCCGGATCGCGTACCGTCTCCGCCGGCGTCGCGGGCGCGGGCGTCGGCAGCAGCCAGTAGCGCAGGCCCGCGAGCGGCAGGGCGAAGCCGAGCGTTCGCTGCATCAGGTCGCCGACGTCTGCCGCATATTGCGTCGGACGGTTCGGCAGCTCGAGCGACGCCGCCTGCGGCGTCGATTTCACGACCGCGAGCGTCTGGCCGAGCGGGCTGCGCAGCTCGAGCGACACGTCGTTGCCGTGCTCCTGCCAGTCGAAGTTGCCGTACACGTTCTGCTGCTTGCCGAGACGGTCGTCGTACTGCACGGCGAAGCGGCCATGGTAAGCGTGCGTCGCGGCGGTCTGCAGCGCCGCGCCCGTCGGCGCGCTTGCCGACGGCGGCGTGCTCGCGCAGCCGGCGAGCGCGAGCGCCGCGCCGGCTGCGGCCAGCGTGCGCTGCGCGCGGGAGAACAGGGAAAGCATCGGGAACATCTGCATCAGAGGCCGTTGATCTGCAGACGCTTCAGCGTCTGCACGAGCGTTTCGTTGTCGGGCTCGAGCTTCTGCGCGGCACGCCACGCGGAACGCGCGTCGTCCTGCGCGCCGCTCTTCCACAGCACTTCGCCGAGGTGCGCGCCGATTTCGGCGTTCGGCTGCAGTTCGTACGCATGCCGCAGGACCTTCGTAGCGCCGGCCGTGTCGCCCATCCGGTACTTCACCCAGCCGAGGCTATCCATGATGTAGGCATCGTTCGGCGCGAGCGTCATCGCCTTGTCGATCAGCTTGCTGGCTTCGGGCAGGCGCTGGTTGCGGTCGGCAAGCGAATAGCCGAGCGCGTTGTACGCCTGCGGGTTGTCGGGCTGCGTGCGGATCAGCTCGCGCAGCTGCTTTTCCATCGTCGTGTAGTGGCCGGTTTTTTCGGCCGCCATCGCGTAGTCGTAGCGCAGGTCGGGATCGTCCGGGAAGTCCTGGACCGCCTGCCCGAGCCGTGCCTCGGCTTCCGGATAGCGCTTCGCGGTGAACAGGATCGACGCGTCGGTGCGCGCGACCACGGCCGCGTCGCGCGGATCCGTGATCGGCAGGTCGTCGAGCACCTTGCGCGCCTCGTCGGTCTTGCCCTGTTTCTGCAGCAGCTGCGCGCGCGTGATCTGCGCGGGGAGATAGTGCTGGCTCGTCTGGTCGACCTTGTCGAGCCATTGCGACGCCTGCGCATCGTTGTTCTGGTCGATCGCGATCTGCGCGAGGTAGATGTAGCCCTGGCCGACGTCGAGGTTCTGCTGCTTGTCGCCGAGCTGCACGTACTGCTTCAGGTAGGCGGTCGCTTCGTCGAGTTTCTTCTGCTGAATCTTGATCAGCGCGAGCGCCATCAGCGGCGTCGGATCCTTCGAGTCGAGCTTGCGCATCGTCTCGAACTGCTTCTGCGCATCGTCGAGGCGATCGTCGGCGAGATAGAGCTGCGACAGCGCGAGCCGCGCGTCGCGCGACTTCGGATTCTGCTGAACATATTTCTCGAACGACGCGATGCCCGCCGCGCGTTCCGCCGGCCCCATCTGCGACAGCATCAGGGCCGCCGGCAGGTAGTCGGGGCGGAGCTGCAGCGCCCGCTTCAGCGATTGCGCGGCGCCGTCCTTGTCGTCGACCGCGAGCTGCTGCCGCGCGATCGCGAGCTGCGCCTCGGGCCGGTTCATGTCGTTCTTCAGCATGTCCTTCAGCACCGCGAGGCCGCCGACGCGATCGGAGCCGCGCACGAGCAGCGCCTGCAGCGCGAGGATCGCGGGCCCGCGCGTCTCGCCGGTTGCGCGGGCCAGCTCGCGCGCGAGCATCGGCTGCGCGTCGGCCGGCTTGCCGGCGAGCACCAGCAGCGCGGCGTCGACCTGCGACGCCCGGTTCGAATCCGGTGCGTACTGGAGCCACAGGTTCGCGGCGGACAGCGCGTCGGCCGGGCTCTGTGCACCGAGCGCGATCTCGGTCGCACGCTGCGCCATGCGCGGATCGCGCGTGTCGCGGGCGAGCGCGAGGTAGGTCTGGTACGCCGGCGCCGGCTGGTTGCGCTGGAGCGCGACTTCGGCGGCGAGCACCTGGTAGACGATCTGGCTCGTCAGCGCGACACCGGGGAGATTCTTCTGCTCATCCGGGATCACATGCTCGAACGCGCCCTGCGGCTCCGCGTCGTCCGATGCCGGATCCTGCGCGTGAGCCGGGAAGGCGGTGAGGGTCCAGGCGGCAAACAGCGCGGCGCCGAGTGCACGACGGACCGGGAAGGCGCGCGCGCCGCGCGCGGCGGCGGGGCGCTTCTGAAGCAGCTTCGAGGGCAGAGTCATGGAAATCCGTTCGATGTTTCAACCGATTGTAACGCGCTCGCTACAATACACGCACGATCGTGAATCCAGCCTCAGACCCGTATAACATGCCAGAGTTGCCAGAAGTCGAAGTCACGCGCCGGGGCATCGAGCCCTTTGTCGCGGGCCGCCGCGTCGAGCGTGTCGACATCCGTACCGCGATGCTGCGCTGGCCCGTGCCGGCGGGGCTCGCCGAGCAGTTGCGCGCGCGCGAGGTGCTCGCGGTCGAACGTCGCGGCAAGTACCTGCTGTTCGAGGTCGACGCGGGCTGGTTCATCGTCCATCTCGGCATGACGGGCACGCTGCGCGTGCTGCCCGCGGCCGGCGTGCCGGTCGCCGCGAAGCACGATCACATCGACTGGATCTTCGACGAATTCGTACTGCGGTTCCGCGATCCGCGCCGCTTCGGCGCCGTGCTGTGGCACCCGCGCGAAGCGGGCGACGTGCATGCGCATCCGCTTCTCGCGAGCCTCGGCGTCGAGCCGTTCTCGCCGGCGTTCACCGGCGCGCTGCTGCATGCGCGCACGCGCGGTCGCACGGTGTCGGTGAAGCAGGCGCTGCTCGCGGGCGACATGGTCGTCGGCGTCGGCAACATCTATGCGTCGGAGAGCCTGTTTCGCGCCGGCATCCGGCCGACGACGGCCGCCGGCAAGGTGTCGCTGCCGCGCTACGAGCGGCTGGCCGACGCGGTGCGCGCGACGCTCGCCGATGCGATCGAGCGCGGCGGCAGTACGCTGCGCGATTTTGTCGGCAGCAACGGCGAAAGCGGCTATTTCCAGCTCGACTGCTTCGTCTACGACCGTGCCGGCCAGCCTTGCCGCGTATGCGGCACGCCGATCCGCCAGATCGTACAGGGCCAGCGGTCGACCTATTTCTGTGCGACCTGCCAGCGTTGAAACCTTTTTCCGCGATTAGATAACTTGAAGCCGCCCCGCATCGCCCCCGCTCCGTTTCCCGTCACGCCGCTGCACCGCACGTTCGCCACGCGCCTGATCGCGTGGCAGCGCGAGCACGGCCGCCACGACCTGCCGTGGCAGAACACCCGCGATCCGTACCGAATCTGGCTGTCGGAAATCATGCTGCAACAGACCCAGGTGTCGACCGTCATCCCGTATTACGCGCGCTTTCTCGAACGCTGCCCCGACGTCGCCGCGCTCGCGGCCGCGCCGGTCGACGACGTGATGGCGCTGTGGGCGGGGCTCGGCTACTACTCGCGCGCGCGCAACCTGCACCGCTGCGCGCAGGCCGTCGTCGCCGAGCACGGCGGCGCGTTTCCGGCGACGCCCGACGCGCTGGCCGAACTGCCGGGTATCGGCCGCTCGACGGCCGCGGCGATCGCATCGTTTGCGTACGGCGCGCGCGCGACGATCCTCGACGGCAACGTGAAGCGCGTGCTCGCGCGGGTGTTCGGCGTCGAGGGCTTTCCGGGCGAGAAGCGCGTCGAGAACGACATGTGGGCGCTTGCCGAATCGCTGCTGCCCGATGCCGCGAACGCGGCGGACGTGAGCGCGTATACGCAGGGCCTGATGGATCTCGGCGCGACGCTGTGCGTGCGCGGCAAGCCCGATTGCGCGCGTTGCCCGTTCGCGGGCGACTGCGTCGCGCAATCGACGGGCCGGCAGCGCGAACTGCCGGCCGCGCGGCCGAAGAAGGCCGTGCCGACGCGCAAGACCTGGATGCTCGTGCTGCGCGACGGCGACGCCGTGCTGCTCGAGCGGCGGCCGCCGGCCGGCATCTGGGGCGGCTTGTGGAGCCTGCCGCAAGCCGACGGCGATGCGGCGCTCGCGGAACTTGCGCAGGGCTTCGGCGGCGGCGGCCCGGTGCCGCTTGCGCCGTTCACGCACACGTTCACGCATTTCCGGCTCGAGATCGAGCCGCGGCTGAGCGACATGGCGGACGGCGGCGGCCTGCCGTCGCAGGCACGGGACGCGGAGACCGCGTGGGTGCCGCTGAGCCGGCTCGATGCGTACGGCGTGCCGGCGCCCGTGCGCAAGCTGCTCGATGCACTGAGCGGGCCGCTGCTGTAACGAACAGGGAAGGGCGCGGGCCGCGCGCTCGAGAAAACGCCGGGCCGCCCCAGGTTTTCATGCTCCCTCGGGGGCTGGGCCGAAGCCACGGGTCCTGGGGACACTCACAGCCAGCCGTGCCGGTCGAGCACGTGGTGCACGGCGTCGATGCGTGCGCCGACGTCCGGAAACTCCATCAGCTTTTGCCGCGCGCGCAGGTCGAGCGGCAGCAGTTCCGAGAGGCGGTTCGACACCCAGCTGGGATCGTCGAGACGAAACGGTTCGCCGAACGGCAGCTTGCCCGGCTCGGATTTCTTCAGCGCGTCGATGATGCGCTCGAGCACCTCGGCGCACGAGCCGAACTGTGCGAGCGCCTGCTCGCCTTCGAGCGGGATGTCGTCGGGCAGCGGCTCCGCGATGCCGACCAGCAGCCCGTTGCCTTCGACGCGATACGACAGCAGTTCGAAACGCTGCGTGCCGACCGCCTGCAGATACAGCATCCCGAATTCGCCGGTATCGCACTCGGTGATGCGCGCCATGCAGCCGATGGTTTCGGGCACCGACACGGCGCCGTCCTGTGCGACTTCGGGCCCGCTCTTCAGCAGGCACACGCCGAACGGCGCGTCGTCGCGCAGGCACGCGCGGGACATGTCGAGGTAGCGTGCCTCGAACACCTTGAGCGGGAGCAGGCCTCCCGGAAACAGCACCGTGTGCAGCGGAAACAGCGGCAGGTCGATCAGGGTGGTCGATAGGGAGGACATGGCGCGCGGGCGTTGGGGCGGGTGTCGCTAGGGTCGGTCGACCTCGGAGACGAGCCGCGACGACGCGTCGACATCCACTGGCGCGTCACGATGCCGCACGATCACGTTCGCCTCGTGCGCGAGGCGCGCGGCGAGCGTTTCCGCGATGAACACCGAGCGATGCTGGCCGCCGGTGCAGCCGATGGCGACGGTCAGGTAGCTGCGGTTGTCATCGCGGAAGTGCGGCAGCCATTTCAACAGGAACGCATGGATGTCGTCGATCATCTGGTGGACGATCGGCAGTGCGTCGAGAAAGGCGATGACCGGCTGGTCGAGCCCGGTGAGCGGGCGCAACTCGTGGTCGTAGTACGGATTCGGCAGCGCGCGCACGTCGAACATCAGGTCGGCGTCGAGCGGTACGCCGCGCTTGAAGCCGAACGACTCGAACATCACCATCAGGTCGTTGTTCTTCTGCTCGATGAAGCGCTTGACCCACGTGCGCAGCACGTTCGCGCGCAGCGTGCTCGTATCGATCTGGTGGCCGAACTCGGCGAGCGGCGCGACGAGGTCGCGTTCGCGCTCGATCGCTTCCTCGAGCGACGACAGCAGGCCGACGTCCGCATCGTGCGACAGCGAACCGGAGAGCGGATGGCGGCGGCGCGTTTCGGAGAAGCGCTGGATCAGCGCCTGGGTGCTTGCGTTGAGGAACAGCACGCGCACGTCGTGATCGCGCGACAGCTCGCGGATCAGGCCGGGCATTTCGTCGAGCGATGCGCTCGAGCGCGCGTCGATCGCAACCGCGAGCCGGCGCTGGCCGTCCTGGGCAAGGTAGCGGGCGAGTTCGGGGAGCACATGCGGCGGCAGGTTGTCGACGCAGTAATAGCCTGCGTCTTCTAGCGCGTTCAGCGCGACGGATTTGCCTGAGCCGGAGATGCCGGTGATAAGGACGATGCGCATGGGAAGCAGAGAATCCTGACGTTTCATCATAGCACCGGCTCGACGCGTCGGCGGTGCGCGGCCGGCGCGTGCGGGTTACACCAGTTTGCCGGGGAACTGACTGTCGGGATCTTGCATCGCGAGTCGTTGCCGATCCATGAAATCGCGCAACGTGTCGATTCCGCGCAACTGCAGGATCGTGTTCCGGACGGCGGCCTCGACGAGCACCGCCAGGTTGCGGCCGGCCGCAACCTGGATCGTGACCTTGCTGATCGGCAAACCGAGCACGTCGACGGTCTGGCTTTCGAGCGGCAGGCGCTGGAATTCGCCGTCGGGGCGCCGCACGAGCTGGACGATCAGCTTCAGCTTCATTTTCCGCCGCACGGCGGTTTCGCCGAAGATCGTCTTGATGTCGAGCAGGCCGAGGCCGCGCACTTCGAGCAGGTTTTGCAGCAGCGGCGGGCAGCGCCCTTCGACGAAATCGGGGCCAAGACGGACGAAGTCGACCGCGTCGTCGGCGACGAGGCCGTGGCCGCGGCTGATCAGTTCGAGGCCGAGCTCGCTCTTGCCGAGGCCCGAATCGCCGGTCAGCAGCACGCCCATCCCGAGGATGTCGAGGAATACGCCGTGCAGCGTCGCGCGCGGCGCGAGGATGCGGGACATGTAGAGCCGCAGGCTGTCGATCACCGCGGCGGCCGACATCGGCGTCGTGAACAGCGGGGTCGACGAGCGCGTGCAGCGCAGCACGAGTTCGGGCGGCGCCGCGGCGCCGCCGGCGACGACGAGGAACGGCGGTTCGAGCGCGATCAGCTCGGCCATGTGGCGCGAGCGGTCTTCGTCGGTCTGGCGCTGGTAGTAGTCGATTTCGGCTTCGCCCAGCACCTGGATCCGGTTCGGGTGGATCAGGTTCAGGTGGCCGACGAGGTCGGCGCTCGACGTCGCGTTGCCGACCGTGTCGGCCGAAAAGCCGCGTTCCCAGCCTTCATGCCCCGTCAGCCAGCTCAGTTTCAGCGTGGCCGCGTTGTCGTCGAAGATGCTCTGGGCGTTGATGCTGGACGTATCCATGACTCTCGTCACTCCAATGGGCCGGTGCATGCGCGCGGCGACGGACGTCGCCATGCCGGGCCGGCGCCGGGCGGCCCTGGACGGCGGCGCGTGCCGCCTCGTACGGGAAAATATTCCGCCCGGATCAACTCAAGGTTGCCACTGAGTGAGCAGGCGATGCAACTCGGCGATATCCGTTTCGTTGTGCAGACGCTCACGCGCGTCGCGATCGGACAGCAGTTGCGCGATTTCCGACAGGATTTCGAGATGCTGCTGGGTGGCTTGCTCGGGGACGAGCAGGAAAATCAGGAGGCCGACCGGCTGGCCGTCGGGCGCTTCGAACGGGATCGCATCGGCGAGCCGGACGAACGCGGCGAGCGGGTGCTTGAGACCCTTGATGCGCCCGTGCGGAATCGCGACGCCTTCGCCGAGCCCGGTCGAGCCGAGGCGCTCGCGCGCGAACAGGTTGTCCGTGACGGTGCTGCGGGCGATGCCGTTCTGATTCTCGAACATCAGCCCGGCTTGTTCGAACACGCGTTTCTTGCTGGTGACCGAGAGGTCGATGACGACGTTCTCTATGGGCAGGATTTTGGCTAGGCGATTCATGTTGGCAGGCGATTGGGCGGCCTGGGGTCTCCTTGCGGCGGCAGACTGATTTTCCATGTTCGGCGATATCAAGGCATTTGGTATCGGCAACCTGCAACGCAGCTACCGCACCCAACGCCCCCCGGCGATAACCGGGACATTATAGAGCACAGCCGCGTGCGTGGCGCAGCATGGACGGACCGGTCGCACCACGGGCGCGGAGTCGCAAAAAAAACGCCCGGCGAACCGGGCGGCGTGCGTGTTGCGGTGACGGTTATTGCGGCGGCAGTTCGATCTGGTCGATCGACGGTTGAAGTTTGATCGGGTCGTGCGCGTGCGTTTGCAGGCGCTCCATGTGCTTGACGACCTGGCGATCCAGCTTGTCGATCAGTAGATCGATCGCGGCGTACAGGTTGCCGTTCGCGCTTTCGACGAAGATGTCCTTGCCCTTCAGGTGCAGATTGATTTCCGCGCGCTGCTGCTTGTCCTTTTCCTTGTGATTGTCGACCGAGAGGATCACAGTGCCATCGATCACCTGATCGCTATGCCGTAGCACCCTGTCCAGCTTGGTGATCACGTATTCGCGAATTGCAGGCGTGACTTCGAGATGATGTCCACTGATCTTCAGGTTCATAGTGCTTCTCCAAGCGAGTGACCACCCGGCCGCATCGAGGCGGCGCTCCGGCCGACTTGCCCGTGCCGCACAGAGGCGGTGTATCGCGGACAGGTCGCCCGGCCTGTTCCCCGTGTGCGCGGTGGCCGGAACACGCCTGCCGCCGGGCAGGCAGCAGGCCTAAAGAGACTTGCGCAGATTCACTGCCGGGATCTTGAGGGCTTCGCGATATTTGGCAACCGTGCGGCGCGCGACCACGAAACCCTGTTCTGCCAGCAGCTCGGCAATGCGGCTGTCCGAAAGTGGCGATTTTGGGTCTTCAGCTCCTATCAGTTGCTTGATGAGGGCTCGGATGGCTGTCGACGAGGCGGCGCCACCGGTGTCGGTCGAAACGTGAGATCCGAAGAAGTACTTAAATTCAAGCGTCCCGAACGGGGTCAGCATGTACTTCCCGGTTGTCACACGGCTGACAGTCGACTCGTGTAGGCCCAGCGTATCAGCTATTTCCCGCAAAACCAAGGGGCGCATGGCAATTTCACCGTGCGCAAAGAAATTCTTCTGACGCTCGACAATAGCCTGTGCGACACGCAGGATCGTGTCGAAACGCTGCTGGATGTTTTTGATCAGCCAGCGTGCTTCCTGAAGCTGCTGTTTCAGCGAACCGGTCGACGGATCGCCGCGGCTGTTGCGCAGGATGTTCGCGTAGAGGTTGTTGATCCGCAGGCGCGGCACGACCTCCGGATTGAGCTCCGCGAGCCATCCCTGGCCGGCTTTCTTCACGATGATGTCGGGCACGACGTAGTCGGCCTCGGCCTTGCCGTACGCGGCGCCGGGGAACGGCTCGAGCGAGCGGATCAGCGCGTGCGCGTCGCGCAGCGCGTCGTCGCTCGCCTTCAGGTGCTTGCGCAATCGCGTGAAGTCGCGTGCGGCGAGCAGTTCCAGATGCTGCGACACGATCTCGAGCGCGAGCGTGCGCGTCGGGGACGGATCGAGGCGCAGCAGCTGCAGCTTCAGGCATTCGGATGCCGAGCGGGCGCCGACCCCGGCCGGGTCGAAGCTGTGCAGCAGCGCGAGTGCAGCATTCAGTTCGTCGCAGTCGATCTCCAGCTCGGGCGGCAGGTCGGCGAGCACTTCGTCGAGCGTGGCGGTCAGGTAGCCGTCGTCGTCGAGCGATTCGATCAGGAACATCACGAGCGCGCGATCGCGCGGGCCGGCCTGCGTGACGCGCAACTGTGCGGACAGGTGGTCCCGCAGCGACGTCGCGGCTTCCTGCACCTGCAGCGGCGGGAGGTCGTCGTCGTCGGACGCGCCGCTCGAGCGGCCGAATTCGTCGAGATTCCATTGCGGGCCGTCGTTGCCGTCGCCGGACGCGTAACCGTCGTACTCGTCCGCGCCGGCCGGTTCGTCGCGCTCCGCGCGATCGCCCGACGTGCTGCTGCTGTTTGCCGGGGCCGGCTCGGTATTCTGGCCGGAAGGCGTCTGCGCGATCAGCGATCCGTCCGACGCGACGCGCAGCGGGCTCACGATCCATTCGTCGTCGTTCTCGAGCAGCGGGTTCTGCGCGACTGCCATCGCGACTTCCTGCTGCAATTCGAGCGTCGACAACTGCAGGAGCCGGATCGACTGCTGTAGCTGCGGCGTCAGCGCCAGATGTTGCGACAGGCGGAGTTGGAGGCTGGCTTTCATGGCAAGGAGGGAGTCATACCGGCAGTTTGCCACGACCCAGGCGCGTTGAGCCATCCGCGATTACGCGCGGCGCGCCGCCCGGCCGCGGGCATGGCCGCGAAGCGGGGCGCGGCCCCGCGCGGCCATGCCGGGCGGGGTGCAGCCAGCCACGAGGAGGAAGTTACATGCGGAAGTGCTCGCCGAGATACACGCGGCGCACGCTTTCGTTTTCGATGATTTCGCTCGGCGCGCCGGCGGCGAGCACCGAGCCGTCGCTGATGATATAGGCGTGGTCGCAGATGCCGAGCGTTTCACGGACGTTGTGATCGGTAATCAACACGCCGATGTTGCGCTGCTTCAGGAACTTGACGATCTTCTGGATCTCGAGCACCGCGATCGGGTCGACGCCGGCGAACGGTTCGTCGAGCAGGATGAAGTTCGGGTTGGTCGCGAGCGCGCGCGCGATTTCGACCCGGCGTCGTTCGCCGCCCGACAGCGACAGCGCAGGGTTCTCGCGCAGGTGGCCGATCTGCAGCTCGTCGAGCAGTGCTTCGCTGCGCGACGAGATCGCGTCCTTCGACAGCCGCTTGCCGTCTTCGCCGTATTGCAGCTCGAGCACCGCGCGGATGTTTTCCTCGACGGTCAGCTTGCGGAACACGGACGCTTCCTGCGGCAGGTACGACAGGCCGAGCGACGCGCGCTTGTGGATCGGCAGCAGGCTGATCGAGCTGCCGTTCAGCGAGATCTCGCCAGCGTCGAGCGGCACGAGGCCGACGATCATGTAGAACGACGTGGTCTTGCCGGCGCCGTTCGGGCCGAGCAGGCCGACGACTTCGCCGCTCTTCACGTCGAGCGACACGTCCTTGACGACCGTGCGCGAGCCGTAGCGCTTCTTCAGGTTGCGGACGACGAGCGAACTCGTGGTGCCGGCCGGCTGGCGGTTCGGTAGCGCGTTCATTGGCCCGGCGCTCCCTGGATCGTGGTCGACGGCGACAGCTTCGCCGGCGCGCCGGTCAGCGGCGCGGGGCCGCCGTTCTTCGGCGACAGCATCGCGCGCACGCGGCCGTTCGGGTTGCCGGGCGCGGCGATGTCCTTGCCGCCCTTCGCGGTGTAGAAGTCGCGCTGGCCGTCGTACGTGATCACGCTGCCGTGCACGGTGTCCGCGACGGTCGACGTGCCCTGCAGGCGGCGTACGGTCGCGGCGGTCGTCAGCGTGGTCAGGTCCTGCTTGCCGTCGTAGTCGATGCGCTCGGCGTCGCCGTCGATGTATTCGTCGAGGCCTTCGCGCTTCTGGCGGAACGTCGCGTGCTTCTTGCCGCTGCCGAACGACGTCGCATACTGATAGCCCTCCGGATCCTGGCGCACTTCGACGCGGTCGCCCTTGATGATGATCGTGCCCTTCGTGATCACGACGTTGCCGGTCGCGACCGTGACCTGCTTCAGGTCGTCATAGGTCAGGTTGTCGGCCTCGACGTTGATCGGTTTGTTCTGGTCGGCCTTCTCGGCATGGGCGAGCGGCGCCAGCCCGATCAACGGGAGCGCCACGAGCGTCGCGGCGAGCGCGGCGCGGACGGCGCGCGCAGCGCCGCCGGAAATCTGTCGAGGGAACGGTTCGTTCATGCAGTCACGTGAGGGAAGCGTCACTTGGGTTGACCTTTCGAGCCGCCGGACGTGTCCGCCGCGGCGATCGTGCCGCGCACGTTGCCGTAAAGCTCGATGACCCGGGTGACGTTGTTGTACTTCATGCCGTCGGTCGCGTTGACGAGCGACAGGCCGCGCTGAAGTTTAACCGGCTTTTCGGTCTGGATCACATCGTCATTGACGAAGATCCGGAAATGCTGGGAATCGGCCTGCATTTGCGGATCGCCGCCGCCGGCCGCGCGCAGGATGCGCGCGTCGTCGTACAAATCGACGATCGACACGTCGCCGTTGACGGTGCCGCGCTTCGCGGTGGTCGTCACGACCGGCTTGCCGGGCTGGAATGCGCGCATGGCCGGATCGGCCAGGTCGCTGTTTTCGGTGTCTTCGTAATGGACCAGCTTCGCGGCCGTCAGCCGGTACTGCGTCGTGCCGGACTGGTCGAGTTCGGTAACCGAGAAGTTGTCCGCGAAATAGTCGGGCGTATGGCGCTTCGGCTGCGCGATGCCTTCGCCCGGCGGCGGCAGCGTCGCCTGCAGCAGCCACCACGTGATGCCCGCGAGCGCGGCGACCGCGGCGAGCGGCAGCAGCTGGGTCCAGCGGAAATGCGTATTCATCCGTCAGGCTCCGCAGGCGGCCGCGAGCAGCGCGTCGTAGCGGCGCTGAGCGCGCAGGATCGCGTCGCAGACTTCGCGCACGGCGCCGTGGCCGCCGCGGGCCTCGGCCACCCAGTGCGCGCGGGCGATCACGTCGGGGTGCGCGTTCGCGGGCGCGGTCGCGAAGCCGCAGCGCAGCATCACCGGCAGGTCGGGCCAGTCGTCGCCCATGTAGCCGCACGCGTCGGCGGTGAGGCCGAGCGATGCGATCAGGTCGGCGAACACCGCGAGCTTGTTCTCGACGCCCTGGAACAGGTGCGCGATCTTCATTTCCTTCGCGCGCGCCGCGACGATCTCCGAGCGGCGGCCCGTGATGATCGCGGTCGCGATGCCGGCTTCGCCGAGCAGCTTCACGCCGTGGCCGTCGAGCGAATTGAACGACTTCATCGCGTCGCCGGCCGCAGTAAACAGCAGGCCGCCGTCGGTCAGCACGCCGTCGACGTCGAAAATCATCAGCTTCACGCGGCTCGCGCGTTCGGCCGCAGTCAGCGCTGCGCTCATCAGATCACCTTCTTCGAAAACAGGTCGTGCATGTTCAGCGCGCCGATCAGCGCGCCGTCGGCATCGACCACCAGCATCTGGTTGATCCGGTGGCGCTCCATCAGTTCCACGGCCTCGACCGCCAGGTGATCCGGCCCGATCGTGCGCGGGTTGCGCGTCATCACGTCGGTGATCGGCAGCGTGCGGAAGTCGCCGTCGCGCGCGAGCACGCGGCGCAGGTCGCCGTCCGTGAAGATGCCCGCGACCTTGCCGTCGGCGTCGACCACGGCCGTCATGCCCAGGCGCTTCGCGGTGATCTGGAACAGCGCGTCCGACAGCGTCGCGTCGAGCCCGACGGACGGGACGTCGTCGCCCGAGCGCATCACGTCGCGCACGTAGGTGAGCAGGCGCCGGCCGAGCGCGCCGCCCGGGTGCGAGCGTGCGAAATCTTCCGAACCGAAGCCGCGCGCGTCGAGCACCGCGACGGCGAGCGCGTCGCCGAGCGCGAGCGCGGCGGTCGTGCTCGCGGTGGGCGCGAGGTTCAGCGGGCACGCTTCCTTCGAGACCGCGGCGTTCAGGTTCACGTCGGCGAGCGTGCCGAGGCTCGACTCCGCGCGGCCCGTGATCGCGATCAGCTTCGCGCCGATCCGCTTGACGAGCGGCAGGATCGCGACGAGTTCTTCCGATTCGCCGGAATAGGAGATGCCGATGAAGACGTCGTCGGAGGTGACCATCCCGAGGTCGCCGTGGCTGGCCTCGGCAGGATGGACGAAGAAGGCCGGCGTGCCGGTGCTGGCCAGCGTTGCCGCGATCTTGCGGGCAATATGCCCCGATTTGCCGATACCGGACACCACCACGCGGCCGCGGCAGCCGAGCAGCAGCGCGACGGCCTGGACGAAGCCGCCGTCGAGCTGGTCGCGCAGCGCGCGCACGGCGTCCGCCTCGATGTCGAGCACGTCGCGGGCGAGCGCGAGCGCCCGATCATCATTGATTTTCGCTATCATGCGCGGAGTATAGCAAAGGCGTTTGTTCGCCGCGCCGGGCCTTCGGACTCGTCCGATGTCGCCTATCCCACGCTACGCCATCGCGCCCGCTTCGCGGTGGCCCCGACGAACGAGGACGCTTCGCCCGTGATTTCCCCGCTCGAAATGACGCTCATGCTGCTGCTGGCTTCGGTGGTGGGCGTCGTCGTATTCCGCTCGCTGAACCTCCCGCCGATGCTCGGCTACCTGACCGTCGGCATCCTGGTCGGCCCGCACGCGCTCGGGATTGCGGCGGATCTCGAGCGCGCCGAGCATCTCGCGGAATTCGGCGTGGTGTTCCTGATGTTCTCGATCGGCCTCGAATTCTCGCTTGCGAAACTGAGGTCGATGCAGCGGCTCGTGTTTGGTCTCGGGCTGCTGCAGGTCGTCGCGACGCTTGTGCTCGCGCTGCTGCTCGGCGCGCTGTTCGAGCGCTGGGTGCACATCACGTGGCAGGGCGCCGTCGCGCTCGGCGGCGCGCTCGCGATGTCGTCGACGGCGATCGTGTCGAAGATGCTTGCCGAACGTCTCGAGATCGAGACCGAGCACGGCCGCAACATCTTCGGCGTGCTGCTGTTCCAGGATCTCGCGGTCGTGCCGCTGCTGATCGTGATCGCCGCGTTCGGCGCCGAATCGTCGAAGGATCTCGCGCTGACGCTCGGCTTCGCGGCGGTCAAGATCGTGATCGCGCTCACGCTGCTGCTGGTCATCGGCCAGCGCTTCATGACGCGCTGGCTCAACGTCGTCGCGCGGCGCCGCTCGCAGGAGCTGTTCGTGCTGAACCTGCTGCTCGTCACGCTCGGCGCCGCGTTCATCACCGACAAGTTCGGCCTGTCGCTTGCGCTCGGCGCGTTCATCGCGGGGATGCTGATCTCCGAGACGCCGTTCCGCCATCAGGTGGAGGAGGACATCAAGCCGTTCCGCGACGTGCTGCTCGGCCTGTTCTTCGTGACGACCGGGATGCTGCTCGATCCGCGCGTGATCTGGGAGCATCCGTTGCTCGTGCTCGGCTTCTTCGTCGGGCAGATCCTGTTCAAGGGGACGATGATCGCCGGGCTCGCACGGCTGTTCGGCGCGACGCCGGGCGTCGCGATGCGCACGGGCATCGGCCTCGCGCAGGCCGGCGAATTCGGCTTCGTGCTGCTGAACCTGATCCTCGACCGCCATCTGGTCGATTCGACGCTGCTGCAGGCGATCCTCGCGTCGATGCTGCTGTCGATGCTCGCCGCGCCGTTCCTGATCCAGAACGCCGACCGGATCGTGATGCGGCTGTCGTCGACCGAATGGATGCAGCAGTCGCTGCAGATGACGCGGATCGCGACGCAAAGCCTGAAGCAGCGCGGCCACGTGATCATCTGCGGCTACGGCCGCGCGGGCCAGAACCTGGCGCGCATGCTCGAACAGGAAGGCATTTCATATGTCGCGCTCGACCTCGACCCGGACCGCGTGAGCGCGGCCGCGGCAGCCGGCGAATCGGTCGTGTTCGGCGACGCGGCGCGCCGCGAGTCGCTGCTCGCGGCCGGTATCCACCGCGCGGCGGCGGTGGCGATCACCTATGCGAACACGCCGTCCGCGCTGCGCGTGCTGCACCACGTGCACGAGCTCGAGCCGACGCTGCCCGCGATCGTGCGCACCGTCGACGATGCCGATCTCGAGAAGCTGCTCGCCGCTGGCGCGACCGAGGTGATTCCGGAGATCGTCGAGGGCAGCCTGATGCTCGCGTCGCATACGCTGGTGCTGGTCGGCGTGCCGATGCGCAAGGTCGTGCGGCGCGTCGAGGAAATGCGCGACGAGCGCTACAGCCTGCTGCGCGGCTATTTCCGCGGCGCGGACGACGCGGACGACGACGACCACGAGCAGGTGCGGCTACAATCGGTGCCGGTCGATGCGCGCGCTGACGCGGTCGGGCGCTCGCTGGAGGAACTCGGGCTGTATGCGCTCGGGCTGGAAGTCACGGCGATCCGCCGGCACGGTATCCGCGGCGTCGAGCCCGATCCGCAGACCAAGCTGCGCGCGAGCGACATCGTCGTGCTGCGCGGGCTGCCCGAGGCGCTCGCGCTCGCGGAGGAGCGGCTGTCGCGCCATCGGCGCGATCCGCCGGCCGCGGCCGCGTGAGCGCCGATTCAATAACCCGACCCGTATTTTTCGAAACGGTGCCCGATCTTCGCGCACCGTTTTTTTCGGAGAGTTTCATGCCGCATTCGTCGTCGGGCGCGCCGCTCGATCCGGTCGCCTTCATCCACAGCCAGATCCGCACGGTGCCCGACTGGCCGCAGCCGGGCGTGATGTTCCGCGACATCACGACGCTGCTGCAGAGCCCGAAGGCGCTGCGCATCCTCGTCGACCTGTTCGTCGAGCGCTATGTCGACGCGAAGCTCGACTACGTCGCGGGCCTCGATGCGCGCGGCTTCATCATCGCGCCGATCGTCGCGTACGAGCTGAGCGCCGGCTTCGTGCCGATCCGCAAGGTCGGCAAGCTGCCGTACAAGACGCGCTCGGAATCGTACGACCTCGAATACGGCAGCGCGACGGTCGAGATCCACGAGGATGCGTGCCGCCCCGGCGACCGCGTGATCATCATGGACGACCTGATCGCGACCGGCGGCACGATGATGGCGGGGCGCAACCTGCTGCAGCGGCTCGGCGCGGTGGTCGTCGAAGGCGCGGCGATCATCGACCTGCCCGATCTCGGCGGTTCCACGCTGCTGCGCAACGCGGGACTGCCCGTCTATACCGTTACCGAATTCGCCGGCCATTGAACGCCGGCTTACACCGCGAGGTCAAGATGCCCAACTTCATGCTGTTTCTCGCCACGTCGATCGCGATCACGTTCGCGCCGGGGCCCGACAACCTGCAGGTGCTCGCGCGCGGCATCTCGCAGGGCCGCGCGGCCGGCTTCGTTGCCGCGCTCGGCTTCACGGCCGGGATCCTGTTCCACACGACGCTCGCGGCGCTCGGCGTCGCGGCCGTGCTGCGTTCGTCGCCGATCGCGTTCGAGATCCTGAAGCTCGCGGGCGCCGCGTACCTCGTGTGGATCGGCATCAAGGCGCTGCGCAGCCAGGGCCTCGCGAATGCGCACGCGCGCCCGCCGCAGCCGCTCGGCACGATCTTCCGGCAGAGCGTGATCGGCAACCTGATGAACCCGAAGGTCACGCTGTTTTTCGTCGTGTTCCTGCCGCAGTTCGTCGATCCGCACGGCGCGCAGAGCGTAACGCTGCAGATGTTCGAGCTCGGCGCGCTGTTCATGCTGCAGACGGCCGCGATCTTCTCGCTGTTCGGCGTCGGCGCCGGGATGATCGGTGCATGGCTGAAGCGCCGCCCGAAGGCCGGCGTGTGGCTCGACCGGATCGCCGGCGCGACGTTCATCGCGATCGGCATCCGTGTCGCGCTGAAGGACTGACGGCAATGACGTTTCCGTGCATCGCGGCCGCGCGCCGCTTCGATCCGGCCGTGCACCTGCGCTTCGAGATCGCCGGCCAGGCGGTCGGCTGGGTGCGCCGTCAGGATGTCGCGAAGCTTGCGCGCTGGCCCGACGTGTTCGAGCTGACCGGCGAGCGCGTCGTGCTGTCGGCGCGCTACGACTCGGTCGACGCGCGCAGCATGGCGCTGGCGAGCGCGATCGGCGCGCTCGCGGCCGAAGGCGCGATTCCCGGCTGGCGCGACGAGATCTACGCGATCCGCAATCGCTTCGACGATGCGCCGCTGGCGTATATCGAGCGCGCCGCGTCGCGGTTCTTCGGGACGCAGACTTATGCGGTGCATCTGAACGGCATCGTAGAATATGCGGCTACGCAAGCTGCGGCCGTGCCGCAGATGTGGCTCGGCCGCCGCAGCGCGACCAAGGCAACCGACCCCGGCATGCTCGACAACGTCGTCGCGGGCGGCATCGGCTGGGGCCTGGGCGTTCACGAGACGCTCGCGAAAGAGTGCTGGGAAGAAGCCGGCATTCCGGCCGAACTCGCGGCACGCGCGATCGCGGGCCGCGCGGTGCAGGTGCTGTGCTCGCTGCCGGAAGGCACGCAGTCCGAACTGATCTTCGTGTACGACCTGCCGCTGCCGCACGACTTCGCGCCGCGCAACCAGGACGGCGAAGTGGCCGAGCATCTGCTGGCCGGCGTACCCGAGGTGATCGGCTGGCTGCGCGAAGGCCGCGCGACGATGGACGCGAGCCTCGCGACGCTCGACACGCTGCTGCGCCATCGCTGGCTGACGGCGCAAGAGGCGGCAGGCATCGACGCGCTGTTCGCACCGGCCGCGTGACGCGCGCCGCGACGCGCAGTCCGGCGGCGCGAACGGGTAATTTGACGAATACGGAAACAAAGGGAGTAGCGGTCATGCCGACCGATCACAGCTTTATCTTGAAACTGTCGTGCCCCGACCGGCACGGCATCGTCCACGCGGTCTCGGGCTTCCTGTTCGAGCGCAGCAACAACATCCTCGATTCGGCGCAGTTCGGCGACAGCCGCACCAGCGAATTCTTCATGCGCGTGCACTTCGAGCAGGACGGCAACGGCACGGATGCCGCGTCGGCGCTCGACACACTTCGCAAGGAATTCGCTCCGCTCGCCGAGCAATTCTCGATGCGCTGGGAACTGCACGATGCGGCCGTGAAGCCGCGCGTCGTGATCATGGTGTCGAAGATCGGCCACTGCCTGAACGACCTGCTGTTCCGCTATCGCACCGGCCAGCTGCCGATCGAGATCCCGGCGATCGTGTCGAACCACAAGGAGTTCTACCAGCTCGCCGCGAGCTACAACATCCCGTTCCATCACTTCCCGCTGATCGGCGGTTCGTCCGATGCCGCGAAGGCCGCGCAGGAAGCGCGCGTGCTGGAGGTGATCGACGAGCACCAGGCCGATCTCGTCGTGCTCGCGCGCTACATGCAGATCCTGTCGCCGAACATGTGCCAGCAGCTCGCCGGGCGCGCGATCAACATCCATCACTCGTTCCTGCCGAGCTTCAAGGGCGCGAAGCCGTACTACCAGGCGTTCGACCGCGGCGTGAAGCTGATCGGCGCGACCGCGCACTACGTGACGACCGATCTCGACGAAGGCCCGATCATCGAGCAGGAAGTCGAGCGCGTCGACCACAGCATGACGCCCGACCAGTTGACCGCGATCGGCCGCGACGTCGAGTGCGTGACGCTCGCTCGCGCGGTGAAGTGGCACGTCGAGCACCGGATCGTGCTGAACGGAACGAAGACGGTCGTGTTCCGCTGATCTGAATCGGCCGGCCCCCGGTTGGCCGGCCGCCGGTTGGCCGCCCCCCGGATCGCCGGCCGCCGATCGGCAGTCCCCGGAAACAAAAACGCCGCGCCTCCTTTACGGGGCGCGGCGTTTTTTTGTCGCCTGAGACGCGGGTTTCAGATCAGCCGCAGCAGGTACAGCTCGCGTTTCAGATACGCATAGAAGATCGGCGCGGCGATCACGCCCGGCAGCCCGAACGCGGCCTCCATGATCAGCATCGCGAGCAGCAGCTCCCACGCGCGCGACTCGATCTGGCCGCCGATGATCTTCGCGTTCAGGAAGTATTCGAGCTTGTGGATGACGACGAGGAACACGAGCGACGCGATCGCGGTGCCCATGCTGACCGACAGCGATACGGCGACGATCAGCGTGTTCGAGATCAGGTTGCCGATTACCGGCAGCAGGCCGACGATGAACGTGACGAGCACGAGCGTCTTCGACAGCGGCAGCCGCTCGTGGAAGATCGGGAGCGCGACGAGCAGGTAGATGCCCGTGAACGTCGCGTTGATCGCCGAGATCTTGATCTGCGCGAACACGATCCGGCGGAACGCGTCGGAGAAGCGCGACACGCGCGTGACGAGCGCGGTCGACAGCGGCCGGCGCACCTTGCCGTGCTCGACGCCGATCGCGATCATCGCGCCGATGATCATCCCGAACAGCACGTGGCCGAAGCCGCGCGCGACGCTCTTGCCGCTCTGCTGGAGCTGGTCCATGTGCGAGTGCATCAGCAAGGCCGCCTTGGTCTTCATCTGCTCGACGTCGACCGGCAGCAGGTTCGCGATCCACGCCGGCGTGCGCGCGCGGGTTTGCTCGACGATCTGCATCAACTGGCCGAGCAGGCTCTGCAGGTTCGGCACCGTGTGCTCGAAATGCTCGATGATGCCGATCGTCAGGCCCGTGAGCCCGCCGACGATCGCGATCGCCAGCAGCACGACGGCGACCCAGCGCGCGCGCATGCTCGTCGTGTGGCGTTCGATCACGGGCGCGATCGTGTGGATCAGCTGGTAGACGAGCAGGCCGGCCAGCAACCCGCCGAGCAGCTTGAGCTCGAGGACGAGCCACATCGTGACGAGCGTGAAGAGATAGCTGCCGATCTCGAGTGCCGACAGCTTCGGCAGGCTGAAGTCGCTCGTCAGCCGCACGCTGCGCAGGTGCGGCTCGCGGCTCTGCGCATCGCGCGACTCTTGTTGCTTCTCCATCGTGGATTCCTGTCGTTCGTGTGTCATGCCGCACAGCGCGCGGCAGAGCCGGGTTCGCCCGGCGTCGCACCGGATTGGTGCGGAAGGCGAACCTTACGACCGTAAAGTATAGCTGCCATTATGGTCCGCAAACGGGCCGTTTGGCGCGTCGTGTAAACGCAGAAGGGAAAACGAGGGGGCTGCTTACCGCGAAAGGACGCGCGCGGCCGGGCGGCCGCGCGCGGGAAGGGCCGGGAGGGCCGAAAGCGCGTCAGCCGGCCGCGACCTTGCGGGTCGGACGCTTGAGCAGCGGCGCGAGGTACTTGCCGGTGAAGCTCGCCTTCGTCTTCGCGACCTGTTCGGGCGTGCCCTGCGCGATGATCTGGCCGCCGCCGGCGCCGCCTTCGGGGCCGAGGTCGATCACCCAGTCGGCCGTCTTGATCACGTCGAGGTTGTGCTCGATGATCACGACCGTGTTGCCCTGGTCGCGCAGCCGGTGGATCACCTCGAGCAGCAGCGCGATGTCGTGGAAGTGCAGGCCGGTGGTCGGCTCGTCGAGGATGTACAGCGTGCGGCCCGTGTCGCGCTTCGACAGCTCCAGCGACAGCTTCACGCGCTGCGCCTCGCCGCCCGACAGCGTCGTGGCCGACTGGCCGAGGCGGATGTAGCCGAGGCCGACGTCGAGCAGCGTCTTCAGCTTGCGCGCGATGACCGGCACCGCGCTGAAGAACTCGTACGCATGCTCGACCGTCATGTCGAGCACTTCGCTGATGTTCTTGCCCTTGTACTGCACTTCGAGCGTTTCGCGGTTGTAGCGCTTGCCGTGGCACACGTCGCACGGCACGTAGACGTCCGGCAGGAAGTGCATCTCGACCTTCAGCACGCCGTCGCCCTGGCACGATTCGCAGCGGCCGCCCTTCACGTTGAACGAGAAGCGGCCCGGATCGTAGCCGCGCTCCTTCGAGGTCGGCACGCCCGAGAACAGCTCGCGGATCGGCGTGAACAGGCCCGTATACGTGGCGGGGTTCGAGCGCGGCGTGCGGCCGATCGGCGACTGGTCGACGTTGATCACCTTGTCGAAGTGCTCGAGGCCCTCGATCGCCTCGTGCGGCGCCGGCTCGGCCGACGAACCGTACAGATGGCGCGCGACCGCGTGGTACAGCGTGTCGTTGATCAGCGTCGACTTGCCGGAGCCCGACACGCCGGTGATGCAGGTCAGCAGGCCGACCGGCAGCTCGAGATCGACATGCTTCAGGTTGTTGCCGTGCGCGTCGACGATGCGCAGCATCCGCTCGGCGTCGGGTGCGATCCGCTCGTCCGGATACTCGATCGTGCGCTTGCCGAGCAGGTACTGGCCCGTCAGCGACTGCGGGTTCGACTGCACCTGCTTCGGCGTGCCTTCGGCCACCACCACGCCGCCGTGCTCGCCCGCGCCGGGGCCCATGTCGACGACGTAGTCGGCCGTGCGGATCATGTCCTCGTCGTGCTCGACGACGATCACCGAGTTGCCGAGGTCGCGCAGGTGCTTGAGCGTGCCGATCAGGCGATCGTTGTCGCGCTGGTGCAGGCCGATCGACGGCTCGTCGAGCACGTACATCACGCCCGTGAGGCCCGAGCCGATCTGCGACGCGAGCCGGATCCGCTGCGCCTCGCCGCCCGACAGCGTCTCGGCGCTGCGCTCGAGCGACAGGTAGTCGAGGCCGACGTTGTTCAGGAACGTCAGGCGCGCGACGATTTCCTTGATCACCTTGTCGGCGATCTCGCGCTTCGCGCCTTCGAGCGTCAGCCCGTCGAAATAGCCGAGCGCATCGCGCAGCGGCCAGCCGCTGATTTCATAGATGCCGCGCGCGTAGTCGCCCGTGCCGATCCGCACGTGGCGCGCCTCGCGACGCAGGCGCGTGCCTTCGCACGACGGGCACGGCTGGTTGTTCTGGTACTTCGACAGTTCTTCGCGCACCGCGACCGAATCGGTTTCGCGGTAGCGGCGCTCGAGGTTCGGGATGATCCCTTCGAACACGTGCTCGCGGATCGTCGTGCGGCCGCGCTCGTTGATGTACGAGAACGGGATCGTCTGCTTGCCCGAGCCGAACAGCAGCACCTTCCTGATTTTTTCCGGCAGATCCTCGAACGCGGCGTCGATGTCGAATTCGTAGAACGCCGCGAGGCTCTGCAGCATCTGGAAGTAGAACTGGTTGCGGCGGTCCCAGCCCTTCACGGCGCCCGCGGCGAGCGACAGCGACGGGTGCGCGACGACCCGCTTCGGGTCGAAGAACGTGATCTGGCCGAGGCCGTCGCATTCCGGGCACGCGCCCATCGGGTTGTTGAACGAGAACAGGCGCGGTTCGAGCTCCTGCAGCGAGTACGAGCAGATCGGGCACGCGAACTTCGAGCTGAACAGGTGCTCGTGGTCGGTATCCATCTCGAGCGCGATCGCGCGGCCGTCGGCGAGGCGCAGCGCCGTCTCGAACGATTCGGCGAGGCGCTGCTTCATGTCCGGGCGCACCTTCAGGCGATCGACGACGACGTCGATCGTGTGCTTGTCGTTCTTCTTGAGCTTCGGCAGCGACTCGACCTCGTAGATCTTCGCGACGCCTTCGTTCGCGGTGCCGCCGCCCGAGCGCACGCGAAAGCGCACGAAGCCCTGCGCCTGCATCTCCTCGAACAGCTCGACGTGCTCGCCCTTGCGGTTCGCGACGACGGGCGCGAGGATCATCAGCTTGGTTTCCTCGGGCAGCGCGAGCGCGGCGTCGACCATCTGCGACACGCTCTGCGCCTCGAGCGGGATGTCGTGGTCGGGGCAGTACGGCGTGCCGACACGTGCGTACAAAAGTCGCAGGTAGTCGTGGATTTCCGTGACCGTGCCGACGGTCGAACGCGGGTTGTGGGACGTCGCCTTCTGTTCGATCGAGATCGCGGGCGACAGGCCCTCGATCAGGTCGACGTCCGGTTTCTCCATCAACTGCAGGAACTGGCGGGCATAGGCGGACAGGCTTTCGACGTAGCGGCGCTGGCCCTCGGCATAAAGGGTGTCGAACGCAAGCGACGACTTGCCCGACCCTGACAACCCGGTAATCACGATCAGCTTGTGGCGCGGCAGGTCGAGATTGACGTTTTTCAGGTTGTGGGTACGTGCCCCACGGATACGGATCTGTTCCATGAACCTGGCGAAAATGGAGGGAACCAAACCTGCTACTATAACGGCTTTTCGAGACCGTCGTTCGGGGTCCCCAGCCTTTACAGCAGGTGGCAGCAAGGCGGCGCCTGCGCCGGGGAAAGCGGTCGCGCCGCGCGGTTCCGGGTGGCCTGCAGGCTGCCGAATCCTGCCCCGATACGTCGCCCGCCGGTCCTGATCTTCCGCCGCCCGTTACCGGGCGGACATTCCGATCATTCGAAATTCATTCCCGATGTCCAATCCGTCCGCCACGTCTTCCCGCATGACCGCGCCCGAATTGCGCGCGACCACGTCGCTCGCGGCGATCTTCGCGCTGCGCATGCTCGGCCTGTTCATGATCATGCCGGTGTTCTCGGTCTACGCGAAAACCATCCCGGGCGGCGACAACGTGCTGCTCGTCGGCATCGCGCTCGGGGCCTACGGCGTCACGCAGTCGCTGTTCTACATCTTCTACGGCTGGGCGTCCGACAAGTTCGGCCGCAAGCCGGTGATCGCCACGGGCCTCGTGATCTTCGCGATCGGCAGCTTCGTCGCCGCGTTCGCGCACGACATCACGTGGATCATCGTCGGCCGCGTGATCCAGGGGATGGGCGCCGTGTCGTCCGCGGTGCTCGCGTTCATCGCCGACCTGACTTCCGAGCAGAACCGTACCAAGGCGATGGCGATGGTCGGCGGCTCGATCGGCGTGTCGTTCGCGGTCGCGATCGTCGGCGCGCCGATCGTGTTCCACTGGGTCGGGATGAGCGGGTTGTTCACGATCGTCGGCGTGCTGTCGATCCTCGCGATCGGCGTCGTGGTGTGGATCGTGCCCGACGCGGCGAAGCCCGTGCACGTGCCCGCGCCGTTCGCCGAGGTGCTGCACAACGTCGAGCTGCTGCGCCTGAACTTCGGCGTGCTGGTGCTGCATGCGACGCAGACGGCGCTGTTCCTCGTCGTGCCGCGCCTGCTCGTCGACGGCGGGCTGCCGGTCGCCGCGCACTGGAAGGTCTACCTGCCGGTGATGGGGCTCGCATTCGTGATGATGGTCCCGGCGATCATCGTCGCGGAAAAGCGGGGCAAGATGAAGCCGGTGCTGCTCGGCGGCATTCTGGCTATCCTGATCGGCCAATTGCTGCTGGGCAGCGCGCCGCATACCATCCTGATTGTGGCGGCGATCCTGTTCGTCTACTTCCTGGGGTTCAACATCCTGGAAGCGTCGCAGCCGTCGCTCGTGTCGAAGCTCGCGCCGGGTTCGCGCAAGGGCGCGGCCACGGGCGTGTACAACACCACGCAGTCGATCGGGCTCGCGCTCGGCGGCATCGCGGGCGGCTGGCTGCTGAAGCACGGCGGCGCGAACACCGTGTTTTACGCGTGCTCAGGGCTGGTTGCCGCGTGGCTTATAATCGCGGCCAGCATGAAAGCGCCGCCGCGCAAGGCCTGAACCCAATTTTCGGGCAGGCACCGGCGGCGTTCGCCGGCTTGCCCGGCGGGCCGCTCCGACGCATGCGCGGGCGGCCCGGCATCGAATTTACTGGAGAAACACATGGCATCCGTCAACAAGGTCATCCTCGTCGGCAATCTCGGCGCCGATCCTGAAGTCCGTTACCTGCCGAGCGGCGACGCGGTTGCGAACATCCGTCTCGCGACGACCGACCGCTACAAGGACAAGGCAAGCGGCGATTTCAAGGAAATGACCGAGTGGCATCGCGTCGCGTTCTTCGGTCGTCTGGCGGAAATCGTCAGCGAATACCTGAAGAAGGGTTCGTCGGTCTATATCGAGGGCCGCATCCGCACGCGCAAGTGGCAAGGCCAGGACGGCCAGGATCGTTATTCGACCGAAATCGTCGCCGACCAGATGCAGATGCTCGGTGGCCGCGGCGGTGCGGGCGGTGGTGGCGGCGGTGACGAAGGCGGTTACGGCGGCGGCTACGGTGGCGGCGGTGGCGGCCGCGGCGAGCAGACGGAACGCGCCGGTGGCGGCGGCGGTCGTGCCGGCGGTGCGGCGCGCGGCGGTGCTGGCGGCGGCGCGCAGAGCCGTCCGAGCGCACCGGCAGGCGGCGGTTTCGACGAGATGGACGACGATATTCCGTTCTGATCGGCAAGTCGGCATCCCGCATCACGATGGGCCCGAATGTCCGAGTCAAGCCGGTTGCTTGGCCCGGGTCTTCGGGCCTTTCTTCGTTTACGTCCTTGTACGTCGCACTCCAGGCGAACCGTGGCTGACGAACTCCCCGACCTCATCGCTGCACATCTCGACGTGCTGTTCTGCGGGATCAACCCCGGCATGACCGCCGCCGCAACCGGGCATCACTTCGCGGGGAGAGCCAATCGCTTCTGGCGCGTGATTCATCTCGCGGGTTTCACGCCAACGGAAATTCCTCCGCAGGACGATCGCGCGATACTCCGGTACGGCTGTGGCCTGACGGCGGTGGTCAAGCGGCCGACCGCGAGTGCCGATCAGCTTTCGCGCGCGGAATTCCTCGCCGCGGCGGCGGAGTTCGAACAGAAGGTAGCGCATTATGGGCCGCGCTTTGTCGCGTTTCTCGGCAAGGCGGCGTACTCGGCGCTCTCGGGGCAACGCGAAATCGCGTGGGGATTGCAGCCGGCGCGCATGCAGCGCGCGAGCGTCTGGGTGCTGCCCAATCCCAGCGGGAGAAATCTTGCGTTCGGCCTCGACGATCTGGTCGATGCGTACCGTCAGCTTTATCTGCACGCGAGGACCGCTTCCGGTCATCAGCCGGAGGGGCGGCCGGATGCGACTCGGTAAGACGGCATCCCCATGGCCGGGCACCGTGTTGCCGCGTGCGTTCTTCGATCGCGCAGCGACCGACGTCGCGCCGCAACTGCTCAACAAGATCCTCGCGGCAGCCGACGGCCGGGCCGGCCGCATCGTCGAAGTGGAGGCCTATGCCGGCGCGATCGACCCGGCGGCGCATACCTATCGCGGCAAGACGCCGCGCAATGCGACGATGTTCGGGCCGCCCGGGCACCTGTATGTCTATTTCACGTACGGCATGCACTGGTGCTGCAATTGCGTGTGCGGCCCGGACGGCATGGGAACGGGCGTGCTGATCCGTGCGCTGGAACCGCTGCACGGGCTCGAGCAGATGCGTGCGGCACGGCCGCCGCTGACGCGCGATCGCGATTTGTGCCGCGGGCCGGCGCGGCTGACCCAGGCGATGGGGATCGGCGGCGCCCAGGATGGCGTCGATCTGGTCGGCGCGCGCGAAGGGTTCGCGGTCGTGGACGACGGCATGGCGCCGCCCACCGATCTGGCGGGCGGGCTGCGCATCGGCATTCGCGTCGGCAAGGATTTCCCGTGGCGATGGAGCGTGCCCGGCAATCGATATGTGTCGGGGGCGCTCCCGCGCACCTGATGCGTGCTGCGCACAATCGCGCGTAATTCGATCTGCGTCACGCAGCCGCCATTATTGACCGGCTAAGCTGATCCTTTCGACGTTTCGATCGAGGAGACACCATGCGGCGGGTCGTATTCAACCAGAAGGGCGGTGTGGGCAAATCGACGATCGTCTGCAACCTGGCGGCGATCAGCGCGAGCGAAGGGCTGCGCACGCTCGTCATCGACCTCGATGCGCAGGCGAATTCCACGCGCTACCTGCTTGGCGACGCCGCGGCCGATGCGCAACCGGGTGTGGCCGGCTTCTTTGAAACCGCGCTGACCTTCAACTTCCGTCCGGTCGACGTCGCGTCGTTCATTCATCCGACCCCGTTCGAAGGGCTCGACGTGATGCCCGCGCATCCGGACCTCGACACGCTGCACGGCAAGCTGGAATCGCGCTACAAGATCTACAAGCTGCGCGACGCGCTGAACGAACTCGACACCTACGATGCCGTGTACATCGACACGCCGCCCGCGCTGAATTTCTATACGCGCTCGGCGCTGATCGCGGTCGAGCGCTGCCTGATCCCGTTCGACTGCGACGATTTCTCGCGCCGCGCGCTGTACACGCTGCTCGAGAACGTGAAGGAAATCCAGCAGGACCACAACGCGGCGCTCGAGGTGGAAGGGATCGTCATCAACCAGTTCCAGCCACGGGCGAGCCTTCCGCAACGGCTGGTCGACGAACTCGTCGACGAAGGGCTGCCGGTGCTCGCGTCGAGGCTGTCGGCGTCGGTGAAGATCCGCGAGTCGCATCAGCAGTCCAAGCCGGTGATCCATCTCGAACCCGGGCACAAGCTCGCCCAGGAATTCCGCGCACTGCATCGCGAACTGGCCGGTTGATCGCCCGCACGCCGGCGCCGGCCTCGGCCTCGGCCGTTTCATACGGCCGCGCCAGGTTTTTTCCATTGCGACCCGCAATTCATCCGATCATTGATTTTGTCATTAATAATCCCGGAAACGATTTCATAATAAATCCAGAAAAATCGATTACATAAGTGACTGCTCCATTTTCAATGAGCGCCGGTTTTCTAATAAACGGAACGGTGAATTGGTAAATGTTGTGCAACGTCATGATGCGCTACGTTGTAAAAAGGTAAAAAGGCAATACGGGACAGAGTGCGCGGTATTTTTTTCTCTGCGATATCGGCGCGTCGCGGGCTCAGGCGGTCGCTCGAAATGAAATAAGGGTTTACACTTATCATTAATGCCATTTTATTGACAATTAATCGATCTAGAATGGCTTCCTCCAACTTCTCGTGCTCAAGTGAGTGGAGAGTTGTCAATAAGTAAGCCGGCTTTCGATCTGGCTTCTATTTTTCTTTACGTCGTCTCTCGCATTGCCAACAGGAGCGTGCCCGATGTCCGTATTTGCCCCCGAAAAATTCGCCGCCGATTATCAATCCGGTATCGCCGCGTGGTTCGCGATCGCCCGTCCGGCGATCAAGGGTTTCGAGGCTGTCGTCGAACTCAACCTGCAGGCAGCCCGGACGGCGCTCGAGGAATACGAAGAGAAGCTGAAGAACGCCTTCAACAGCAGCAATCCGGCCGCGGGTTTCGCGCAGCAGGCGGCCGTACCGCAGGAAGCGGCCGGCAAGGTCGTGTCGTACGGCCGCCATCTGTTCGACATCGCGGTGTCGACGCAATCCGAATGGGCGAAGGTCGCGCAGGCGCAATACGAACAGAACGACAAGCGCCTGAAGGACGTGATCGGCGAACTGTCGAAGCATGCGCCGGCCGGCTCGGCGCCGGTGGTGGCCGCACTGAATTCGGCGCTGTCCGCGGCGACGGCAGCGGCCGACTCCGTGCGCGCAGCGACGGGTCAGGCGATCGAAGCTGCACAGAGCGGCTTCGATGCGGTCAGCGAAACGGCCACGCGGGGCGGCAAGCAGACGGCTGCCGCCGCACGCAAGGACGCGGCAGCGGCTGCGCGCGAATCGGCCGCGTAACGGCGCAACCGCGGACATAACCGCGGACGTGAGCGCGTGTCGTGCGCAGGCGCGACACGACACGATTGATCGGCGTCGGATGGCGCCGTGCATCGCGTGTGTTGCGCAGTGCACGGCGGCCCTCCGGTTTGCCGCAAGGTGCCGGTGCATGTGCGGGCCGTGCCGGTGTGCCGCCGGTGCGACCGGACGCTGCTCATGGCGCGGCGGCGTGCGACCCTTATCGCGCCGAATGGCCCGACGTGCGCCATCGCCAATTGCAGCCGGCTCGTGCCGGCGTCAGAACGACGAACTTGATTTCGATGCAGGAACTGAACATGACGGACGTAGTGATCGTATCGGCCGCGCGGACCGCGGTCGGCAAATTCGGCGGCTCGCTTGCGAAGATTGCGGCGCCTGAACTGGGCGCGACGGTGATCCGCGCGGTGCTGGAGCGTGCGGGCGTGAAGCCCGAGCAGGTCAGCGAAGTGATCATGGGCCAGGTGCTGACGGCCGGCTCGGGGCAGAACCCGGCGCGGCAGTCGCTGATCAAGGCCGGGCTGCCGGCGGCAGTGCCGGGGATGACGATCAACAAGGTGTGCGGCTCGGGCCTGAAGGCCGTGATGCTGGCGGCGAACGCGATCGTCGCGGGCGACGCGGAGATCGTGATCGCGGGCGGGCAGGAGAACATGAGCGCGTCGCCGCACGTGCTGCCGGGCTCGCGCGACGGGTTCCGGATGGGCGACGCGAAGCTGGTCGACACGATGATCGTCGACGGGCTGTGGGACGTGTACAACCAGTACCACATGGGCATCACGGCGGAGAACGTCGCGAAGGAATACGGAATCACGCGCGAAGAGCAGGACGCGTTCGCGGCGTTGTCGCAGAACAAGGCGGAAGCCGCGCAGAAGGCCGGGCGCTTCAACGACGAGATCGTGCCGGTGTCGATTCCGCAGCGCAAGGGCGAGCCGCTGCAGTTCGCGACCGACGAGTTCGTGCGTCACGGCGTGACGGCGGAATCGCTGGCGGGGCTGAAGCCGGCGTTCTCGAAGGACGGTTCGGTGACGGCGGCGAACGCGTCGGGCCTGAACGACGGCGCGGCGGCGGTACTGGTGATGTCGGCGCAGAAGGCTGCGGCGCTGGGCCTGACGCCGCTGGCGCGGATCAAGGCGTATGCGAACGCGGGGGTGGATCCGAGCGTGATGGGGATGGGCCCGGTGCCGGCGTCGCGCCGGTGCCTGGAGCGCGCGGGCTGGACGCCGGGCGACCTGGACCTGATGGAGATCAACGAGGCGTTCGCGGCGCAGGCGCTGGCGGTGCACAAGCAGATGGGCTGGGACACGTCGAAGGTGAACGTGAACGGCGGGGCGATCGCGATCGGCCACCCGATCGGCGCGTCGGGCTGCCGGATCCTGGTGACGCTGCTGCACGAGATGGCCAAGCGCGATGCGAAGCGCGG
>NZ_FPJP01000021.1:0-108337 GCF_900119325.1 Burkholderia sp. NFPP32 | reverse complement strand
GGCTCGCGCTCGTACAGCTCACGGCCCATCCCCGCGTATTGCGAGCCCTGGCCCGTGAACAGCATCGCCACCCGCGGCCGGCGGTTCCGGTACACCCCGCGCAGCAGCGCCGGCTGCTCACCACCCTCGCCGAATGCGCGCAGCCGCGACACCAGCTCCGAGCGCTCGCGCACGACCCACGCAGCGCGCTGCTCGAACGCGCTGCGTCCCGTGTTCGCCGTGTAGCAGATCGACGCCAGATCCGCCGAACCCTGCTCCACGAACGACGCATAGCGCGTCGACAGCGCGCGCAATGCCTCCTCGCCGCGCGCCGACAGCGTCAGCACCTGCGCGCCGCGACCCGCGACCGCCGCTTCGCGCGCCACCTCCGGCGCCGATTCCAGAATCGCGTGCGCATTCGTGCCGCCGATCCCGATCGAACTCACGCCGGCCACCCGCACGCCGCCCTCGGGGCGCCACGCGCGCAACTGCGTATTGACGAAGAACGGGCTTGCGTCGAACGGAATGTCCGGATTGGTCTGCGTGCAGTGCAGGCTCGGCGGGATCTCGCCGTGAAATACCGTGAGGACCGCCTTGATCAGCCCGGCGACGCCCGCCGCCTGATCGAGGTGTCCGATGTTGGTCTTGACCGAGCCGATCGCGCAGAAGCCGGTGTCCGCGGTCGACGCGCGGAATGCCTGCGTCAGCGCGGCGATCTCGATCGGATCGCCGAGCGGCGTCGCCGTGCCGTGCGCCTCGACGTAGCCGATCGCACGCGGATCGATGCCGGCCGCCGCGTGCGCCTCCATGATCGCTGCCGCCTGGCCGTCGACGCTCGGCGCGGTGTACCCGACCTTGCCCGAGCCGTCGTTGTTGATCGCGGTCCCCTTCACCACCGCGTAGATGCGGTCCCCGGCCGTGAGCGCGTCGTCGAGCCGCTTCAGCAAGACCACGCCGGCTCCGCTGCCGAACACCGTGCCCGCGCCCTGCCGGTCGAAGGCGCGGCAGTGGCCGTCCGGCGACGCGACCATCCCTTCCTGGTACAGGTAGCCGATGCGATGCGGAACGTGGATGCTGACGCCGCCGGCGAGCGCCGCGTCGCACTCGCCGCGCAGCAGGCTTTGCGCGGCCAGATGCACGGCGACCAGCGAAGTCGAGCAGGCTGTCTGCACGTTGACGCTCGGGCCGTGCAGGTTCAGCCGGTAGCTGACGCGCGTCGGCAGGTGATCCTTCTCGTTGCTGATGCGGATCTGGAAGGCCGCCGCGGGCGCCGAGTCCGATTCGAGCGGCGCGAGAACCGACTTGTGATAGCCGCTCGCGTCCGTGCCCGCAAATACGCCGATCCCGTCGCCCTCCTTCTGCGGATCGACGCCCGCATCCTCGAGCGCCTGCCACGCGCATTCGAGGAAGATCCGCTGCTGCGGATCGAGCAGCTCGGCTTCGCGCGGGCTCATGCCGAAGAAGGTCGCGTCGAACGCGTCGATGTCGTCGAGCACGAAGCCCGCGCGCACGTAGTTCGGATCGGCGAGCAGCGCGGGCGAGACGCCGGCCGCGCGCAGCTCGGCTTCGCTGAATTCCGTGCGCGATTCGACGCCTTCGCGCAGGTTGCGCCAGAACGCGTCGACGCTCGACGCGCCCGGCACCCGCACCCCGATCCCCACCACCGCGACGCTCGCCGGGCGCGCCGGCGTCTCGCCCCGGCTGCGTCCGCGCGGCCGGCCGGCGGCGCCGGCCGGCTGGCCGTGCGCGTCGAGATGGGCGGCCAGCCCGGCCACCGTCGGATTGCGGAAGAACTCGACGCGCGGCACGCGCATCCCGAACGCCTGCTCGATCTTCTGCTGCATCTGCAGCAGCAGCATCGAATGGCCGCCGAGATCGAAGAAATTGACGTCGACGCCCACCTCGGGCGTGCGCAGCACGTCCCGCCAGATCGCCTGCACACGTTCGAGCGTCGAGCCGGCCGCCGCGGCCTGCGGCGCGGGCGACGCCGCACGTGCGAGCGCCGGCAGCGCGTTGCGGTCGACCTTGCCGTTGTCGGTCAGCGGCACCCGCTCGATGGACACGAACGCCGCCGGCATCATGTAGTCGGGCAGCGTGCGGCGCAACGCGTCGCGCAATGGCGCCGAGCGGTCCGTGGCTGCGCCGTCGTCGTGCACCACGTAGGCGACGAGCCGCTGGTCTTGCTCGTCGACGCGCTCGACGATGGCCACCGCCTGGCGTACGCCCGGCAGCGCGGTCAACGCGGCCTCGACGTCGCCCAGCTCGATCCGGAAGCCGCGCAGCTTCACCTGGTTGTCGAGCCGCGCGAGCCAGCGGATCGCGCCGCTCGCGCTCGCCCGCACCAGGTCGCCGGTGCGATACAGCCGAACCTTGCGGCCACCGTCGAGCGTCGCTTCGACGAAACGCTCCCGCGTCAGCGAATCGCGGCCGTGGTAGCCGTCGGCAAGGCCCGCGCCGCCGATATACAGCTCGCCCGCCACGCCGGGCGGCACCGGTGCGCCATGCGTGTCGAGGATATGCAGGTGCACGTTGCGCAGCGGCGCGCCGATCGCCACGAAACCGTGATCCCGTACCTCGTGCCAGGTCGCCCACACGGTTGCCTCCGTCGGCCCGTAGACGTTGCACAGGCGGCCCACCAGCGGCCGCAGCGCGCGCGCGAGCGGTTCGTCGAGCGCTTCGCCGCCGCACACGGCGGTCAGGTCGGGCTTGCCGCGCCATTGCGCGGCCACCAGCATCCGCCAGGTCGCCGGCGTTGCTTGCAGCACGCGTGCCTGCGCCGCGTCGATCCGGCTCGCCAACGCCAGCGGGTCCGCCGTTTCGTCGCGGCTCGCGAGCCACACGCGCCCGCCGGCGACGAGCGGCACGAACAGCTCCGCGAACGCGATGTCGAACATCGGCGTGGTCACGGCCAGCCACGTCTCGCCGGCCTGCAGGCCGCTGCGCTCGTGCATCGCGAGCAGCAGGTTGACGGCCGCGCGATGCGCGACGCGCACGCCCTTGGGCTGCCCCGTCGAACCCGACGTGTAGATCACGTAGGCGATCGCGGACGGATCGTCATCGCTGAAATCAGTGCCCGCGGCGTCGCCGGGCGCGCCTTCCAGCAGCGTGTCCAGCGCCACCTGCGGACGCGCCGGCGCACCGTCGGCCGCCGCCTCGGCGATCACGAGCCGGACGTCGGCGTTCTCGAGGATGAAATCGCGTCGCGCGGCCGGGTAACCGGGGTCCAGCGGGACGTACGCGCAGCCGGCCGTCATCACGCCGAGCAGCGCGCCGAGCAAATCGACGCGACGCTCCACGCACACCGCCACGCGCTCGCCCGGCTGGACGCCTCGCGCGCGAATCTCGCGGGCGACCCGCGCCGCCCGCTGCAGCAGTTCGCGATAGCTCAGCCGCTGCGTCGCCGTCTCGACCGCGATCGCGTCCGGCGTGCGCGCGGCGGCCGCCCGGATCAACGCGCTGACCGTCAGATCGGGGATCTCCGCCACCGGGCCGCGCAGCGTGTCGCGCCACGCGGCGAGCGCAGGCGCCGGCCACAGCGGCAGCTCGCCGACCGGCGCGGCCTCCGCATCCGACAGCGCCGTGGCCGCACCAAGCCAGCTCGTCAGCATGCCTGCGATCGTCGCGGCTTCGTAGCGATCCTCGTCGTACTCGCACTCGAGCGACAGGCCCTCCGCGCGGCGGATCAGCATGAAATTGAGCTCGCTGTCGACGAACAGCGCGCCGGCGTCATCCAGCGCCGCCTCGGACAACGCCGCCTCGGGAAGATCGGCGGGCAAACCGGCGAACGACACCGTCACCGGAGCAGGCACGCGCTCGGCGTCGTGCAGCGCGCGCTGGTCGAGCGCGCCACGGGTCGCGCGCAGCAACACATCGGCCGGCGCCTCCGGCGCGACGTCGAGCGTCAGTCGCGTGCGCGCCGGTTCGTCCTGCGCGTCGGCGTGCGTGATCAGGTCGAGCGGCACGCTGCGCTGGTCCGCGTAGCGGGCGAGCGTCATGCCGAGCCCCGCGAGCCAGAGTGTCGTCTCCGCGTAGCCGTCCTGTCGCGCGCGCTTGCCGGCCGCCTCCGCCGCCGCGGCGGGCACGGGCATGTCGTGACGCATCCTGCGGTAGCGGGGCGTGACCGGCGCGGGATAGTCGCGCGGCAGGTCGAGCGGTACGGGCGCGTGCGTCGCGGGCGTCGTCGTGTGTGCGTTCATGGTCGTGTCGTCGTTATCTTCAAGCCTTCAGCACTGCCAGGTAATTACCGATCACCAGCGCGTCGAGGCGCGCTTCGCGGAACGTCTCGACTGCCTCCTCCGCGGTGCGGACGATCGGCTGGCCGCGCACGTTGAAGGAGGTGTTCAGCAGGATCGGGATGCCCGCCGCATGCTCGAACGCTTCGAGCAACTGATAAAAGCGCTGGTTGCGGTCGGCGAACACCGTCTGCACCCGCGCGGAGCCGTCGCAATGCGTGACGGCCGGCAACGCGTCCCGGTGCGCGGCCTTCACGCCGGTCACGTAAAGCATGTGCGCGAAGGTATCCACTTCGCCCGCCCTGACGTCGAAGAATTCCGGCGCGCGGTGGGCCAGCACGGCCGGCGCGAACGGCCGGAAATCCTCGCGCTTCTTCACCAGCGCGTTGACGCGCGCGCGCATCGACGGCGAGCGCGGATCGGCGAGGATGCTGCGATTGCCGAGCGCGCGCGGACCGAATTCCATCGCGCCCTGGAACCAGCCGACGATCTGCTCGCGCGCGAGCAGGTCCGCCGTCACGCTCGCCAGTTCCGCCGCGTCGTCGAAGCGGCGCACGTCGAGCCACGGCTTGTCGAGCGCCGCGCGGATCGCGTCGTCGTCCTCGTGCGTGCCCCAGAACGGCATGCTCATCGGCTGCATCACCGCATCCGGGTCGTGCTCGCTCTGCACGTAGAGCGCCGCGCCGAGCGCCGTGCCGTCGTCGCCCGAAGCGGGCTGCACGAAGGTGCGCCTGAACAGCCGGCTGCGCAGCACGACGCCGTTCGCGGTGCAGTTGAGCGCGACGCCGCCCGCCATGCACAGGTGGCGCGCGCCGGTGCTCGCCTTGAAGGTCCGCAGCGTATGCAGCGTCGTGTTCTGCAGCACGGCCTGCAGCGCGGCCGCGAGATCCATGTGAGCCTGGGTGATCGGCTCGTCCGGCAGGCGCGGCTTGCCGAACAGCTCCTCGATGATGCGCGACGACGCGCGATAGGTCGCCATCTCGAGCGGCGTCTCGTTCAGCTGCAGGACCGGAATCGTGTAGAAGCCATCGTCCTGCAGGCGCACCAGCTCGCTCAGCTTCGCGAAGTACGGGCGCGGGTCGCCATACGGCGCCAGTCCCATCACCTTGTATTCGCCCGAGTTGAAACGGAACCCGAGGTGCAGCGTGAACAGCCCGTACAGCACGCCGAGCGAATGCCGGTGCGACACGCTCGCGACCCGGGTGAGGCGGCCGTTGCGGCCGGTCCAGATCGACGCGCTCTCGGTCTCGCCCATTCCGTCGGAGACGAACACCAGCGCGTCGTCCATGCCGCTCGGGTAGTAGGCGCTGGCCGCGTGCGCGAGATGGTGAGGCACCTGCACGAACTTCTCGTCCCACGGCCCGTCGCCCCAGCGTTCGCGCAGCACGCTCAGTTGCGCGTCGCGCGACTGGACCTGCTCGAACTCCACGCGTGCATCGCCCGACTGCGCCAGCGATGCGGCGACGGCATCGTAGGCAAAGCCGTGCGCGATGCGATCGACCTGGTCGAGCCGCAGGCCCGCCTGGGCCAGCACCGCGTCGATCGCGCCGGCCGGAAAGCGCTCGGTGCCCTTGTGACCCGTGAAGCGCTCTTCCGCCGCCGCGCCGACGATGCCGTCCGGGCCGACGAGCGCCGCGGCAGCGTCCAGCCCTTGCGTGATGCGCAATTCGCGGCGCTGGATATCCGGGTAGTGCTGCTCGCGAAACGCAATGGCGCGGTCCAGCCCGCTAATCCCAAGGACATGCATGACGGCCCCTCGTAAAGTGATTCGAATGGTGTCGGGTCGACACGGACGCCGGGTCAGCGCGCGCCCAGTCTCGTGATCAGATGCTCGTCCCTCTCGAGCGTCGGGTTCTGCGTCGTCAACAGCCGGTCGCCGACGAATACCGATCCGGCGCCTGCCAGGAAGCACAGCGCCTGCAGTTCGTCGCTCATGTGCTCCCGGCCGGCCGACAGGCGGACCACCGATTCCGGCATCAGGATCCGCGCGACCGCGATGGTGCGAACGAACTCCAGCCCGTCGACGCCGTCGGCGTCGGCCAGCGCGGTGCCGGGAATCCGCATCAGCGAGTTGATCGGCACGGACTCGGGATGGACCGGCAGGTTCGCGAGGGTCTGCAGCATGCCGATGCGGTCGTAGCGGGTCTCGCCCATGCCGACAATGCCGCCGCAGCACACCTTGAGGCCCGCGCCGCGCACGTGATCGAGAGTCTCGAGGCGATCGTCGAGCGTGCGCGTACTCGCCACCGTCGGGTAATACGCCGGCCCGGTGTCGATGTTGTGGTTGTAGAAATCCAGCCCGGCTTCCGCCAGCCGCTCGGCCTGCGGCCCGGTCAGCATGCCGAGCGTCACGCAGGTCTCGAGGCCGAGCGCCTTCACGCCCTTGACCATGTCGCACACGCGCTCGAGATCCCGCTCGCGCGGGCTGCGCCACGCCGCGCCCATGCAGAACCGCTGCACGCCGGCCGCCTTCGCGGACGCCGCGGCAGCCAGCACCGCATCGAGATCCATCAGCTTGCTGGCCGGCAGCATCGTGTCGGCATGCACCGACTGGCTGCAATAGCCGCAGTCTTCCGGACATCCGCCGGTCTTGATCGACAGCAGCTGCGAAATCTGCAGCGGACGTCCCGCATGGAAGCGGCGCTGGATCGTCTGCGCGTCGTACAGGAGATCCGTCAGCGGCGCGGCGAACAGCGCCGCGATCTGTTCGTGCGTCCAGTCGTGCCGGACGGCCGCGTCGGCGCTCCGCCCGCCTGCGCACGCGCGAACGCCGTCCGACGACGTGTCATGACTCATGTGAACGATTCCGTTGATTGAAATGAAAATCGGACGGCAGTCAGTTCCGCCCGGTGCTCAGCACCACCTTTCCGGCTACCTTGCGCTGGCGCAGCAGCTCGATTGCGTCCGCCGCCTCCGACAGTTCCATGACGCGCGACACGTGCGGTGCGAGCTTGCCGGCCTCGAACCAGCCGAACAGCGTGGCGAACGCCTTGCGCACCCAGTCCGGCCGGTTCGCCCGGTAGTGCCCCCAGTAGAAACCCATCACGTCGCAGTTCTTGACCAGCAGCAGGTTCGCCGGCACGCGCGGGATCTCGCCGCTCGCGAAACCGATGACGACGATGCGCGCCTCGGGCGCGACCACCCGCAGGCTGGTGTCGAACGCGGCCCCGCCGACCGGGTCGTACACGACGTTCACGCCCTTCCCGCCGGTCAGCGCCTTCACCTGCTCGCGGAAATCGTCCCGGCCGACCTCGATCACGTGGTGCGCGCCGTGGCGACGGGCGGCCGCCCGCTTGTCCTCCGAGCTCGCCACCGCGATCACCGTGGCACCGAGCGCCCGGCCCACTTCGACAGCGGTCAGGCCGGTGCCGCTGCCCGCGCCGTGCACCAGCAGCGTCTCGCCCGCCTGCAGCTTTGCGCGCCACGTGAGCGCGCCGTACGACGTGCCGTAGGCGATGGCGAAGCCTGCGCCGGTCGTGAAATCCATCGACGCCGGTATCCTGAACAGGTTTGCGGCAGGCAGCACGACCTCGTCCGCGAAGCCGCCCCACGCGAGGATGCCCATGACCCGCTCGCCGACCGACACCGACGTCACGCCGGGCGCCGTCTCGACGACCGTGCCCGCGATTTCGAAACCCGGCACGAACGGCAGCGCCGGCTTGGTCTGGTAGCGCCCCTCGACGATCAGCGTGTCCGCGAAATTGATGCCGCACGCATGCACGTCGACCCGCGCCTCGCCCGCCCCGAGCGGCGCCGGCGTCACGTCCCGCAGCGCGAGCGCCCCGGTGCCGTCATAGGCTTCACATACGATCGCGCGCATGATCAAGCCCCCGCCGGCACGTCGTCGGCGCGCGCGCCCTGACGGCCATCCTGCTCGATGCCGGCCGACCCGGCCGACAGCATCTGCTCGACCCGTTCCGCAGCCTCGAGCGCGCATCCCCACGACAACGTCACACCGGCCCCACCGTGCGCGTAGTTGTGCAGGATGTGCGTGCCCGCCACTGCTTCGAGCCGCACGTTGCCGTGCCTGAACGGCCGCAGCCCGGCCCGCACCGGCTCGTCCGGATCGATCTCGACGTTCGCGAGTGCGGGCATGAACTCGATGCCACGCCGGTACATCCGCCGGATCGGCTCGTGATTGTCGAACCCGATGTCGGTGCTCCATTCGTCGGCTTCCGCGATCGCGCCGAGCACGATACGGTCCTCGCCGCGCGGCACGAGGAACACGATCTCGTCGACGCCCGTCACGTGGTCATGAGACACGCAGTGCGCCTGATCAAGGCGCGGCATCTTGCTGCCGTCGTTCACGAGGCGGATCACGGCGCCGCGCAGCGGATACATCGGCTCGCCGCTCAGCTCGGCCGCCCCGAGGCCCGCGCAGTTGACGATCGCATCGACGCCGAAGTCCGCCTTCAGGCGCGCCTCGTTCGCCTGCAGGTCGCCTTCGATCCGCTGCTGGATGACCCGGATGCCCTTTGCGATCACCTGGCCCAGCAGCCAGGCCATGTAGACGTCCGTATCGACCATCGGCGCGAGATGGCAATACGCGTCGACGAGTCCGATGTCCGGATTCACGCCGTTTTCGCGGATCAGCGACGGGTCGCGCCGGAAGCCCGGCACGTGCTCGCGGATCTCGTTCATCTTCTCGAGATGGAGCGCGTGCTCCTCGATCCTGTTGCGGAAATAGAAATTGACCGGGCGGATGTAGACGCCCGTCGCCGGATCAGCCGCGAGCGTCTCGAACTTGCGGAACGACACCATGCACCAGTGCTTCGAGCGCTCCAGCGAAACCTCGTCGTCGTGATAGCCGCAGACGGCGGGCGGCCATTCCCACAGGGCGCCGGCCACCACGGACGTGATGTTCGGCGCGAATTTCTCGCCGACGACCGTCACGCGGATGCCGTGCGCGTGCAGGCACAGCGCTGTCGTCAGGCCGGCCACGCCCGCGCCTATGACGAGCGCGTGCCCCTTCTCTCCAGATACCCTCATGTCTTCTCCATGAATCGGTCGCTCCACGCGACCCCGAGGCGGCCGACAGGAAGCAGCACTGCCGGGCGCGCCGCGCCCGCCGCACGCACTACTGCGGATGATCAGCTGCCGGGCGCGCGTCCGCGCGCGCAACGCGCTGCCGGATCACCGTCGCGAGGCGCTCGATCTCGTCGTCGGGATGGCCCGCGGTGATCAGGACGCGCAGGCGGGCCGTGCCGCGCGGCACCGTGGGCGGACGGATCGCGGTCACGAAGAAGCCTTCGTCGGCAAGCATGCGCGATGCGTCCAGCGTGGCCCTCTCGTCGCCGATGATGATCGGCACGATCGGCGTCTGCGGCTCCGGAATGCCCAGCGACGCCGCGAACGCCTTCGCTTTCGCGAGCGGCCGTCCGACCAGCGCCGGATCGGTCGCGATGATCTCGAGCGACGCGATGGTCGCCGCGACCGTCGCCGGGGGTTGGCCCGTCGTCAGCCCATAGGTACGCGCGCGGTTGCGGATCAGGTCGATCACTGGGGCCGACGCCGCCAGGTAGCCGCCGTAGCTGCCCACCGCCTTGCCTAGCGTGCCCATCTTCAGGGGTACGCGCGCGTCGCGCCCGGTCGCGAAGGTCGCGCCGCGCCCTTGCCCCACCACACCGATGCCGTGCGCGTCGTCGGACATCACCCATGTGTCGAAACGATCGCCAAGCGCGACCAGCGCCTCGAGCGGCGCGATGTCGCCGTCCTGCGAGAACACGCCATCGGTCAACAGGATCGCTTTGCCATGTGCGCGCCGGTGCTCGTCCAGCAGCGCCTCGACGTGGGCGAGGTCGTTATGCCGGAACGCGACGGTCCGGCCGCGCGACAACTGCGCGCCCGCCCACAGGCAGCCGTGCGCAAGCTCGTCGATGAGGATCAGGTCCTCCTTGCCGACGAGGGCCGGAACGATGCCCGAGTTGGCGAGGTAGCCCGAGCCGAACACGCAGGCGGCCTCCGTGCCCATCAGGCCGGCGAGCCGCGCTTCGAGATCGGCGAACAACGGGTGATTGCCCGTCACGAGCCGCGACGCGCCGGCACCGGCCCCATAGCGGCGAATCGCGGCGATCGCCGCTTCCTTCACCGCCGGATGCTGGGTGAGATTGAGGTAGTCGTTGCACGAGAACGAAAGCAACCGGCGTCCGTCCCGGCGGATCCAGATCCCTTCACTTCGATCCGTTTCCGTGAGGACGCGACGCAAGTTCGCTGCGCTCAGTTCCGCGAGCTTTTGCTCTGCAAATGAATCAAGCGAATGAGTCACTGGGCCCCTCTCTTCCCGAAGTTCGGTTCAATGGACATGTGCGCCGCGGTGCCCGTGCGTCCGGCCACAGGTGACGCAGTGCACGCCCCGGCGCCTCGCTGCCACGGAAAAAAACACGGGATATTTCGATGAACACGGATACGTATACACATCGGTGCAAAGCCCCTTCCATCTCTTATTCATTTGCAACTGGCGCATCGACCCCGCAAGTCAACTCATACAGAGGTGCCTTGTTTGCTTTGCGTCGGCAACTTTCGCGCAATAAAAAATTTCGGATTCGATCGTTTTACGACGCATCCTGACGAAAAGCGCTTTTGCAACAAAACAAGATACCGGCAAGACGTCAGGCACTCACCAGCGCTCCGTGGAATCGTGCTTGTCGATGATGTCAGTGTCACATCACTCGGCAATTTTGCTTTTGATATCTCTCAGATTATTGTTTTTTGAATAATTTTTTACGAGTGAACCGGTACCAGCAAGCCACAAACTGCGTTGCCCGGTCACCGTCCCCTGCTCTGTTTAGCGAATTGAAAAACGGGAAATGCACACCAGAACGGCGCGCACCAAAACGCCGACCGATAGACTCCGGGAGTTCTTCAACGGAACATAGCAATAATGAAGCGACCCTCTGGCGATATTTTAAATCTTATTGAACTGCAAACTCATCGAGACGACAAGGTAGTACACAGCGTTTTCAAAGTCAATCTCATTATTAATCTTCATGTCGCGCGCACGAGCGCGAACATTAAACTCAATATTTAGGGGATTTGATTTGAGTTTGTTTTCAATCCTGCATGGCGAAATTACAATTCGACAAGCCCTGCGATAAATAACAGGCAATTGACTTGAAATTCGATTCAAACAGCATGATTGACACCGTCATACGATTCACTTCTTTCCCGCATTGGCCCCGGCGCTCGGCGCCAACAGGCATGTCCGTAGTTCTCGATCGTTGCCTTCGCGCAGCCCCCCCGGTCACGTTCGCGCGTCGTGGGCTGCAAAAGGGCTGACTGTTCTCCGATACGGTCGCCGGCGCGACGGCCAGTCAACCTGTACTCCCTCGTCGAGACCTGCAAAGCGAACAATGTCGAGCCGCACCGCTATCTCGCCTGGCTGTTCGCAACGTTGCCGCTTGCCACGACCGTCGACGGCTACGCATGCACTCATGCGTTGGGTAATGCCCGCCGGCCCCGAACTCCGAGGGACGTCGTTAAAAGAAGTCTACTTCCAGACCAGGACGTCTCAAACGGCTCGCATACCTAAACATCCATGCTTTACAAAAACAAACATCCTCAAGCATCCGGATCCGGAATCCGCGCCGACTGAATCACGACCAGCGTGTCCCCCGCCTCGATCCGGCATGGCGGATCTTCATAAAACGACTGGATCTTCCCGCAGCGATCGAGCCCGACCACGATCGCGCCCGGCACGACATTCGTCATGCAGCCGATCTCGTGCGGCAGCGCCTCGCGTTCGATCAGCGTCGCGCGCCCGCGCGTCGACAGCATGTCGTTCACGAACGGCACGATATAGCGGCTGTGCACCGCATCCGCGAGCAGCAACGCGCCGATCTTCGTCGACGACACGATCACGTCCGCACCGGCCTGCCGCAGTTGCCGCTGGTACAGGTTCTCCTGGATCCGCACGACGATCTTCGTGTCGGGCGCGATGCTGCGCACCGACAGCGTCAGCAGGATCGCGGTCGGATCGTCGGTCACCGAGATGATCACGGCCTTCGCCGCGCGCACCTGGGCCTGCTGGAGCAGATCCTCGTGCGCGGGATCGCCGAGCAGCCCCGTCACGCCGAGCGACGTCGCGGCCTCGAGCGCCTGCTGCTGCGCATCGATCACGATGATCGTCGCGGCATCGACGCCGCTCTCGAGCAGCTCGCGCACGGCGATCGACCCCGACAGGCCGTAACCGCACACGACGATGTGATCGGACAATTGCTTTTGCAGGCGTTTCATGCGGAATTCCTCGATGACGCGCTGGATCACGAACTGATACGCCGTGCCCAGGAAAATGAACCATATGACGATGCGGATCGGCACGATGAAGAACGCATCGATCAGGCGGGCACGCGCGGTGACGGGCACGATGTCGCCGTAGCCGACCGTCGCGACGGTGACCATCGTGAAGTACACGAGATCGGCGACAGTCATCGGCGTGCTCTTGGTCGAGTCGCGCAGGCCGTCGCGATCGAGATACAGCACGAGGAACGCGAGCATGCACAACAGCGCGACCGCGCCGACACGAAACAGCAGCGTGCGCCGCGGCGACGTCGCGGGACGCGTGAACAGCATGCGCGCACGCGGCGCCTGCCACGGGTTGCGGGCGCGACGCAGGCGTGAGCGCAACGAACGGCGCTGGGCGGAAGGCGAGGCCAACGGGGAATCTCCTGAAGGATGCGGGCTCGATTCTACGACGGGAAGGCGGCGATCCGGCCCGACATCATTGCATCGATTCGTCCGCTACAGCATGCTGCGCGGCCGCACCATCGTCCCGTCGACGAAACGCTGCGCACGAAACGCCGACAGGTCGAGCGACGGCGCACCCGTGTCGATCCATTCGGCGAGCAGCCGGCCGACGATCGGCCCCATCGCGAAACCGTGACCGCAGAACCCCGTCGCGATCGCGAGCCCCGACGGCGCGCCCGGTGCATCGATCACCGGAATGCCGTCGGGCAGCACGTCGATCAGGCCGGCCCACGCCTCGACGATCTGCGCATCCTTCAGCGCGGGGAAGATCGCCTTGAGCTTCGCGAGCGCGCGCGGCGCATGCGCGCGATTCGGCTGCGGCTGCGGATCGCGCGGCTCGATCGGCTCGGCCGCGCCGTTGATGCGCGCAAGCACATCGCGCCACGCGGCCGAATTCACGTGCAGCCGGAATTTGTCGCGCTGCGACCAGAACTCCGGCCAGAACAGGCTCAACCCGCGCAGGTGGCCGAGCGTCAGGTCGACGTCGACCTGCATGTCGTCGGCGAGGTTGATCGCGCCGTTCTTGCGCTGCCGGATGCCGAGGCCGTGCCCCCACACCGTCGACGCCGATACCGGCGGCACCACGTTGGTGCGCATGCAGGTGCCGCGCACGGCCTGCTGCGGCAGCCGGATGCCGACGCCGTCGAGCAGCCGGAAGCTGGTCGCGCCGGCCGCGCAGATCACGCGCCGCGTGCGGATCGTGCCGCGCTCGGTCGCGACGCCGACGACCGCGCCGCCGGCCGTCTCGATCGCCGTCACGCCGCAGCCTTCGAAGAAGCGCGCACCGGCCTCGGTTGCACGCGCGGCGAACGCCGCGGCCACGCGGCGCGGCTCGGCCTGCCCGTCGGTCGCGGTATACAGCCCGCCGAGCGTGCGCGCCTGCGGCGAAAGGCCGCTGACGCGCTCGTCGATCTGCGCGCGCGTCAGCGTGCGCGTATCGAGGCCGTGCTCGCGCGCGACGGAGAGCCACGCGTTGAACGACGCCCAGTCCGTTTCGTTGTCCGCAATATAGAGACAGCCGCCCTGCCGCCATTCGAGATCGAAACCGAGGGTTTCCTCTAACCCCTCCCAGATCCGCATGCCGGCCATCATCAGCGGCACTTCGGCGGCTTCGCGCCCCTGCTGCCGCACGAAGCCCCACGCGCGTGTCGACTGCTGTCCGGCGATGCGCGACTTGTCGAGCACGACGGCCTTCAGGCCGCGCAGGCCCAGGTAATAGGCGGCCGCGCAGCCCATGATGCCGGCCCCGGCGATCACGACGTCGGCTTCGGCCGGAAGCGCCGTTTCGGCGCGGGTCAACGCATCGTGCAGCGGATAGGTTGTCGTCATTGTTTCCTGTCGGGCGTTAATACATTCGAGATACGGGCTGCCGCGGTAACGTCGTGACACACCTTTCACACAAACGCACCTTTCGCGACACTGAATGACGCCCATTTTGCGGTAAAGTTATCTTTTCCGCGCGTGGCCGGTCGGCTCGCCACTGGACGTCATGAAGACTGTCCGTCGAGACTGCCGCAAGGCGTCGTTCTGAACGTCACGATCCGTTCCCGTAGCATGACCACTGAAGCAATCACCACGGATTCCCTCGCGGTTGCCGAGCGCGTGCGCGAGCTGATGACCCGCAACGGCATCGGCAAGCGCCAGCAGACCACCGAGCTGTGCCGCATCCTCGACCTGAGTTTCTCGCAAGGCCATCGTAAGCTGCGTGGCAGCAGCCCCTGGACGCTCGCGCAAATCAAGAAAGTCGCCGAAGCATACGGCGAACCCGCCGCCCAGCTGTTCGGCGCGCAAACGCTCGACCCCGGCATGGTCGGCGCCTGTTCGCAGGAAGCCGTACTTTATGCGGGCGTCGCCGAGATTCCGTGCACCGCATGGATCGGCGCGCCGCTCGAAGCCGGCGCGCGCCCCGAGTTCGTCGCGTACGAACAGAACGGCCGCTGGCGCGTGCTGCGCCACACGGGCGTGCTGTACCAGAACGCGTACGACGTGCACAAGATCGAAATCTATCCGCGCCGCGCGGAGAGCGACAAGCTCGTCGTCGCCGTGATCGATCCCGATCGCGTCAGCGCGACCGAGCTGTGCCGCTATCTCGAACGGCAGGGTTTCGCGACGGCCGCGTTCGACGGCCTCGCGCCGTTCGTCGACGCGCTGCAGGGCCAGGCTTTCGATGCGGTGCTGACCGAATGGCTGTTCGACGACGGCACGGCCGCGACCGCGATCAAGGCGGTGCGTACGTCCGACAACCCGGGCGCGCCGATTTTCGTGCTGACGGGCGACCTGCTCACCGGCCGCGCGAGCGAAGTCGACATCAGCGAAGTGATCCGCACGTTCGACGTCGTCTGCTACGAAAAACCCGCGCGCATGGCGATCCTCAGCGCCGATCTCGCGAAACGGCTCGCGCGCGGGTAGCTTCCGTCCCTCTCCCGGACGGCCAGCGTCCGTGCGGCCGTGAACAGGTTCCTCAGTACAATAGCCGCACCTGTTCACGCCTACGCCGCCCGACTCCATGGCCCGCCTCATTCCCGACGACTGGAAAAGCCTCGCCGCGACCGGTGCGGCCGAACGCGAGCGCGAAACGCTCGCCGCGCTCGAACACGCGCTGCCCGACACCTACACCGTGTATCACGGCGTGCACTGGACGCGCGCCGACCAGGCCTTCTCGGTGTTCGGCGAAGCCGCGTTCGTCGTCGTGAGCCCGGCCGGCCGCGTGCTGCTGATCGAGCAGAAGGCCGGCTTCCTGCGCGAAACGCCGAAGGGGCTCGTGAAGGTCTACCTGCAGACCGAGCGCAACGTCGCGATCCAGCTCGCGCGCACGCAGGAAACGCTGCACCGGCGCCTGACGGCCGCGCTCGGCGCGGGCGTCTACGGCGTCGAGGCGCTGCTGTACTGCCCCGACTATTCGATCCGGCAGGCATCGATCGCCGGCGTCGCGGCCGACCGCATCGTCGACGCGTCGCGCAAGGCGCAGCTCGCGCAGGTGATCCTGCAGATCCTGCCCGAGGACGACGAACGTCTCCCGAACGCGCCGAAGCTCCACCATTTCCTCGCGGACGAGCTCGCGCTCACGCCTGACACGAGCGCGCTCGTCGGGCAGGCCGGCACGCTCGTCACGCGGCTGTCGGGCGGCCTCGCCGCGTGGGCGCGCCAGCTCGAATTCGCGCCGTTCCGGCTGCGCGTCACCGGCACGGCCGGCTCGGGCAAGACGCAGCTCGCGGTGCAGGCGATGCGCGATGCGGTCGCGGCCGGCAAGCGCGTGCTCTACGTGTGCTTCAACCGGCCGCTCGCCGACTACATCGCGCGTATCGCGCCGCCCGGCGCGAAGATCGCGAACTACCACCAGCTGTGCGACTGGGTCGCGCGCGACGGCGGCTATACGCCCGACTTCCAGGTTCCCGGCGAATTCGAGCGCCTCGAGACGCGCTTCGCACAGGCGCCGATCGCCGAACGCTGGCGCTTCGACGTGCTGGTCGTCGACGAAGGGCAGGATTTCCATGCGCCGTGGGCGGCCGCACTGGAGCGTTTGCTGGCGCCGGACGGCGCGTGGTGGTGGCTCGAAGATCCGCTGCAGAACCTGTACATGCGCGAGCCCGTCGCGCTGCCCGGCTGGGTGACGCTGAAGGCACTGACGAACTACCGCAGCCCGCGCGACCTGCTCGACTTCGTGCGCGACGTCGTCGGGCGCATCGAGCCGCTTGCCGCCGAGCTGCGCTCGGGCAGCCCGTTCGACGGGTCCGATCCGTCGGTGTCGGCATACGGGGAAGAAGGCATGTCGGGCGACGCATTGGCGCAAGCCTGCATCGACGCGACCAAGCGTGCGATCACGCACGCGCTGTCGCTCGGCTTCCGCAAGCAGGACATCGCGGTGCTGTCGTATCGCGGCCGCGAAGGCTCGGTGCTCGCGCCGCTCGACCAGCTCGGCCCGCACCGGGTCAAGAGCTTCACCGGCAAGTACGACCTGTTCGGCAACCCCGAATATCGCGAGGGCGATGTGCTGCTCGATTCGATCTACCGCTTCAAGGGCCAGTCGGCGCCGTGCGTGATCCTCACCGAAGTCGACTTCGACACGCTCGACGCGCGTGCTGCGCGCAAGCTGTTCGTCGGCGCGACGCGCGCGACGATGAAGCTGCTGATCGTCGCGTCGTCACGGGCGGCTGGGCAGCTCGCGACGGGTTGACGCAACGGGCGGGCAGCCGGCAAGCAAGCGCCCGCCGCGTCGCCGCCCGTTATCCATCAAGCCACCCGGAACGCCCCCACCGCACGACGCAACCCGTCCGCCTGCTCCTCCAGCGACGACGCCGCAGCCGCGGCCTGCTCGACGAGCGCCGCATTCTGCTGCGACACCTGGTCCATCTGCGACACCGCGCGGTTCACCTGCTCGATCCCGTCGCGCTGCTCGTTCGACGCGGCCGCGATCTCGGTCATGATCCCCGTCACGCGCCCGATCGCCTGCTGGATGTCCTGCATCGTCGTGCCGGCCACGCCGACGAGCCGCGAGCCGTTCGCGACGCGCTCGACCGATTCGCCGATCAGCGTGCGGATCTCCTTCGCGGCGGACGCCGAGCGTTGCGCGAGCGTGCGCACCTCGCCCGCGACCACCGCGAAGCCGCGGCCCTGCTCGCCCGCGCGTGCGGCTTCGACCGCCGCATTCAGCGCGAGGATGTTGGTCTGGAACGCGATCCCCTCGATCGTGCCGATGATGTCTGCGACCTTCTGCGAGCTCTGGTCGATCTCGTTCATCGTGCCGATCACCTCGCCGACCACCGTCGCGCCGCGCGTCGCAATTTCGCTCGCGCTGTCCGCGCACGCCTGCGCCTCGAGCGCATGGTCGGCGTTCTGCTTCACGGTCGCGGTCAGTTGCTCCATGCTCGCGGCCGTCTCCTGCAGCGCGGACGCCTGTTCCTCGGTGCGCTGCGAAAGATCGGTGTTGCCGGCCGCGATCTGGTGCGTCGCCGTCGAGATCGCTTCCGAACCCTGGCTGACCTGGCGCACCGTGTCCGCAAGGCTGCGCTGCATGCCGGTCACGCCATTGACCAGTTCGGCCATCTCGTCGCGCGACGACCAGCGCACTTCCGACGTCAGGTCGCCGTCCGACAGGCGGCGGAAATGCGACAGCAGCCGGTTCACCGGCTGCGTGATCGCGTAATGCAGGCCGATCGCGCAGCCGAGGCACGCGGCCAGGCCGAACGCGATGCCCGCGATCGCGCCGGCGCGCATCCAGCCGTAATAGGTCTGCGCGGTGTCGTAGACATCCTTGCCGCGCGCCGCCTGGTACGTATCGAGCGCATCGGTCGCCTGCGTCAGCGCGACCGATAGCGGCGGCGCGACCTGCATCAGCAAGCGGTCGGCCTCGTCGCGCCGGCCGTCGCGGATCGCGTCGATCAGCGGCTTCAGCGCCTGCCCGATCAGCGCCTGGCGCGCGGCGTCGAGACGGCTCGCAAGCGGGCCTTCGTCGCCGTCGTGCGGCATCGCCGCGTAGCCGCGCCATGCGGTGTCGGCCTTCGCGAGATAGCCCTCGGCCTTCTTGACGAGATCGGGCACTTCCGCCGCTTCCGGATGCAGCAGCGCGCGGTCGAGCGTCGTGCGCACGATCGTCAGGTTCAGGCTCGCCGCGGACAGCGCGGTCTTCGCAGCCAGTTGCTGCGTATAGGCCTCGTCGAGCGCGTGGTTCGAGCTCTGCATCCCGGCGAGGCCGATCAGCCCGGACACGACGAGCAGCGCGGCAACGAGACCGAGCGTGGAGAAGATCCGCGTACGGATCGAGAAACGGGAAAACAGGGCGTTCAGGTTCATGGCGGCACGTGAGCGATGAAAAGTGCCGCGGCAATCGGTCCGCGGCACTCTGGATTACGGTTTGCCTGCAGAAAACTTGAGTCCGGCCCCGCTTTCTGTCTGATCCCGATCAATTTTTCGCACCGGCAATCTCCCGTTACGGTTGCAACATATCGAGGCTGGGCAGAAATTGACTAGTCAATCACTGGTCGTTATATTTCGACCAATTCCCTGCCATGGCAGATATCTCGATGACAACCGACACCTTCCTTACTCCGCCGGCCGCCGAGACGGCCCGCCGCGACGCGCCGACCGGGCTGATCGTCGCCGCGCTGCTGCTCGTCATGCTGCTGTCCGCGCTCGACCAGACGATCGTGTCGACCGCGCTGCCGACGATCGTCGGCGAACTCGGCGGGCTCGACCAGTTGTCGTGGGTCGTCACCGCGTACCTGCTGTCGTCCACCGTCGTGCTGCCGCTGTACGGCAAGCTCGGCGACCTGTACGGCCGCAAGATCGTGCTGCAGGCCGCGATCGTGCTGTTCCTCGCGGGCTCGGCGCTGTGCGGCGTTGCGCAGGACATGACGCAGCTGATCGTGCTACGCGCGCTGCAGGGGCTCGGCGGCGGTGGCCTGATGGTCGTCACGATGGCCGCGATCGGCGATCTGGTCCCGCCCGATCGCCGGGCGCGCTACCAGGGGATGTTCGGCGGCGTGTACGGCCTCGCGACGATCGTCGGCCCGCTGCTCGGCGGCTTCCTGGTCGAGCATCTGTCGTGGCGCTGGATCTTCACGATCAACCTGCCGCTCGGTTTTCTCGCGCTCGCGGTGATCGGCATCGCGTTCCGGCCGCACAGCGCACACGTGAAGCACCGGATCGACTACATGGGCGCCACGTTCCTGGCGACGGCCCTCACCTGCGTGATCCTGTTCACCAGTGAAGGCGGCTCGCTGCTGCCGTGGACGTCGCCGCAACTGTGGATGACGCTCGTGCTCGGCCTCGTCGCGATCGGCGGGTTCATCTACGAAGAACGGCTCGCGGCCGAGCCGATCGTCCCGCTCGAACTGTTCCGTCATCGCACGTTCGTGCTGGTCAGCCTGATCGGCTTCGTGGTCGGCACCGCGCTGTTCGGCTCGGTCACGTTCATTCCGCTCTACCTGCAGGTCGTGAAGGGCTCGACGCCGTCGCAGGCCGGGATGCAGTTGCTGCCGATGATGGGTGGGATGCTCGCGATGTCGGTGATCAGCGGCCGGCTGATCTCGCGGCTCGGCTCGTACCGGATCTTTCCGATCGCCGGCACGCTGATCGGTGGGATCGCGCTGGCGCTGCTGTCGACGCTGTCGCTCGATACGCCGCTGCATACGATGTACGCGTACATGGCGCTGCTCGGGATCGGCCTCGGGATGGTGATGCCCGTGCTCACGCTCGCGGTGCAGAACACGGTCGAGTTCCGGCACATGGGCGTCGCGGCGTTCGGCGCGCTGTTTTCGCACGGGCTGCAGGCGCGGATGCTGCGGGCGCTGCCGGCCGGCACGGAGCTGCCGCCCGCGCTCGGCCCCGGTGCCGTGCACCAGTTGCCGGACGCGGTGCGCGACGCGTACCTGCATGCGTTCGCGGGCTCGCTGCACGTCGTATATCTCGCGGCGGCCACCGTGGTCGCGATCGCGTTCGTACTCGCGTGGTTCGTCGAGGATGCGCCGCTGCGCACGCACAACTGATCGGCATGCGAGCCGCACCGCGGCCGGCACCGGAAGCGCGCCACGCCGCGGCCTTCAGGCCTTCGACCCGCATCGCGCCCCATCCGCAGTGGCCCATCTTTACGGCACCAGCACGACCGCGCCCGTCGTCGCGCGCGACTCCAGCAGCCGGTGCGCATCGGCCGCCTGTTCGAGCGGCAGCCGCGCGCCGATCTCGACGTGCATTCCGCCCGCCAGCCGTTCGAGCGTCGCGCGCGCGGCTTCGCGATACCCCGCGACGTCGCGCGCGATGAAACCGAGCACGCTCGGCCGCGCGAGCGCGATCGAGCGGGCCGGCCCCAGTTCGTCGAGATCGACCGTCTGCCGCGTGCCGATCGCGGCAACCTGCCCGATGCTCGCGACCATCCCGAACGGACGGATCGCGCCGAGCGTGCGCGTCAGCACGTCGCCGCCGATCCCGTCGATCGCGTAATCGACACCCGCGCCGCCGCCGAACGCGCGTGCAGCCGCGACGAAATCTTCCTCGCGATAATCGACGACCTCGTCGGCGCCATGCGTACGCACGAGCGCGGCTTTCGCGGCCGACCCGACCGTGCCGATCACCCGCGCGCCGAGCGCGCGCGCCCACTGCGTCGCCAGCAGCCCGACGCCGCCGGCCGCCGCATGCACGAGCACCGTGTCGCCGGCGCCGACCTGCCGGACGCGATGCAGCAGCATGTAGACGGTGATCCCTTTCAGCAGCCCGGCGGCGACCGCGTCGTCGCTCAGGCCGTCGGGTATCGGCAGCACGCGCCCGGCCGGTATCGTGCGCAGGCTCGCATAACTGCCGGTCGGCATGCCCGCATACGCGACCCGCTGGCCCGGCGCGAGATCCGTCACGCCGGGCCCGACCGCGTCGATCACGCCGGCCGCCTCGACGCCGAGCGCGTCCGGCAGCGCGGGCAATGCGTGCGCCCCCGTCCTGAAATAGATGTCGACGAAATTCACGCCGACGGCGGTCTGGCGAATCCGCACCTCGCCGGCGCCGGGCGGCGCGACGGGCGCATCGACGCGGCGCAGCACACCTGCGTCGCCGTAGCGGTCGATCCCGATCCGGATGGCGGTGGCAGTTTGGATCATGACGTTCCTCGCAATCGAATGAAGTGACACGATCATCCCATCGTGCATAATCGATCGGAATTCCCGTTTATCGCCCATCTACTGTGCAAAATTCGACCGATCCTGATTCCGTTCCCGCGTCCGCACTGCCGATGAGCTGGGACGACATCCGCACCTTCCTCGCGGTGATGCGCGGCGGCAGCCTGTCGGCCGCCGCACGCGCGCTGCAGGTCCAGCATTCGACGGTCGCACGGCGCATCGACGCGCTGGAGTCCGCGCTCGGCATCCGGCTGTTCGACCGCCTGCCGCGCGGCTGGCCGCCGACCGACGAAGGGCTGCACCTCGCCGAGCACGCCGCGCGCCTCGAAACCGATGCGCATGCGTTCGCGCGTGCCGCGCAGGGTGCGGCGGCGCTCGACGGCGTGGTGCGCGTGTCGGCGTCGCCGGTGTTCGCCAGCCATTTCCTCGCGCCGCGGCTTGCCCGCGCGCAGCGCGCATGGCCGGCGCTGCGGATCGACCTGATGGGCGAGATGCATGCGGCGAACCTGTATGCGCGCGAAGCCGATCTCGCGGTGCGGCTGTCGCGGCCGAGCGAGCCGGGGCTCGCCGCGCGCCGGCTCGGCACGATGCGCTTCGCGCTGTGCGCGTCGCCGGAATGGGCGGCCGCGCCGCCCGACACCTGGCCGTTCGTCGGCTACGACGACGCGCTCGCGCAGACGCCGCAGCAGCAATGGCTCGAACGCTTCGCGGCCGGGCGCCGTTTCGCGTTCGTCGCGAACGACCTCGCGGCGCTGCACCGCGCGTGCGTCGCCGGCGCGGGGGTCGCGCTGTTGCCGCGGTTTCTCGTCGACGATTCGCTCGCCGCAGCCGGTGCGGCACACTCGTCCGCACCCGCGCTGCTCGTCGAGCTGACTTCCGCGCCGCGCTGCGACATCGAGCGCGAGATCTGGCTCGTCGTCCATCCGGACGTGCGCCGCTCGCCGCGCGTGCAGCGCGTCGCGGACGCGATCGCAGATGCGGTGCGCGCGGCGGACGGGCGGCTCTGACACCGCCGCCCCTTCGGAACCGCCGTTGCGGGCCGGCCGTGATCCCCGCCCCGGTTGCGCCCCGCCGATGCGCCGCTCAGGACTGCCGGACAGGCGACGCCTGACGCTCGCCGGTACTGGCCGGATGATCGCGATGCGACGCCGAGCGCCGATGATCGATCAGGCCGACCGCGACGGCCGCCGCCAGCGCGGGCAGCCCGATCGCCATGAAGTTCTGTTCCAGCGGCAGATCGATGCCCACCAGCAAACCGATGACGATCGGCGCCAGGATCGCGCCGCTGCGACCCACGCCCAGCGTCCAGCCGATGCCGGTCGAGCGGATCGCCATCGGATAGAACTGCCCCGCATACGCGCAATTGACGATCTGCGTGCCGATCGTCGACGCGCCCGCGAGGCCGACCAGCACGAACAGCAGCGCGGTCGGCATCTTGTAGCCGAGCAGCGTGATCGACACCGCGGCAAGCAGATACATCGACACGAGCACCGTCTTGATCGGAAAGCGATCGGCCAGCCAGCCGCCGCCGATCGCGCCGACCATCGCGCCGGCGTTCAGCACCAGCACGAACGTCAGCGCGGAGCCGAGGCTGTAGCCGGCGCTCGCCATCAGCCTCGTCAGCCACGAGCTGAGCGCATACACCATGAACAGGCACATGAAGCACGCGATCCAGAACATGACCGTGCTGAATCCGCGACCGTCGTCGAACAGCTGGCGAACCGGCGCGCTGCCGGCGTTGCCTTCGCGCGGGACGACATAGCAGTCGCCCGGTTGACGCCGGTATGCGGGATCGAGCCGGCGCGCGATGCGCGCGAGCTCGTCCGTCCTGCCGCGCCGGATCAGGAACGGCAGCGATTCCGGCATCCATTTCACGAGCAGCGGAACGAGCAGCACCGGCGCACCCGCGGCGACGAACACGGACTGCCATCCGTATGCCTCGATCATCCCCTTGCCCATCACGGCCGCGAGCATGCCGCCGACCGAATAGCCGCTGAACATCAGCGTCACCAACGTGCTGCGCAAGCGTCTCGGCGCGTACTCGGTCATGTGGGCGATCACGTTCGGCATCACGCCGCCGATGCCGATGCCCGCCAGGAAGCGGGCGGCGCCGAACAGCGCGGGCGTCGGCGCCAACCCGGCCGCCGCGGTAAAGACGCTGAACAGCGTCAGGCAGGCCGCGATGGCCCAGCGGCGCCCGATCCGCTCGGCGACGGTCCCGAACACGATGTTGCCGAACATCATGCCGAACAGCGCCGAGCTGACCATGAAGCCGGCCTGCGCCGGATTGACGCCCATCTCCTTCATGATCGCCGGCAGCGCGATGCCGGCCACCGCGAGGTCGTAGCCGTCGAACACGATGATCAGCGCACACCAGCACAGCACGACGCCGTGCAGCGGACCCAGCCGCGCATCGTCGGAGAGCGCCTGCAGGTTGATTTGACGCATGGAGCTTCGTTCCTTTTTCCAGAGGGGATTCGGCCCGGCGGTAGCCGTCGCATCACACGCGTTCGAAGTAATACGATCGCTCAGCCCATCGATTTAGTAGCTGTACGAAATTTCATCGTGAAATGCGCCGCTTTCCGTCCGGATGCCGGCGCAGTGTAGGAAGCCACAATGATTCTCACTATCCGGAATTTGCACGTGACTCGCGAACTCAGTCCGCTTTTTTTCTGGTGCCGCGTGCCGCGGGCCGCGCGCTATCCGGATTTTTCCCTGGCGGGAGCGGGACTATCCGATTCTTGCGATACTTTCGACAAGTCTGACGAAGATCAATATCATCCTTTCAGGATATCTCGCTCACAAGAGAAACCGATGTGGCACGACGCGCATCCGCGGCCCGCTGGATGCGCTGCACGAAAAACGCCACGCAGGAGACGCCCCCCATGCCCCTCACCCCGAATGCGGAAGTGCTGTCCGCGCTGTACCGGAATTGCGTGTTCCGATCCGGATTGCGCGCGGATGCGCACGAGCAGGTCTCGCTGGAGCTGGCCGAGCATGCGCTGCGCTGGAAGCAGGGCGTGCCCGACGCGGCGCTTTTCAAGGGGCAACTGAATCATCTGAGCGTCTACGCGCTGCAGTACGGCGCCGAAGTCGAGGTCGCCCCGCGGCCGTTCGACGGCTTTTCGCTCGTCCACACGTCGCTTGCGGGCGGCGCCGAGATCGAGTGCGACGGGCACGTGATGGGCGTGTCCGAAGGGCGCACCGCCGTGCTGGCGCCGACGTCGCACGTCCGCCTCCGCTGGCGGTCCGGCACCCGGCAACTGATCGTCAAGGTGCCCGATTCGCTGATGCGCGCGGTCTGCGGCCGCCGGCCCGACGACGCGGCGCCCGGCCTCGCGCCGGGATTCCTGTTGCCGACGGCGCTTGCGTCGCAATGGGATCTGATCGCGCAGTCGCTGCTCAACGTGCTCGCCGTCGCCGACGACGGTGGCATCCGGGCCGAATGGCGCGACCATTTCGAACGAAGCCTCGCGCTGTTCCTGCTCGTGCATTGCCCGCCGTCGCCCGCCGCCGTGCGTGCCGGCGCGGCGCCGCCAGCGCGCGGCGGCGCGCCGGCGCAAGCCGTGTCGCGTGGCGGCATCCGGCAGATGGATGCGCTGCACGAATTCATTCACGCGCGGCTCTGCGCGCCGATCTCGCTCGAAGATCTCGCCAGGGCGGCCGGCGTCAGCCTGCGGACACTGAACGTGCTGTGCCGGCGCTACCACGGCGCGACCCCGATGGAACTGCTGCGCAACATCCGGCTGGACGCCGCGCGCGTGCAGTTGCTGACCGACCCGGTGGCCAGCATCACCGATACGGCGCTGACGTTCGGTTTCGGGCACCTCGGCCGCTTTTCCGCGTACTATTTCGCCCGCTTCGACGAGTTGCCGCGCGACACGCAGAAGAAGCGGCCGCCGAACTGAATGCCGCGGCGCCCGGAATACGGCCACCGCTTTACGCGCCAGGCGATCGCCCGCATAGTAACGGTTTGCCCGCATCCCCGCCCTGCCGCCCCATCGCCATGCCTGATACGCCAGCCGCCTGCATCGTCCGCGATTCGACCGAAGCCGATCTCGCCGCCATCCACGCGATCTATGCGCACCACGTCCGCCACGGCGTCGCGTCGTTCGAGGAAACGCCGCCCGATGCCGCCGAGTTGCGCGCGCGCCGCGACGCGGTGCTGGGCCACGGGCTGCCGTATCTCGTCGCTAAGGATTAGCAAGCGCACATTGACATCCAAGCATGAAGAACTATGCTATGGACACATCCTACGGTCTCCATTTCGAGCGCTGAACCTATATGGCCACGTTAGAGCGAATCACATACACGCCACATGTGGTCTCAGCCAGCGACGGTACCATTAGGTATGAACCGAGCAGTCGAAAGGTTATCGAAAACCTGCCGCAGATTTTTTGGAGTGACTCGTTACCATGGCGCGAGGCAAACCTCTGGGCAGTCGAACGCGCTAGCAGTAGGGACACATCTCTGCGAACTGTTAACAGCAACCTCAGTAACCTTCTAAACTACGCGAACTTCTTGGAGACACACGACTTACTCTGGTTTGTATTCCCTGTGCGCAAGGCCGACCGGTGCTTAGTGAGATACCGCGGCTGGCTAATCGATGAGCGAAATGCCGGGCGTTTGTCCCCATCCACTGCCTCGGAATTCATGCGAAACGTCGTGCTGTTCTATCGATGGCTTGTTTCACGTGGGTTGCTTGTTACTCACGCGCCACTGTGGCGCGACCAGGTTGCCTATCTTCGGTTCTTCGATTCCGTTGGCTTCGAGCGAACCGTGGTACGAGTATCGACCGACTTGGCGATTCCCAATAGGAAAAGCCCAGGTGAACGACTCGAGGATGGATTGCTTCCAGTCTCGGCAAACGATAGGGATGTGCTCCTGTCCTTTGCCAAAGCAAACACGACGCCTGAGCTATATAGGATGCTCGCCGTCGGATTCTTCACCGGCATGCGCATCGGCAGCATCAGCGACCTGAAGATTCGAACCCTACAAAATGCTGTGCGCGACCCTTCTGCGTCAGGTCTATACAGGATAAGCATTGGGCCTGGCGCCAGCCCACCTGTCCACACCAAGTTCGGCGTGACCGGTCAAGTCTGGATACCGGAGGCGCTTCTGGAGGACCTGCTGGACTATGCTACGTCCGTGCGTCGCTCCAAACGTCAAGCAGCCGCTCGCCGCGAGGACAAAGACCTGCTTTTCCTAACGCGCCAAGGCAATCCGTACTGTCGGCGCGATAGCGAACAGTCCACGGCCATCAACACCGAGATGGCGAGCCTCAGGCAAGCGGGCGCTGCAGCGGGCGTACACGTACTCACGGCGTTTCATTTTCATCAGTCGCGGTGCACCTTCGCCACGGAAATTGCCACGATTGCCCTACGGTCAGGCGACCCATTGAACGCAATTGCACTGGTGAAAAACGCCTTGCTTCACCGTGATGAGGCAACGTCGTTCAGGTATATCAAGTTTGCGTCGACCGCGCCCGCAAAGCAGGCAGCGTCCAACGAATTCATGCGTGTCTTTTCGGGACTTTCTCATGAACATCGATGAAATCCCTGACCTCTCCTTTCCAATGGTCAAGTTCGGTGCGAAACAAGAACCATGGGATTTGAGGGTACTGCTCTTTCGCGCAGACGAAATGCCGATTACGCCGCACAGGGTCGATGTGGTAAATAGTTACCCCGTGAACGCGCCGCTCCGCGAGCGGATTACTCTGGTCAAACGCTTGCACGATGAAATAGTTGCCGACTTGGTTAAAGGTAAAAGTCGGACGACAGCCTTAACCAGAATCACGCAACTGCGCAACTTGTTCAAGTGGGCTGATGGGCAGAATATACCGCTTCGACTCCAGGACATCGAAAACACGTACATCAAATGGAGTGAGTATCTAATAAATCGCAATCGAAGCCGCGAAATTTGTGAGGCCACGGTACATTCGACGGCGTCGGTTGTTGGTACCCTCCTTGACCGAGTCTTGGACCGAAAACACCCTCTTTTAAGACACACACGAATTAGCAAGCCGAAGGACAGCGGTCGATTCCACAAAAGCGCAGGTGACAAACTGCTTCTTACCGAAATAACAACATTCGGTACGGCACTAACTTCGCTCTGCGCGCAGCTATCATCACCAGCTGTGCGCAGCACACTCCCAGTTGCCATTACAGTCCAGGGGCACTTGGTAAAACTCTGGGCAAACCTAGAACCACCCGGTGCAAGAAAGCGTCAAAGTCCCAAGCGGAAATCCGAAATACATAAGCGGAATGCAGATTTGAATGATGTATCGCTACGTCGGCGTTCGCCTATTCTCAACCTTCGACTTGAAGCCGAACTGCTCACGTTCATCGCGCAAACCGGAATGAATCTGGCACAGGCATTCCAGTTGGAGTTGGATGATTTTCGGTACACAAGCCATCTCGACGGCTACGAAGTTCGGGCCTACAAGGCCCGACGGAGTGGGCCCGTGCTGTTCGAGATTTTCAGCGAGTACCGCTCGCACTTCGAGCGGTTCCTTCAATGGAGACTCGATTGGTTCTCGGAGACCGGTGAAAAGCGACTGTTCCCTTTCGTACGAGACGGCTCCACCGCGGACGAGGCTCCTGAATTCCACCGGTTGCGCCGGTTATTTAACAGCCTAGGGTTGAAGTACGTTGGCCCTAAGGCTCTCCGCAAGGCGCGCATCAACTGGTTCTTGCGCGAAATGAACGACCCGAGGTTGGTTGCCGACCTTGCACAGCATGACCTGCGCACTCTATTACGTGTATATGCCGAGCCCCATCCTCAACTTGCGATGGTGGAAATCAGTCGTTTTCATCAGAAAACCGACCCATCGTTTTCCCCTCCTGCACCTGGCATCTGCGTATCCCCTACCCCGGACGCACTCACAGAAACCCCTTCCGGCTCCCCCCAACCCGACTGCGTAACTGCTTCTGGATGCCTCTTCTGCAGTAATCATCGGGATATCGATAGCTGCGACCATGTGTGGTCCCTAGCAAGCTATCGCCACTTGAAATCAATTGAATTAGCGTCGTATCGTCCATCACAAAGGGAGGTGGCGGAGCCGTTCACTCATCCGGCGGAGCTTTCTATCAATCGCTTAACGCAAAAACTCCATTTTTTCGAGGAATCAAGCGAAGTCCGCCGGCTCTGGGTTCGCGAATCACTCGCCCGCGTCGATGAGGGTGACTATCATCCGCTCTGGGACGGATTCATCCGATTGTTTGAGGCATCAGTATGAAAGTTCTCGCATTCCCAGGGCTAGCCATTCAGTCACCACTTATTTCACCAACCAGTGCAAACTTCAGCCCTACCAGTTGGCCGCCGTCTAGAGACTGGCCGGTGACAATCGACGCCAACGGGTGCGTTGTTTCGCGATGGGGAGACCCCGTATGGGTACTCGATGCTTGGGCTGAGAAGCGCTGCGTTCTGAATTTTGGCGATGGACAAGATAGCGGAAAGGCATCTTCTATCGACAGGGTCAACGCCGACATTCTACGGACTGTTACAAGTTGGTGGCTCTATGGTGTGCATGGGATGCGTTCAGCGAAAACCCTCCAGCTTAGGTTCAACACTTTGCGGCCGATGTTCGCCTTTTGCTCAAAACAAGGTATCGCAGCCACCGATTTAAACCGCTACCCTCTAGTTGCAGAAAGATTGCATACGGTCTTCATGCCATCAGGAAGCGAAATGGTACTTTCCTTATTGCACGAACTCCATGCGTTCTCGAGCGACATTGGATTCGAACTACTGGGACAACAGGCGCTAGCAAGGCTCGCTGCGGCCCTGCCTAGTCATAATACACAGCAAACGCCGTACATCCCGCCGCGCATCTGGAAGTACCAGCTAAGTCGCCTTCGCGAATGTCTTGACGACTTTCTGGAAAACAAAACGTCGGTCGAGAGTTTGTTCGAGTATTGCCTCAACGCTTACGTCCACAACTACGGTTCGCTCGAGGAAGCCACACGCATTCGCAAAAACCCTACCTATTTACCGTTCATCGCTAAATACAAAGGTCAATGCCGAAACGGAAGATTCCATCCGGGCACATTTGAAGCCGCCGCCGACCGATTCGGTGTTGCGACCTTGCTCAACAAATGGGTTGGTATCTCGTCGGCTAGGGCCTTGGCCCCCCTCACCGTCGACCTCTTGTCGCGCTATTTCACACTCGTCAGTTGGGCCGGCATCGGTTATCTACTGAACTTCACACTCATGCGAAGCGATGAGGCAATGACGCTCCAGGATGACTGCCTGAAGTTCGATGAAGACCCTCGTTTCGGCCGCATCTATCTCATCGAAGGCGGGACTTCGAAAACGTTCAAAGATGACACCGCTCGTTGGGTCACGTCAGAGTCGTCGTGTATTGCTGTAGAAGCGTTGACGGCAGTCACGGCGCTGCGTCGCCAATGCAAGCCGACCACTGGACACCGGCTCATTCAGCATCCCACCGAACCGTGGGCGAGCGGAATCCTTCAACATGACGAAAGAAACCGGCTACACCCCCTACCGTACGCCAAGCTCATAGAACGCTTCCCGTTGCTGTTTGACCTCGAACAACTGCGAATCACGCCGCATGACCTAGAACTAGCGAGACTAGCCACACCGACATTAGACGCAAGCTTCCAAGTCGGGGCTATCTGGCCCTTGGGCTGGCACCAGCTTCGCAGAACCGGTGCGGTCAATATGCAGGCCAGCGGGTTGGTGTCTGACTCGTCCCTGCAGTTTCAGCTCAAGCATCTGTCGCGTGTAATGTCCTTGTACTACGGTCAAAACCATGCACAAGTTCGCCTCGAAGAGTCTGCTCGTGCTTTCTATGTGCAGACGATGTACGAAACGCTCGGACGTGAGCTTCAGACTCTGGCGAGCGAACGATTCGTCAGCCCGCACGGTTCAAAGCGCAAAGAGGAACTCGTCCGCGTCATTTCGTTGAGTGACCTGAAGCAGTCGGTACAGCTCGCGAAACGCGGTGGCGTGGCATGCAGGGAAATCGTCTTGGGCGCGTGTATGAACCGGGAGCCTTGCACCTATGGCGGCATCGAATCCGTCGCACATTGTGGAGGCGGCGATTCAGATAAGCCATGCCCCGAGGTTCTATACGACCGCTCGAAGGCGTCCCAAGTAGAGCATCTCGACCGCCTCCTGACAGAGCGACTCAGCCATGCGCCAACCGAGAGCCCCCTGCACGAGGCGCTGAGCGCACAAAAGCGCAGCGTGCTCAACTACTTCTCCACCATAAAGACAACGCCGCGACACTATGAAGGCTGAACAGCAATACCGGGATGCGTTCGAGCGTCTCAAGACCAACAAGCCCACGAGACTGCCGAAGGGCACTGCCGTCACACAGAACAACGTCGCTCGTGAAGCCGGTACGGACCCAAGCGCCCTACGCAAGAGTCGCTTCCCGTCGCTGATTGCCGAAATCCAGCGTCATGTAGCGACAACTTCACATCCTAAGGCGCAGTCGAAACGTCAGTCTTTGCTGAAACAACGCAAGCGCAATAGGACATTGAAAGAGCAGTTGGTGGATGCGTCGAAGCAACGCGACAAGCTGGCCAGCCTCTTACTCGAGGCCGATGCGATGATTTTAGAGTTGCGAGACCGGTTGGCTGCTTTCGAGAAGCAGGCCCCCCCGAGTAACGTCGTGCCGCTTCCACCGAGGACATCATGACTCTACGGCAACGGTCTCGAAAACTAGGTATGAAAGCTCTGCGAACTGTTGTCGATTACAGCGCTCGCTAGAAAAGAACACGGGCTGAAGCCTGGTATCGTTCCCGCTTGTGGCGAAACCCATACGGTAAGATTTTCTGCTCAGTAGCATATGGCTCGGTGCGACGGTGGTGTGTGTCGGATGAAATTTTGGGAAGCATCGCGTGGGATTTTCCACCTCCCCGCCGAGCCCGCGTCGTCACCGGAGGCTTGTCCCCGTGATGCTGCTAACATTGTCTGCCACGGCACTTTCGCTTTGATTGCCAATTGAAGATTCCATTTGCACTTGATGGGAAAGGACGCATCGTCGATATCCACGACGTGCCGCCATCCGTCGAGGGCACTTTTCTCTGCGCTGAGTGCAAACAACTCGTGACGCGAAAGCAGGGTGACGTCCGTGTCTGGCACTTCGCGCACAAGGCCGAGACCGCCTGCAAAGGCGTTCGAGACGGCACTACATCTTCTTGCCAAGCAGATTCTGGTTGAAAGCGACACTCTGCGCGCGCCCGCACTGGTGTGCCAGTTGCACAAACAACCGAGCCGTGAAGACATCACGCTGTGCGTCGAACACACGCTCCACTGGGACGTGGCGGGTGAGGCAGAAGTCTGGGTCGACGGCATCCGGCCGGATTTTCGGGGTATCTGCCAGGACAAGGTCATTTTCGTCGAGGTGACGGTCACGCACGAGCCGGACCTTCCAAAACTGGGGGCGCTGAAGCGCCTTCAAACACCGACCCTAGAAATCGACCTGTCGGCTGTACCGCGCGATGTAACGGCGCCGGAAGTCCGGCGACTCGTGATTGACGCGACGGAGGGCAAGCGCTGGCTGTTCTATCCAGGAGAGGCCGAGGCAAGAGCCCGGCTGACTGCCTTGCGGACCCAGCGCGATGCCGCAGCGTACGCCGAGCTCGACGAGGTGTACTGGGAAGAACGTCGACTTGACGCCGCACTCAACGCCTCGCGTGCCGACGCAATAGCCGACCGCCTCGTGAAGATTGAAAAGAACAACGCCCGTTTCCGGTCCGCCACACCCACCCAGAAGCTGGCGTTCCTCACGGCAAAACTGGGCAAACCCGTCACGGCGTGGCCGGCCATCCTTGGGCACGACGTGAGAGGTGCGCCTGCTATCAACGTGTCTACGCGCATCTGGCAGGCTGACGTGTTTCGCAGGCACATCCTCCTGCAGCTCGCGCGCAACCCAAATCAAAGAGTGACGGTCGAGACGGTGGCCGACTGGCTGATTGAGCGTTACGACATTGCCTCGTCCAAATCGACCTCCGTGCGCGTCGCCGTCTGGGATTTTCTTTCCGTGCTCGAGCGAGCGGATTATCTGCGCCGGCGCGTGCGGCAGGAATTCGAAATCCTTCGGGACGTACTCGGTGACGAGACACAAGTGCCTAGCACGGAGGCCAAAGCCAGGGCCCTGGAGACCGCCACCCGCGGATACTGCTGGGCGCGCGGCGGAGCCGATGCATCGCAGTTCTGGTCCGCAGTGCGCAAGACCGGCGTCCATGTTGCACCCAGCGAGGCGACAATGCTCCTGCGCGCGTGGCAAGAACCAAGGCTCCGGATGTCGAACGAGGCGGCCTACGTTCAAAGCGTCGCAACGAGGTTGCGCATCCCCGTCGAGAAGGCTGTCGAGCTTCTGGTGGCAGCCGGCGTGTTCGTGCAGGCTGCCGCCTAACGCAGCCCAAAATCGCACGTATTGGTTCCCGCGACACCGATGTCGCCGGCTACCCTCAAGTCCCGAACCGAAACGCTGACCCTCACTCCTCCGCTGGCGCGTTACTTTTCTTCTTCCGTCCGCGCTTCAGCTCAAGGGGAGCCTCATCCCTGCCAACAAGCAAATCGAGTTCGTCGATACCCAACGCTCCCGCCAACAGCACGAGCGTATCCATCCGAGCGCTGGCCAGCCCCTTCTCAATTAGACCAATGTGTGTGCGATGCACGCCAGCATGGTCCGCAAGCGCTTCTTGGGACATACCGAGTTTGCCGCGGAATAGCTTCAGGTTCTTCGCAATTCGCTCCCGGAGCAGCGCCTGACGCGGAGTGATGTTCTCTGCCATATGGGGCTGGAGCATTACGCATCGAGCGCCCGAAATCTACAGCCAAAAAAGTGGCATTAACTAAAATGGCAGTATTTACACGACATATTTTACCCGTTACACTGCGCTCGCAATCGAGCCAGCAGTCCGTTCGTATGCTGCGGTACCGTTGATTGTCAAGGTCACGCGACGCACGCGTCGACCGCAAACTTCATTTTCACAATCGCTAACACGGAGGATGTGTTCGTCCTCCGGCAAGGCGATGATGCCGGAGAATTCTTGGTGACTGCTCCTCGAGCACTGCGTCGCGCACGACCAGTCGAAAACTCGCCGGCGGTACGTCGGCTGGTGAAGACGGTTGAACCCGTGGACACCGAACTGCACCCTAAGCCCCGCTTGTGGATGGCGAACAGTAGCCAGCGTGAACTGTTTTCTCGCTTCCCGCTTTTTTTCCGCGCGGTGCACCATCCGGAGTCTTACCTTGCGAACATCTCGCATTTTGGTATTCAGTGCGGCGTTGGCTGGTACCCAATCATTGAAGCGCTGGCGCGCGACATTGAAGTCGAGCTTCGCACTTTGTGGCGAGAGCAACTCCAGTTTCCGGAGCAAATCGCCCAGATGGATAGAGCTCTCCTGAACGGCCGCGCCGCCTACCCCACGCTTCCCCTGTGCACCGACATCACACAAGTCGGTGGCGAACTCGAGGTTGTTCTCCTCAATGGACAGCTGTGCCCCCCAGATGTGGAGTCGCGTATTCGAGCGCAAGTGCAAATCGCTGTAACCGGCGCCCAGCACGTATGCGAGAGCTGCGGCAAGCCAGGCGAACTCAGGACGGGCTATTGGTATCGCGTCTATTGCAACGGATGCATCACACCTGCCGCCGACCTCGCCCCCCCAGAATCGCACGCGTAGAGCAGCGAAAACTGCCCGCCGGAGCACGCGATTGCACTTGCAACGTTTATGAGCAGCCTCCCATGACCACCGCATATGAGCGCACGAAAGCCGTCATCGAAACACGCAAGCTTTTGCAACTGCTTGGCTGCCCCACCAGTACCGCCACGCGCGACGCGGTCCAGGACGCCGCGCTATTGCTCCTCCGGCACTACCCGCTGGACATCGACCTTGAGATATCGGCCGCGGCTTTTCCCGGAATCTGGGCCGCTCCTCCTCGGCAACTCACTGGTGCGACAGGACTCCCAAATAAAATTGTGGTCTCTTGTTAAGCTGGGTGATGCTGCGGTGCGCTGCGAGTTGACTCGCCCGCCACCGATGCAGTGCACAGAATCAAATTCCCAGGAAGTGATATGGCGCAACGCCTTCAGGACGTCGTTGGTCACTCGAGGCCATGTGCCATAGCACTCGGACTTCATTACCCATATGGGCGCCGGCGACTAGCTCAATGAGCCGACTGGGCGCAGCAAGATGACGCGGCGGTACCAGGCATCCTCGGCAAGCTATACGGGCCAAAATCGCATCAACTTCGCCCGCGCGTTCTTATCCTTTCAGTCGCGAAATGTTAGGTCTACGGAGGACTACAAGGTGCATTCAAACAGTCACATCGACCTGGAGATTGCCCTCCGCAAGATTCACGAGCTGGCGATGGCCGAAGGTGATTTAGGCTACGCGTATTGGTACGAGGTCGGACGGCTTCTACAACGAGCTGCTAACATGCAAGCTGAAATAGATTTGCTTTGCAAAGAGTTGGAACGGTGTCGCGCAACGCGCGCCAAAGCTAACAGAGCCGTTAAGCAGCGCCGGCCGAGTGCGAGCAAGGCGAGATGACGCAGCGACTTCGGGATGTCTTGGGCAAGTTATACAGGCCGCCGGCGAATGGCATGCGCCAAGTATTCGCGCTGTCGCGACGTGACGCCGAGAAACTGCCGCGGCTGCCCTCGATTGCCGTCATCTCAGTCACCGCACCGGAGCGCCCGCCTGCCAGCGTCGATGGCTTCACCCATCTGCTGCGTCTGAGCTTCGCAGACGTGGACTTCTTGAAGCCTGACCTGTCCAGAAAGGCGACGGAAAACCTCACTCATGCGTTCACCCCAGCGCACGCTGACATGGTTCGCTCGTTCGTCGAATGCCTGCCCGACGAAATCACCGCGATTGTCATTCACTGTGAGGGCGGCTACTCGCGGTCATGCGCCATAGCACTCGGACTTCATCGGCTATATGGGTACAACGTGGAAATGGAGCATCTCGCTCATGCGAATTCCTCAATACTTCGTGTGATGACCGGGGACAACCGCATGGACCGTAGTCAAGCAGAGCACGACCAGCTGGTCATGTCGGATGATGCAGAGAAGGGACTAAAGAACGCGTTTTCAGGCAGGACGCGGTCCGAAAGAAAATTCCGCAAATCGCTGCGACGGTCTGCCCCTCGGAAATGAAGCGGGGCGCCGTCTCAAGAACTGGCTAGCGATTAAAAATTCGGCTTACGGTCTGTATCAACTGAACACGTGCGTTCTCAACCTCGAGCCACATCTCATCCTGCTCGACGGCCAGCGCGGTATTGCTGATGCGTAAGCACAACAGCAGATTCGGGACTGGTTGACCGAGCTACCCGTTCAATTGGTCATGAACAACGTCGCGCCGACGCTATTCGTCGATTTCGACGGAACGCTCCACGTCGGCAACACATACATCGGCGAGGATACTCGCAGTGTGTTCCGGCGCAGCCTCTTACCTAATGTAGCGTCTATTTTTGTGATAGTTGCGGAAAGAATTCGCAACATACGGTAAATTCGTCCAATCCGCAATGTGGAAATATGGCAGGAATCACTGCACGATTTCGCGCGTGTCGTTTATGGTTCAGGGCACAACTAGCCGCATAGCCATTTCGCAATGCGCAAAAAACTCTATCATTGTTCAAAAATTGAAACAAACGCAGTCAAATTTGCACTACATGGACTTGATTTATGCCTTTGGAATGGACTCGAAACACGGTGCCTTCCGCTGAACGCGAGGGAATACCGAACGAAGATTTTCCTATAATGGTGATTTGGTATGGTGCCTTGGACGCTCAATTGGACGGGAAAACGCGCCGCGTACAAGTCGCGTTTCAGCGGGTGGATGGTGAACCAGAAGGACCGTTCTTCCGTGACGTCGCCTTCAGCCACCTAGATGCACTTCAACTCGGTTCCGTGTGGCAACGTCGGCGTCGTATAGGCGAAGCCAACCTCATACTGCTTCAGCCGACGGCCGCAGACTTCTCCGCAGGTGGCTGGCGCATCATGTCGGCAAAATCAGAAGCCGATAACGGCCGGCCAGCCCCACTTAACGGGAAGTACCCGGTGTTTCATGAGGACGAGCGCGAAGAGCGCAGCAAGCTCCTCGAACTCAGCTTGCTCGATGGTCGCAAGCTCATCGTACCGTGTATGGAGTTCTTGCTGCGCGGCTACGGCGAGTCCGCATTGATTCCGCGCGCACTCACCAGCATGAATTGGGAAGACGCACTTGGCATGTTTCTGACGAACACAACGCCCGAGAAGAATTCAGATGGCGCATGGATGGTTCGCTTGGCAGACAGAATGCAACTCGGTGACATTGGGTTCCTCGGTCACATCCAGCATGTCGGCTACTCACGCGCGGCTGCCCAGAGCATCGTCCAGCAATGCACCCAGCAAGCTACGAAACGAAAGTGGATTCACCTCGAAGTCGCGCCGTGGTTCTCCGGACCGGTGCACGTCAGCGCGGAGGGAATATGGGTCCGCAAAGGAACGTTCCTTGCCCTGCGCTTCGAGTTGAACGGTCATCCGGAGGCTGACGGCCCCGAAATTGAGGTAGTCAAGAGCAGGAAGGAAGAAGTAACGCGCTCTGAGTGGGAGAACAGCGATAACGTCGCTCGTGAAGGCAGCCCCGTTTATACGTTATCTCCGGAATCGAAGATGGCCGTGCGGTCGTTCGATAATTTTGATAACGCCGGGCTTGCTCCACCGGAGGCCAATGGTGGTCCCAAACGAAAGATAATCCTCGGGCCGCGCCGCAAACATACGGTTACCTACGAGAATAGGCCTGACGTCATCATTCCACCGACGCTCTCTGGCACGCCCGACGTCCGGCTGGACCCGTCCAACATCGAGGATATCGCTGAAGCTCATCGAATGGTTGTCGCGCACGGCACGCTGCTTGAAATGTGGAAAGAGTTGCGTCGACTGCAGCTCGAACACCGGGAGACCTTCCATAGCTTGGAATGGCTGCATGTCAAACGTGGCTTCGTCAACGACGAACCGCCAGAGCTTGTGGGGTTACAGCCGTTTTCCGATACGGAGCCAGCGGAGCCCAAAGCCCGGAAATTCGTGACACGAGATATCAAGACTGAGGAGCCTCGCGGGGTGCTCGTTTTGCGATTTCGCGTCACAGACCCCGGCGCCAAAGGATGGAGGGAATTTTATCTGCTTGAGATTGAGCGCCGATACGAGCAAGTTAAAGTGGACGGCATCGTCATTCGCAAAGAGGAAGATGGCTGCCAAGGACTAGTGGCGACATTAGCTCCCGAAACACAATTTCGCGAATGGCTAGCGAAAACCCTTTCGGACATTCGCCACGTCGTCGGGCAGGTAGCCAAGCTTCGTTCGACTGAGAAGGCGCAACTCGTTACGTTCAAACATGTACCGTCCAGAAAGGACCTCCTTCACCCGCTCCGAACGTCTGCCGCGCTGGTGTTCACAAAGGCCAACGTGACACTGTAAGCACCCGCAGCCCGTGCAACTGCATGCCCCTGCGGTACCATGAACATCGTGAGCCGAGCGGCATAACCGTGGCCATTGACAATGCATTTTCTCTTGAAGCGTTCCAGAAGGCTGAACCGGGGAACCAACCTGATGCAAACTAGCAGCCTTTGAGCATCGCCGAAAAGAAAGGTGCTTCGCCAACCGCGGAGCGCCATATTTATTTTCAGGGATATGTCTCCACAAATTCCTTCAGATTTCTATAGGTTGACGACCTACTGCTGCTCGAGCTGAGTCACAGCGTAGCGTTCGTGCTTCGGATATCTCAATTCAGAGTTTATCGCTTCGGAGACTTCGCGACGACGGCGACGAAACCTGCGAAGACTAGGCTCAAGTAGCAGACCGGCGATGGCCGTCAGCTTACTGCGTTTCAGTAGTTCATCCACCACGTCGACATGCCCGAAGAACAACAACGAGTTCAATACATGCTCCAATGCCGCCGGCTTGCTCATGAGGTAGAAAGCGGTCTGACGCAGCCTTGCTTCGCCTGCATCACGGGCCGCCAAGGCGTCGCGAACGGCTATCTGCCGCTCTCTTTCGAAATCCTCGCTATACCTCAAGCTACTTCTTGAAAAATAGTGCAAAGCTCTAATTTCCCCGAACGCTTCCGGCGATATATTGTCCCTAAGCGTTGGCCAGATTTCAGTTCGCAACGTCGCGTCTGCAGTCATTTCCTCGATACTCCATGAACTAGCGCTGCTGACCTCAGCATCGACAAGCGCAGCACGCCCCTCTGGACTCTGGGCATATCGCCTCTTCACATCGTCGATGCCAACAATTTTGCACCACGAATCGAAGAACAGATTGAGTTGCACGGGAGTTAGATATTTGAATTCGCAAGGAGCATCAATAATGGCGGCTAATTCTATGTTTCCTTCGATGAGCTTCAACGCCCGGGAGAACTCGTTGGAACTTAGGTTGAAGTGTCCTCGAAGTACGACCTTCGCGGCTTCGAACGTATTCGAGCCCCACTCGGCTCTCGGCGGCAGTTGATAGCCGATACAGGCAAGGTCAAAGCGCGAAAGGTGTGCGGTGTATGTCTGGTGCCGATACTCATCACCAAGAAATTCACCGTGGTAGTTCAACGTTTTTAGGTCTGCAACCAACGCCCGGAATTTACTCCATAGGACCAGGAGGTTGATTATCGCAAGCTCTGTCAGGTGCTTTTGATTCTCACGCCCAAACGGGTAGCGAAAGACCTGCCCAGTGGAATCTACCTCTGCGAAATCTGATATGGCTGTATCCAGAAGCTCGATGACATTTTTATAGCGCCAATCTAGTGCAACCGAGTGCTCTTTTAAATAGCGCCACAGCATCCCGATATCGTGTGATGTCTGAGTGTCGATATTGGGAAGACGATAGCCGTGGTGAACAAGCGGGCGCAAAGATTCGATAGCCGCCTTGATGTACAGTTCTATCGCGTGACGCATGTTGAAGCAAATAGGATACACAAAGGTGTCCGTCGGATGCTTCAAACCTCGGTGATGTATAACCTGCTCGAGCAGCACCTGCGCGGCATTTGCAAAGCCTGCGGCATAATCCACGATGTCGGGCGAGCCGTTTTCACCCACGCAAGCATTCGCCCACGACGGTTCTGCGCTTCTGAATGTTTCGTTGGCAAAGTTCTTTGACATGTCGTACTTCAATAGTTAGCGGTCGGAGCGTGATTTTACGCATCAGCCTCAACTTCGCCATGGCCGAATGCGCTTCAATCCCCTTCCCCCTGCTCCCATAACGCCCGAACGTCACGAGCGCCGAAGCGCAGTCGAGGAAACTCGCCAAGTTCGCGCGCGGCGTCGAAGACCTGAAAATAGGCTCCGAGGAAACTCCCTTGATTCGGACAGAAAGTCGTATATTTATGCAACTCGGCATAGTCGAGCGCGATACATGGCAGGTTCGTCTCGTCGAACGCACTGAACAAAGACTTGCTGTACTCGGCGTAGGTGTCGATGAATAGCTCTCGAACAATAACCAACGACAGAAGATGGTGCTTGCTGATGTCTGCACAGACCTCGCGTTCGCCAACAATCATGCGAAACGGCCGCGTGGCATCCGCGTAACCCACTGCGCCTACAACCTGCTTCAGGGCATCGTTTACCTGATGCACCGACATCAGCTTCTTTCTTTTCAGGGTGCGCTGTAGCGTTTTCTCTGTATTCGGTGAGTCCTTCGCCTGCACAATCAGACACAGGTCGTCGGTTATGACGATGACGTCCGCAATTTCTTCCTTGTCGTAGTGACGCCTCGGCGCGTGGTAAATCTGCTCAGGCTTGAAGACCCGCTGGAGCATCAAAATGATGTCAAGCTCTTGGAACGCTCCTGGCTCCTCCCGCTCCAGCGAAGTGAATGCGTACCCCTGGCCGCCGTGAAACTGGTACATCTGTGACCGTGTGTCGGCTATCGTCAAGTCTTCTGGAAACAAAGGCTCCTCGAATCGCACCGCAATCGCGTCAGCGTCGTCGGCCGCTGTTCTGAGGCCAAACCACATGTTCGCCTGCTCATGTGCGCGACCGAAGCTTGAGTCACTTAGCGACGGAAACCTCACGTGCTCCAGGCGCATCTGCGCCATGAGAGGAACATCGACCTCGGCTCTATAACCTAACAGCTCACGATTCTGCTCGTCAAATATGTGGACCAGAATCTCGCGCCTGCTCAACAGATGCAGAAGGTCGAGGGATGGGTCGTCATCCGCCAGGAGACGCCATAACGTCAGCGGACAATCCTCGTCGTCAAAAAATGCGCTCATCAGCCCTATCGTTGACTGCCCGTTCAGTTCAACAGGGACGACGTAAATCTTGAACCCTCGATTCATCTTCGCCGGCAGGAGATAGGACACTGACATCTTCAAGATGAGCCGCATCGTGCCCTCTTCCCGCGCACGTACACAATGGATTCCGTCGGGATAACCAAGGACCTCTCGATAAAGTTCTGGTCGTTCTATCGAAAGCATTATTCAGTACCCTCGCAGTTCAGAATCTAACTTCCGTACGCACAAAGCGCGCACCCCAAGAGAATCGCAGTTCGCTCGAGAGCACTCGCGTCGATGCCGCTGCAGGCTGAAGCACGGCAATGTGTGTCACTCACCTCGGCCATCAGCCACTCCCGCCTTCTTTTCTGGTTTGCTCCTAGAAACAGCTCGTCGCGCACCACTGACCTTCTTTGCTGAATGGATGCAAAGAACGTTCTGGACGAAGCGAATTCCGGAGTTACGTGCTGCCAGCACCGCAATCAGATACTGGACTGCGAAGACCACCGCAGACCATACGATAGCCCTGACCGTGTTGCCGAACAGAAAGAGCCCAAGCGCTACCAGCGGCACAAGCAACAGCGACATCGCAGCGATGTCCCGGAACATCAGATATTTCTGGTGGCTCTCGAGCACCGACGCTTCGTTCTCCACCTGCTTGTAGAGCCTGTACCACATCGAATTTTGGTCGCGCTCGTCACTCGGGAAAGCCCCCACATTTTTCTTCAGCGCGTCGACGTCAATCCGCGTATCGCTCTGTGCATGCACGGAAAAAGCTCGCGAACCGGGCATCGGGTTACGAAGGCGCCAGAATACGAGAATCGCCTTCTGCGAGTGCGAGAGCAAGTACGAAAGAAAAATAATGGGAACGGGCAGGAAAACCGACAGGCCCGTTCGTAGCGCCATGCCCTTATCCGCGGTGAAGTCGTCGATTGGGTGATGAAACGCGATGACCAGCAATATGATGACATCGAAGACGCCAACACCGACGAGCCAGACCATATTGCGCGCTTTCAACGACTTTCCAGATGATGCTACTTGTGCGACCTGCTGTAGAGCATCCATGTGTTTCCCCGTCGTGTCGAGTATCGAAGCCGTGCGACCTTTAAGCTGGCGTGGCATCACGGACCAGTGCAGCGTAACCTTGCGGGTGGCGAATGAGCAAAACTGCCGCGTGACGTATTTGTCCATCGAGCGATTTCGCGGTATCCCTGTCCATCTGTGATGGACCACTCACCGCCAAATGGCTATGCCATGTCCCCAGGCACCAGAGCGTGTGTCCACCGAGCGCTTCATAGCCGCGAATCGTGTCGAGAGTTCCTTCAACCCCGAGCACGAAACGCGCAGGCGAGCGTGTGCTGTCAGGCGACGCAGGGAGGATGTCGGTGATGAATATCTCTCTCGTGAGCGCGGAAACATTTCCCACGATAATGCCGCCAGTTTCGACCGTAGGATGCTCTGCAACATCGGCGACAATTTTTTTATGGGCCCTATCGAGCACACGCACAGTCCACGTCTTCCCGTCGAACACCTCCGCCACGTGCGTTGCGCCAACCTCATCGTGAGTCCACGTGATTGACATTCCGTCGTCACCAACAGAAGCGACGGACGCCATGCCGGTCCCTAGCAAGCCGACCTCATCGTATTGATGCAGTCTCTGACCGATTCCAGCTGCGACGAGCGAGACTCGCGCGTCAGACGTGGGGATAGTGACCGAGTGGCAGCCGATACCGATTTCGAGAATATTCGCCACTGCTGTTACACCCGCATCGCGCAGAAGCCCGAGCGAGCGCAGTCGCTCGTATGCGTGATACAGCAGGTCGACGGTTGAGGGATTTCTGCCTTTTCCTTCCACGGTCATGAATGCTGCGTCGCCATGATGGACAAGAGCCCCCTCGATGACACGGGCGTCAAATTTCGCTTTCGCGAAAAAGTCGCGCACAGCAGGCGAGCCAGTCGTGTTCACAACCACCGATTGCTCGCCGCAAAAAAAATCTCGATACTTAGCTGCATTGAAGTCCAGGCCGCGAACGTCAGATGCGACAAACTTCGGGCGCTTTGAAGCAAAGCTTCCCATAATCTGCGCCAGCCGCTCTGCCTTTCCGTGCAAGTTAGCCACGTCGTCAGGCAAGAGTGCATGGCGCGCCACGTTATGCGCGACAGCAAGCTTGTCGTCTATAAGCAGCGCCGCCTTGCCGCCCGCGCGCGCGACGTGCATGGCAACCTTCGACCCGAGGCTCCCGCAGCCGACAAATGTCAGTTGCAACTCCTTGGATTGTTCTTGCAGCCCCGACGTCCGCCTCAACAGTTTCGAAGAGATGGGAGATGAGAAAGCAACGGCACTGACCGCCGTAGTATCGTCCACTGACAGCTTGGCCGGCAGCGAGAGTTGCATCTTGTAGCCCAACATCTCAAACTGGCTCTGGGTACCGATAATGTTTGTGGGCCTGCGCACCGGGAAGGCAAAATACAAGAGCACATCAACCTTGTATTTCGACGTTGCAAGGGTGCGGTTGAAGTTGCTCACGAAATCGTCTAGTGCAACTCGACACCCCCACTCGGAAGCCTGCTCGGCAAGCTCTGCAAATGTCGTGACCGTATCGGCCTTGTATCGCTCATGAATAGCGGATTGCTCACCAGGAGCGGCTTGTGGCCAGCAGAAAACCACAGGTGCTCGCCCGCGATAAGCCTTTTCGTTCACCCCAAGCGTGTTCAGCCACTCACGCATGAAGGCCTGGTCGCCGACCGGGAACTTCTGCTGCGGGTTACGCGCTAACGACCAGCGGCCGTCTTTGCTCCAGCACGCCATGCACATGAATAGGCGCCACCCGCCAAACGGTGGCTTGTCGAAATGTTCTGCGGGGTCCATCTCGACAAAGTGGGAGCCGACGTCCCTTCGGCTCGGCTCCCAGCCTTTCTCGTTGATGGCCAGCTCATCGACCGCAGCTTTGTTAAGCCAATCCGACATCTGGTCGACAAGGCGAAAGAAGCCGTCTGAATGCATTACATCAAGCTTGTCGCCGAACGTAATGCACGGGGGCACCCGACTTCCGCGCTTGTGCAGATAGATATGCGGCAACGCATCCGGAAAATTCTCGCGCAACGTGAATCGCGGTGCCCTACCCGGGAAACCGGACGGAAATTCGACGAGCACTTCCTCGCGCGCTCGGACGCCGTTCGGACTTGCACCCGCGGCAGCCCAGCGTGACGGCAAGTCAACGAGAAACGTCGCGTAGACGTTTGCGCCACCGCCGGAAGTTTCTTCGACCTTTACCGACTCGACCGCAGGATGCGCCTCGAGCAACTGGATTGCACCGTGCAGTAGAGCGCTCATGGCGACCTCAGTCTTAGCCGTGCGATAAGGGCTTCGAGCCGAATGCTGCGGCAGCACCCGCCGCTGCAGGGGCCGCGGCAACCTTCCATTTCGCCTTGACGCCACCTGACGTGACTTCGAACACCATCGGCTCGGGATTCTTCTCGTTGGGATGGGCCGAGGTGTTCACAAACTTGCCTGACGCCTCCTTCGCGATAGCTTCGTACTCGCGCTTTGCGCGAATGCAAGGAGGGTCATTGTCGTCGTCGAGAATCAGGTTGCTGCTAGCGACGATGTAAGCGCCCGCGCGCGTCTGCGACAGCGCTTTGCGCGCGTCGGAAGACACTTCAGCATCCTCCTTCTTCTTGCTCCAGCTGTGCCACGAGAGCGTGTGCCACGAGCAATGGTGAGGCGTCGACAGCAAGTCGTATTCGAGCGCCGTCGTGTCGCCCTTGTGGCGTTTCCACTGTTTTTCCCAGATGTACACCTCTGCATCGCCGCCCGACAGAAATTTCACGGCGTCTGCGACCGCTCCCGTGCCGATGGAATAATTGATGATGATGCTCGACTCGTTTTTCGAAAGTTCGTCGGCATCGTGCTCGTCGTCAGCAGGCATTGGCGCCAGGAGCAACGCACTGAAGTTTTCCTGCTCTTTCCCGGCCACTGCCGTGACGCGCTCATCGGTCTTCACGACGATGTCGAGGATGTCGTCGGTCTTGCCGTCCGTGTCCTCGCCCATAATCAAGATGCGGTCGCCATCTTCCAGTTGCCCTTCTTCGCGAAAGAGCGCAACGCGACGCTTTGCTTCCGTGTTCCACGCGCGGGCGTCATCGCTCAGCGTGTGGTATTTCGAGGCGCGGCGGAATACGAGCGGCGACGACCACATCTCATGAATGACGATTTTCGACGGCTCGCCCTTCGTCGGATAGTCCATCAACGAACCCAGATAGAAGTGCTCGCGCAGGCCGCGGCAATGGTCCTGGTCCGGATGGCTCAGCACCATCACGTCCACGTACGGGCGCCCTTCCTCGTCGACGGCAAGTTTCTCGCGCAAATCCTTGAGCACGTCGCGCACGCCATCACCGGGCTGCCGGATGTTGATGTCGATAAGAATCGTCCGGCCGCTGGACACTTTGATAAGTGTCATGTCCCCATTGCCCACGGGGAAAAAAGTGATTTCTGGCGTTGCCATGGGTGACATCCTTCAAACAAGTGCGTGAAAATGCCGCCAACCATTGGCGGCAACTTTTACTGCTCAAGACATGAGGGGGAACATTTTACAAAGACACAATATATAGAATATTTCAAACAATTAACACAATATCTTGTGCCGCATCGCAATATTTCTTTCATTTGAAAGGAGCATTGCGATGCGCACGGCATCGCACCGGTCAATACGACCGCTTTCAAAATGTCCCTGGCGCGAGCGACGCATGCATTCGACTACGCAGCGCTTGCGGAGGGGCGAGCCAGGATTTCCGCCAAGGCGTCGAACCAGTTGCGGTCGTGAATCAATCGCGCGTCGTGCGCCGACGCAGACAGGATTTGCGCCTTGGTCATCTGCGAGACGATTTCCCAATTCGCATGAGCGAGCGCGTAGGTGGCGTTGTTGGTGAATCGGCTTTCCAGGATGCAGATACCCCTACGCGGGAAGCCGAATACGACGTAGTCGTCGAATCCACCCAAACCGACGGCGATAAATTCCGGGCTGTATTTGCCGATTTCCTTGAAGCGCGCCGCGACCACTTCGCGGCTCTTTCCGCGGCTCTTTTCGATAACGGTCTCGAGCGACGGCCACGCGGTCTGCCAGAGGTTCTTCCCCGGCGGCAAGAGCTTCCAGTTGAGTCGGCGGACCGGCACACCCACCGACGGGCTCATCGACGTGTCAAGCACCTCGAAAGAGCCGAACTGCTCGACGAGCATGTTGGCCGTGTTCGTCGCAGCGGCCGCCTGCGCGTCCGTACGTTTGAACGGTCCGGCCACAATGCAGTGCGCGCCACCCGGGTCTGCCGAGACAACGACCTCGATGGAATACGGCGGAACCTTCGTGCGCGGATAGCGGTAGTACGGAACATCCTTGACCTCGGTCACCTCAACCTCACGGTCGCCGTGCCGCTGCGTATACGTCCAGCTAATCTGGCGGTACGCCGTCTCCTTCTCCAGGTCACGATGCACGATGTCGAAACCATTAGCGTTTCGACGGCTTGCCGCACCCCGCGCCGGCGGCAGCAGGCGTTCGCCGATAACCAGCGGGCTCGAGAAGCCCAGAGCCTCCAGACGGCGAGCATGCTCAGGGAGCACACGCACGCCGAGGTAGTATTTTTTACCTTCAGGGAGATGCGACAGGTAACGATTGATGTCGCGCGTCTTGCGTTCTACTATCATCGAATAGTCCTCGCTCACTGGAGCGGCGAAGCACCGAATGCTTCGCCCATACCTAGTAAGACTCTTCAGAACGGTCGCACGGACGTCTCAACATAAATTTCCTTCGGCAGCGTCCGTAGAACGCGCCCGAAGAGTCTTTACCAATATGGGGAGTTCGGGAGCTATGAAAACGGCCTCCGATACAGACCACCGCCTGAGTCCGGCGGAGGTCAAGCTGGAACTTGAGAATATGTCGACGGCCGACCGGGTTCGGGTCGAGCGGCTCGCGCAATATGCCTTTGCCGGTGTATCTGGCATATCTCACGAAGACCTGCTTCAAGAGGCATACATGAAGCTGCTTAGCGGGGAACGCATCTGGCATCACGGCTTTGCCGCCGTGCCGGCGATTGCGTCAGTCCTAGACAGCATGGCCAGCAACTACCGGAAGCGCGAGACAAACGGTCCCATCGAGTCCGGAATGATAGTTGCTGCTACCGAAGCGATGGAGGACGCCGACGTGCTGGTTCGCAACGTCGAACCCGTCGAAACAGTGACCCCAGAGGACGTGGCGTACGACGCCCAGAAGTTGAAGCGGCTCGAGGCGCTCCTCGCCGATGACGAGGACGCAACCTTGGTCGCTTGGGAATGGGCGATGGGACGGCGCGGGCAAGAAGCCATCGAAGCGCTAGGTATGAGCGAAAACCAATATGAAGCCGCCCGAAAGCGGCTGCTCAGGAAACTGGAAACGATGGAAGACGAAAGGAGGAACGGATGAGCGCATCGCGCAAGCCTGAGTTCTCATCGAGCTTTCTCGAGTCGTACATGTATGAGTTGATGTCGATGTCGGACGAGGAAATCCTCGAAGGTCAAGATATCGACAAGGTGCAAGAGCGCGCTGCCACCCGCATCGCAGCAGCAAATCGCGAAGCTGGTCGGAAGCGGTTGGCAGCTGCGAAGGCGCGTGTTCAGCGGCGAGAGGATATAGCTCCATCACACTCGTCGGCATCATTGGAGGAAGTCAGGGCCTATATAAACGAAGCGGCCAATGATGGCCGCGTCACCCTTGCTGCCCGCCAGCTCAGTGAAATGTCAGAAGCAGACGCGCGACGACTCTACTCACAGCTCAAGCAACTCAGGACTGGCCAAGGGGATGACGAATGACGCCCGGCCAGCGCGCCGAGGTCCTCATCTCTGAATTCGGCATCTCGTCACCATCGGAACTCGATGTAGAAGCCATCGCCTGCGACGCGGGCATGGACGTCCGCTATGAGGCGCTTGATGGCTGCGAGGCAACCCTCGTGGGTGTCAAGAATCAGGCAATCGCGACCATACGCCCGTCAGGGAATCGTGGCCGCGAACGATTTTCAGTCGCGCATGAGCTTGGGCACTGGAATCTCCACCGGGGAAAATCGTTCCGCTGCCGAGTCGACGACCTGACCGAAAACCTGGCCTCTGACACGACACTGGAAAAGGAAGCCGACAGCTATGCCGCACATCTGTTGATGCCGCGGATTCTGTTCGACCCCGCCATCCGGTCGGGGGCAAAATTGCCTACGTTCAAACACATCGAAGAAGTCGCTCAAGCGTTTGAAGTTAGCATGTCGGCAGCCGTAATTCGGATGGCCGAGGTCGACTCCTTGCCGGTCATCATCGCTTGCTATAACGCCCGAGGGATTCGATGGCGAGCGGCCGCGCCGCATGTCCCGCGTCGATGGCGGCTACATCAAACGCTTGATAGTGACAGCTTCGCCTATGACGTTGTCAATGGCGACAAAGTGCAGCAGTGCGCAGGAAAGCAGTCTGCAGACGCGTGGTTTTCAAATGAGGGCGCCGACGAATACGAAGTTTATGAACATGCCATGCCCGGGCGCGCCGGAGAGGTGCTGGTGATGCTCTACCTGACCGATACCGAGATGTTCGAAAACTCGTTCGAAACAAATCGATTTGAGCGACGATATCCAAGGTAGCCTGATGCAAACTTGCCCTCCATCACCCCGCCTCTAATTCAAGAGTTGAATTAGGAAATCAACGTCAAATTCTAAAAATCCAGACATCACCCTTTCTTATATTTATCCAACAATTTAGAAGGAAAGTATCCGGCAATTGCTTCCGACGCGATTTCAAAGCGCGCTCACTTGAAGCTGCGCTGCCTGCCCCGGGTTTACGGAATCAACGTAACCCAATATAGCCAGCTGTCGCAACTCATTATCGGTCTCGCGCATCGCGTCGAGAAACCTCAGCCAACGCTCCGGCAATATCTGCAGTGAATTCTGAGACAACTCGATGTTGAACGCATTAATTCTTTCAGCCGGCCGCTGTTCTTTATCTTCATTTAAATCGAACCCGCTCTTCTCGGCAGACTTTTTCAAGTCGCCAAAAATTTCCTCTGCCCGCTCCGGCTCATTCAGAGAAATTACTATATCATCAACGTAAACGCTGACCACCACACCGTCTTCCACTGAGATACGCTTCAGGAAATTACCGAGGGCGCTTTTGCGGAGACAGACACTAGCGAGAAGCGTCGACTGAACGAAACCGTAAGGCAAAATAAATCGCCTTTCTCGGCCTTCCGGATGCCGGACAGTCGAGAGATTTGCAATTTCCCGTGCTTCGTCGTAGCTGTATAGCCCTTTCAAGGCGCGCGTTACACGGCTTCGGTTGATACTTCCGAAAAAATCTCTAATGTCAACGTGAATGAAACGGCTTTGCCCCAAGTGGGATTTCAACGCAGCGACGTGACCACCATCGCGCAGATGATAAAAATACGAAGGAGCTTTCCAGCGTCGCTGCAGGTCGTCCTTAATTTCCCGACCGAGCTCAATTGCTGTGTTGTTTGGAACGAAAACCCATTTCCCAGGTTTCAGCTCAAACTTGGAATCCCATCGAGCATCCATTTTTTCTATAATTAATGGTCACGTTCTTGACGATAATCTCTGCAAGTCGAACAAGTTCGACCCCGAGAGGAATCAGTGCAAGAACTAGACGCTGTACGAAAGTAAATTTTTTCATAGCAGCTTCTCCATTCAATCCCGGCTTGTCTAGCGCAGTGCGCAATGACCACAAATCAAACAGATATGACATGTAGGAATTCAATGATTCCGCAATGCTATATCGCGATATCACATAGTGACGCAATGGAGGATAGGCGCCAACAGACCGCCTATCGCCGGGAAACAAAACGGTATCAAATTGTAACGAAAAGCGCAAGGCAAATATCGCAACCTCGATGCTGATGTCGGACAGCACGCATAGCCGACTTAGTGCGACCGCGGTTTGCGTCGTGGTGCGGCCTCGCCGAGCGGAACAAAACCACTATTGCAACAGCGCCGAGAGTCTGCTCCGACACAGGTGCTATGGACAAAACAGCCTACCGTGCTAGCGAAATGCCCACTTTCTATGGACATCGGGTAAAAGCATGAAAGTCGCATCCGTACTACGTTGCCGGCGTGTCCATACCATGCTTCCTCATCCTTGGATTGCAGAATGCGACGGCCGCGTGGCCGGCTACGCGTACGCGACGCCGTACCGCACGCGCAGCGCATACCGCTTCACGATCGAGGATTCGATCTACATCGACGATGCGCAGCGCGGGCGCGGGATCGGCCGCGCACTGCTCGCGGCGCTGATCGCGCGCTGCGAGACCGGCCCGTGGCGGCAGATGATCGCGGTGATCGCCGACGGCGGCACCGGCGGCTCGACGTCGCTGCATCGCGCGTTCGGCTTCGAGCCGGCCGGCACGCTGAAGGCGGTCGGCTTCAAGCACGGCCGCTGGATCGACACGGCGCTGCTGCAGCGCCCGCTCGGGGACGGCGCACGCACGCTCCCCGCCTCGCCCGGGCCTGCCGCGTCGCGCTAGAATGGCCGCATGTCAAAACAGACTCATTCCACCCCCGACGAGGCCGCGGCGGATTCCCGCAACGAGTACACGGTCGACGAGCTGGCGCGCGTGTCCGACACGACCGTGCGCAACGTCCGCGCGTACCAGGATCGCGGTTTGCTCGCACCGCCCGAGAAGCGCGGGCGCGTCGGCATCTACGACGACACGCACGTCGCGCGCCTGAAGCTGATCAACCACCTGCTCGCGCGCGGCTACACGCTGTCGAACATCCAGGACCTGATCAAGGCGATCGACGAAGGCCACGACCTGCGCTCGATCCTCGGCCTCGAAAACGCGATCGGCGGCCGCTGGTCGCATGAACTGCCGAAAACCTATTCGCTCGCCGCGCTCGCGCAGATGTTCGGGCCGCAGGCGACCACGCAGCTTTCGCGCGTGACCGAGCTCGGGCTGCTCGAACGGCACGGCCTGTCGTTCGTCGCGAAGAGCCCCGCACTGCTCGAAGCGGCGGCCGCGATGACGAAGGAAGGCATCCCGCCGCGCGAGCTGCTCGACGTGATCAGCCTCGCGCGGCCGCATTTCGACGCGATTGCGCGGCTGCTCGTCGATCTCGTCGTGAAGCGGCTCGACCGCTACGACGCCGGCACGCTGCCGCCGGCCACCGACGTGCCCGAACTGGTCGACGCGATCTGGCGCCTGCGCCCGCTCGCGGCCGTGTTCGTCGAAGGCGAGACGAACCGCGCGCTCGAAACCGCGGCGGGCGCGTATCTCGGCGGCCGCGTCGCGACGATCCTCGACAAGAAGCTCAGCGACGAAGCGGCGCGCCAGTCCGGCACGCCCGATACGCAAGGCGACGACGACAAAGCATAGGGCCGCCGCCGTCATATTCTTATCGGCAATGCTTCGTTTGCGAGCGCAACCGCCCATGCGACGATTCTTCCAACCGAGCGGCACCGGCCGCTCTCCCGAAGACGTTTCGCATGGAGTCCGTTCGATGATTCGTTTCACCCGCTGGATCACCCGCACCGCCGCCGTCGCGCTCGTCGCGCTGTCCGCCGCGTCGGCCTTCGCGCAGGGCGGCGCCGACAAGGTCGTGCGCATCGGCTATCAAAAGGCCGGCCTGCTGTCGATCATCAAGGCGCAGGGCTCGCTCGAAGCGCGGCTCAAGCCGCTCGGCTACAACGTGCAGTGGTTCGAATTCCCGGCCGGCCCGCAACTGCTCGAAGCGCTGAACGCGAACAGCATCGACTTCGGCTATACGGGCGCGCCGCCGCCCGTGTTTGCGCAGGCAGCAGGCGTGCGCTTCGTGTACGTCGGCGCGGAACCGCCGTCGCCGCACAACGAAGCCGTGTTCGTGAAGGCCGATTCGCCGATCCGCTCGCTCGCCGAGCTGCGCGGCAAGAAGGTCGCGCTGCAGAAAGGCTCGAGCGCGAACTACCTGCTTCTGGAAGCGCTGAAGAAGGCCGGCGTGCGCTACGACGAGATTCGCCCGGTGTACCTACCGCCCGCCGACGCACGCGCCGCGTTCGAAAGCGGCAACGTCGATGCGTGGGCCGTCTGGGATCCGTATTACGCGGCCGCGCAGAATTCGCTGAAGATCCGCACGCTGTCCGACTACACGGGCCTCACGCCGGCGAACAACTTCTACGAGGCGACGCGGGATTTCGCGGAGCAGCATGCCGACGTGGTCGGCGCGATCCTGAAGCAGGCGCGCGAGACGGGCCTGTGGGTCAACGGGCATCCGGCCGAGACCGCCGCGCTGATCGCGCCGAAGGTCGGGTTGCCGCTCGCGCTCGTCGAGACGTGGATCAAGCGCGTGCCATTTGGGGCGGTGCCGGTCGACGAGAAGATCGTTGCGGTTCAGCAGGGTGTCGCGGACGCGTTCTACGCGGCGAAGCTGATTCCGCAGAAGCTGAGCGTCGCCGACAATGCGTGGAGCGATAAACGCGTGGCGAGCGCGCTTGCGGCGAAGTAACGCGCGGCGCGCGCAGTCGAGAAAGGCCGACGGGCACCCTGCCTGTCGGCCTTTTTTGGTTCTTCTCGAATTTTCGGGGAACGGGGGGGCGCACTGTTGGTGTTCGGCCAGTTGCAACCGTTCGCTATCCGCCGAAGACGATCTGCGGATAGCGACATCGAGAGACTACCATCTGGAAACGGCACCGCCCTAAGCCTTGAGATCTGTTGCCGCGAAATCCGGATCTTCTCTTGGCCGAAGGATTTTTTCAACGAGCCGGGCCGACATATGACGGCTCAGTAGTCTCTGCAAGTTCGCCAGCAGTCGATTTCGCGCCCCCACAACCCGATAGCTCAGATTGCGATCGAGCGCCCACAACGCATCCCGCACCACGTTCGCGACCGGCATCGGCACGCCGACAGCAGCCTCCTTCGCGCCGACAACGTCGAAAAAGGCCGTTTGCGTCGCGCCAGGACATAGCGCGACGACCCGGATGCCCCGATGCCGGTTCTCAGCCCAAACAGCTTCCGAAAATGACAGGAGAAAGGCCTTCGTCGCGCCGTAGACGGCCATATACGGATCGGGCTGGAATGCCGCGGTTGACGCGACGTTGATGACTGCGCCACCGGATCGCGCTTGCATCCCCGGCAGCAGAAGATGAGTCAGCTCGAGCGCGGCGATGCAGTTCACCAGAACTTCATCGCGCTGGCGCGTCAACGGAATCGTTTCAAAGCGCCCGTATGCTGCGAAGCCCGCGTTGTTGATCAGCACATCGACGATCGTGCCGGTCTCCTTCAGATGACGATCGATCGTGTCGACGGCGTCGGCCGCGCTCAGGTCGACCGTCAGAAAATCGGCGTCGCACGCATAGTCGCGCCGCAGTTCTGCGGCCAGATCGCGCAGCTTGTCGTGAGAGCGTGCGACCAGCAGGAGTCTCGCACCGCGTTCGGCCAACGCATAGGCAAACGCGCGCCCGATACCCGACGATGCACCGGTGACGAGTGCTGTTTTTCCGCCAAAATCGAAAGATTTACTCATAGCTTGCTGATGGAGTGGAACGGGAGTTTGCACTCTAAACCGTTGACTATAGGCAACGGTCAAGCGTAAATGACGCTCCACGACATTGATTGGAGGCAGCATGCGCATCGGCGAGCTATGCAAGCGGGCGGGTGTATCGCGCGACACCGTCCGTTACTACGAGCGCATGGGTCTGCTGGACAAAGCAACACAACCTAACGCGACGAACACTTACAAGCGCTATTCAGAACTTTCGTTACAGCGGATAAGGCTGATCGTCCACGCGAAGGCGTTGGGCTTCACGCTGGCGGAAATTCGCGACGTTGTCCATGTATGGGAAAGTCCGACGTTCGGCGTTGACCAAAAGGTCGCGTGCCTGCAAGCAAAACTCGCCGAACTCGACGCAAAGAGTCTCGCGTTGATCACGCTGCGAACAGGGTTGCTGAATGCGTTGGCCAAAGTTGGCGGCGATTGTGTCGAAGAAGAAATAGCGTGATGAGTCGCGTCCGTGCAAGTGTCATGCTGCATCGACCGGTTGAATCCGCAGTCGGAAAGCGCGGGCCTGTCAGCAATTTCGTGTTCGAGGCATATGATGTTCCCAAGAAGAACGTATGCCACGCAAACCGAAAAACACCGCCGGCAACGCTGCCGGCAATTCCCACCGAGCTGCTTGAACAGTTCGGCAATGGTCCGATGTCGGCCGAGGCCATCAACGCCGCGACGATGGCGCTCAAGAAGGCGCTGATCGAGCGGGCGCTGGGTGCGGTGTTCCCGGCGACCACGCTGCAAACCTGCGTCATCCATCTGATCCGCAACAGCCTCGATTACGCGAGCTGGAAGGATCGCAAGGGATTGGCCGCCGCGATCAAGCCGATCTATACGGCACCCAGCGCGGAGGCGGCTCAGGCCGAACTTGAGGCGTTTGCCGAAGGGCCCTGGGGCCAGAGATTCCCGCCCGTCAGCACAGCCTGGCGCAATGCCTGGGACCGCGTGATTCCGTTCTTTGCGTTTCCGCCTGAGATACGCAAGGTTATATACACTACGAACGCCATCGAGAATATCAACTCGCAACTGCGCAAGATCATCAAGACGCGGGGACACTTCGCGACAGATGACGCAGCGACGAAACACATCTGGCTGGCACTGCGCAATATCACCGCTGATTGGGGACGCGCAGCCAAGGACTGGAAGGCGGCCATGAACCAATTCGCGATCCTCTACGTCGATCGTTTCGTTCGTCCGTCCGTGTGATTCTCAACCCGCCTTGAACACGGAAATTCTGATACCCCCACTTTTTTCTACTGCTATGCCGGCAAAAGACCAGCAACACGATAGCTTTCAATTAGCCCGTCATAGACAGAGATATCCGCGCGACTTCTGGCGATGAGTTGCGCGCCAGCGACGGCTGCGAAGATAGCGCGAGCACGCCCCTCGCTATCCTCGGCGCTGGCCGTGGCCGACAGCACTTTGCTCAACCACGCAATATTCACATCTGCAAAGGTTTGGACTTCTTTCGTTACCGCTTCGGGCAAGTCATCAGATTCGGCGGCCATGAAACTGCAGAGGCATATCCGATTACCGTTCTCCAGCGCCTTGCGAAACGTCTCTGGATAGCGGCGCAGACAGTCGATCGGATCCGAGGATTCGGTCCACAGTGCGTCCAGAGTGGCCGCCGAGTCCTCCCAGTAGCGCCTTGCTACCGCCGCGCCAAGATCGGCCTTCGTGGGAAAGTGATGGTGAATGCTGGCTGCCTTGATACCGACCGCTAACGCGAGATCACGAAAATTCAGACCGTCGTAGCCATGCGACTGCGCAGCCAGCTTGGCTGCCGCGAGGATGTTTTCCCTTGAATTCGAACTGGCTTCGTTCCTCACTGCTTGCCTCGCTTAAGAAAAATACGTGTTGACCAAGCACATTATAGCGTCTAACGTAAACCTACCAAGTGGCAGGTAGGGTCGCATCAAACGGTTCGGCCCTATCTAATTTCAAACGCTTCACCCATCCTGATAGGCGAACCATGGTTTCCGACACCCGCGAATTCGACGTAAGCAAACTGGCTACCATGACGATTTACGATTTCCCCACGGGCCCTTATCCGACACGAGTCCGTATCGCTCTGGCTGAGAAGGGCCTGCAATCGCGCGTCCAGTACGTCTTGGTCGATCTATACAAGGGCGAGCACAAAAGGCCTGGGTTCATCGCCAACAAGAACTACTCCGGCACGCTACCGGTGCTTGAACTGGATGACGGAACCTGTATTGCCGAGTGCACCGCCATTACCGAATACCTCGACGCGCTCGATGGCGTACCCACGCTTACCGGTAGCACGCCGCGCGAAAAGGGTGTGATCCACATGATGAGCAAGCGCGCCGAGCTGGAATTGCTCGACGCCATCAGTGTCTATTTCCACCACGCCACGCCCGGGCTCGGGCCCGAAGTCGAGCTCTATCAGAACTCCGAATGGGGATTTCGTCAGCGTGACAAAGCCCTGAGGGGCATGCAGTACTTCAATGACGTCCTGAAAAAGCAGCCATTTGTCGGCGGGGATGCGTTCTCGATGGCCGACATCACCGTCATCGGCGGCTTGGTCTTCGCGTCGATCGTGAAGCTGCCCGTTCCCACCGAGTGTGAAGCCCTTCTCGCCTGGTACAAGAGAATGCGGGAACGCCCGAGTGTCAAGAACCAGCCGGCATTTGCCTGAAATTGCAGCTGTGGCCGGACTTCATTGACGAGCGACCAATCTTGGATTGCAGACCCAAGCGAACGCAGTCGAGAGAATTAGCTGACATATTCCCGCTTAAGCCGAAGCCAAACTGATTGTGGCGGTCCGGCAATGGACAAGGCTAAGACATTCATCCGGGGGCTGAGCGTCTGCGAACGGACATGCGCGAAAGATCGACGCTCTTCGTAGGATGATCGGGGCCAATTTCGTCCGACCGGGAACATTGGACCGGATCACCCCTCGGAGGCAGCCCACCTTTGAACACTAACCTCTGCCAGCGCCTCGAATACAGCGGGTGTGCGTTCCAGGCGGGCGATCGTCCGCGCGCCTTCGAGGGCGGCTACCAATGCGGCTGCGGTAGAGGACGCGCGCGTGGGAGCGAAACCGCACCCCCTAAAATGCTCCGCAATAATCTCGGTCGACTCAACAAACCCGCGTGCTATCCGTTTGGTCAGCTCGGCGTCGAGCGCGGGCAGCTCATTCGCCAGATTTTGCATCAGACATCCATACTGGAAATCAGAGGCAACCATTTCAGCCGCGAATGTCCTGAAAATCTGATGAACAAAATTCAGAGCATCACCCGTCGTATTCGCCGAGATGTCCCGTAGTACAGCAATTCGATTCGCAATGTAATTATCGATTGCTTCTTCTGCGAGTTGTGCCTTGCCGCGTGGAAAGTGAAAGTAGAACGATCCTTTAGGCGCACCGCTTTCTTCAAGGATCTGAGTCAATCCCGTCGCAGTGTAGCCCTGGATGCGAAACAGTCGTTGGGCCGTGGCAATCGCGCGAGCGCGGGCGTCAGTCTTACGTGGCATGCCGGGAACATAGCACGTTTCGCTTGATGATTCTATGGCGATTGGCATAGTATGGTGATCACCATATCCGGAGCCCGGCGATGCCCCTCGACCCAATCGCAAGTCAAGAAGGTTCGTTCAGTGATCCACAGCCTCCCCAGATCGCGGCACGAATAGCTGAAACTCAACGTGAAACGCGCGGGTTTCCTCGCTCATCCTATGCAGAGCATCTTCGTGTCGGGGCTGCTCGTCCTCGATTGCCCGGCCGCCGGGCGAATCGTTCGTCGCGTGCGTTTTCGCTGAAGCTGAAGACAGCGCTTGCACGCGGACGGGGTGTTCCATCATGAGTCGCCCACATCGCTTCAGGCCAACGGCGTCCCGACGAGCCTTCCTGGCGATGGGCGCGGTCAGCCTGTTTGCCCCTTTGATTCGACCCGCCCGCGCAAACCCCATAGGAGGAGTCGACTTGTCCGCATCAACATATGGCGGTGGAACGCTTCCGAAGAGTGTCCGCTCGCGCATGATCCACGGGGTCAACGGCCTCGATGTCCATATTCTCGAGGCCGGTTACGAGAACCCCGGCCGGCCGCTTGCATTGCTTCTGCACGGTTTTCCCGATTTGGCTTACGGCTGGCGACACCTGATCCCGATTCTGGCTGACGCCGGCTACCATGTCGTGGCGCCCGACCAGCGGGGTTTTGGCCGCACCACCGGTTGGATGAACGACTATGACGCCCAGCTGGCGCCTTTCAGCCTTTTGAATATGACGCGTGACGCCCTCGGATTGGTTTTGGCGTTGGGGTATCGGCGTACGGCAATGCTCGTCGGGCACGACCTCGGCTCGCCCGTCGCGGCCTATTGTGCGCTAGCCCGACCCGACGTCTTTCCCTCGGTAGTGCTGATGAGTGCACCGTTCCCCGGTCCGCCGACGCTTCCGTTCAACATTGCGGAAAGCGAGGTTTCGTCGGTTCAACCGAATACCGGCAATCAAAAGCTGGCGGCCGCGCTGGCTGCGCTCGACCCGCCGAGAGAGTATTACCAGCAATACCTGAGCACACGGGAGGCGAACCATGACATGTGGCACCCCCCTCAAGGCTTACACGCGTTTCTTCGTGCATTTTTCTACGTCAAGAGCGCCGACTGGCCGGGAAATAAGCCGCATCCGTTGAAGGCGCCGACCGCCGCAGAACTTGCGCAAATGCCCACCTATTACGTCATGGATCTCGGCAAGACGATGCCCGAGACCGTCGCTCCATTCCACCCCTCCGCCGCCGAGGTCCTGGCCAGCAAATGGCTCACCGAGCCGGAACTTGGGGTGTACACGGAGGAGTATGGCCGCACGGGGTTTCAAGGCGCCCTGCAGGCTTATCGCGTCTTTTCCGATCCTGACCTAAACGCTGAGTTGCGCCTGTTTTCGGGCAAGACGATCGATGTCCCGTCGCTCTTCATTGGCGGCAAGAGCGATTGGGGTACGTATTCGGCGCCGGGCGCGCTCGATCTCATGAGGACGAAGGCGACGACGAGAATGGCGGGCATCGAGATGATCGACGGCGCCGGTCACTGGATCCAACAGGAGCAGCCGGTTCGGCTCAGCGAACTCCTGCTCGCCTTCACCAAGGAGGTGGTTGGGGCGGATCACACCGACAGTTAGGTTGGGGAATGGCTATCGTTGCTCTTGAAAATATCGCCCGACCTCCAGACCACCGCCCCAAAAACACGACAAGCGATCCTAAGCGACATCGGCGGACACGGCATCAAGAAGCCATTTTGCGACGCGCTGACTTGCCTTGCTGCGACTGCTCGCTCGTCGTTGAATCAATGATGTCTGCCCCACGCATTCGAGCGGCGTTCCGTCGAATTTCACCAACTCGCCAGCAGCCAGATGGTCCGCCACCAGCGATTGGCGTGCGAGAGCGACGCCTGCCCCGCGGCGCGCGGCCTCGATCATCAAGCCCGCATCGCTGAACACGATCCGCCTGCGCTCTCGCGGAATATCGCATCCGTTGAACTCATACCATGCGTCCCACGACTGGTGGCGAGATCCGCCGAGACGGCTACAGTCATCTTCGAGCAACCTCATGCCGTCGAACGGGTCCGGGCGCCCGGCACGGCTCGCCCGACTGCCGGGCGCGTGGACCGGGATGAGCACGTCGTCGGTTGCCGTCATCCGCTCTCCCGGGATACCAGCCCTCGGATGCAAGCGGATCGCGAGATCGTATTCGCCTTCGTCGATGGCTACGATCTCGTCGGAAACGTGCAGATCGAGACAGATGTCTTCAAAGGACTGGGAGAGCGATTCGAGTCGGGGAGCGAGCCAGCAGTGCGCAAAGGACGAGACAACCGTCATGCGGACAGTGTCGCGGCGATCCGCGAGCCGGTTGTCCGCGCGCGCCAGCGTTCTCAGCACGCCTTCCGCTGTTGCCAGATAAGCAAGGCCATCGCGGGTCAATTCGAAGCGGCCATGGTCTCGATGGATCAGGCATGTATCGAGACGGGCTTCGAGAGCCGCTACGCGCTGGCTGACAGCACTCTGTGACACGCCGATTTCGACAGCCGCCTGCTTGAAACTCTTCAGCCGGGCGACCGCCTCAAAGGCGCGAAGCAAGTGGGTCTGGGGCGGATCACGGCGGACAGGCATCATCGGGCCTTATAGCTGATAAGAAAAACGCCATCGACAGGGGCCATCAGGGCCAATAGATTACCCGTGCGGCTATCGAAAGACAAAGGAACGGTGATGAGGAACAACTTCGAGATGTTGGCACGTTGGACCGTCTGGGCGAATGGCCTCCTATACGACGCATGCGCCAGGCTTTCGTCGGACGACTATTTTCTCGAGCGCGCCTGCGCCTTCGGCTCGATCCACAATACGCTCAATCATCTGCTTGCCACCGACCGCATCTGGCTCGGCCGGATCTCCGGGGAGGGGCATGACATCCCGTCCCTGGACCATGTCGTCTGCCAGGATTTCGAGAGCCTGCGAACCGCAAGGCTAACCGAGGATGAGCGGCTTGTCCGCATTGTCGGCACGGTCGCACGCAACGACCTGGAGAAAAACATCGACTACACGAGCATGGATGGAACGCCGCAACGAAAACCTCTTCAACTCGTTCTTTCCCACATTTTCATTCATCACGCCCACCATCGCGGCCAAGTTCATGCGCTCCTCTCGCAGACGCCCGTCGCGCCCCCCGCCCTGGACGTCACCTATTTTTCGCTCGGGTGACCCATGCTTGCGTGGAAGCGGATTGCCATCGCATGCAATGCAACGACTGATCGACCTCGGAACCTGTTTTCAGGCCGTGAGCCCCCGCAGCGCAGGAACGAGTCGGATAGCGCCGCCGGAAGATGCGCATACTCGACCCCGTTCACCTGAAAGGAGATCGTCATGGAGAATCCGCCGGCGGTGCCGTCGATGCGCGTGCGGCTCACGCCAGCCAGCACGCGAACAGATCGTGCGTCGTGGGTACCTCGTACTTGAGCAACAAGCCCGCGTGATGAAGGGCGACCATCGCCCTACTTCAACGCCCCCGCCACCTTCTTCTGCCGCCACAGACACAGCAGATCGCAAGCGACATGCGCGGCCGCGATCGCCGTAATGTCCGCATGATCGTAAGCGGGCGCGACCTCGACAACATCCGCCCCGACCAGATTCACCGCCCCGAGCCCACGCACGATCGCCAGCGCCTGCGCGGACGACAACCCGCCCGCGACCGGCGTGCCCGTGCCGGGCGCGAACGCCGGATCGAGGCAGTCGATGTCGAACGTCAGGTACGCGGGCCGCGCGCCGACGATGTCGACGATCCGCTCGACCGCCGCGCGCGAACCGTGGTCGTGCACCCACGCGGCATCGAGCCGCTCGATCCCGAGAAAATCGTCGTTCCACGTGCGGATGCCGACCTGCACCGACGTCGCGGGATCGATCAGCCCTTCCTTCACAGCCTTGTAGAACATCGTGCCGTGATTGAGGCTGTCCGGATCGTCGTCGGCCCACGTATCGCAGTGCGCGTCGAAATGGATCAGCGACAGCGGCTTGCCGTAGCGCTCCGCGTGCGCGACCAGCAGCGGATACGTGATGTAGTGGTCGCCGCCGAGCGTCAGCATCTTCGCGCCCGAGCGCAGGATCGTGCGCGCATGCTCGACGATCGCGGGCTTGATCGACAGCGGGTTGTGCGCATCGAACCAGCAGTCGCCGTAGTCGACGGCCGCGAGATCCTCGAACGGATCGAAGCCCCACGGATACGGATTGAGCTCCGCGAGCTGCACGCTCGCCGCACGGATCGCGGCCGGCCCGAGCCGCGCGCCCGAGCGATAGGTGGTCGCGAGGTCGAGCGGCACGCCGGAAATCGCAACGTCGACGCCGTCGAGCGTGCGCGAATAGTTGCGGCGCATGAACGACAGCACGCCCGCATAGGTGTTTTCGATCGAGGAGCCGTACGGCGTCGTGCGACGGATCGCGCCGTCGCCATGGAGAAGTTCGGTCATGGTCGGACCTGTTTTCATGGGGGCCGGCTCGGCCTCGCGTTGCATGGGCGCGCGGGCCGGGCACGGCGTGGATTCATCGGGCACGCACCGGCTTGCGCGTCCAGTCGCGCGGCCGGGCGGGACAACGACAACGGCAATGTCGCGGCGATCATAGCAAGCCGAATTGGAGCCGTTGCCCCGGTTCAGCAGGGGCAACGCGTTGAAAAAATCCGGCGGCAACGCCCGCGCATCGTCACCCGGCAGCACCGGATCGCGGCGGCGGCGGGCACACACCTGCACGTGTCATCCCGACCGCGTCCTAGAAGGATTCGCCGGTTTTCGCACGCCCTTTCTTCCGGATAATGGCCGCAGCCGCGCCGACGACGACGCGCCGTCCACCGCAGACAACAACAAACCGGAGACACCCGCCTTGATCGCCACGCTTCCCGCCACCTATCGCCGGCTCTGGCCGCTCGCCGTCGCCGCCGCGCTGCTGTACGGACTGTCGCTCGCCGCCGCGCCCTATCCGGGCCAGGCCGCCGCGAAAGCCGCGATGGGCATCCTGCTGCTCGCGGCGGGCAGCACCTGCGGCGCGCCGCGCGAACGCGCGTGGCTGTGCGCGGCGCTCGCGACGGCCGTGCTCGGCGACGTGCTGCTCGCGCTGCCCGACTGGCCGCTGTCGTTCGTCCTCGGCCTCGGCGCGTTCCTGCTCACGCACCTGTGCTATTGCGCGATCTTCCTGCGCTGGCGCGCGCGGCCGCACGGCTGGCGCATCGCCGCGCTGGTCGGGCTGTGGATCGCCGCGCCCGCGTTCTACCTCGCCTTCTTCCCGCACCTCGGCGAGCTGCTGGCGCCGGTCGCCGTCTACATGCTCGTGCTGTGTGCGATGGCGAGCTTCGCGCTCGCCGCCCGCACGCACGGCCCACTGGTGGCCGTCGGCAGCCTGATCTTCGTCGGCTCCGATACGCTGATCGGCAGCGGCCGCTTCCTCGGCGGTTTTCCGGGCATCGACTACCTGATCTGGGGCCTCTACGCGCTCGCGCAGGTCACGATCGTGGCCGGGGTTTTCCATGAGACGGCCGCCCGATCGATCCGCCCCTGATTCCGTTTCAAACAGACCGCCGCGTGCCGGCGGTCTCGTCCACCGCTGCTCTTGCCCCATCGACGGGCCTTTCCGCGAATTCCGCAATGCGGGAAACGGGCCGTTCCAAACCCCGCTCAGCCTTTTCCCGCCTGGTTTTCCGGCCCTTAGAGCGCCGCTTCTAGCCTCTTGCGGTTTCCGGGCTCACCCACTATCGTTACATCAACCAATGTAACATTAAAAAATGAGCCAAATCGGAGACACCCGGATGAATGCTCGCACGTTGCCTTTCGGTCCGCCCGGCCATGACGGCCTGGACGAAACCATCGACATCGCCATCATCGGCACCGGCTTCGCCGGTCTCGGGATGGCGATCCGCCTGCGCCAGACAGGCGTGACCGACTTCGTCGTCCTCGAGAAGGCCGCGTCGGTCGGCGGCACGTGGCGCGACAATCATTACCCCGGGTGTGCATGCGACGTGCAATCGCACGTCTATTCGTTCTCGTTCGCGCCGAACCCGCGCTGGACGCGCATGTTCGCGCCGCAGCCGGAAATCCGCGCGTATCTGGAAGACTGCGTGCAGCGCTTCGGGATCGGCCCGCACCTGCGCCTGAACCACGAGCTGCAGCGCGCCGAGTACAACGAAGCCGCGCAACGCTGGCGCCTCACGTTCGCGAACGGCAAGCGGCTGTCCGCGCGCGTGCTGGTGTCGGGGATGGGCGGCCTGTCGCGCGCCGCGCTGCCGGCGATTCCGGGCGTCGAGAACTTCCGGGGCCGCGCGTTCCATTCGCAGCAGTGGGATCACGACTACGCGCTCGAAGGCAAGCGCGTCGCGGTGATCGGCACCGGCGCGAGCGCGATCCAGTTCGTGCCGCAGATCGCGCCGCGCGTGAAGGCGCTCGCGCTGTTCCAGCGCACGCCGCCGTGGATCATGCCGAAGCCCGACCGCAACCTGACCGGGTTCGAGAAATGGCTGTTCCGCACGTTGCCGTTCACGCAGAAGGTGGTGCGCAGCGGCATCTACTGGATGCTCGAATCGCGCGTGCTCGGCTTCGCGATCCATCCGTCGCTGATGAAGAACGTGCAGAAGCTCGCGCTGCGCCATATCCGCAAGCAGATTCCCGATCCGGAGCTGCGCAAGACCGTCACGCCGAACTATACGCTCGGCTGCAAGCGCGTGCTGATCTCGAACGACTACTACCCGGCGCTGTCGCGCAAGAACGTCGACGTGATCACGACCGGTATCGACCATATCGAAGCCGACGCCGTCGTGACGACCGACGGCAAGCGACACGAAGTCGACTGCCTGATCTACGGCACCGGCTTCCAGGTCGCCGATCCGTATCCGCGCGGCGCGATCGTCGGCCGCGGCGGCCTCGACATCGTCGACGCATGGCGCGACGGTGCGCATGCGTATCTCGGCTCGACGCTGCCCGGCTACCCGAACTTCTTCATGATCGTCGGCCCGAACACGGGCCTCGGCCACAACTCGATGGTGTTCATGATCGAGTCGCAGATCGAATACATCCTCGGCGCGCTGCAGGCGATGCGCCGCGAGCGCGCGGATGCGATCGAGGTGCGCCCGCTCGTCGAGGCGCAGTTCAACAGCGACCTTCAAGGCAAGCTGAAGAAGGCGATCTGGTCGACGGGCGGCTGCAAGAGCTGGTATCTCGATCCGCGCACGGGCAAGAACACGACGCTGTGGCCGGGCTTCACGTGGCGCTTCCGCCAGGCAACCGCGCGCTTCTCGATCGCCGATTACCACGCGTATCGCGCACCGCACGACACGATCGCGCGGCCAATCGCCGCGCCCGCCGCTTCCGCCTCCACTTCCGCCGAAGCGGCCTGAGCCAGACAAGGAGCCAACGACATGAGAGATTTCGCCAACAAGGTCGCCGCGATCACGGGTGCCGGCTCGGGCATGGGCCGCTCGCTCGCGATCCAGCTCGCGCAGGCCGGCTGCCATGTGTCGCTCGCCGACAAGAACGGCGTCGGCCTCGCGGAAACCGAACGGATCGTCCGCGCGATCGCGCCGAACGTGCGCGTGTCGACGCGCGTGCTCGACGTCGGCGAGCGCGACGCGATGTTCGCGTGGGCCGATGACACCGCGAAGGAACACGGCAAGGTCAACCTGATCTTCAACAACGCGGGGGTCGCGCTGTCGAGCACGATCGAAGGGATGGACTACAGCGATCTCGAGTGGATCGTGAACATCAATTTCTGGGGTGTCGTGCACGGCACGAAGGCGTTCCTGCCGCACCTGAAGGCATCCGGCGACGGCCACGTGATCAACACGTCGAGTCTCTTCGGGATCTTCGCGCAACCGGGCATGAGCGGCTACAACGCGACCAAGTTCGCGGTGCGCGGCTTCACCGAATCGCTGCGCCAGGAGCTCGACATGATGAAGTGCGGCGTGTCGGCAACCTGCGTGCACCCGGGCGGCATCCGCACGAACATCGCGCAGGCCAGCCGCGTGTCGAAGAACATGGTCGGCTTCATGGTCGCGAGCGAGCAGCAAGGCAGGGACACGTTCGAGAAGTTCTTCATCACGACCGCCGACGACGCCGCGCGCACGATCCTCGCCGGCGTGCGCCGGAACAAGCGCCGCGTGCTGATCGGCCGCGATGCGAAGGCCGGCGACTGGATGGCGCGCATCCTGCCGTCCGCGTACCAGGCACTCGTCGTGCTGGCAACGCGCCGCGAGGCCTCGAGAGCCCGCCGCGACGCCGCACGTGGCACGCCGGCGCCCGCACCGCTGCACGCCACCTACAACAACGCAGGTAATCAGGGAGGAGAACAATCATGACGACCCCGAACATGATGCCCGTGCGGCGCGACATCCGTTTCGCGCTGCCGCCCGAACGCGCGCGCGACTGGCACGTGCAGGGCGTGCCGGTCACGCACTTCATGAATGCGCTGTCGCTACTGTTTCCGGCCGGCGAACGCTTCTTCATGGATTCGGTGCGCAACTACCGCGACCGGATCGAGAATCCCGAGCTGAAGAAGCAGGTGCTCGGCTTCATCGGCCAGGAAGCGATGCACACGCGCGAGCACATCGAATACAACGACCTGCTGCAGGCGTCGGGTCTGCCCGCGCACAAGCTCGACAAGCGCCTGTGGACGATCCTCGGCTGGTTCAAGAAGGTGCTGCCGCACTCGATGCAGCTCGCGATCACGATCGCGCTCGAGCACTACACGGCGATCCTCGCGAACCAGCTGCTGTCGGGCCACGAGCACCGGATCGACGGCTCGGTCGAAGGCTACCAGCAGATGTGGATGTGGCATGCGATGGAGGAAACCGAGCACAAGGCGGTGTCGTACGACGTATGGAACACCGTGATGAAGCCGGGCCTCGGCAGCTACCTGCTGCGCACGGGCACGATGCTGACGACGACCGTGTTCTTCTGGGCGATCGTGTTCGACTTCCACGTGCGCCTGATGCGCGCGCACCGTCGCGAACACGGCAAGTTCGGCGGCATGTGGCGCCTCGTGAAGTACCTGTACGGCCCGAAGCACGGCGTGTTCCCGAACATCGCGCGCGAATGGCTCGATTACTTCCGCCCGGGCTTCCACCCGTGGGACCACGACAACCACCAGTACCTGCAGGGGCTCGACACGCTGCTCGCGAACATCGACGCGACCAACGCGCGCTACGCAACGCAGGCCGCCCCGCGCCGCGTGCCGCTGCACCCGGTTCCGCAGGCATGACGCGATGGCGCGCGCGCACGAGATGCTGACCGTCCAGTCCGGCGATGTGAAACTCGCCGTCTATGTAAGCGGATCGCGCCGCGCGCCGCCGCTGATCCTCGTGCACGGCTACCCCGATTCGGCGGCCGTATGGGCGCCGATCCGCGCACGGCTCGCGAAGCGCTACCGCGTGATCGCGTACGACGTGCGCGGCGCCGGCGCGTCCGATGCACCGCGCCGCCGTGCCGACTACACGCTCGCGCGGCTCGCCGACGACCTGAAGGCGGTGGCCGACGCGACCTGCGGCGGCCGGCCGTTCCACCTCGTCGGCCACGACTGGGGCTCGATCCAATGCTGGGAGGCCGTGACCGACCCCGCGTTCCGCGGCCGGATCGCGTCGTACACGTCGATCTCGGGCCCGTGCCTCGATCACGTGTTCCGCGCGAAGCTGCGGCTCGAGCAGAGCCTGAAGTCGTGGTACATCGCGTTCTTCCACCTGCCGCTCGTGCCGTCGCTGGTGTGGCGGCTCGGCGGCTCGGCGCTGTGGCCTCGCTGGTTGCAGCTCACCGAACGCGTGCGCGCCGAGCGCGACCCCGTGCAACTGAAGAATGCGCTGAACGGCCTGCAGCTTTACCGCGCGAATTTCCTCGCACGAGCACGCAAGCCGCGCGAACGGTATGCGCAGGCGCCCGTGCAGATCCTGGTGCCCGTGCGCGACCGCTACGTGACGCCCGAGATGTCGGTCGACCTCGACCGCTGGCTCGGCGACCACGTGCGCGAGGAAATCGACGGCACGCACTGGATCGTGCTGCGCCACCCGGACATGATCGCGTCGCGGATCGACCGCTTCGCGTCCGCGCACGAGCGGCCGGCGGTCACGACGGCCGCGGTTCAGCGCACCGCCGGCGTCGGCAGGCGCCTGAACAGCGTCTCGTAGTCGACGACGAGCCCGTCGTCGTCGATGTCCATCTCGGCCGTGAAATTCCGGAAGATGCCTTCGTAGCGGTAGCGCCGGCCCGGCTCGATGCACGCGTAGGCCTGCTTGACCGGCGTGACCTTCAGGTCCGGCGTCGAGATATACGCGACGTCGATCGGCCGCCGCTCGCCGCGCGCGAGCCCGAGGCGGCCGATCGGCAGCGAATTCGTGAACGGCGTCGCCGCGATGTCGATGTCGACGCAGCCGTCGAGCTCCGGCAGCGCGCGGCCCGCTCCGTCGTGCCAGTGGCCTGCGCCGTCGCCGCGCAGTTCGAGCGTGCCGCCGCCCATCACCTTGAGCACCGCATACGTCACGCGCCAGTGCGAATCGCACTCGACGCGATACGCGAGCCCGTATGCGCGGCCGTACCGCTGGCCGACCACCGCGCTTTCGACGACGATCCCGCCGCCGCTCCGGTCGAACGTCAGATGTTCGGCCCCGTCGCCCTCGAGCGACGCCCAACGCACTTCTCGCATCCTTCCGCCTCCGGGTTTACTCAATGCGAAGGATCGTCGCATACATCCCGACCATCCGGAATTTCACTGTCGACAAATCCAACGAGCGTCATTCGTTGTCGAAGTTCATGTCCCTGCCTTCAAACGAGGACCGGATAGCTTCCACGACTCGCGACGCCCTGCGCTCATTCTCCAGCTGCGGATACTGCTGCTTCAGCTTGCCGGAGATTTGCCAGCCATTTTCCTTGATGGAGCGAATGATACGGTCAGCATCCGGGCCCGGCATCTCCACGACCTCCTTGAGCCGCTCCTGGGCAAGCTGAAAGATCAGCAGCGTCCTGGCTTCATCGGCCATCTCCGTGCGAATCGTGTGCTCGACAACTCGCGCGGTATACAGAACGTGAGCCGTCAGATCCGGATAACGCCAAGCGAAGCGCGCATCTTCGTAGTTGTCGAATACGAAGTTGCTCAGCGTCCCGTCCTCATAGGTCACCAGTTCTCCGAACCGATAGGACGTTGCATAGCGGCGCATGAAGCAGCGAGAAAACACCTCGAGCGTGCGATCGTAACCGGCACGGAACTCCGTCGAACTCGTGATGGTTGCCGAGATCGGCAATATCACGCCATCCGGCACCGCCTTGTCCCGCACCAGAGAATCGTTGATCAGAAAGCGATGAATCCGGCCGTTGCCGTCTCGCATAGGGTGGATATATACGAAGCCGAATGCCAACGCAGCGGCACGTGCCAGCGGCTCTGCGCCTCGAGTCGCGGCCTCGAATTCACCGAGGCCCTCCAGCATCGCCGCCACGTCCTCGAACGCAGGAGCAATGTAATGCACGATATTCTCGCGCATCGTCGCCTGCCCGACAAAGACCGGCGAACGCCGCAACCCCAAACCGAACGCATCGTGGCCCAGAATGCCGGCTTGCAGAGTATGCAGGCTACGGTCGCTTAGTGGAGCGTCGATACGGCCGCAGTATTGCGCGATGACGTGTGCAAACCGCTGGATGCGGTCGGTCTGATCAGCCTCTTTCTCGATGAGAAAGCTCGCTCGCGACTCCTTGAACGTCAACCAGCTGGCTGTCCGCATCAGGATGTCGGCCCCGAAAACGCGATCCAACTCTCTCAATGCGGTGCCCAAGTCGAACTGCAGCGCTGCCTGCACCGCCGCGGTTCGCCGAACCAGCGGGCAGAACGCGGGCGTTCCCGGCAAGTTGTCGTGCACGCGCCAACGGCGAACGCGAAGCGACTCTGTGCGAGTAAGGTATTCAGTCGGAGAAACGGCGTTGACATAGCCGCCGTTGGTCACGTCAGGCACATTCAGGCGCCTGCCTGTCAGCCACTCGTACAGGAAACCCGCGCGTCGGGCGTATTGGCCAAAGGGAGCATTTCGGCACCACATTTCGATCGGCTCCGGTCCCACGGCTGCAAACAGGCGTGCGAAAAACTCCAAGTGAAGCTCTTCGTACTTGAGTCCGAATTCAAAATGGCCGGCGAAGTCGTCGGTGGGTCGATAGCTGGGCGGATACCGGTTTTCTACCTGCTCATCAGTTTCCCGGCTCGCACGTCCGGTGCCGATGACCGAATCGACACGCAGAGGTTGTGCGGGCGTAATACCGTAGCGAGCAGCCAGAGCCTTGAAGCCGACTTGCATGGAAAAATCTCCTACCGAGGCCGCGAAAATACTACCAATTTCCGGATCCTACCCGAAAACGCTAACGCGTTAGCATGGAGACGGAAAATCTAACGACGACCAAAATTTGCTACCAAAATAGAGAAGCTCCAAAAAAACGCTAATGCGCCTGACAAACGCATCCTGGACAACGCTTTCCGCCCCAATTCGGGGCGCCGCCCACAAATCCTGACTATCCAGGATTCCCTATTCCGGTGCATGACATTGTGTCCTATGCTCGCGGCTCGTCCTGTCCCGCCGCCATCATGCCTACCGCCCGCTCCGCCTCGCCGTCGATCGACCTGCGCATCCTGCTGCGCGGCATCGGGCAGATCGTGCTGCAGGCGAATGCGTTCACCGGCGCGCTGCTGCTCGCCGCGCTGGCGTTGACCGACGTGCGGCTCGCGTGCGCGGCGCTGGTCGGCTCGGCCGCCGCGAGCATGACCGCCGTGCTGTCCGGCGCCGAGCGCCGCGCTGTCGAACTGGGGCTGCACGGCTTCAATGGCGCGCTCGCCGCGCTGATCGCCGTGCTGCTCGCGCGCCATCCGCTCGCCGCGCTCGCGCTGGTGCCGCTGGTCGCCATCGGCGCGGCGCTCGTGCAACGCGCGATGCGCGCGCCGCTCGCCCGCTGGCGCCAGTGTCCATATTCGAGCCCGTGCCTCGCTGTTACCGCGCTGTGGCTGCCGTTTGTTGCGCTGCCGCATGCGAGCGGCGCAACGGCTGACGCGACACTGACACCTTCTTCCATCGCCGACGCGCTGCTCTCGGGCGTCGCGCAGATCACCTTCGCACAAGGCGCGTGGGCCGGCGCGCTGATCGTCGCCGGCATCGCCGCCGCGTCGCGTCGCGCGGCCGCGTTCGCGCTGGGCGGCGCCATCGTGTCAACCGTGCTGCTGCTCGCGCTCGGCGCGAACGGCACGTCGTTCGCCGACGGCCTGCTCGGCTTCAACGGCGCGCTCGCCGCGCTCGCGTTGGCGCCGCGCGGCCCGCGCGCCGCATTCGCGGCCGCCGCGCTCGCCGCACTGATCCAGTGGCTCGCGACATGCGCGGGCATCCCCACGTTCACGGCCCCATTCGTGCTCGCGTCGTGGGTCACGGTGGCTGTCGCGCGCCGCTTCACCCTCGGAGAACCCGATGTCGTCATTCGCACACCGTCCTGATGCCGTGAAACCCGGCGGCCCGATCTCGGACGCAGAACGCCGGCTGCGCGTCGATCTCGCCGCCGCGTATCGGCTCGTCGCGCTGAACGGCTGGGACGACCTGATCTACACGCATCTTTCCGCGACCGTGCCCGGCGAGCCCAGCCATCACCTGATCAACCCGTTCGGCCTCGCGTTCGACGAGGTCCGCGCATCGAATCTCGTGAAGATCGACCTGGCCGGCAACCGGATCGGCGACAGCGAACACGCGGTCAACGTGACGGGCTTCGCGCTGCATGCGGCCGTGCATGCAGCGCGCGCCGACGCCGTGTGCGTGATGCATCTGCACAATACGGCCGGCATTGCCGTGTCGATCCAGCGCGACGGGCTGTTGCCCGCATCGCAGCACGCGCTGCGCTTTCATGGCGACCTCGCGTACCACGACTACGAGGCGCTCGCGTTCTCGCCGGCCGAAGGCGCGCGGCTGACCGCGAGCCTCGGCGCGAAATCCGCGATGCTGCTGCGCAATCACGGCACGCTGACGGTCGGCCGCACCGTTGCCGAAGCCTATGTGCTGATGGATACGCTGATCAAGGCGTGCGACATCCAGGTGCGCGCGCAGGCGGGCGGCGGGCCGCTCGTGCTGCCCGCCCCGGCCGTCGCCGACCGCACCGCCGAACAACTGCGCGGCGGCGGCGCGATCGAAGGCGAACTGGAATGGCCGGCGCTGCTGCGCCGGCTCGACCGGATCGATCCGTCGTATCGCGACTGACGCCGCAACCGCGGCCGAATCGTTCAAACCCAACCGGAGCACCTGTCATGCCGACTTTCAATATCCAGCTGTTCGAAGGCCGCACCGTCGACCAGAAGCGCGAATTCGTCGAAGCGATCACGCGCGTCACGTGCGAGACGCTCGGCTGCGCGCCGGGCTCGGTCGACATCATCCTGACCGACGTGAAGAAGGAGAACTGGGCGACGGCCGGGAAGCTGTGGAGCGACGAGGGCTGACAGGCGTATCGCAGTCCCTACGGAACCCGCCGGGCAAAATGAGCTCGAACCAAGCCGAAGCCTGAACGGCCGCGCCGCGACGTCGCAGCGCTCGAAGGAGATCGCATGATCGAGAACACACGAATCGCCTCGGCGTTGAACGAGATGATCCTGTCCATGGGTGCGGAACTGGATCGATCGCTTCAGCAAGTCAAGGAAACCTGCCCCGAACACGAGTTCGCGACCTATCGCGAATTCGTCTCATCCTTGCTCACCACGATGCTGGTCGACTTCATGAATCCACTCTATGCACGGCACCCCGATCTGAAGCCCGAGCGGCTCGACTAGCGCGCGTTCGCGCCGTCTCCCGGCTCCGCCGTTGTGCGCCCGCACACCGCTTTGTCACGCAATCGGCGCATAATGCCGGACAGACGCAGCAGCCAATGGCCACCCGGGAGACCGCCATGGAAGCGAAGAACGAGGAAGTCGTCGCACACCTGCTCTCCGACGTCGTCGAATTCGCGCGCGAGCGCCTGCCCGAAGCCACGTTCCGGATCGTCGAACCTTTCCTGCGTCATTACTACGATTTCGTCGACGCCGACGATCTCCAGAACCGCAGCATCGCCGACCTGTACGGCGCCGCGATGGCGCACTGGCAGACCGCCCAGAAATACGTGCCGGGCAGCGAACGGCTGCGCGTATACAACCCGATCCTCGAACAGCACGGCTGGCATTCCGACCACACGGTGATCGAGATCGTCAACGACGACATGCCGTTCCTTGTCGACTCGGTGACGATGGCCGTCAACCGCCTCGGGCTCGCGCAGCATTCGGCGCTGCACCCCGTGTTCCGCATCTGGCGCGGCGCCAACGGCGGCATCGAGCGCGTCGACGCAGGCGGCGCGACGTCCGGCGACGGCCAGTCTCAACTCGCGTCGTTCATCCATTTCGAAGTCGATCGCTGCGGCGACGCCGCGCTGCTCGACACGCTGCGCGAGGACATCGCGCGCGTGCTCGGCGACGTGCGCGCATCGGTCGAGGACTGGCCGAAGATCGTCGACATCGTGCGCGCGACGATCAAGGACATGAAGGCGCGCGAATCGACCGCGGAAGACATCGAGGCGCGCGCGTTCCTCGAATGGATGGCCGCCGATCACTTCACGTTCCTCGGCCAGCGCGACTACGCGCTGGTGTCGGACGGCACCGGCTTCGGCCTGCGCGGCATCGAGGGCACGGGCCTCGGTATCCTGCGCGAATCGCTGCGCGCGTCGGGCGCGTCGGACGTGACGCCGCTGCCGAAGGCGGCCGCCGACATCATCACCGGCTCCTGGCCGATCTTCCTGACCAAGGCGAATTCGCGCGCAACCGTGCACCGGCCCGGCTATCTCGACTACGTGGGCGTGAAGCTCGTCGGCGCCGACGGCAAAATCACCGGCGAGCGTCGCTTCATCGGGCTCTACACGTCGACAGCGTATTTCGGTTCGTATGCCGAAATTCCGATCGTGCGCCTCAAGTGCGCGAATATCGTGCGGCGCGCGGGCTTCCTGCCGAAGGGGCATCTCGGCAAGACGCTCGTGACGGTGCTCGAAACCTATCCGCGCGACGAGCTTTTCCAGGCCGACGAGGACCAGCTCTACGACATCGCGCTCGGCATCCTGCGGCTGCAGGAACACCAGCGCACGCGCCTGTTCGTGCGCCGCGACCGGTTCGACCGCTTCGTGTCGTGCCTAGTGTTCGTGCCGCGCGACAAGTACAACACCGACCTGCGCCGGCGCATCGCGAAGCTGCTCGTCGACGCGTACAACGGCGTGAACGTCGAATTCACGCCGCTGCTGTCGGAATCGGCGATCGCGCGCATTCATTTCGTCGTGCATGCGGAGCCGGGCACGATGCCCGACGTCGACACGCGCGAGCTCGAGACGCGGCTCGTACAGGTGGCGCGCCGCTGGCAGGACGATCTCGCCGACGCACTGCTCGACGCGTTCGGCGAAGAGCAAGGCAACCGCCTGCTGCAACGCTATGCAGACTCGTTCCCGGCCGGCTATCGCGACGACTATCCGGCGCGCACGGCAGTGCGCGACATCGAGCTGATCGAGCGCGTGAAGGATTCGGGCCAACTCGCGATGAACCTGTACCGGCCGATCGAGGCCGGGGCGCGCGCGTTCCGCTTCAAGGTCTATCGCACGGGCGACCCGATCGCGCTGTCGCGCAGCCTGCCGATGCTCGAGCATCTCGGCGTGCGCGTCGACGAGGAGCGGCCGTACCGGATCCAGACGCAGGACGCCGCGCACGCATGGGTGCACGACTTCGGGCTCGAACTCGCCGACGATACCGAGTTCGACATCGAGCGCGTGAAAGGCCTGTTCGAGGATGCGTTCGACCGAATCTGGAGCGGCCGGATCGAGAACGACGATTTCAACCGCCTCGTGCTGCGCGCGCACCTGAGCGCGCGCGAAGTGACGATCCTGCGCGCGTATGCGAAATACCTGCGGCAGGTCGGCTCGACGTTCAGCGACGCGTATATCGAACGCGCGCTGACCGGCAATCCGGCGATCGCGCGCCAGTTCGTCGAGCTGTTCCTGCTGCGCTTCGACCCGCGCACCGGCGACACGCGCGACGTGCAGGCCGAACGGCTGCTGAAGGCGATCGAAGCTGCGCTCGACCAGGTGCCTAACCTCGACGAGGACCGCATCCTGCGCCAGTTCCTCGGCGTGATCAACGCGACCGAGCGCACCAACTACTTCCTGCTCGACGCGAACGGCGAATCGAAACCCTACCTGTCGTTCAAGTTCAATCCGGCGAAAGTGCCGGGCCTGCCCGAACCGAAGCCGATGTTCGAGATCTGGGTGTATTCGCCGCGCGTCGAAGGCGTGCATCTGCGCGGCGGGCGCGTCGCGCGGGGCGGGCTGCGCTGGTCGGATCGCCGCGAGGATTTCCGCACCGAGGTGCTCGGGCTGATGAAGGCGCAGATGGTGAAGAACGTCGTGATCGTGCCGGTCGGCTCGAAAGGTGGCTTCGTCGTCAAGAACCCGCCGCCGCCGGGCGATCGCGAAGCGTGGATGCGCGAAGGCATCGCGTGCTACCAGACGTTCCTGCGCGGCCTGCTCGACCTGACCGACAACCTGGTCGGCAACGCGATCGTGCCGCCGCCCGACGTCGTGCGCCACGACCCGGACGATCCGTATCTGGTCGTCGCCGCCGACAAGGGCACGGCCACCTTCTCCGACTACGCGAACGCGATCTCGCACGAATACGGCTTCTGGCTCGACGACGCGTTCGCGTCCGGCGGCTCGGTCGGCTACGACCACAAGAAGATGGCGATCACCGCGCGCGGCGCGTGGGAATCGGTGAAGCGGCACTTCCGCGAGATGGGCATCGATACGCAGACGACCGACTTCACGGTAGTCGGCGTCGGCGACATGTCGGGCGACGTGTTCGGTAACGGAATGCTGCTGTCGCCGCATATCCGGCTCGTCGCCGCGTTCGATCACCGGCACGTGTTCCTCGACCCGAACCCCGATCCGGCGGTCAGCTTCGCGGAGCGCCAGCGGATGTTCGCGCTCGAACGGTCGAGCTGGGCCGACTACGACCCGGCCGCGATTTCGGCGGGCGGCGGCGTCTATCCGCGCACCGCGAAGACGATCCCGCTGTCGCCGGCCGTACAGGCCGCGCTCGGCATCGACGCGCACGCGCTGCCGCCGACCGAGCTGATCCGCGCGATCCTGCAGGCGCCGGTCGACCTGCTGTACAACGGCGGCATCGGCACCTACGTGAAGGCCGCGCGCGAAACCCATCTGCAGGTCGGCGACCGCGCGAACGACGCGGTGCGCGTGAACGGCGCGGACCTGCGCTGCAAGGTGGTCGGCGAAGGCGGCAACCTCGGCTGCACGCAGTTCGGCCGCATCGAGTTCGCGCAGCGCGGCGGCCGCATCAACACCGATGCGATCGACAACTCGGCCGGCGTCGATTGTTCGGATCACGAAGTCAACATCAAGATCCTGCTCGGGCTCGTCGTCTCCGACGGCGAGATGACCGGGAAGCAGCGCAACGCGCTGCTCGCGGAGATGACCGACGAAGTCGGGCTGCTCGTGCTGCGCGACAACTACTACCAGACGCAGGCGCTGTCGATCGCGGGCCGCTACGGCGTCGAGCAGCTCGACGCCGAGGCGCGCCTGATGCGCTGGCTCGAACGCGCGGGCCGCCTGAACCGCGTGATCGAATTCCTGCCGACCGACGACGAAGTCGCCGAACGGCAAGCCGCGAAGCTCGGCCTCACGTCGCCGGAGCGCGCGGTACTGCTCGCGTACAGCAAGATGTGGCTCTACGACGCGCTGCTCGAATCCGACGTGCCCGAGGATCCGCTGGTCGCCGCGATGCTCGTCGACTACTTCCCCAAGCCGCTGCAGCAGCGCTTCAGCGAGCCGATGCGCCGCCATCCGCTGCGCCGCGAGATTCTCGCGACACACCTGACCAATGCGCTCGTCAATCGCGTCGGCTGCGCGTTCGTGCATCGGCTGATGGAGGAAACCGATGCGAAGCCCGGCGATATCGTGCGCGCGTGCATCATGGCGCGCGACGTGTTCGACCTCGATGCGGTATGGAGCGACATCGACGCGCTCGACAACCGCGTCGCCGACGACGTGCAGGCGCGCATGTTCGTCGACGTCGCGCGGCTGCTGGAGCGCGCGGCGCTGTGGTTCCTGCGTCATTTGCAGTCCGGCGCGGTGGCCGACGGCGGCGTTGCCGAGCTAATCACGCGCTGCCGCGACGCGGCGCAGCGGCTCGCGCCGCAACTGCCGTCGCTGCTGCCGGCCGACGCGCTCGATGCGCTGTCCGAGCGGCAGCGCGTGCTCGTTGAAGCCGGCGTCGACAGCGCGCTCGCCGTGCGCGTCGCGAGCGGCGACATCTCGGCCGCGCTGCTCGACATCGCCGAAGTGGCCGCGACCTGCAACCGCAGCCTCGAACTCGTCGCGGGCGTCTATTTCTCGCTCGGCACGCTGCTCAATTACGGATGGATCGGCGAACGCGCGGCGACGCTGCCGACGCCCACGCACTGGGACATGCTCGCACGCGCGGCCGCGCTCGCGGAAGTCGCGCGGCTGAAGCGCACGCTCGCAACGAGCGCGCTCGCGGAATCGCCGGATTCGACCACACCGGAGACGATCGTCGGCGCGTGGCGCGAGCGCCGTGACGCCGCGCTCGCGCGCTACGAGCACCTGCTCGCGGACCTGCGCGCGTCGGGCGGCGCCAGCCTCGCGGTACTGCTCGTGATCGTGCGGGAGATGGCCGTGCTCGAACGCGCGTGACGGTTCGGGCAGGGTCAGACCGTCGCGACCAGCAGCTCTTCCGCGTTGTTCGGCGGCCGCAGGCCATCCGCGCGATCGGCGAAATAGCGACGCGTCAGTTCAGCGGCCGATACGTGCGCGGCAGCCGCGAAGCCGGCCTCCAGCGCGAGCGCCTGGAGCTGCGCCGGCATGAAGAAGCTGATGAACGGCGTACCGCTCGCGCGCGCGCCCTTCGCGGCCATTTCGAGCCCCGGGCGCACGTCCGGATCCGCGTTCTCCAGCGGCAGCAGGAACGTCATCGCGAGCGTCGAGCCCGGCGCGAGCGACGCGACTTCGCGCAGCGCGGCCGCGTTCGCTTCGCGCGTCAGGTACATGCTGACGCCGGTGGACACCACGACCGCCGGCTTGCCGGCATCGAAGCCCGCGCCGACGAGCGCATCGCGCCACGACTGCTTCGCCTCGAAATCGACCGGCACGAAGCGCAGCCAGTCGGGCACGCCGAAGCCGAGTTCGACCAGGCGGCGTTGCTTCCATGCCTGCGGCGCCGGCGGGTCGACTTCGAAGACGGTCACGCGCGACGCCATGTCGGGCCGGCGCTGCACGAAACTGTCGAGGCCCGCGCCGAGGATCACGTACTGGCTCACGCCGCGCGCGGCCTGCTCGGCCACGAGATCCTCGATGAAGCGCGCCCGCGCGACGATCGACGCGCGAAACGGCCGCGTGAACTGCGGATCCATGTCGCCGCGCTGCTGCCAGCCCGGCGCCGGCGCGAGCAGTCGAAGCCCGACTTCGTCGGCGAGCACGTGCGGCGGCGCGTCGAGTTCGACGTGCAGCGCGCGCCACAGCGCGACGCGCGCGGCGGTGCTGTCGGGGGCGTCTTCGCGGGTATCGGTCATCGCGGCCTCACGCGCCCTGCTTGCCCGGCGCCTGCAGCCGCCACACGCGGCCGTCCGGGTCGCGCACGGTCATGTCGCGCGTGCCCCAGTGCGTGTCCTCGAACGGCGTGACGACATCGACGATCGGCTGCGGCCGCACCGCCTGCTCGTCCGGCACCTTGAGCACGACCTGCATGTCCGGCTCCTCGCCCGGCGGCACTTCGGCGATGAACAGAAAAGGACCGTCGCCGCTGCGTAGCCGGCCCGAGTTGTGATCGGTTTCGAATTCCAGCGTGAAGCCCAGCGCCTGGAAGAATTTCGCCGACTTGCCCCAGTTGTGCGTCGTCAGGTACACGGCTTCGATTCGCTCGGATGACATGTCAATCCTCCTTGGTGGACGGCCCCGCGCCCGGCGGCGGCGCGGCCAGGTATGCGCGCAACGCGTCGGCCACCAGCGCGGACAGCGATTGCTCCGTTTCGATGGCGCGATGCTTGACCTGCCGGATCAGGCCAAGCGGCAGGTACACGTTGAATTGCTTCACTTCTTCGTCGGTCATGAAGGCTAGTATGCTAGCAATCTAGCAAAAGTCAACTGCGGGCGATGGCAAGGGATGTCTCGGTCGGGCGCGGCCAGCGTGCGGGCCGCCTTCAGATATCGTGCGTTCGCGCGTCTACTTCGCGGCGCGCGCCGCCAGCCGCGCAAACAGCGTGTCGAGATCGAACCCTGCCGTATCGATGCCGATCGTGTCGCGCAGGCACGCGCCCCACGCGGCCGCGTCGTCGAACGTGACGGTGCGTCCGGCCCCCGCCGCGTCGCGCAGCGTCAGCGCGGTGTTGAGCAGCGCCGCGCGGCCGTCCGGCAGCACGCGGCATGCGATCAGGTCGTTCACGAAGATCGATTCGGGATACGTCGACGTAAACCAGTTCGCGGCGTCGTAATCGATCCACTCGGCCGGCTTCAGCGAGAAACGGTAAGTGGTCTGCCAGCCGTCGGGGATCTCGAACTGCATGTCGAATTCGCCGTCGACCGGCGCGTCGATCACGCGAAACGCGCCATGCGGCGTCAGTTGCCGCTCGCCCGGCACGAAGCGCAGCGGCGCGGTCAGCGTCGCGCTGCCGAAGCCGATGTCCGCGAGCCAGACCGCATCGTCGAGATCGATGCGCAGCAGCATGTGCGTCTGCGCGGTGACGATCTCGGGCGGCCGCATCCAGCGCACGCGCGCGATCAGCGGCGTCACGCGAAAACCGATCGTCGTGAGCGCGGTATGGAACAGCTTGTTGAGTTCGAAGCAGTAGCCGCCGCGGCGGCGCCCGATCACCTTGTCGACGATCGCGGGTAGGTCGAGCGCGACGCGCGCGCCGGTCAGCGGATTGAGGTTTTCGAACGGAATCGCCTGCGGGTGCAGCAGATGCAGCCGGCGCAGCACGTCGAGCGTCGGCTCGGCCGGGCCGTCGTAGCCGATGCGGGAGAAATAGCGCGAGAGGTCGAACGAGTCAGTCATGAACCTGCACCGGTAAAAGGGACACGCCACGATAGCATCGCGCGAAATCCCCATGTTGTGCGGGGCGATTGTCCGTCGTCACGCGCGATGCCGGCACCGCACCGCGCGCAGCCCCGCGCAACGTTACGGCAGCAGCTTCAGCGCGGACGACGCGACCGACGGCACCGAAATGCCCTGGCTCGTCGCGAACTGCACGGCCTGGCTGAGCGTCGCCGCGAGCGACTGCAACTGGCCCGGCGCGCTTTGCGCGATATACGACGCGGCCTGCATGTTCTGCGGATTCAGGCCCGACTGCAGCAGCGACGCGGCACTGGTCGAACCGAGATTGCCGAGCCCCGACTGCAGTTGCGAATACTGCGTGAGCCCCTGGCCGAGCGACGCGAGGCCGTTGCTGAACGCCTGCTTGTCGATCGGGCCGTGCGACGCGCCGCCGCTCGCGAAAGCCTGGCCGAGCGCCTGCGACACCGACTGCTGCGCGCCGCCCATCTGCGACAGCGCGGCCGGCGTCAGCGCGTTGCCGCCGGCCAGCTGGCTCGCGGCCTGCTGCGCCTGCCCGGCCGCGCCGGTCAGCCCCATCGCCGACGCGAGCGTCGACTGGCCGGACAACACCTGCTGGTTCGCACCGACATACGCCTGCAGCAGTTGCGCGATGCCTCCCTGCGCGGGCGCCGCCTGTTGCTGGCCGCCGCCGAGCAGCGACGCGCCGAGCGACTGCAGATCGAGCTGCGCGTGCGCGGCGCCGCTCACCAGGATGCCGAATGCGATGCCTGCCGAGGCCAGATGCCTGCCCGTCGCGCGAATGTGCTTCATGTGTTTCCCTCGTGCCGGAATGATTGAGGCCGATATTGTCGAAGCGCGTCGCGCGCCGCCGCAACGACTGAAACACATCGAAACGAAATCACGTCGCGCGGCCGCTTGCAATTCCGCGACCGACGGACACGGTCGAGCGGATTCGTCCGCGGTTGATGCGCGATATCACGCCTGTGCCGGAATTCGTTCTCCGGTTGCGTGAATGACGGCGGGTTTCGGGCTCTGCGAGCGAAACCGCAAAACGTATCGCGGCCAGGAAACGCGTTCTCGCGGGCGTGCCGAGTGCTGACTGCCGACAAACATCGCGTTCGGGGATCGAAGCAAAACGGGCGGCTCGCCGCCACCCGTTTCGTCACCCTGCTACCCGTTACCGGCTGCCGGCCGGCCGCGACCTTACGCAGCCATCCACGCCGGCAGCCGCCGGCCGACTCGGTCGGCCGCCTGCTCGTAGCCGCGCGCGAGCTGCAGCACGGCGAGATCGGCGCGCGGGCGCCCGATCAACTGCATCCCCATCGGCAGCCCCGCGTCGTTGAAACCGACCGGCACGTTGATCACCGGGCAGCCGGCCAGCGTCCACGGTACGACCGTTTCCATCCAGCGGTGATAGGTATCCATCGCGCGGCCCGCGATTTCCTTCGGCCAGCGCTGGTCGACGTCGAACGGGAACACCTGCGCGGTCGGCGCCGCGATGAAGTCGTAGCGGTCGAAGAAGCTCAGCACGGCCTGGTGCCACGCGGTGCGCTCGACGCTCGCATCGAACACGGCCGCGCCCTGCATCGCGAGCAGCCCTTCGACCTCGTAGATCGCCTCGGGCTTCAGCAGCGCGCGGCGCGCCGGATCGCGATAGTGCGCGAGCAGCCCGCCGCCGGACAGCAGGTGCCGATGCACGAGCCACAGGCGCCAGATCCGGTCGGGCGCGAATGCCGGCAGCGCGGCATCGACGTCGCAGCCGATCTCACGCAGCGTTGCCAGCCCCTGTTCGCACTGCGCGAGCACGCCGGCCTCGGTCGCGAGATAACCGTTCCAGTCGCCGACCCACGCGATGCGCTTGCCGCGCAGGTCCGCGTCGAGCGGCTGCGCGAACACGGCCGGATCTTCCGCGCGCGACAGCGGATCGTTGCGGTCGTAGCAGGCCTGGATCGCGAACAGCTGCGCGACGTCGCCAACCGTGCGGCCCATCGGCCCTTCGATGCCGAGCTGCTGCATGAACACGTCGACGGCCGGCCAGCGCGGTACGCGCCCCTGCGACGGGCGAAAGCCGTAGATGTTGCAGAACGCGGCCGGATTGCGCAGCGAGCCGCCGAAATCGCTGCCGTCCGCCACCGGCAGCATCCGCGACGCGAGCGCCGCCGCCGTGCCGCCGCTGCTGCCGCCCGCGCTCTTCGTCAGGTCGTACGGATTGCGCGTCGCGCCATAAACCTCGTTGAACGTGTGCGAACCGAGCCCGAACTCCGGCGTATTGGTCTTGCCGATGAAAATCGCGCCGGCCGCGCGCATCCGCGCGACGCCGACGGAATCGGCCTGCGGCACGTTCTCGCGGAAGATCGGCGAGCCGTAGGTGGTCCGCAACCCCTTCGTCATCGCCAGATCCTTCGGCGCCTGCGGCATCCCGTGCATCCAGCCTTGGTACTCGCCGCGCGCCAGCGCGGCATCCTTTTCCGCGGCTTCGGCGAGCAGCGCATCGCGCTCGCGCAGCGCGACGATCGCATTGACCGCGCCGTTCACGCGCTCGACGTGGTCGAGATACGCGCGCATCGTCTCGACGCACGAAACCGCCTTGCCGCGGATCGCCGACGCGAGCTCGCCGGCCGACAGGCGCACGATCGGGTCGACGGGGATGGAGGCGGGAGCGAGAAGCTGCGGGGCGCCGTGCGGCATGCGGGTCTCCTGAAATCGGAATGGAATGGCAGGCCGCGTGGCGGCAGCGGTCGCCCCCGAACCGGCCGGGAGGGGCCGCGCCGCGGCCGATGCTCTCTACTCTACGCGCCGCCGATTCGGCGACCTCCGATATTTTCCGTCGCGATTTATTGCGGATCCGACTAAATCGGGGCAACGCGTACCGGGCCGCCCGCGCCGGCCCGATCGATGAAATCGTTTATGCGCATAAACTAAAATTTCTTATATTTCTAATAGGCGCGATACGAGACGGCGCGCGTTAACGACATTTTTACGCGGTCGCCCGATCTCTTTAGATGGTTCGTTCCGGCGGCGCGCTACGCTGAAAGCATCTCGTTCCCTGGACATCGTTCATGCTCAAGCTGCTGGTTCCGGTCGGTCACTCGCCCCGCTCGCTACAGGCGGTTCGCCACGCGACATTCCTGTATCGCGAGCGGTGCGCGTCGGAGATCGTGCTGATCAACGTTCAGGCGCCGCTCGAATCGACGCGGCTCGAGGCCTATCACCCGCTGTCGCGGCTGCGCTCGATCGAGGAAAAGTTCGCGTCCGACGATCTGGCCATGGCGGAGCGGATTCTGCATGACGCCGGCGTCAAATACAGCGTCGTGAAGAAGGTCGGGCCGGTGGCCGATACGATCGCGGCCGCGGCGGCCGAAACCGGATGCGACGAGATCGTGGTCGTCGCGCCGAGGCACGACCCGCTTCATGCGCTGATGTCGGTGTTTCGCCGCAGCGTGATGGGCCGGCTGGTGCGGATTTCGAATGTGCCGGTGACTGCCGTGCAATGACGGGAATGATGCGCGTGGCCAGCCTCGAGACTGGCCACGGGCCAGCACCGGCGACGGACGAATGAGCGGTGCGGTACGTGTTACATGTGCGCGTTGCGTGCCGTACACGTACCGCCCGTCACGAAGCGCTTATTTGATGACCTTGCGCCAGAACACGAAATAGGCGGCCGCCGAAGACGCTACCAGCAGGATTGCCCACATCGGAGCAAGACTGATCAGCACGGAAGAGACGTTCAACATTTGTATTCCTCACTATTTCGACAGCGATGTTCAACATGCACCTGCTTGCCGGAACCGATGCATTCATCCGTCATCGCATTCCGTCAAATCATGCATTCATGCTATCGCTTTGAGCGGCAGCGCGACCGCCCCCTCCCGCCCGTACCCTGACATTCGTCAAACTCGCGCGAATCACACGCCTGTCGCGCTGAAATCCGTCGCGCGATTGCCGCGCTGCATGCCTATCCTCGTCTCCGGCCGCCAGCCTGAAAGCCCCTTCCTTTTGCACGCGAAACCACGAAAAACGTGACGGAATCACGCCGCCCCGCCACCGATTCAGCAGACGTTTACCGGGGGAAGCCCCAAGTGCTTCGCCGAACGTGTCCGCGTTACGCTTGAACGACGAGGAGACGCACCATGAGACGAGTCGTACATATCGCTGTTTTCGCGCTGCTGGCGTATCTCATTGCCGATCGCGCGATCCTGCATGCGCAGGGCCGCGACGCCAGCCCGCTTGCATGCGAACAGGGCGCCGCGCAAGTGAAGGCCGACGCGCTCGGCCGCGGCTTCGGCGAGGCGGCCGCCGGCAGCCAGAGCGAGGCATTCATGTCGGGTTGCCTCGTGACCGGGCGAGGCAACCGGGACGTCGCGATGGCGAACCGTTGACGCGAATCCGGTGACGTTCAGGTCGCATTCGAGTCAATTCCCGCTGTTTACCGTCATTTTCCCGATCGATGTCGCGACGGACGTCACGCTCCGGACGCCGTTCACGCCGAACGTCTGCTCGTGGCCCGTGTCGTCGCGGGGAAGACGCATCGACATCTGGGCCATCGGGCCGTCCTTGCCGTAAGCGGAGACGCCGCTTCATCTACAACAACAGTCAATCAAAAGATGAGTCATCCCAACACCGATTTGATCCAGCGTTTTTACACGGCCTTTCAGCAGCGCGACATCGACGCGATGCTCGCCTGCTATGCCGACGACATCGTCTTCAGCGATCCTGCGTTCGGCGAGTTGCGCGGCGAGCTCGCGCGCGACATGTGGCGCATGCTGGTGGCGCGTGCGCAGGAATTTTCGTTGACGTTCGGCGAGGTCGACGCGGACGAGCAGACCGGGCGCGCGCAGTGGGTCGCGCACTACCGGTTCACCGCGACCGGCCGCATGGTGGTCAACCGGATCGACGCGCGTTTCCGGTTCCGCGACGGGCTCATCGCCGAGCATCGCGACAGTTTCGACCTGTGGCGCTGGGCGCGTCAGGCGCTTGGGCTGAAGGGCGCCCTGCTCGGCTGGACGCCGTTCGTGCAACGCGCGATCCGCGCGCAGGCGCGGAAGAATCTCGACGCGTATCGGGCAAAGCGCAGATAGGACGCGCGCCGCTACTGCTTCATCGTGGCGTTGGCGTGTGTACCGCTTCTTGCGTGCTTGTGCAGATATGTGCGGCACCTGAAACCAGAATCGAGCGCAAGGGCTTCTCTAGCTGGGGCGTGTAGTCGTCCGGCGCGGCTTCGCACGGCCCGCTTCTGTTCCACATAACGAAAGCGAACCCCGAAGAGACCGACCTGGCGTCAACGGACGCCCCCAAACCGCAGCCGGGCAGCCAGCCGCAAATCACGCCCCTCCTGCCAGCTATCGCCAGAACCACACGGAATACCTTGCCCGCAAAGGCGCTCGGGCCGCCCTCCGGCGCACGCACGGAAACGCCGACTCCCCCCGCTCCGCCACGCTCCCGCGCGTCTTGCCCATCAACTCTTATATAAGACATAAGACATTTGACGTTGGAGTTCATTGAGATTAGAATCCCGCTCAAAGCAGTGCCTGGAACAGCCCCGGAGTGCCGGAAAGGCCTTCCCCTCAAACGCCATATCAGCAGGTCTCCCCATGCTTGAAAACTTTCGTGCTCACGTGGCCGCCCGCGCCGCGCTCGGTATTCCTCCCCTGCCGCTGACGGCTCAGCAAACCGCCGAACTGGTGGAACTGCTGACGAACCCGCCCGCCGGCGAAGAGCAGACGCTGCTCGAACTGATCACCTACCGCGTGCCGGCCGGCGTCGACGAAGCCGCCCGCGTGAAGGCCGGCTTCCTGGCCGCCGTGGCCAAGGGCGAGACCGCCTGCCCGCTGATCTCGCGCGAGCGCGCCACCGAACTGCTCGGCACGATGCTGGGCGGCTACAACATCCAGCCGCTGATCGAACTGCTGTCCGACGACGCAGTCGCGGCCGTGGCCGCCGACGCGCTGAAGAAAACCCTGCTGATGTTCGACCAGTTCCATGACGTGAAGGAACTCGCCGACAAGGGCAACGCCCACGCGAAGGCCGTGCTGCAAAGCTGGGCCGACGCCGAATGGTTCACGAGCCGTCCGGAAGTGCCGCAAAGCCTGACCGTCACCGTCTTCAAGGTGACGGGCGAAACCAACACCGACGACCTGTCGCCGGCACCGGACGCCACCACCCGCCCGGACATCCCGATGCACGCGCTGGCGATGCTGAAGAACGCACGCCCGGGCATCACGCCGGAAGAAGACGGCAAGCGCGGCCCGGTCAAGTTCATCGAGTCGCTGAAGGAAAAGGGTCACCTGGTCGCGTACGTGGGCGACGTGGTCGGCACCGGCTCCTCGCGCAAGTCGGCCACCAACTCGGTGCTGTGGTTCACCGGCGAAGACATCCCGTTCGTTCCGAACAAGCGCTTCGGCGGCGTGTGCCTCGGCGGCAAGATCGCCCCGATCTTCTACAACACGATGGAAGATGCAGGCGCGCTGCCGATCGAACTCGACGTGTCGCAGATGGAAATGGGCGACGTGGTCGAACTGCGCCCCTATGAAGGCAAGGCACTGAAGAACGGCGAAGTGATCGCCGAATTCCAGGTCAAGTCCGACGTGCTGTTCGACGAAGTGCGCGCCGGCGGCCGCATTCCGCTGATCATCGGCCGTGGGCTGACCGCGAAGGCACGCGAAGCGCTGGGCCTCGCGCCGTCGACGCTGTTCCGCCTGCCGCACCAGCCGGCCGACAGCGGCAAGGGCTTCTCGCTCGCGCAGAAGATGGTCGGCCGCGCATGCGGTTTGCCGGAAGGCCAGGGCGTGCGTCCGGGCACGTACTGCGAACCGAAGATGACCTCGGTCGGCTCGCAGGACACCACGGGCCCGATGACCCGCGACGAGCTGAAGGATCTGGCATGCCTCGGCTTCTCGGCCGACCTCGTGATGCAGTCGTTCTGCCACACCGCCGCTTATCCGAAGCCGGTCGACGTGAAGACGCACCAGACGCTGCCGAACTTCATCAGCACGCGCGGCGGCATCGCGCTGCGTCCGGGCGACGGCGTGATCCACTCGTGGCTGAACCGCATGCTGCTGCCCGACACCGTCGGCACCGGCGGCGATTCGCACACGCGCTTCCCGATCGGCATCAGCTTCCCGGCAGGCTCGGGCCTGGTCGCATTCGCGGCCGCCACCGGCACGATGCCGCTGGACATGCCGGAATCGGTGCTGGTCCGCTTCAAGGGCAAGATGCAGCCGGGCGTCACGCTGCGCGACCTCGTCAACGCGATTCCGCTGTACGCGATCAAGCAAGGCATGCTGACGGTCGCCAAGCAAGGCAAGAAGAACATCTTCTCGGGCCGCATTCTCGAGATCGAAGGCCTGCCCGACCTGAAGGTCGAGCAAGCGTTCGAACTGTCGGATGCGTCCGCCGAGCGTTCGGCCGCTGGTTGCACGGTCCACCTGAACAAGGAACCGATCATCGAATACCTGAACAGCAACGTCACGCTGCTGAAGTGGATGATCGCGCAGGGCTACCAGGATCCGCGCAGCCTGCAGCGCCGTATCGCGGCAATGGAGCAGTGGCTGGCCGACCCGCAACTGCTGTCGCCGGATGCCGACGCCGACTACGCGGCCGTCATCGAGATCGATCTCGCCGACATCCATGAGCCGATCGTCGCATGCCCGAACGACCCGGACGACGTGAAGACGCTGTCCGACGTCGCTGGCGCGAAGATCGACGAAGTGTTCATCGGCTCGTGCATGACCAACATCGGCCACTTCCGTGCGGCGTCGAAGCTGCTCGAAGGCAAGCGCGACATTCCGGTCAAGCTGTGGGTCGCCCCGCCGACCAAGATGGACCAGAAGCAGCTGACGGAAGAAGGTCACTACGGCGTGTTCGGCACGGCCGGTGCGCGCACCGAAATGCCGGGCTGCTCGCTGTGCATGGGCAACCAGGCACAGGTGCGCGAAGGCGCGACGGTCATGTCGACGTCGACCCGCAACTTCCCGAACCGCCTGGGCAAGAACACGAACGTGTACCTCGGCTCGGCGGAACTGGCGGCAATCTGCTCGCGCCTGGGCAAGATCCCGACCAAGGACGAGTACATGGCCGACATGGGCGTGCTCAGCGCCAACGGCGACAAGATCTACAAGTACATGAACTTCGACCAGATCGAAGACTTCAAGGAAGTGGCCGATACCGTGCAGATGTAAGCACGCTGTCGGGCTGCGGCGGGTCTTTCCCGTCGCAGCGACACGCAATGGCGCCGCAGGCTGCATGCTCGCGGCGCCATTTTTTCATGCGGCTCCGGCGACGCTCACCCGGCTCGCGACGGATCACCAGCTCGTTGAAGCCGGTACCCGCATCGGGTTCGCGAGAGAAACGATGCTCGGGAAGCATCACGAGCAGGATCTCGGCGGTCGTACGCACCACGCAACCGCTCGCCACATGGCCGCCCGACACTCGGCCGAGCGCATCGGAAACGGACATGTGCAGGTGCGCGCCGTCCGACGACACCGAGCCGGCCAGCGTCAGGATTTCGAGGTCGCCGCGCAGTTCGGTCGGCAGATCGACACCGGCAAAGCGCAACTGCGCGACGCTCAGGCTGCCGATCCCCTGGATCACGAATGCCGCGTGCGATGCATGCTGACGCAATGCGTGCTCGATCGACGCGCGCAGATCGTCGCCGGGGGATAGGCGCAGTGGATGGGCTTGCATGGTCGATATCCTGTTGGCGGACGGTGGATTCGGCCAAGGGTACGTTCGGGCGCGGAATCCGGCAAGCCACCGGCCCTGACGAACACTGCCCCCGCCTCGCTACGACACGCAGGCCTTACCCGCTAACGCGCTCGCTTGCGAACTGCGCATCCGGCGCGCCCGCCGCGACCGCTTCTCTCGTACCGGCGACAGCGCATCGGCTAGGCACGCCGATGCGATTGGTCTAGTCTGCACGGTATTCCGCGACGCGAGCCGCCACCCCGAACACTGTCCGATGACCACCATTCCGAACCGACAATCCCGCCTGCGCGGCGGCCTGCTTGGCCTGCTGATCGGCGACGCGCTGGGCGTTCCCTACGAATTCCACGACGCCGCATCGATCCCGCCTGCCGCCGCGATCGATATGACGCCGCCGCACGGCTTCGAACGCGCGCACGACGGCGTGCCGCCCGGCACCTGGAGCGACGACGGCGCGCAGGCGCTCGCGCTGCTCGACGCGCTGTGGCACGACCGCGACCTGAATCTCGACACGTTCGCCGACAACCTGCAGGACTGGTTTCATCGCGGCGCATTCACGCCGGATGGCCGCGTGTTCGACGTCGGCCTGCAGACGCAGCGTGCCTTCCATGCGCTGGCGGCCGGCGCGGCTCCGGCGGCGGCCGGCCCCGGCGACGAGCGCGACAACGGCAACGGCTCGCTGATGCGCTGCTTTCCCGTGGTCATGGTCGCCGCGTCGCACGATGAAGCGATCCGGCTCGCACGCAAGCAGAGCGTCGTCACGCACGGCCACGTGCGCTCGCAGCTTTGCTGTGCACTCTATGGCCTGACGGCGCTGGGCATCGTCGAGGGCCAGCCGGCGCCCGATGCGGTGCGCGCGGCCGAAGACGAACTGCTGGCGCGCTACGAAGGCACGAACGACGAAATCGAGCTGAAGGTCGTGCTCGACGGCCGCTTCGATGCGCCGCAAGGGTCCGGCTACGTGGTCGACAGCTTCTGGTCGTCGATCCATTGCCTGCTGTCGACGGGCAGCTACGAAGACTGCGTGAAGCGTGCGATCGCGCTCGGCAACGACACGGATACGACGGCGGCGATCGCTGGCAGCCTCGCCGGTGCGCTGTATGGCGAACAGACGTTGCCCGACCGGTGGGTCGCGATGCTGCGCGGGAAAGAAATGGTCGAGGGCTGGCTCGCGAAACCGTGAGCACCCGGCGCAACGCGTATCGCATATCGCGCGATATCCGCCAGTCAAAATGGACGGCGGATTAGAACAAGCCCGCCGCAGAAAGCAAAAAGGCCCGGACATCGCCCAGGCCTTTCTTTTCACCTCATCCGCCGCTACCGGCCGCGCTTATGCCTCAAGCGCCTCGAGCACCTTCCCCTTCGTCTCGATCCCGACGAAATGCACGGTCACCGCGGCGATCAGCGGCACGACGCCGATCAGGTAGAACGCCGGGGCGAGGTTCCCGCCGATGATCGCGTGCGGCACGATCATCGGCGCGACGAACGACGCGATCTTCAGCCACGCGCTGCCGAGCCCGCAGCCCGACGCGCGGATGCTCGTCGGATACTGTTCCGGCGTGTAGACGTACGCGGTAATGAACCCCGACGCCATCAACCCGAGCGACAGCGAGCAGAACACCGCAACGACATACACCGACGATGCGTGATAGATGCCCGCGAGCGCCAGCGACAGCGCGCACAGCACGAACGACCACACGATCACCGGCTTGCGGCCGAGCTTGTCGACGAGCAGCGCCGACGCCAGCGACCCGAGCACGCCCATCACCGAACCGATCACCGCGAGGTTCAGCGCGAGCTGCAGCGGCGCATGATAGAAGTTCTTGTAGATCGTCGGCAGCCACGTCGACAGTCCGTACTGGATGAACCCGCAGGTCGCCCACAACGTCGCCACCGCGAGCGTGCGCTTGCGATACGCGGCGCTGAACAGGTCGCTCATCCTGCGCTTCGGATGCTGGCGCACCATCTCGTCGAACGCGGCCGCCTGCGTGACCGGCGGCAACTCGCCGCGCACCGACGCTTCGAACACGCCGACCGCGCGCCCGGCTTCCGCGAGCCGCCCGCGCGACGCGAGCCAGCGCGGCGATTCCGGCACGAGGCGCGTGAGCACGAGCGACAGGATCAGCGGCAGCCCGCCGACGAAGTACATGATTTCCCAGCCGAACCGCGGCACGAGCCACGCACCGAGCGCCATCGACACGAGCAGGCCGATCGGGAACACGATCTCGTACAGCAGCACGAAACGGCCGCGGCCATGCGCGCGCGTGATCTCGTTGATGTACGTCGCGGCAACCGGCAGCTCGCCGCCGAGCCCGAGCCCCTGCAGGATCCGCAGCAGCACGAACACCTCGAAGGTCGGCGCGAAACCGCATGCGATGCTCGTGATGCCGATCACGGCCGAGCTCCATGCGATCGCCTTCACGCGGCCGTGCTTCTCGGCCAGCGCGGGAAACAGGAAGGCGCCGATCAGCTGGCCGATCGCGCCGGACGCGATCAGCATGCCGATCTGCGTCGGCGACAGCCCCCATTTGTGAATCAGCAGCGGCAGCGTCGCCGCGATCGTGATCACGTCGAAGCCGTCGAAGAACGTCGCGGTGCCGATCAGCACGCGTGCGCGGATCTGCATCGCGTTGCCGGGAAGCCGCTCGAGCCGCGCGATGATCGCGCCGGGCGTGGAGGCGGCAGCTTCCATCGTGGCGCGTCCGGCCACGACGTTGTCGAAAGTGCTCATGCGGAGTGTCTCCTGGTTTGCCGGTCAGGCAAGCGCTTTGGTCGTGTCCGCCAGGGCTTCCGTATCCACTGCCCGGCCCTGGTTCATCCACTTGCGCGCGAGCTTCAGCTCGCGTGCGTTGTTCACGGCGATGACACCTCTCACATGCCCGTCGCCAAGGAAAAACAGCGTCGCGCGGCGCGCGGCGAGATCGCCGCGCACGACGAGCTGCGCATCGGCCGGCAGATCGCCGAGGATCTGCAGGTTCACGTCGTACTGATCGGACCAGAACCACGGAATCTCCGCGTACGGCGCGCGCACGCCGAGCACGGCTTTCGCGGCCGCGATCGCCTGGTTCTGCGCGTTGGCCCACGATTCGAGCCGCACGCGCCGTTTCAGCCAGCCGTTGTGATGGTTCGCGACATCGCCGCACGCGAAGATCGCCGGGTCGCTCGTCGCACCGAATTCGTCGACGACGATGCCGTCGTCGACGGCCAGCCCCGCATCGCTCGCGAGCGATGCGTTCAGCGCGAGGCCGATGCCGGCCACCGCGAAATCGGCGTCGATCGTCGTGCCGTCGGCGAGCGTCGCGCGTACCTTCGATGCATCGCCAGGCTGCGCATCGAGCGACGCGAGCGCCGCGCCGAGACGCACGTCGACGCCGTTCGCGCGATGCAGGTCGAGCAGGAAATCCGACACGATCTGCGGCACCGAGCGGCCGCACAGGCGCGGCGCGCCTTCGACCACGACCGCCCCGACGCCGAGCTTGCGCGCGGTCGCCGCGACTTCGAGGCCGATCCAGCCGCCGCCGATCACGAGCACGCGCTGGCTCGCGCGCAGCTTCTCGCCGAGCGCTGCCGCTTCATCGAGGGTGCGCAAGTAGTGCAGGTTCGGCGTCCTCACGATTGCGTCCGGCAGGCGGCGCGACGTGCCGCCGGTTGCGATCACGAGCCGGTCGTATTCGATCGCGCGGCCGCTGGCGGTCGTCACCACGCGGCGCGCGCGGTCGATCGACGCCGCGCGTTCCGGCTGCCATGCTTCGATATCGAGCGCGTCGAATTCATCCGGGCGCACGACGCGTACGGTTTCGATATCGGCGTCGCCGGCCAGCACGGCCTTCGACAGCGGCGGACGCTCGTACGGCAGGTGCGGCTCGTCCGCGATCATCACGAGGCGGCCCGTGTAACCTTCCGCGCGCAACGTCTTCAGCACCCAGCCGGCGGCCTGGCCGCCGCCGATCACGACGACCGTGCCGGGCGCGGGCTGCGCCTGCGTGTTCGCTTCGGTCATGATTTGCGCTCCGTCATGAACTTGCCTTCCGACGCCTTCGCGTTTTTCTGCCGGCGCGTGTTGCCGTCGAGGCCGCCGTCGACGGCCCACTCGGCGAACACGGTCGGGCCCGGCTCGAATTCGCGCGGCTGCCATTCGGGCGTCAGCACGTCCTCGTCCGCGTAGTACTCGATCAGCGCGCCGGCCGGATTCTGGAAGTACCAGAAGTACGCGGACGACACCGGGTGACGGCCCGGGCCGAGTTGCGTTTCCCAGCCGCAGCGGTCGATATGCATGCCGCCGCCGAACACTTCGTGGATGTCGCGCACGGTGAATGCGACGTGGTTCAGGCCACGCTTTCCGTTCGGCAGCGCGAGCAGGAACAGGTCGTGATGGCCGCCGTGCGGCGCGCAGCGCATGAACGCGCCGCGGCCCGGATAGCGATCGGACGTCTCGAAGCCGAGCAGTTCGTGATAGAACTTTTCCTGTTCGTCGAGGCAGTTCGTGAAGAACACGACATGCCCGACCTCGACCGGCTCCGCGCGTGCATAGATCGGGCTCGGCTGGTCGACACGCAGCGTCTGGCCCCACACGTTCGACGGCGAGCCCGTGATGTCGAGTTCGCGCTTGCGCGTGACTTCGACGCGGATCGCCATTCCGTTCGGGTCGATACAGCCGACCGCATCGTCGTGCGAGTAATAACCTGGCTGGCCGGCGAGCTTCGTACGCAGCGCGTCGAGTTCCTGCTGCGTCGCGACGCCCCACGTGACCTCGCGCAGCGTCGGACCCACTTCGAACGCGGGCGGCAGCGCCGGATCGTCGGCGTTGACGGCCAGCACGGTGCAGCCGTTCATCGTTTCGAAGCGCGCGCGCGTATCGTCGTGCGCGACTTCCTTCAGCCCCCAGTCGGCGAAAAAGCGCCGGCAGGTCGCGAGATCGTCGACGCCGTATGTGATCTGCTCGATTCCCAAAATGCTCATTGCGTCATTCCCCTTCGCTCAGTTCGCCCACGGCAGCGGCGCGTCGTTCAAACCCCAGTAGAGGCTCTTCTGCTGCATGTACTCGCGGATGCCGAGACGCCCCTTCTCGCGCCCCATCCCGCTCTCCTTCCAGCCGGAGAACGGCGTGGAGATCGAGAACAGCTTGTACGTGTTGATCCATACGGTGCCCGTCTCCAGCGCGCGCGCGATGCGCCACGCGCGCTTGTAGTCGCGCGTCCAGATGCCGGCGGCAAGACCGAACACGCTGTCGTTCGCCTGCGCGATCAGCGACGCTTCATCGTCGAACGGCATCGCGACGAGCACGGGCCCGAAGATTTCTTCCTGGCAGATGCGCGCGCTGTTCGGCAAGCCTTCGAGTATCGTCGGCTGGTAGAAGAAGCCGTGCTCGCGCCCGTCGCCCGACGGCCGCTCGCCGCCGCACAGCAGGCGGCCGCCTTCTTCCAGGCCGAGCGCGACGTAGCGCTCCACCGATTCGCGATGCTTCGCGGTGATCAGCGGCCCCATCTGCGTATCGGGCCGCGTCGGGTCGCCCACGCGCAGCTTGCGTGCGCCCGCAACCAGGCGCTTCATGAATTCGTCGTACACCGTGCGCTGCACGAACAGCCGCGAACCCGCGATGCACGCTTCGCCCGACGAGCTGAAAATGCCGTACAGCACGCCGTTGACCGCATGATCGAGATCGGCGTCGTCGCACACGATCGTCGGCGACTTGCCGCCGAGTTCGAGCGACACGGGCATCAGCTTCTCGGCCGCGATGCGCGCGATGCCGCGGCCCACTTCGGTACCGCCCGTGAACGACACCTTCTTCACCAGCGGATGGCGCACGAGCACGTCGCCGATCACCGAGCCCTTGCCCGGCAGCACGCTCAGCACGCCCTTCGGTACGCCGGCTTCCTCGCAGATGCGCGCGAGCGCAAGCGACACGAGCGGCGTGACTTCGGCGGGCTTCAGCACCACCGCGTTGCCGCCTGCGAGTGCCGGCGCGAGCTTCTGCGCGTCGGATGCGATCGGCGAGTTCCACGGCGTGATCGCCGCGATCACGCCGATCGGCTCGTACACGCTCATCGTCAGGTAGTCGCCGCGCGATGGCGTCAGCTCTTCGTCGAGCGTTTCGAGGCAGGCCGCGAAATAGCGGAACGTGTTCGCCGCGCTGGCCACCAGCACGCGCGTCTCGCCGATCGGCTTGCCGTTGTCGCGACGCTGCAGGTTCGCGAGCGCCTCGTGGCGCTGCATGATCAGATCCGCGATGCGGTACAGCACCTGCGCGCGCTGATGCGGCTTCAGCCCGGCCCAGTCGGCGCGGCGCCATGCGGCGTCGGCGGCTTCGACGGCTTCGGCCGCGTCTTCGGCGTTCGCCGTCGACACTTCCATGTTCACCGACTGGTCGGCCGGATAGATGCTGGCATAGGGCGCGCCGCGGCCGCGCCGCCACTCGCCGCCGACCAGGATATTGCCGTCGGGTACCAGGCTCGTATCGAAAGATGTCATGTCACAAGTTCCACAAATCTGTCTCTGCGCACCCGCCCTCGCCGTGGCGCGGACGGACGTTCAATAGTCCGAATCTCTCGAAGCGCCGCTCAGATCACGCAGCGGGCCACGCGGTTGCGCAGCGCGCGGATCGCACTGAACGCCGTCAGCGCAGACGTCTTCGGGTTGTCGGGCAGCGGCTTGCCGCTCATTTCCAGCGACATCTCGCCGAATGCGCCGCACGCGGTGATGCGGTGCACGTTGCGCGCGACGGCCGGATCGGCGATCAGGCGCACGCGCGTCGCATCGAGGCCGAGGCCCGCGAGCGCGACGGTCGCCGCGACGTTCGCGTTCTTCGGATAGAGCCGCGCAGCGTCGCGCGCGGTGCCTTCGAAGATCACCTTTTCTTCGGTCATCGCGCGCAGGTCGCACAACTCCTCGGCCGGCGTGCCGAGCCAGCCGAGCGGCGGCTTGCGGCCGACGTACAGCACTTCGTCGAGGCCGCCCTGCTTCGCGGAAGCCAGCGCGTCGATGCCGCCGATCGCGCCGGACAGCAGCGTCAGCGTCGCGTCGCCTTCGTCGGCGGCCCGAGACAGCACGTCGAGCAGCGCGAGATCGGACAGCGCGCCGATCGATGCGACCGCGCAGTCGGTGCCGGCCTTCAAGAGCGGCACGACGTGATCGACGAGCGCACTGTGGCCCGCGCATTCGAGCGCGAACCCGGGGCGGCGGGCCAGTGCGTCGACCGACGACACGACCTCCACCGCGCCGCCCAGCACGCTCTGCACCGCGGCGCGCTGGTGGTCGGGCACGATCACGTGCGCGATGCGCAGTGCCGCATCGTGCTCGACCGCGTGATACACGGCCGCGCCGATCGCGCCGAAGCCGATCATCGCGACGTCGACGGGTGCGTGCCCGCGTGCGTGATCGTTACGCATACTGGCGCTCCGACGGTGCTTCCTTCTTCACCGGCGGGCCTGCGAATGACGAGGCGAACGAGCCGACCGACAGCATGTCGACTTCGACCATCACCGGCCCTTCCTTCTCCATCCCGTCGCGCACGATCGCTTCGGCCTGGTCGAGCGACGTGATTCGGTAATGCGTGAGGCCGAAGCTCGCGCAGAACTGCGCGAAATCGGGCTGGTGCAATTGCACGAAGCAGCGGCGGCCACCGTAGTGCGCGTCCTGGATGTTGCGGATCACGCCGTAGCACTGATCGTTCATCAGCACGATCATCACGTTCGCGTTTTCCTGCACGGCCGTCACCAGCTCGCCGACGTTGACCATCAGGCCGCCGTCGCCGACGAGGCAGACCGTCTTCGCGGCGGCACCCGCCAGCGCCGCGCCGATGCCCATCTGAATCCCCTGGCCGATGCCGCCGCCGAGCGCATGCACGCCCGCGCGCGGTTCGAAGATCTTCAGCAGGCGGTTGCCCCACGTGCTGTTCGAGATCGTCACGTCGCGCACCCAGTTGTAGTCGCGGCCGACGGCGCCCTGCAGCGTATCGACGAGCTGCTTGTAGGGCCCCAGGCCCTTCGCCACATCGGCAACCGCCTGCTCGCGGGCCGCCGCGAGATCGGCCGCGAACTGCGGATCGACCGACAGGCGGCCTTCGAGGCGGTCGGCCAGTTCGGCCAGCACGCGCTTCGAATCGCCGTGCACGAACAGCTCGTTGCGATAGCCGCGATTGTCGGCGAGCGCGTCGGCATCGACGCGGAACAGCGGCTGCGGCAGCGCGAGCTTGTACTTCAGCGTCTCGTTGCCGCGCAGGCGCGAGCCGACCACGACGAGTGCGTCGCAGGTCTTGTAGAACGCTTCGACGGACGCATGCACGTTGAACGCGCCGAGCGTCGCCGGATGATCCTCGGGCAGCACGCCGCGGCCCTGCACGCTCGTCACGACGCCGAAGCCGAGCTTCACGAGGCGCTCGACTTCGTCGCGGGCGTGGCGCGCGCCGCCGCCGAGCCACAGCAGCGGACGGCGCTTGGCCGCGAGTGCCTCGGCGAGCTTCGCGACGCGTGCGGCGTCGTGCTCGCGCACCGCGACGTGTGCCGGCGCGAGGTCTTCCGGCCATTCGATTTCGGCGGCCTGGATGTCGATCGGAATCTCGACCGACACGGGGCCCGTCGGCGCGGTCTGCGCGATGCGCACGGCTTCGCGGATCGTCGGCAGCACGGTCTCGACCGTGCGCACGCGGAACGCGGCCTTCGAGATCGCGTCCAGCATCGTCAACTGGTCGGGCGCTTCGTGGATATAGGCGAGATCCTGGTCGAGGTACGGTGTCTCGATCTGCCCCGTGATGTGCAGCATCGCGGTGCCGGCCGTCAGTGCCTCGACCATCGCGCCGGCCGCGTTGCCCGCCGCCGTGCCCGTGCTCGTGAACGCGACGCCGAGGCCGCCCGACACGCGGGCCAGGCCGTCGGCCATGTTCACCGCGCCGGCTTCGCCGCGCGCGCCGACATACCGGATGTTGCCGCGCGAGTTGATCGCGTCGAGGATCGGCATGTTGTGGATCGAGATGACACCGAATGCGGTTTTCACGCCGCACTGCTCGAGAAAGGCGGCAATCAGCTCGCCAACCGTGGTTTTTTCAGACATGGCGTGCAAAGCCTCCAGAAACGTCGATATGGCTGCCCGTCGTGTAGGACGACAGATGCGTTGCGAGATAAAAAAGTGCCCAGGCGGCCTCGTCGGGCTTGCCGAAGCGGTTCAGCGGAATGTTCTTCTTGCGCGAGAGCGCACCCGTCCAGTCTTCCCAGCTTTCGCCGGCTTGCGCCTGCGCTTCGTAGCGGCGGCGCCACTGGCCGGACTCGACGATGCCGATCAGGATCGAGTTCACGCGGATGCGCTGCGGCGCCAGTTCGGTCGCGAGCGACTTCACGAGGCTCAGCACGCCCGCGCGCGCCGACGACGTCGCGACCATGTGCGGCTCGGGCTGCAGCGCGAGCAGCGAGTTCACGCAGGTGATCGTCGGCGCCTGCGCGTCGCGCAGCAGCGGCAGGAACGCGCGCGTCGGGCGGATGATGCTGAAGTACTTCAGTTCGAGCTCGTCGCGCCACGCGTCGTCGGTCGTATCGGCGAAGGTCGACACGCGGCCCTGGCCTGCGTTGTTGACCAGCATGTCGGTACCGCCGAAGCGCGCGGACACCGCTTGTGCGAACGCGGCCACGTCGGCTTCGTCGAGCACGTTGCAGCGCTCGGCGAGCAGTTGGGCGCCCGCGTATTTGTCGCGAAGCATCGCTTCGGCGCGTGCGAGGCGGTCGCTGTCGCGGCCGCAAATCGCGACCGATGCGCCGGCCTGCAGGAATCGTTCGGCCGTCGCGAGGCCGATGCCGGACGAACCGCCCGTCACCACCGCAACCTGCCCGGTCAGATCGATCTCAATCATCGGAGTCCTAACGCCTTCATAAACGTGTGCTCGTCATCCGAGCGGTAATTGAGCCGCCGCGACAGTTCCGCCGCCGCGCGCTGCACCTTGTCGATCAACCCGTCCGCGATCAGCGCCGCGTCGATCTCCGGCCGCGGCACCGTCACCGTGATGCACGCGACGATCTTCTGCGTCTCGTTTCGCACCGGTGCCGTGACCACCGAGATACCGCGTTCGAACGACGAATTGCTGACGCCATAGCCGCGCAGCACATCCTCGCGGATCACTTCGTACAACGCATCGACCGTCTCCGGCGTCGCGCTCGTCATCCGGTTCAGCGTGCCTTCCGGATACAGCGAGCGCAGCTCCTTCAGCGACAGGTCGCCCATCAGCACGTGGCCGTGCGTCGTCGCATGCGCGGGCAAGCGCGTGCCGACGTTCACGCGGATCGAGCTGAACACCGGCGACTGGCTCTGCGCCTTCGCGACGAACACGACGTCGCGGCCGTCGCGGATCACGATGTGCGTCGTGAAGCCGGTCGCGTCACGCAGGCTCTCGATCACCGGCAGGCCGAGATCGGTCAGCTCCAGCGAGCTCAGGTATTCGAAGCCGAGCCGCAGCACGGCGATGCCGAGCTTGTAGTTGCGATCCTTGTCCGCACGCTCGAGAAAGCCGAGCGATTCGAGCGTCTGCAGCAGACGGAACACCGTCGTGCGCGGAATGCCGAGCCGCTTCGACAACTCGGGCGCGCCGAGCACGGGCTCGCGCGGCGAGAATTCGGCGAGAATCCGCAGCCCGCGTTCGAGGCCCGGCACCACGTAGCTGGCCTCGGCCTTGCCGTTTTCGGGTTCTTGTTGCAGCGGTTCGCTCATGCCAGACCCCACTGCGTATCGCACTGCCGGCAGAACGTATCGATCAGTGCGGAATAAACGGCCGGCGCTTCGACGTACCCGGCATGACCGGCTTGCGGAATCACCTGCAACCCGACGTGCGCGGCCGCGGCGATCCGCTCGCATGCGGCGGGCGGCGTGATCGCGTCGTTCGCGCCGACGGCCACGGCCGTGCGGCCGCGAAAACCGGCGAGATCGGCCGCGAGATCGGCATTCGCGAGCAGATGCGTGGCCTGCGCGTAACCTGCCGGCACGATGCGCGCCATGTTCCAGCGCACCCACGCACGCGCATCCTCGCTCGCGAAACCGGACAGCATGTTGCCGCTGCGCTGCTCGGCGAGCCCGGCCGGACCAAGTTCCGCGAGCATCGCGAGCCGCGCGTCGCGGCGCGATTCGCGCGTTTCGGCGGGCGCGCTGCCGTAGCCGCCGGCAGGCGACACCAGCAGCAGGCCGGCGATCCGGCCGGGCATCACGCGGGCGAGACCGCCCGCGACGATCGCACCGAGCGAATGCCCGACCAGCACGCAGCGTTCGATGCCGAGTGCCTCGAGCCACGCGCTCAGCGATGCCGCGTAATCGGCGGCGGCCGGCGACGCGCCGTGCACGGGCGTCGACACGCCATAACCGGGCGCATCCCACGCGAGCACATGCCGCGATGCGCCGAGCGCGTCGAGCTGGCGCACCCAGGATGCGGCGCCCGAGCCGATCCCGTGCAGCAGCACGACGGGCAGCGCGCGGCCCGCATGCTGCGCGCCGGCCTCGCGATATCCGATCGTGCCCGCCGCGCCGGCCGCGCAACGCTGCTCGGGAAATTGCCCGAGCAGCGCGGCGAATGCCGCGGTGCGGTCGCGTTCACGTTTGTCGATGACACTCATTGCTTCACCGGCTCCGTCTCAACGCTTGATCTTCGCGAGCGGCGAATCGGGCGGATAGGTCGGCGTGATCGGCTTCGGCGAACCGAGCATCACGCACATCAGCGCGTCTTCCTCGCCGATGTTGATTTCCGTGCGATACACGCCGGGCGGCACCGAGATCAGGTCGCGCTCGCCGAGGATCGCTTCCCACGTCTCGCCGTCGCGTTCGCAGATCACCTTCATCTTGCCGCGCAGCACGAAGAAGATTTCTTCCACGTCGATATGGATGTGGCTCGGGCCGATGTTGCCGGCCGGGATCACCATCGTCGAGAACGTGAAGTTGCCGGCCGGCACCGTGTCGACGTCCTTCGCGACGCCCGTGCCGCCGGTGCCGACATAGCGCATCTGCGCACGGCGGTACTTCGGGTCGTAGTCGGCCTGGAACTTCAGTGCGTCCCAGTCGTAGCACCGCGTCGCGTAGCGCGCGACGCGCCCTTCCATCCAGTCGTTGAAGCTTGCGCCTTCCGGCTGGTCCCACGACTTGCGTTCGAGATCGGCGTCCGCCATCGTCAACTCCTTCATCAAGGGTGAAAACATCAATTCATCACGAAGCCGCCGTTCACCGGCAGCAGTTGGCCCGTCACGAAGCGCGCGCCGTCCGACAGCAGGAACAGCACGGGGCCCGTCACGTCGTCGGGCACCTGCGCACGCGTCAGCGCGCGGCCCTGCAGGTAGAACGCGTAGCGCTCGGCCGGCACGTAGGCCGTCGCCTCGACTTCGGTCAGCCCGGGCGCGATCGCATTGACCGTCACGCCGTGCGCGCCGAACTCGCGCGCCTGCGCATGCGTCATCGCGATCACCGCGCCCTTGCTCGCGACGTACGCGAGCAGCTTCGGCGCGCCCCACAGCGCGGTGTCCGATGCGAGGTTCACGATCGCGCCGCGGCCCGACTTCGCGAGGTGCGGCAGCGCCGCATTGCTGACGAGCCACACGCCGCGCACGTTCACGTTCATCACGGCGTCCCACGTCGCGACGTCGAGCTCCGTCGACAGCTTGCCGCCCGAGTTCGTGATCGCCGCGTTGTTGATCAGCGCGTCGATGCCGCCGAGCGCGGCCGCGCCCTGCGCGACGAATGCGTCGACGCTCGCCGGATCGGCCAGGTCGAGCGCGAAGAAATGCGCGACATGGCCGGCTTCCGACAGTTGCGCGGCCAGCGCACGGCCGTCGTCGGCCAGCACGTCGCCGAATGCGACCTGCGCGCCCGCGGTGACGAGCGCCTTCACGAACGCCGCGCCGAGACCTCGCGCGCCGCCGGTGACGAGCACGCGGCGCCCCGCGAGCGGCACGACCGGTGCGAGCTCAGCCATTCGCGGGCTCCGATGCGGCTTGCGCCGCGCGATGCGCGTCGAGCGCGGACAGGTGTTCCTGCGCACGCTGGCGCAGCATCCGGCGCACGCGCGTGATGCCGACGTCGTGCTGGTACAGGTATTCGTGATCGCGCGCCTGCGGCGCGAGGCTTTCGAGGACATAGCGGTCCTGCTCGAGCACGTCCCAGTGCAGCCCTTCGAGGCGGTTGCGGTACATGAAGCGCCACACGTCGCGCTGCCAGCCGCTGACCTTGCGCGTGCGCCAGAAGTAGACCTGGCAGTTGTCGCCGTCGACCGGCGTCGCGAAGCCGATGATCCCGAAGTTGCCGCCCGGGCCGAACTTCTGCTTGTACGGAATCGCGAGGCGCATCCACAAGCAGCCGGTTTCGCCGAGTTCGACCCAGTCGAAGTTCACGTCGCGCTGGCCGATCTTCTCGAACATCAGGCCTGTTTCCGTCTTGCGCACGCGCATGTCGGCCTGCTTGTCGCCTTCGGCCATCGAGTGCGACGTCGCGTGCAGGTATGCGCCGTGCATCGGGTCCATCACGTTGTCGATTGCGTACTGGTAATTGCACTTCCAGTTCGACACGCACAGGAAGTGGCCGTATTCGTCGGCGACCAGTTCCTCGGGCAGGTTCAGCGGCGCCGGCTCGCCGTGCGCTTCGTCGCCGAACCACAGGAAGATCGCGCCTGCCTTCTCTTCGACCGGATAGGACTTCACGCACTTCGTGCCTTCGAGCGGACAGTTCGACACGGCCGGCACACGGTTGACCGTGCCGCCGCCGTCGACTTCGATGCCGTGATACCAGCACGCGATGCTGCCGCCGAGGTTCCAGCCGAGCGACAGCCGCGCGCCGCGGTGCGGGCAGCGATCCTCGAGTGCGTGAACCTTGCCGTCGTGATCGCGCCACAGCACGATCTGCTCGGACAGGCGCGTGAGGCCGACGGGTGCGTTCGACACCTGCCAGCTCGGCGCGACGGGATACCAGTAGTTCTTGATGCCGCGGTCGAGATAGTCACGGACCGGGTCGTGTTGTGAAGCGTGTTGTGCGGGGGACGTCATCAGTGTGCTCCGGATGCGGTTGTCGTCGGGTCGGCGGATCGCGCGCTCGGCGCGGTCATTCCGCGAGCGCGGCCATTTCGGCGCGGAAGCGCTCCGGTGTCCACGGCGTGCCGTCCGGCGCGCGGAAGCCGATGCGGTTCAGGCCCGCGACGACGTCGTCCAGCTCGGTCGCGCCGGCTTCGAACACGCGTTCGAGCGCATCGCCGAGGTCGTTCTCGTACTGGGTCGGCTCGGCCTTGCGGTTCTGCCAGATCCGGTTCTCGACCTGGCCGGGGATCTCGATCTGCCCCTTGCCGGCGACGTTGTTCGGCTGCGGCGCCACCCACGGCTTCAGGAAGGGATTGAAGTTGACGATCGCTTCTTTCATGTCATTCCACCTTGATCTGGATTTCCTCGCCGGCGAGGCGCACCGCGTACTGCTTCAGCGCACGTCCGCCCGGCCCCTTCAGGCATTCGCCCGTCCTGATGTCGAACACGGCCTCGTGCAGCGGGCATTCGACCGTGCCTTCGTCGACGAACCCCTGCGTCAGCAGCGCGTACGCATGCGGGCACACGTTCTCGAGCGCATACACGTCGTCGCCGACGCGATAGATCCCGATTTCGACGCCGTCGGTCCGCTTGAACTCGATCGGCGTGTCTTCCGACAGCGCGCCGGCGTGTCCGGCGCAAATCCATTGTTCAGACATCTCACACCCTTCCTTCTGATCGACTCTCGGTTTGCTTCTCGTTTGTTCCATATTAGGAACAACAGTTTATGGATGGTGATTATAGAAGTGACTTTCCACGAGTAAAACAAAAAGCTGCGTGCCCTAGGGAAAACACCGACCACCAGGTCGACCATTGACCCCGCCCACCCCATCAAATGTGATTTTTTGTTTTGTGGCAGGTAGTTATGCCCTTTTTGCGGGCTCCGCGCAGCGATGCCGCGCACCGTCCGGGAACCCATCCGTCCCGAAAAATTTATTTTTGATCACGCGCCTGACGCCCCTATACTCAATTCCATCAGAGGCACGTCGTTCCTTATATGGAACAATAGAAATGCCCATCCGGCGGTGGAACACGCGTGACGGCCGGCCGTCCCCGCGCATGCCGCCACGACACGTTTTCATCAGGTTGGAGAGTCAGGAGATCAAATGGTCAAGCATGCGGTAGCAGCAGCAGTCATCGGGATGGGCGCCATGACGGGCGCGTGGGCGCAGAGCAGCGTGGTGCTGTACGGCAGCCTGGATGCGGGCGTCGCGTACGTGAACAACGTCGGCGGTCATGCGAAGTGGGCGATGATCCAGGGCAATACGCAGCCCGATCGGTGGGGCCTGAAGGGCAAGGAAGACCTCGGCGACGGCCTGTCGGCGATCTTCCAGCTCGAAAACGGCTTCTATACGAACAACGGCCAGTTCGCGACCGCGAACACGATCTGGAACCGCGCGGCGTTCGTCGGCCTCAGCTCGGAGCGCTACGGCACGCTGACGCTCGGCCGCCAGACGCCGCTGTCGTTCGACTATCTCGATCCGCTCAGCACGGCCTACCTGGCGCTGAGCTGGTACGCATTCCACCCCGGCAACATCGACGGGCTCGCCGCAACCGGCAACGTGCCGTACAACAATTCGGTGAAGTACCGTTCGCCGACCTACGCGGGCTTCTCGGCCGCGGCGACGCTCGCGCTCGGCAACACGACGAACTTCTCGACCGGCAAGTCGGTCGGCGTCGCGCTGAACTATGCGAACGGGCCGTTCAAGGCGTCGGCCGTCTACTCGAACGAGCACGACCGCTCGATCCTGATCGGCCAGACGGGTATCGCGTCATTCCAGGGGCAGAACACCGCGAACGGCTATCTCGCGAACAAGGTCGAGAACATCGGCGCGGGCGCGTCGTACCAGTTCGGCGACTTCCTCGTGCACGGCCTCTACACGCGCACGAAGATGCAGTCGAACGGCTTTTCGGATACGTTCCAGAGCTATGACGCGGGCGTGAACTACCGCAGCAGCGCGTTCAACACGATCGCGGGCGGCGCGGCGACCACGACGCTGGCCGGCCGCCGCTGGACGCAGGTCGAGCTCGGCGACATCTACGCGCTGTCGAAGCGCACGCAGCTCTATGCGAACGTGTTGTACGAACACGGTTCGGGCGGCGCGAAGGCCGCGTTCTTCACGGCCGGCGTATCGAGCACCGCGAACCAGGTGATCGTGCTCACCGGGATCCATCACTCGTTCTGAGCGGTTTCGCGCATTCGGCGTCCGAAACGACAAGAGCGGCCCGCGGGCCGCTCTTGTCGTTTGCGATGCCGGGCGCGTCGCGCCACCTGTACGTCAGAACATCGCGACCTTGTGGCGCGCATGCGCGAACGTCGGGTCGCTTTCGAGCGGACGATAGTTCAGGCGCTGCGACAGGTCGACCGCCGCACCGCACACGGCTTCGACGAGCCGCTCCTTCTCGCCGGCCTCGCCGATCTCCGAGCGCGGCACCGTCGCAGTGATCGCCGCGACGATCGAACCCGAATGATCGCGCACGGGCGCGGTCACGGCCGAGATGCCGCTTTCGAACGCCGCCTCGCTGACCGCATAGCCAAGCCGCGCGTACTGCCGCACGCGCTCGTACAGTTCGTCGACGGTGCCCGGCGTGCGCTCGGTGAACTGCTCGAGCCGCTTTTCCGGATAGAGCTGGCGCAGCGCGTCGCGCGTCAGGTCGCCCATCAGCACGTGGCCGTGCACGGTCGCATGCGCGGGCAGGCGCGTACCGACGTGCACCTTCACCGAACCGAACATCGACGCATTGCTCTGCGCCTTCGCGACGAACACGACGTCGCGCTGGTCGCGGATCAGCAGGTGCGTCGAGAAGCCGGTGGAATCGCGCAGCCGTTCGAGCACCGGCGCGCCGAGATCGGTCAGCTCGAGCGAGTTCAGGTATTCGAAGCCGAGCCGCAGCACGCCGACGCCGAGCCGGAAATAGCGGTCGCCGTTCACGCGTTCGAGAAACCCGAGCGCCTCGAGCGTCTGCAGCAGGCGGAACGTGGTCGTGCGCGGAATGCCGATGCGCTTCGACAGCTCGGGCGCGCCGAGCACGGGCTCGCGCGCCGAGAATTCGGCGAGGATCCGCAGCCCGCGTTCGAGCCCCGGCACCAGATAGGACGAAGCGCCGCCGGACGATTCGTCGTCACCGGCAGCGGCAGGATCGGGGGCGTCGCTCATCGTTGTCTTGACCATGTGGACATGGACGGAAGGAAATCAGTCACGAAACAGGTCATGGATCGTCGTGGATATTCAGTCATGCTACTCCAGCGCGCGCGCAGGCTCGCACCCGCGCGCTTCGCCGCGACGCAGCCTGCGCATCCGCGAACCCATGCAGAGTCATTCACGGTCGAGAGGATAGCAGCGATGGACAGCGCGACGCCATGCGGAAATCGCCGAACGGCGGGAACCCGGCCGTTGCCCGTTTCGGGCGGCTGAAAGACCGCGAGCGGCGCGGCATCCGGCGCCGCGCCGCCTACAGGCGCGACAGGTGGACCCGGATGTTCGCGCGGTCGTACGTAAAGCCGTCGGCCGCATCCTGCTCGAGCACTCGTGCGAGGTCGACCGCATACATCCATCCGCTGCCCAGACGGCCGCCGTTCACGGCCCGGATCCGGCTGCCGCCGACCGCGATCGCGGCATGAAAGACATTGCCGCCGCGGGAGAAACCGACCGCGGTTCCCGCCGGAATGCTGGCGCGCCCGTCCCATTGATCGCCGGTCTCGAAGTTGAATCGCGTCCTCCAGTGCTGACCGATCGTGTCGAGCAGCGCACCGGGCGCGATCATCGCGTCGCCGCGCAGCAGGTACCGGACATAGGCCGCTGCGTCGTAGCAGACGCCGCCGGATACATACTCGTTGATGTCGGCCATGCCGTACATCAGCGCTTGCGCATGTTTCTGCTTTTCGGCGAAGCCGGATTGGGCGACATGGCCGCCTAACTGGGTCAGTTGCATGGGTAGGTCCTTTTTAGGAAGAAGGGCATCGTCGTCCCGCCAACGCAATAACCTCATATCTTATTACGATATCCGCCGGCAGCGGCCGGCCCGGGCGTCACGGCGCGCGCGCCGCCGACGCCGGTGCGGCGGCCGCCGCGTCGGGATTCGGCGCGAGCCGCAGGCGCACGCGCAACGGCTGCAGCATGTCGGGCGGCGGCGGCTTGGCCAGCAGGCCGCCGGCCGTGAGCAGTTGCCGCAGCGTCGCGTCCGCGTCGGGATCTCCCAGCGACGCGAATTCGACGCGCGTGACGACGCCGTTCGCGCCGATCCATCGGCACTCGCGCGCGGTACCGCGCGATGTGCGCATCGCGGTTGACGGAAGACAGGAATCGATCGGGAAAAACGGCGGGCGGCGGGCGTCAGGCGGTAAGTCGATCCTCGGGCGGGATCGACGCGACGGCGTCAGGCCGTCACGGCGGCGTCATACTCGGCGCGGGCAAGCTGGCCGGCGGCGTACGCCTCGGCTTCGCCGCGAAAGCCTTCCCGACTGAATGCGACGACTTTCACCCCGACGCCGGTCGCCCGCTTCACCGTCAGCGCCCATTGCCATCCGCCGTCTTGTTCGAAGACGTGCAGCGAGGGTTCGAAGGAAGGGTCGAGTACGGTCACGCGTTAAGCTCCTGCCCCCTTGCACGTTGCATCGGCAACGCACGGGGCATGTCGAAAGGGTCGCGCCGGTATGCGGCGCGTTTCAGCCATTCGACAGTCTAGTCAATGATTGTTGCGACGCACCATCAGAGGTTTCACTCATCTATCGGAACCGGCCGGTCGATCGAATATTCCTGAAACCCATATGGGACGGGCCTCAAGGCCGCTTCAGGCAACACGGTACAACGCTCATGCGGCAACGTGCCGCACGCGCGGCCGATTGCGTGCATCGGTCGTTCGTGGGTCACAAAAACGGGGCGGGAACCTCCCGGCCATCCGGGCACCGCTTGACAGCCTGCCGCTACCGGCCCGTACCGGCCGGCATCACGCGCCGGAATGTCAGGTTGACGCGCTCGCCCTGCACGCTCGGCGCCTTCGGCACGCGATGCTGCCATTCGGCCTGCGTACGCCCACGCATCACCAGCAGGCTGCCGTGCACGAGGCGATACGCATGCGTGACGCCGGTCGCGCGATGGCGAAGATCGAACACGCGCATCGCACCGAGGCTCACCGACGCGATCACCGGCGCATCGCCGAGTTCTGGCTCGTTGTCCGCGTGCCAGCCGAGGCTGTCCTGCCCGTTGCGGTAGCGATTGAGCAGCACGCTGTTGAATCGCGCACCGCATGTCGCCTCGACCGCGTGCTTCAGGTCGAGCACGGCCGGCGTCCACGGCGCCGGCACGTTGCGGATCCCCGAATACACGTAAACGGCGTCGGGCTCGCCCTGCCACGCCGTGAGCCTCGGCAACGGAATGCGGCCGCGCGGCGTGCGGATCGTGTCCTGCCGCCACGCGACCTCGCCGATCAGCGCGGCCAGCGCGCGGTCGGCGTCGGTTTGCGCGAGCCAGTCCGGGTACCAGTCCACGTCGGGCACGGGCGTGTCAGAGAAAAGATCGGGCGTCGACATGTCGGAAAGAAACGGGCGATGAACGGGACGAACAGCGCATGTCTGCATACTAGCCAACGGCGCCGCGCGCCGCCATGCGCTGTGATTCGCCGATGAAAGGGCCGATGAAAGGAAACCGCCGCGCACCGCGATGCGCGTTCGCGCATCACGCCATCATCGCGGCGTGTCGCGGCGCCCTGCCGCGGGGCGCGGCTTTCTTCCGCCATGCCTGCCGGCACGCCCCGGCCGTGTTCTTTCCGGATCCCATCATGACGACGCTCTCCGATTCCGCCCTCGATCAACTGTTCCTCACCGCGCGCACGCACAACGCGTGGCAGGACAAGCCCGTCGACGACACGACGCTGCACCGGCTGATCGACCTGACGAAATTCGGCCCGACGTCGGCAAACTCGAGCCCCGCGCGCTTCGTGTTCGTCAAGTCGCCCGAAGCGAAGGCGCGCCTGAAGCCCGCGTTGTCCGCCGGCAATCTCGCGAAGACGATGGCCGCGCCCGTCACCGTGATCGTCGCGATGGATTTCGCGTTCCTCGATCACCTGCCGCGCCTGTTCCCGCACGCCGACGCACGCAGCTGGTTCGCCGGCAACGATGCGCTGATCGAGGCCACCGCGTTCCGCAACTCGTCGCTGCAAGGCGCGTACCTGATCCTCGCCGCACGCGCGCTCGGCCTCGATGCGGGCCCGATGTCGGGCTTCGACGGCGCGAAGGTCGATGCCGAATTCTTCGCGGGCACCGCGATCAAGAGCAACTTCCTCGTGAATCTCGGCTACGGCGATCCGGCCGGCCTGTTCCCGCGCAGCCCGCGCTTCGACTTCGACGAAATCGCCCGCATCGAATGACGGGGCTCGCTAGTGTCCCGTTCCGCTGATTCGCGAGCAAAGTCGATGCAGCTTTTCGAGGATGGAGTCGGCTGAGGCGGTCCAGACGAACGGTTTGCAGTTTTCGTTGTAGTGGGAAACGAATTGATCGATACGCTTGATCAGTTGTTTGACCGAACTGAACGAGCCTCTGCGGATCGCCTTGTCGGTGATCAACGCAAAGAAGCGTTCGACCTGGTTGAGCCACGAACTGTAGGTGGGAATGAAATGCATGTGCCAGCGGGGGCGTGCCGCGAGCCACGCTTTGACCTTCGGATGCTTGTGACTGCCGTAGTTGTCAACGATGCAGTGCACGTCGAGATCAGCCGGGACGGCCTTGTCG
>NZ_FPJP01000014.1:90151-209426 GCF_900119325.1 Burkholderia sp. NFPP32 | reverse complement strand
ACGATGAGCGCTACGTGCGCCTGCAGCACCTTTCAGCCTCTCACCTGTACAACCTGCGACGTTCGCAGGCTTATCGTCTGCATCACACGGTCTACACGAAGACTCAGGCCAATCCCAGAGGCGCGGCAATCGCCGTGCGCCGGGCTCCCGCGCCAGAGAACCGCCCCGGCTTCATCCGCATCGACAGCGTTCATCAGGGCAACATCGACGAACAGCGCGGCGTGTATCACATCAACGCCGTCGACTGCGTAACCCAGTGGGAAGTCGTCGCGACCGTGCCATCGTTGGAGCGGGAACACATGCTGCCGGTACTGCGCGACATGATTGACCAGTTTCCATTCCGTATTCTTGGCTTTCACAGCGATGGCGGTTCGGAGTACATCAATCACGAGGTCGCGAAGATGCTCAAGGAACAACTCATCGAGTTCACCCGCTCACGTCCACGACGCTGTAACGACAACGCCCTGGCCGAATCCAAGAACGGCAATGTCGTGCGCAAGCAATTCGGCTACGCGCATATACCGGCCGAGTGGGCGAAGCAGTTCAACGCCTTTTGCGTAGATCTGCTTAATCCGTTTTTGAACATGCGCCGACCCTGCCTTTTCGGTACCGAAGTCCCTGATCCCAGGAAGCCGGGCCGCATGCGACGCGTTCACCGAGCCGAAGATGTGATGACGCCGCTTGAGAAGCTAGCCAGCCTGCCCGACGTGGATGATTTCCTGCGCAAGGACATCACGATCGATCAACTGAAGCAGCACGCGCGCAGCCACACGGATGTCGAAGCCGCCCGCCAGGTTCGCCAGGCGCGGGAACGTCTGATGGGCAAGGTCGCCGACCAAACCCGGCCTCGCTACCCCGATGTATGGAGCCTGGCTCGGGCACGCCGCGCATAGCCCGCAAGGATGCGAACCGCTACGGGCTATGCCCGTCACAGCTTCCCCTCGCAACCGAGACTCCCCATACCCTAAAATGCAGTTCCCTTTAACGACCATCCAACCCCAAGTACTCCGCTCCTCCAGGCTCCTTTCGGTTTTGGAAAGTACTGCAGCCCGCGCGCGTCCCATTTCGGGGACGCGGCCGCGCTTGCGCATACCGTGCGGTGACCGCCGCGTCGCCACGCCGCTGCGTCAAACCAGGAACGCCTCGGCCAGCTTGACCCAGTACGACGCGCCCGTCGGCAACGCAGCATCGTTGAAGTCGTAACCGGGGTTGTGCACCATGCAGCCGCCCTCCCCGTCGCCGTTGCCGATGATCAAGTAGCAGCCCGGCCGCTTCTCGAGCAGGAATGCGAAATCCTCGCTGCCGGTAAGCGGCACCATCCCGTCGATCAGGTTCGCATCGCCCACCCACTCGCGCGCGACGTTGCGTGCGAACGCGGTCATCTCCGCGTCGTTGACGAGCACCGGGTAGCGGCGCTGGTAGTCGATCGTCGCAGTCGCGCCGAACACGGCCGCCTGCGCGTGCACGACTTCCTTGATCCGCATCTCGAGCAAGTCGCGCACCTCCGGTTTCAGCGCGCGCACCGACAGGCGCATCTGCGCGCGATCGGGGATCACGTTCGGCGCGTCGCCCGCGTGGATCGCGCCGACCGTGACGATCGCCATGTCGAGCGGCGACACGTTGCGCGACACGATCGTCTGCAACGCCAGCACGATCTGCGCGCACACGACGACGGGATCAATCGCCTTGTGCGGCACGGCGCCGTGGCCGCCGCGGCCCTGCACGTCGATGACCACGGTATCCGACGACGCCATGAACGGCCCCGGCAGAAAACCGAACTTGCCCGTCGGGAAGCCCGGCATGTTGTGCATCGCGAAGATCGCGTCGCACGGGAACAGCTCGAACAAGCCTTCGTCGAGCATCTTCTTCGCGCCGCCGAGCCCTTCCTCGGCCGGCTGGAAAATCAGGTTCAGCGTGCCGGAGAAGCGGCGCTCCCGGGCGAGATGCTTCGCGGCGGCAAGCAGCATCGCCGTGTGGCCGTCGTGGCCGCACGCGTGCATCTTGCCGGCGATCGTGCTCTGGTACGGCAGGCCCGTCGCCTCGTGGATCGGCAGCGCGTCCATGTCGGCGCGCAGGCCAAGGCGCTGCATGCCGTTGCCCACCTTCAACTGCGCGACGACGCCCGTGCCGCCGAGCCCGCGATGCACCGTGTAGCCCCACGACTGCAGTTGCTCCGCGACGAGGTCGCTCGTCGCGAATTCCTCGAAGCCCAGTTCGGGATGAGCATGGATGCGGTGCCGGATCTCGATCATTTCGTCGGCAAGGCCTGCGGGAATCACGCTGTGCGTCACGGTATCGTCTCCTGTGTCCGGTGGGGAATGTGCAGGCAAGGATATTCGGTTAACCGGCAACCGGGCAGACGGAAAGTCGTCGTGGTAGCAACTGGCAGTTGCCGTAGCGGGCGCGGTGCGCGGCAAGCGCAAGCCGGCCATCCGGATGACTGCCGCAGATGATCCGGACACGCGAAACTGTGCGCTCCGCATCGAATTAACGTGCATGAGGATCCGGCGATGACCGTTCAAACATCAAAAATAACTCCTATGCATCAAAGCATTACGGATATTTGTTCACTTTTTGACGTTTGTACATTTTTTGTGTACGCTGACAAAGAAGTGAACAAGCGATCGCCCCTGATGCCCGAGAATGCCCCCCTCCCGATGTCGGAACAGCATGTGCTCGACGAAGCCTGCGCCGCGTTCGAACGCGCGACCCGGCGCTTCAGGGCGCGGCCCATGCGCGTGCCGGCCGCGTATAAGGCGCGTGCCGACGCGATGATCCGCTTCGACGTTGCCGGGCAGGCCTTCGAGATGCCGGCCGCCGTGATCCTGCGCATCGAATCGCTGCCGGGCGCAGTCGCGGAATTGCGCCGCCGCGGCGGCGCTACCCCGATGCCCGGCGAACGGCCGCTGATGCTGATCGCGCCGCATCTTTCGGCCGAACTGGCCGCCGGCCTGACCGACCAGGGCATCCCGTTTCTCGACACCGCCGGCAACGCATGCCTGATTCAGCCGGAGGCGACCGTGATGATCGCGGGCCGGCCGAAGCCCGCACGCGCACCGCGCCGGCAGGCGTCGCGCGCGACGACGCCGAAGGGACTGGCCGTGATGTTCGCACTCGCGACGCAGCCGGGCCTCGTCGCGCAGCCGTATCGGGCGATTGCCGCCGCGTCGGGCGTCGCGCTCGGCACGGTCAATCTCGCGATGGACGATCTGATCGCGCGCGGCCTCGTCGGGCAGCGCCGCAATGGCGAGCGCCTGATTCCCGACTGGCCGCGCTTCGTGCAGGAATGGGTCGCGCTGTACCCGAGCCGCTTGCGCGCGAAACTGTCGAGCCGCCGGTTTGCCGGCCTCGCACCCGACTGGTGGCGCGGCTTCGATTTCGCGTCGTTCGATGCGCGGCTCGGCGGCGAGCCGGCGGCCGACCTGCTGACGCACGACCTCAAGCCGGCCGCGATCACCGTCTATACGCACGGCGCGGTGTCGAACCGCCTGCTGCTCCAGGCCCGCCTGCGTCCGGACGAGCGCGGCGACGTCGAAATCCTCGAAGCGTTCTGGCCGCGCTCGCCTGCGCTCGACTGGCGCGAGCAGGATGTGCCGCTCGTGCCGCCGCTCCTGATCTACGCGGATCTCGTCTCGTCCGGAGACAGCCGCAATCTTGCCGCCGCCGAACGGATCCATGACCGATATCTCGCCCATCCGCCCGCTTGAAGTCGATGCGCGCCGGCCGCTCGAGCCGGCGGCGGTCGCGCTGCTGCAAGCGGTCGGCAGCGCCTGCGCGCGCCTCGACGCGGCGTTCGTCGTCGCCGGCGCAACCGCGCGCGACATCCTGATGTGGCATGTCCACGGCATCCGGCCGGTGCGTGCGACGCGGGACGTCGACGTCGCGGTGTGCGCGGTGAGCTGGCCGTTCCACGAACAGCTCGTCGATGCGCTCGTCGCGACCGGGCAATTCACGCGCGCGCCGAAGCAGCAGCAGAAACTGCTGTTCGAAAGCGGAACGCACGGTTTTCGCACGGAGCTCGATCTCGTGCCGTTCGGGCCGCTCGAAACGCCGCCGGGCGAGATCGCGTGGCCGCCGGGCGGCGAATTCGTGCTGAACGTGCTCGGGTTCCAGGAGGCGGTCGACACGGCGCTGCCGGTGTCGATCGACGCGCGCACCGTGGTGCCGGTGGCCAGCCTGCCGGCGCTCGCGCTGCTGAAGTTGCTCGCATGGAAGGACCGGCGCGCGCGCCAGAACAGCGACGCGTACGACCTGCTGTTCCTGCTGCGCAATTATCACGACGCAGGCAATCGCGAGCGCATCTGGGAGGCCGCGCCGGACCTGCTCGAGACGCATGCGTTCCAGCCGGGCCTCGCCGCCGCCGCGCTGCTCGCGCGGGATGCGAAGCGGATTGCTTCGCCGCACACGCGCGACGCCATCCGCGCGCTGTTGTCCGACGCAGCGACCTACACGGCGCTCGGCCAGGATCTGCTGGCACGCGCGTTCGCGCAGTTGCCGGGCGAATTCATCGATGACGCCGACCGGTATCTCGACGCGTTCCGCAACGCATTCCTCGTCGATCCTCCCGCGCCGCACGCGTGACGCGCCGCTGCGAAACTGCAACGTCATCGCGCTTTCGCCGCACTGCGCTCAGGCCGCCCAGTCTTCGAGCGACAACCCGGCAACACGGCCGAATTCGCGGCCGTTGTTCGTGACGAGCACCGCGCCGGCCGCGATCGCGTGCCCGGCGATCGACGCATCGTTCGCGCCGATCGGCGTGCCGCGCACGGCGAGATCCGCGCGAATCGCGGCCGTTGCGTCGACGGCCGCCGTATCCCACGACAGCACGCCATCCAGCCGCGAAACAAACGCCGTCACGAGTTCCGCATGCTTCGGCGACGCCTTCCTGCCCACGGCCCCGAACCGCATTTCGGCATAGGTGATTGCCGACACGACGATCCGGTGCTGAGCGTTGACGCACGACTGCAACCGGGACAGCACCATGGGCGGCCGCTCGCGCATGATGAACGAACAAATGTTCGTATCGAGCATGTAAAGCGTGGTCACCGGCCGGACTCCGTCGGCGCGCCGGCATCGCCGGACAGGTCGAAGCGACCGGATTCGATGACGGCCGGGCGTTCGGCGAGGAAGTCGGCGTCGGCCAGCGGTTCGTTCGCGAACGACAGCCACGTGGGACGCACGGGGCGCAGCAGCAGCGTGTCGCCCTCGCGGCGGATCTCGAGTTCCGTCACCCCCTCGAACTCCATGTCCTTCGGGATGCGGATTGCCTGGTTACGGGCGTTCTTGAAAATGGAAACGGTGCGCATGAGCCACTCCATGGGGGTACGATGCGCCCATTTTAGACATATGTCGGCATATGTCAATTTCAGGGGACGCGGATCGGACGTCGCGCCCCATGCTGTCGCGGGTGTTTTTGCCATGCTGTCGGCCTGTCGTCGATGATGAGAGCGATTCATTCTTCACGACGCAGGCCGCGCGGTCCATATCCCGAACGGCCAATGCAGGCGCGATGCACGGCCGCGCGCAGCGTCGCACCGACGCTGCGCGCCCACCCCGTCACGGCAACCGGAAAGTGTCGAAGAATGTATCGCGCTCGATCACGGTGAGCGCCGCGCGCTTGTGCGGGAAGTCGAATTCCTTCAGCGTATGGAACCCGAGCCGGTGCATGTACGCGATATGCCGCACGTGATCGACGCGCGGCTCGCCGACGAGCCGCTGCGTGCGCGGTTCGTCGACGAACATGTAGTGCAGCACCCCGCTCCACCACGCATGCAGCTTGCCCGCGCTCTGGAAGCGCGAGTCGCCGATCAGCAGGTGCAGCCCGCGATCGTAGTCGTGCGCGTCGTAGAACGGCGCGAGGCGGTCCTCCTTCGCCCAGTAGAACTCGAAATAGCCGAACGGCGTGTCGTCGAAATAGCCGATCATCGGGTGCATGTGCGGATCGGCGAGCCGCTCGGCGAGATACGCCGCATGCTCGTCGCGCGTACCGCGCTGGTCCCAGAACTGCGCGACGCGATCGAGATTCATCCAGCCGCTGAACAGGTCCGCGTGCGCATCGATATCGACGGTGCGCAGGCTGAACGTCATCCCGACTTGCGGCATGGTGCGCGCGTAGATCTCGCCGGCCGGCGACGGCGGCCGCACCGGATGACGGTGGCCGTTCGTGATCGCGTAGCGCAGCGGCATCCCGCTCGACGCGGGCGCCCTCAGCCACGGCCGCGGGTTCTGCCAGAACGTCGTGCGCGACACGTTCAGGCGCAGCGTGTCGCCGGCGACCTGCGCGCCGTCGATCACGCCCTCGCGCACCGCGCGCGCCACGTACGACGCGACGGTCGCCGCACTGGCGCCACCGAGCGGCACCGAGATCGTTGCCGCGTCGTACCGCGTGTCGGTGTTGAACAACGGGACGAACGCCGCGAGCAGCCAGTCCGGCGAGTCGTCGGGATGCCATGCGTCGAGCGTGTGCTCGGCGACCTGCGTCGCCTGGCCATGCGCGGCGCCGTCGAGCGCGGCCGCCACCTCGCCTTCGACGGCATCCGCGGCGCCGGCCGGTTTCGTCAGCGTGTCTTCCATCACAGTGCTCCCGCGTCGTGGCGGTCGGCGAGCACGTGAAGCCCCCGCTCGAGCGCCGGAAACAGGCTGCGCTGGAAGTTGTTCCAGCGCAGTTCGAGAATCGTGTCGTCCGGCGCGATCGGCGTGTCAAGCACGTCGCAGATCACCTCGCCGGAATCGATGCCGTTGTCGACGTAGTGGAACGACGCGCCCGTCATCGTCACGGGTTCGACCGACGACGTCGCGCCGCTCGCCCAGTCGACCCGTTCGCCGCGCGCGCCGTGCAGCGCGTCGAGCGTCGCCCACGCGCCGCGCCGCTGGTACGGCGAATCGTCGGCCGTGATGCCCGGGTGGATGTTCGCGATGCGTCGGTGAAAGCGCGCACCGGGCCGCACGAGTTCGTCGAGGATCACGAGCAGCCCGTCGAGCACGACGACGTCGGCGTCGAGTTCGAGCAGGCGTTCGAGCAGGCGGCGCTCGAACGCCTGTTTGCCTGCCACCCGTTCGCGCGCGTCGCGCGGCAGCCGCCGGTACGTCGACGGAATCGAGCAGAACAGTTCGTCGACCGGCCGGCCCTGCACCGTCAACCCTTCCGGCAGGATCCACGGCCGGCCCGGCGTGCGCGCGAAGCCGTAGTCGGCCACCTTCGCGCGGTCGGCCGGCGAACCGTCGTCGTCGTCGACGATCACGCCCTTGAGCGTGTAGCGCTCGCCGAGCGGCGAGTCGTTCAGGCGCTCGACGAGGAATTCGAGCGGCGCCTTCATGTAGCGCGTGCCGCCCTGATAAGCGACCGGCTGGCCGGCGCGATCGGCCGCGCCGTTGCGCAGCGACTGGATGTAGACGAGATTTTTCTTCGGCATGGATGCGTCGTGGAAAAAGCGGACGAAGGCGCCGCGGCCGGCCCGCGCCGGCCACGAAGGCCGGCCGGCGGGCCGCGGCGCGCAACGTCACCAGTTGTATTTCGCGGTCGCGATCACCGTGCGGTCGGTGCCGAAAACGCAGACGTTGGCCGACTGGCAGCCGCTGATGTAGTGGCGGTTGGCCAGGTTCGTCCCGTTCACGGCAAAGCGCCAGTTACGCGTGTCGTAATGCACGCCCGCGTCGAACAGCGTGACGCTCGACACCGTCAGCGAGTTGTCGGCCGCACCGGCCGACGCGCTCTGGTAGCGCACGCCGCCGCCGAGGCCGAAGCCCGCGAGCGGCCCCGTGTGCCACGTCCAGTCGGCCCACATCGACGCCATCTGGCGCGGCCGCGGAATGTCGACCGGCCAGTTGTTCAGCGATACGTCGTTCGCCTTCACGTTCTTCACGTCCTGGTACACGTACGACGCGATCAGCGACAGGTTCCGCGTGACCTTGCCGGTCGCGCTCAGCTCGATCCCGCGCGAACGCACTTCACCGGTTTGCACCGACTTCGTACCGGTCGTGTCCTGACTCGGCAGCGCCGGCGTGATCCCGTTGGTCTGGTTGATCTGGTAGATCGCCGCGTTCAGCATCAGGTTCTTGCCGGGCGGCTGCCAGCGCAGGCCGGCCTCGATCTGCTTGCCGCGGGTCGGCTGCGGCAGCCCGCCGCCGAGCAGGTTCACGCCGATCAGCGGATTGAACGACGTCGCGTAGCTGACGTACGGCGACAGCCCGTAGTCGCCCTGGTACGTGAGGCCGACGCGGCCGGTGAACGCCGTCACGTCCGCCTTCGTCGACGTGCCGCCCGCGCGGTCGTCCATCCGCATGTTGACCCAGTCCTCGCGGCCGCCGAGCGTCAGCGTCCAGCGGTTCCATTTGATCTGGTCCTGCGCGTACAGCCCGAACGTGTTCATCGTCGTGTACGTGTTGGTGCGGATCGTCGAGTCGGGCGTGAACACCGCCGTCGTGACCGGCAGGTAGACCGGGTTGTAGATGTTCAGCGGCGGCGCCGCGGCGAGCCATTCGCTGTCGGTCGCGGTCTGGCGGTTGTACTGGAAGCCGAGCAGCAGCGTGTGCTGGAGCGGGCCCGTCGCGAAGCGGCCTTCCACGTTGTTGTCGATGTCGAAGCGGCTGTAGTTCATCTGGAACACGCCGGCCCAGCGCGACACGTCGGTCGTGCTGCCCTCGACGAAGCCGTTGCCGAACACCGAGCCGTTGTCGAGCGACAGGTGCATCAGGCGCACGTTCTGACGGAACTTCCACGCCGAACTCAGGTTCTGCTCGAACTGGTAACCGACCGACCACTGCTTCTTGCGGTAGTAGTTGAAGTTCGGGTCGCCTTCGTACACGTCCTTGTTGATCTGCCCGTTCGGGTTCGGCAGCACGGTGCCCACCGCCGGCAGGAAGTTCGACGAGATGTCGCCCCAGTCCTGCAGGTAGGTCGCGGACAGCGTCAGCGACGTATCCGCGTTCGGGCGCCAGCGGAACGACGGCGCGAGCGCGACGCGCTGGTCGTTGTTCGGGCCGGTCAGCGCATTGCCGTCGCGCGCGACGCCGACGAACCGGTACGCGTACTTGCCGTCCGCATCGAGCTTGTCGCCGACGTCGATCATGAACTGCTTGCGCGCGTAGTTGCCGATCTGCACACCGGCTTCGCGCACGCGCTCGCCGTCGGCGAGCTTGGTCTGCACGTCGATGATCGCGCCGGGGTCGCCCGCGCCGTACAGCACCGAGGTCGGCCCGCGCAGCACGGTGATGCTGTCGATCATGTACGGATCGACGCGCCAGCTCGCGAGGTTGATCGTGTTCGGCACCTGCAGCCCGTTCACGTAGGCGGTCGGCGTGAAGCCGCGCAGCGCCGCGTACCAGTCCGAACGGTTGTCCGAACCGTACGACGAGAAGCCCGGCACGTAGCGCAGCGCCGCGTTCACGTCGGTCGCGCCGGTCATCTCGATCTGCTGCGCGGTGACGACGTTGATCGTCTGCGGGATCTCGTTGATCGGCGTGTCGGTCTTCGTGCCGGTCCTGCTGCGCTTCGCGACGAGCCCGACCGTGCCGTCGCCTTCCGAAGCCGCGTTGACGGTGATCGCCGGCAGCGTGCCATTCGGCGTGCTATTCGGCGTGCCGTTCTGCGCACTGCTGGCCGACGCCGCGGCGCCAGCGTTTACGGCGGGTGCCGTCTGGGCGTAAGCCTGCCCCGCCGCAGCCGCACCGAACGCCACGCTCGCCGCGGCTGCGATCGCACGCAAACGCGTGCCTGTTGCCCACTCCATCTTTCTCTGCTCCACTTGTTTCATGCGGTTTCCGACCGCGCCTTTGTCAAAGAGCGAAAGCCATCCGGCCCGCGCTCACCCCGTTTTCGTGTCGTTTTTCGTGCGACTCCCGGGCCGCGCCATCGTCATGGCCGGGCGCGATCCCGTCTTCGAGCGACGCGCAGATCTCGTCCGCGCGACGCGCCAGTACCGACAGCAGCGTGTCGGACAATCCGTGGCTGTCTTCGCAGCAGCCTTGCAGGTAGATGCGCGGCGCGAAGTGCTCAGGCGTCGCGAGCAGGTAGTCGCGCGTCACGTCGCCGCGCGTGAGCGCATCGCCCAGGTGCGGCGCGAGCCCTTCGAGCAGCGCGGAATGCGTATCGCGGCGATAGCCGGTCGCGAGCACGAGCGCGTCGAAGCGCTCGACGCGCGTCGCGCCGCTCATCCGGTCGCGCAGCGTCAGCTCGATGCGGCCGTCGGCGGTGCGCACCGCGGCCTCGATCGCGCTGTTCGCGAGCAGCGCATGACGCGGCGTGCCCTCGATGCGCTGCAGGTACAGCATTTCGTAGATCTGCTCGATCAGCGGCCGGTCGACCACCGCGTAGTTGGTATCGCGATAGCGCTCGAGCAGCGCGCGGCGCGCGTCGTGCGGCTGCGCATAAACGACGTCGGTGAACTCGGGGCTGAAGATCTCGTTGACGAACGGGCTGTCGTCGGCCGGCTTCAGCGCACCTGCGCGCATCACGAGGCTCGCGTCGACATGCGGGAAGCGGCGCGCGAGGTCGATGAACACCTCGGCCGCGCTCTGCCCCGCGCCGATCACCGCGACGCGCCGGCGCTCGCCGTCCGGCGACGCGACGAGCCGGTCGATATCGGTCAGATACGACGACGAATGGATCACGCGGTCGCGGCCGAGCGCGGCGAACGCATCCGGAATCGCCGGCGTGCCGCCGACGCCGACCGACAGCGCGCGCGTGACGCGCTGGCGCTCGCGGCCCGCGGCATCGCGCGACAGCACGCGCAGCGCGTCGATCCGCGCGCCGTCGCCGCGCACCGGCTCGATCGCCAGCACGGTCTCGCTGTAATGGACGCGGTCGTCGAATGCATCGGCGACCCAGCTCAGGTAGTCGTGGAATTCGACGCGGGTCGGATAGAAGTTCTTCAGGTTGACGAATTCGTTCAGGCGGCCGCGTTCGAACAGGTAGTTGATGAACGTGTAGCGGCTTTTCGGATCGCGCATCGTGACGAGATCCTTCAGAAACGAGATCTGCATCCTGCAGTCGTCGAGCAGCATCCCGCGATGCCAGCCGAATTCCGGCTGGCGCTCGACGAAGCAATGGGCGAACGTGCGTGCGCCGGCGCGCTCCGCGAGGCGAATGGCCAGCGCCAGATTCGACGGCCCGAAGCCGACGCCGATCAGGTCGAAAACGGTTTCTCTCTGCATGTCTCAGCTCCCTTGTCGGTGAATCCGGCCCGTCAGACGTGACGGCCGGAGAAGAACGTCTCGCGCAGCGTGCGCATCCACAGCGGCTGCGCGTCGGCCAGCGCGAGACGGCGCTGCCGCGCGAAGCCATGCCGCGCGAGATGGTCGGCAACCCGCGCGTGGCCGGCCGGAACGGCACAGCCGACCGCTTCGGTACGCGGATCGTCGAGAAACAGGTAATGAACGACGGACGGCAGCCAGCCCGCCACGCAATGCGGGCCGCGCCAGCGCGATTCGCCGACCAGCATCCGCAGCCCGCGGTCGTAGTCGCGCGCCGCGACGTGCGGCGCGAGCGCGTCTTCCTTCAGCCAGAACGCCTCGAAGTACGCGAACGGCTCGCCGTCGAAGCAGCCGACGAGCGGCGTCACGTGCGGATCGGCGTCGGGTGCGGCCCCTTGCGCGCTGTCCGCGCCGGGCTGCGCGCCCGGCCAGCCGTCGCGCACGCGCGGCTCGTCGAACCAGCGCGCGAGCCGCACGGTGTCTTCCGCCGGCTGCCAGCCGCGCAGCGTGAAGCGCACGCCGAGCGCCGGCAGGTCGCGCGCGTAGACGTCGCCGCGCGGCGCCGGCGGCCGGCGCGGATGACGCCGGCCGTCGGTGAGCATCGGCAGCGTCGCGCACGGCAGGTGCGTACCGACGAGCCACAGATCGGCCTGCTGCGCCCAGCCGTCGCGCATGCAGCGGCCGCCGTCGGCGAGCACGCCGCTCGCGCGCAGCGCGTCGAGCGCGACCGCCGGCCACGCGGCCGGGTCGAGCCGGATCGCCGCATGGTGCGCGCCGTCCGAAAACGCCGCGGACAACGCGGCCAGCAGCGCGCGCCGCTGGTCGGCCGGCGCCGCGCGATGGTTGTACGCGACGAGGCGCAGCGTGCCGTCGTCGGCGAGTTGCGCGCGCAGCAACTGCGCGCCGATGCCGTGGCCCTGCGCGACGCGGATCTCCGTGCCGTCGCGCGCGGCGAACAGCCCGTCCGCGAATGCGAGGCGGCACGTATCGGGCATCGTGAAACCGTCGGGACGCACTTCAGCCAGCATGGCGTTCCTCCTGTCCTGTTTCCGCGCGTGCATCGAGCCGTGCGCCGAGTGCGGCGAGCGTCGGCGACGCGAACACGTCGGCAACCGTCAGCGCGTGACCGGCGCGGCCGGCCGCGTCGACGAAGCGCACGACGTCGAACGACGTTGCGCCGGCTTCGAACAGGTCCGCGCCAGGCTCGGGTGCGGCCGTCGCGAATGTGTCCGACCACAGCGCCGCGAGCACAGCAGCCGCGTGCGACGGCGCGTCGGCCGGTGTTTCCCCGCTTGCTCGTGCAATGAAGTCCGACTGCGCGACGGCACGCGTATCGGGTGCGCCAAGCGCCGCCTCCGACGCGCCGGCAAAACGCGCGACTTCGTCGTGATAGAGATCGACGAGCGCATCGACGAAACCGCGGTCGAGCAGTTCGTCCGCATACGAGAACGCGGCGCTCACTCGGCCGTCCGGATGCTCGACGACGTCCAGCTCCAGCGTGAACACGACGCGATGGCGCACGTCGCCGAATTCGGCAAGCGACAGGCCGGCCCAGTCGCGCGCGGCCGCACCCGTCGGGCGCAGGTAGTTGAACATCACCTGGAACAACGGATTGGCCTGCGCAGCACGCGGCGCGCGCAGCGCCGCGACGACGTCGGCGAACGGCACGTCGGCATGCGCATACGCGGCCAGCGCCGTGTCGCGCACCTGGGCGAGCACGTCCGCACGGCGCACGGCCGGGTCGATCCGCGTGCGCACGACGACCGAATTGATGAAGAGGCCGAGCGCAGCGCGTGCCGCATCGCCCGTCAGCTCGCGCGTCGACGCGAGCACGCCGACCGGCTGGTCGGCCGCGCCCGTCGCGCGGAACAGCGCGGTGTTGAGCGCCGCGTGCAGCAGCATCGGCAGCGTCGCGTGCGCGGCCGACGCGGCGTCGCGTGCGGCGCGAATCAGCGACGCGTCGAATTCGAACGCGATGCGTGCCGCGCGCCATTGCGGCACGGCCGGCGCGTCCGCGCGCTGCGGCAGCACGCGCGACGGCAGCTCGGCCAGCGCGTCACGCCAGTACGCGACGCGGGCCGGATGGCACGGTGCGGGCAGCACGAGCGGTACGACCAGTTGGGCGGCCAGTTGGACGGCTTCGTCGACCGGCACGGCGTCGCCGCGCACGCGGGTGACGTAGCGTGCACGAACGGCATCGAGCCACAGTTCGATCGATTCGCCATCCGACACGATGTGATGGATCGTCACCGACAGCACGTGGTCGTCCGCGCCGAGCCGCAGCACGCGTGCACGCCACAGCGGCGTATCGGCGATGAGGTCGAATGGCGTGAGGGCATCCTCGTCGGTCAACGCCGCCGCGCGGGCAAGCGCATCGGGTTGCGCCGACAAGTCGACGACCGGCAGCGCAACCGGCGCTGTCGTGTCGATCCGCTGGCCCGGCAGCGCGCCGTCGCGAGCGACGAGCCGCGCGCGCAGCGCCGGATGCACGGCCGCCGTATACGAAAACGCGGCTCGCAGCGCATCGATGTCGAGCGGGCCGCGCACGCGCAGCGCGACCGGGATGTTGTACGCGGCGCTGTCCGGCTGCGCGCGCCACAGGAACCACAGGCCGAGCTGCGCGGGCGATAGCGGCCACACGCCGTTCGCATCGGGTTTGGCCACCGCGACGCCCGGCGCCGCGGCGCCGGCATGCGCGGCGCGCGGCGCGTCGGCCACCTGCAGCGCGTACTGCGCGAGCACGGGTGCCTCGAACAGCGCGCGCACCGGCACGTCGCGGCCGAGCCGTTCGGCCACGCGCGTCGCGACGCGCACGGCGGCGAGCGAATGACCGCCGAGATCGAAGAAGTGATCGCCGCGGCCGACGCGCTCGAGATTCAGCACGTCGCACCAGATCGCCGCGAGCGCGGTTTCATCGCCGTCGCGCGGCGCCTCGTACGCACGTTCGACGCGCACGGGCGCCGGCAGCCTCGCCCGGTCGACCTTGCTGTTCGCGTTGCGCGGCAACGCGTCGAGCACGATCAGTTGCGCGGGCACCATGTAGTCGGGCAGCGTGCGGCGCAGGTGCGCGTCGAGCGTCGCGGCTTCGACGGGATGCGCGGCCGCCTGTGCGTCGGCGGTCAGTTCGACATACGCGACGAGCTGCGCAAGCGCGCCCTGCCCGTGCACGACCGCGCACGCTTCGCGCACCGCATCGTGCGCGGCAAGCTGCGCCTCGATTTCGCCGAGTTCGATGCGCAGCCCGCGCAGCTTCACCTGATGATCGACGCGGCCGATGAAGTCGAACACGCCGTCCGCGCGGCGCCGCACGAGGTCGCCGGTGCGGTACAGGCGCGCGCCCGCCGCGCCGTACGGATCGGGCACGAAGCGCTCGGCGGTCAGCGCCGGGCGGTCGAGATAACCGCGTGCGACGCCGATCCCCTCGCCGCCCAGATACAGTTCGCCGATCACGCCGACCGGCAGCGGATGCAGCCGCTCGTCGAGCACGTGTGCGGTACGCGCGCCGACCAGCGTGCCGATCGGCAGATATGCGGCGTCGCCGAGCTTCGCGAGATCGTCGCCGGGCCGGAACATCCACAGCGTCGGCGTGATGACCGTCTCGGTCGGGCCGTAGCCGTTGACCACGCGCACGTTCGGCAGCGCGCGGCGCAGCATCGCGAACGCCTCGCGCGACGTCGCTTCGCCGCCGACGGTCAGCGAACGCAGCGTCGGCGGTGCGCCGTGCGCGAGCGCCCATTCGGCGAGCTGCGCGGCGCAGCCGGGCGGCACGTAGGTCATCGTCACGCCGTCGCGGACCATCATCGCGCAGGTCTGCGCGGGCGGCCACAGCACGTCGGCCGTCACCGACACGGCGGCGCCCGACATGTATTGCGAAAACCAGCCTTCGTGCGCGCCGTCGAAGTTGACCGACTGGAACAGCAGGAACACGTCGTTCTCGCCCGCGCCGTAGCGCTCGGCAATCGCCGCGCAGTGCAGCGCGAACGACGCATGGTCGACGATCACGCCCTTCGGCTTGCCGGTCGAGCCCGACGTGTAGATCGCGTAGGCCGCATGGCCCGGCAGCACATCGGGCAGCGCGACGTCCGCGGCTTCGTCGAGCGCATCGATTTCATCGGCGCGCCACACGCGCAGTTCCGGCAGCTCGGGCAACGACGCGGCGCTTGAACCATCGGTCAGCACGTGCGCGATGCTCGCGTCGCCGACGATCTGCGCGAGCCGTTCGCGCGGATGGGCCGGATCGAGCGGCACGAACGCGGCGCCGGACTTCAGCACCGCGATCAGCGCCACGAGCAGGTCGACCGAGCGCTGCAAAGCGACGCCGACGCGCATCTCGGGCCGCACGCCTGCCGCCACGAGATGACGCGCGAGGCGCGCCGCGCGTGCATCGACTTCGCCGCGCGTCAGTGCACGATCGATATCGGCAACGCCGCGTGCATCGGGCCGCGAATGCGCATGCGCGGCGATGCGCGCATGCACGGGCACGAACGGTTCGGCTTCGGTCGCGCCCGCCGGCACGTTCCACGCAAAGAGCTGTGCGCGCTCGCCGGCGGGCAGCCAGTCGAGATCGCCGACCGGCAGGTCGGGCCGCGCGAGCGCATCGGCGAGCAGCGTGACGAAGCGCGCGGCCAGCCGTGCGATCGCGTCGGCATCGAACAGGTCGAGCGCGTAGATGACCGCGGCGTCGAACGTACCGTCGGGCGTTGCCTCGACGGCGAGCGTGAGATCGAATTTCGCGGACGGCGTGCCGGACGGCAGCAACGCGGCCGTCGCCGCGCCGAGCGCCGGCAGCGCGCGACGCTCGCCATACGCGGCCATCACCTGGAACAGCGGATGGTGGCTCGCGCTGCGCGGCACGCCGAGCGCATCGACCACCTGCTCGAACGGCACGTCCTGGTGCATCTGCGCGTCGACGAGCGCGCGCTGCGTGCGCGCGACCAGCGACGAGAAATCGCCGTGTGCAGGCACGTCCACGTCGATTGCCAGCGTGTTGACGAAGAAGCCGATCAGGCCGGCGACTTCCGCGCGTTCGCGGTTCGCGGCCGGCACGCCGACGCAGATCCGCGCATCGCCGGTCGCGCGCGCGAGCAGCACATCGAGCGCGGCGAGCAGCACCGCGAACGGCGTCGCGCCCGACACGGCCGCGAACGCACGCAGTTGCGCGCCGACGCGCGCGTCGAGCGAAAACACATGACGCGCGCCGCGCGCACTGCGGCGGGCCGGCCGTGCGGCCGCACCCGGCAGCGTCAGCACGCCGCGCTGCGGATCGAGCCGTTCGCGCCAAAACGCGAGCTGGCGATCGCGTTCGCCGGCGTCGAGCCAGCGGCGCTGCCACAGCGCATAGTCGGCGTACTGGATCGGCAGCGGCGCGAGCGGCACCGGCTGGTCGGACGCATACGCGCGGTAGAACGCCGCGAGCTCTTCCAGCATCACGCCCGACGACCAGCCGTCCGACACGATGTGGTGCACGGTCAACGCGAGCCAGTGATGCGTCGCGTCGAAGCGGACCAGGTGCGCGCGCACGAGCGGCGCCGCACCGAGATCGAACGGTTCGGCTTCGTCGGCCGTCGCGACGGCCTCCGCTCGCGCGGTGCGCTGTGCGTCCGGCAACGCTTCGAGATCGGTTTCGCGCCACGGGCAACGCAGCGGCGCATGGATCGTTTGCGCAACACCGTCCTGCGCTTCGTCGAAAGTCGTGCGCAGCGCTTCATGGCGCGCGATCAGCGCGTCGCAGGCAAGACGCAGCGCATGCGTGTCGAGCGAACCCGTCAGCGCCAGGCGCTCGGTGATGTGATACGCGTCGGGCGCATCGATCAGCCGTGCATGCAGCCACAGCCGCGTCTGCGCGAACGACGCCTGCACGCGATCGCCGCGCGGCGTGCGCGGCGGGATCGGCAGCACGCGGAAGTCGATGCCGGCCGCGCCGAGCTTGTCGATGAAGACCGCGCGCTGCGCGTCGGGCAGCTGCGCGAAACGCGTCGCGAGCGCGAGCCAGTCGGGTTGAACCTTCGTCATCCGTCGTCCTTATTGGGTTTCCAGTTCGCCGAGCAGCGCGTCGATCGCGCTCGCCGCATCGGTCGCGCCGCGCGCCACGCAGGCCGCGTCGATCGCTTGCGCGCAGCGCGCGAGCGTGCGTGTGTCGAACAGCGTGCGCAGCGGCAGCGCGAGCCCCCAGTGCAGGTTCGCCTGCGCGTGGGCCTGTGTCGCGAGCAGCGAGTGGCCGCCGAGCAGGAAGAAGTCGCCGTCGCGGCCGATCGCATCGACGTGCAGCACGCGTTGCCAGATATCCGCGAGCGCGCGTTCGGTGTCGGTCGCGAGTTCGACGGCTTCGGCTGCTTCGCGCACCGGCGCGGGCAATGCATGGCGGTCGCACTTGCCGTTCGGCGTGACGGGCAATGCGTCGAGCTCAATCAGTTGCGACGGCACCATGTAGGCCGGCAGTTGCGCGCGCAACGTGTCGAGCAGCGCCGCACGGTCGAGCGGACCCGCATCGCCGCGCGCGACATAGCCGACCAGTTGCTCGTCGCGCACGATCACGACCGCGTCGTTCACGCCGGGCGCCGCGCGCAGCAGCGCCTCGATCTCGCCCGGCTCGATCCGCTGGCCGCGCAGCTTCACCTGCGTGTCGACGCGGCCGAGGTAGTCGAGCGCACCGTCGGCGCGCCGGCGTGCGAGGTCGCCCGTACGGTACATGCGTGCGCCCGGCACGAACGGATCGGGCACGAAGCGCTCGGCGGTCAGCGCCGGGCGGCCGAGATAACCGCGCGCCAGGCCCGCGCCCGCGAGATACAGCTCGCCGGTCGCGCCGGCCGGCACCGGCTGCCATGCGGCATCGAGCACGTGCAGTTGCAGGTTCGCGATCGGATGGCCGATCGGCACCGCGGCCGCATTCGCGTCGCCGGGGCCGCAAGTCCAGTGCGACACATCGATCGCGGCCTCGGTCGGCCCGTACAGGTTCACGAGCGTCGCGTTCGGCAGCAGCCGTGCCATCTTCGCGACGAGTTCGGGCGCGAGTGCTTCGCCGCTCGCGACGATCAGGCGCACGCTGTCGCATTGCGCGGCGGCCGAGAAATCGTCGAGATACGCGGCGAACGCGGCGAGCATCGACGGCACGAAATGCAGCACCGTCACGCCGTGCGCATGGATCGCGGCCGCGAGACGCGCCGGATCGCGATGGTCGCCGGGCGCGGCGATCGCGAGCTTCGCGCCGATCGCCAGCGGCCACACGAATTCCCAGACCGACACGTCGAAGCCGAACGGTGTCTTGTGCAGCACGACGTCGTCGCGCGTCAAACGGTATGCGTGCTGCATCCACGCGATCCGGTTCGCGAGCGCGCCGTGCGTGTTGCCGGCGCCCTTCGGCTTGCCGGTCGAGCCCGACGTGTAGATCAGGTATGCGAGTCGCGCGTCGTCGATGGCGATGCCCGCAGGCGCTTCTTCACCTTCCTCCGCTTCATCGGCGAGCAGGTCCGCAACCGTCAGCAACTGCGTCGCGGCACCGTCGCCAAGCGCGGCCTCGACCTGCTCGCGCAGATGGGCCTGCGTGATCGCGACGGCCGGCCGCGCGTCGCGCAGCAGGTAAGCGATGCGCTCGGCCGGATAGTCGGGATCGACCGGCAAGTAGGCGGCGCCGGCCTTCAGCACGCCGACGAGCGCCATCACCATGTCGAACGAGCGCTCGACGCACAGCGCGACCGGCGTGTCGGGCCGCACGCCGCGCCGGCGCAGCGCGGCTGCGATGCGCGACGTGCCGACGTCGAGTTCACGATAGGTCGCGCGATGCACGCCGCCGTGAACGTCCGCGTATTCGAGCGCGATCGCGTCGGGCGTCGCGCGCGCCGCATCGGCGAATTGCAGGTGCAGCGGCTGACGTTGCGAGACCGGCCATGACTTTGCGGTGTCCTGCGCAAGCGCCAGTGCGTCTCGGGTTGCGTCGTCCGCGATCGACAGCGCGCCGAGCAGCGCATCCGGCGTGCGGGCCAGCGCATCGAGCGCGCACGCGAACGCACGGTGCCAGGTCTCGACCTGCCGAGCGTCGATGCGCGCGGTGTCGTAGCCGTAGTCGATCGTCAATTCGGTGCCGCTCTCGATCACGAGCGTCAGTGCGAAATCGGTCGCTTCGATGCTGCGCACGCCGCTCAATGCAAGCGCGCGCGGATCGGCGTCGCGCGCCGTGTCGTCCACCGGGTAGTTCTCGAACACGACCAGCGTGTCGAACAGTGCGCCGCCCGCGCCGCGCGCCCAGCGCTGGATGTCGGCGAGCGGCGTGTGGGCATGCTCGGCGGCCGCCGCATTCTCGCGCTGCAGCGTTTGCAGCCAGTCGGCCGCGCGTTGCTGCGGTGCAGGTGCGGTGATCACCGGCAGCGTGTTGATGAAAAGACCGAGCACAGTGTCGATGTCCGCCAGCGCATCGGGGCGGCCCGCGACGGTCGCGCCGAACGCGACGGCCGGCTGGTGCGTCATCCGCTGCAGCGCGAGCGCCCACGCGCCCTGCACCAGCGTGTTGACCGTCAGCTTCAGTGCGCGCGCCGTCTGCGCGACGCGCGTCATCGCGTCCGCATCGATCGTCGCGCGCCATGTGACCATGTCCGCATCCGCTCGGTCAGCCGCGCGTTCCGCGATCAGCGTCGGCGCGTCGAGCCGCGCGAGGCGCTCGGTCCAGAAGCGTTCGTCGGCATCGCGGTCGCGCGTGCCGAGCCACGCGATGAAGTCGCGATAGCGCAGCGCCGGGCGGCTCGCGAACGGCGACACGGCGTCCGGGTCGCGATAGTCGCGCAGCACGTCCGCGAGCAGGCGCGCGGTGCTCCAGCCGTCGAGCAGCACGTGGTGACGTGTCCACACGACGCGCCATGTGTCGTCCGTCACGCGAATCAGCGTGAGCCGCATCAGCGGCGGCTCGCGCCAGTCGAAACCGTGTGCCCGGTCGGCGGCGAGCCACGCATCGAAATCGGCATCGAGCGTGTCGCCGCGCGTGCGCCAGTCGAGCTGCTCGACCGGCATCCGCGCGTGGCGATGCACGCACTGCAGCGGCGCGGCTTCGTCGGGCATCACGCTCGTGCGCAGGATGTCGTGGCGTGCGACGGATGCGTCGAACGCATTGACGAGACGCTCGGCATCGAGCGCGGTCGCAGTCGCGACGAGCTGGTTCACGTAGCTTGCGTGGCCGGGCGCGAACAGCGCATGGAACAGGATGCCCTGCTGCATCGGCGACAGCGGATACACGTCGTCGATCGTGCGCCAGTCGAGCGGCGTGCGTTCGATCGCGGCCTGCGTGAGGCCGGCAGCCTGCGCGAGCGGGAAATCGCCCGGCGTCGCGCCGCCGCCGCGATGCGCGACGCGCGACGCGCAGGCTTCGACGAGTTCCCGCAGCGCGGCCGCGAAGCGTTCGGCGAACGCGTCGATCGTCGCCCGCTCGAACTGCGGCGCGCCATAGACCCAGTGCACTTTCAGCGTGCGTGCGCCGTCGCGGTCGGTATCGAGGTACGCGTGGATCGCGAGCGTATTGCCGAGCGGCCCTTGGCGGTCGCGCTCGACGCCGGTGCCGCCGAAACGCGGCACGAGCGTCGCGTCGCGCGGCGCGTCGAACTGGCCGAGATAGTTGAACGTGACGCGCGGGCGCGGCACGGCGGCCAGCGCCGCGCGCGTCGCCGCATCGCCGTAATGCGCGAGCACGCCGAAGCCGAGCCCCTTGTGCGGCACCGCGCGCAGCGTGTCCTTGACCGCGCACAGCGTGTCGCTCGCGGTCGCCTCGACCGGCAGCGTCACCGGGTAGTGGCTCGTCAGCCAGCCGATCGTGCGGCTCGCGTCCGCATCGTCGAACAGCGCCTCGCGGCCGTGCCCTTCCAGTTCGACACGGCACGATGCCGCGCCTCCGCGTGCGCCGGATAGCGCCAGCGCGAGCGCCGCGCCCAGCAGTTCGATCGTCTGCGTGCGATAGGCCGCATGCGCATCGGTCAGTGCCGCGCGGGTCAGCGCCGCGTCGATCGTCTGCACGACGACGGCTGCATCGGCATTCGTCGCCGCTGCGTCCGGATGATCGGGCACGAGGTCGTCGCCCTGCGCCATCCTGGCCCAGTACGCGGCCTCGGCTACAAAAGGCGATGCCGGTTCCGTCGCGGCGCGCGCGAGTCGTGCGGCCCATGCATCCGCGCGCAGGCCCGGCGGCGACAGCCGGACCGGCGTGCGGTCGCATGCGGTGCGGTAGGCCGAGTCGAGGTCGTCGAGCAGGATGCGCCACGATACGCCGTCGACGATCGCGTGGTGAATCGCGAGATAGAGCTGAGTCGAGCCGTCCGGCAGCCGTGCCGCGCACGCGCACACGAGCGGCCCGCGGCCGAGATCGAGACGGCGCTGCAATGCGTCGAAACGCGCGAGCGCGTCGGCTTCGTCGCGTGCGGCGACTTCGACGAACGGCAGCGCGTCATACGGCTTGGCGGCATCGCTGGCGTGCCACGTGCCGTCCGCACCAAGCGCGAAGCGCTGGCGGAACGCGTCGTGATGCGTCAGCAACGCATCGAATGCGCGCGCGAATGCGTCCGCGTCGAACGGCCCGCGCACGTCGAACGCGACCGACTGGTTCCAGTGGCCGCGCTGCGGGACGTCGAGCGCGAAGAAGCGTTGCTGCGCAGGCGTCAGGATCGGCGCGGCAGCCGGTGTCGCCGCTGCGGTTGCGGCTGCAGGCTGCGCGGCAACAGTCACGTCCTCGGTCTTCGCGATACGCGCGAGTTCGGCGACCGTCGGGCCGTCGAACAGTTGCTTCGGCGTGAAACGCACGCCGCGCTTGCGCGCCCGGGCAATCACCTGCAGCACGAGGATCGAATCGCCGCCGAGTTCGAAGAAGTTGTCGTCGCGGCCGACCCGCGGCGCCTTCAGCACGGCCTGCCAGACTTCGGCGAGCACCGTTTCGACGGCGCCCTGCGGCGCGTCGCCGGACGCGATCGCGACCGGCGACGCCGCCAGTTCGCGCAGCGCCGCGCGATCGATCTTGCCGTTCGCGGTCACCGGCAGGCGCGCGAGCACGACGAACTGTGCGGGCACCATATAGTCGGGCAGCGTCGCGGCGAGCGCCGCGCGCATCGCGGCCTCGTCGAACGCCGCGCCGTCGCGCATCACGACGAAGGTCGCGAGCCGCAGGCGGCCGTCGTGCTCGATCGCGAGCGTTTCGGCTTGCGCGACCGGGCCGGCCGCGCGCACGGCCGCGCTCACCTCGCCCGGTTCGACGCGATAGCCGCGAATCTTCACCTGGTCGTCGATACGGCCGAGGAACGCGAGACGGCCGTCCGCGCGCAAGCGCACGCGGTCGCCGGTGCGATACAGCCGCGCGCCGGGCGTGAACGGATCGGGCACGAAGCGTTCGGCGGTCTGCGCCGGACGCCCGAGGTAGCCGCGCGCGACGCCCGGGCCGCCCAGATACAGCTCGCCCGTCGCGCCGGCCGGCACGCATGCGCCGAACGCATCGAGCACGAGCGCGCGCGCATTCGGCAGCGGCAGGCCGAGCGGCACGCTGCTCGCGGGATCGCGCGCATCGGCGGCGATCGACGCCGTGTCGCACGCAATCGCGCCGACCGTCGCTTCGGTCGGCCCGTAATGGTTGATCACGCGGCAGGCCGGCGCGAGCGCGGCCAGGCGCGCAACGAGCGCCCACGTGAGCGTTTCGCCGCCCGTCACGAGCGCGTGGCGCGGCAGCACGTCGGCCGGCACGCGCGCGTCGAGCAGCGCCTGCAGGTGGCTCGGCACGATCTTCAGCACGCCGACGTCGCGGCCGCGCATCTCGTCCGCGAACAGGTCGGGGTCGAACGCACACGCGGCCGGCAGCAGGTGCAGCGTGCGGCCCGCGCACAGCGCGCCGAACAGCGTCGTGTGGCCAAGGTCGGCGGCGACGGTCGACACCATCGCGAACGATGCGTCCGGCGCGAACGCGAGTTCGTCGAGCATCCCCTGCACGTAGTCGGCCAGTGCGCCGTGCGACACGACGACGCCCTTCGGCGTGCCGGTCGAACCTGACGTATAGATCAGGTACGCGCCCTGTTCCGGATGCGGTGCGACGCGCACGCCGGCTGCATGCGCGAGCGTCGCGTCATGTGCGAGCGTGTCGACGTCGAGCGGCTGAGCGTCGATGCCGGCCGGCCATGCGGCCGTATCCGCGACGAGCGCCCAGCGCGCGCCGCAGTCGGCTGCCGCCGCGGCCAGTCGTGCGGCCGGCTGTGCGGGATCGAGCAGCACGGCCAGCGCGCCGGCCTTCAGCGCGCCGAGCAGGCCGACGACGAAGCGCGCCGAACGTTCGATGCAGACGATGACCGACGCTTCGGCGGCGACACCGCGCTGCGTCAGCGCACGCGCGATGCGGTTCGACGCGTCGTCGAGTTCGGCGAACGTCAGCGACGCCGACGCATCGGCGAGCGCGACGCGATGCGGATACGCGGCGGCCTGTCGCGCGAACGCGGCGACGATGTCGGCATGTTCGACGCGCAGCGCACGGCCGTCGCGCGGCTGGCGCGACGCGGCCGATGCGTCGCACGGCAGCGCGGCCGTCGCGCGTTGCGGATCGTGCGCGGCCGCGCCGACGAGCGCAGCATAGCTGTCGAGCCACGCGCGTGCGGTGTCGGCGTCGATGCAGTCGGTCGCATAGGCTGCGACCAGTTCGATCCCGTTCGCGTCGTCGGTGAAATCCAGCGCGAAGTCGAAACGCGCGGCCAGATCGGGCCCCGGCGTAGCAACAGCGGTCGCACCCGGCAGCACGCTGTCGTGCCGCGCGTCGAACTGCTGCGCGAATTTCACGCGCAGCCATTCGTCGCCGCGCTTGACCGGCGGCTTCACCGCATCGACGACACGCTCGAACGGCACGTCCTGGTGCGCGACCGCGTCGAGCGCCGCCGTGCGCGCCGCGTCGACGAGCGCGCGGAACGGCAGCGTCGGCGCCACGCGCACGCGCAGCGCGACAGTATTCAGGAACAGCCCGAGCAACGCGCGCGTTTCAGCGCGCTGGCGATGCGCGACCGGCACCGCGACGACGACGTCCGTTTCGCCGGTCAGGCGCGACAGCCATGCGTCGAGCGCGGCCAGCAGCACCGTGAAGACGGTGGCCTGCGCGTCGCGCGCGAGTTGACGCACGTCGGCCGCGACCGCGTCGGGCAGGCGCACCGACACGCGTGCCCCCTGCAGCGTGCGCGCAGCGCCCGGCTGACGGTCGACCGGCAGCGCGATCGGGCCCGGCACGTCGCGCAATGCGCCGCGCCAGTAATCGAGCTGGCGTTCGCCCTCGCCGCCGGCCAGCATGTCGCGCTGCCAGTCCGCGTAGTCGGCGTACTGGACCGGCAGATCGGGCAGCGACGGTTCACGGCCTTCCGCATACGCGCGGTACGCGGCCGACAGTTCGTCGAACGCGCAGCGCGAGCTCCAGCCGTCGGTGATCGCGTGATGCGCGGTCAGCAGCAGGCGGTGACGGTCGTCGGCGAGCGCGACGAGCGTCGCGCGCAGCAGCGGGCCGTGTGCGAGGTCGAACGGCTCGGCCGCGTCGCGCTCGGCGAGCCGCGCGGCTTGCGCGTCGCGCGCGGCCGGCGGCTGGTCGCGCAGGTCGATGTCGGCGATCGACACCGCCAGATGCGTATGAATCCGCTGCATCACGACGCCGTCGTCGTTGTCGACGAGCGTCGTGCGCCACGCCTCATGACGCCCGATCACGTGATCGAGCGCGCGCTGCAGTGCGTCGCGATCGAGCGTGCCGTCGATCGTCCAGTGCGCGGCGATGTGATACGCGGCGCTCGCATCGCGCGTTTGCGCGAGTACCCAGAAGCGTTGCTGCGCGAGCGACGCCGCACGGTCGACATGCGGCGCGCCCGATGCGGCCGCGTCGGCCGGCGCGCGACGCGCGGAAATGGCGGCCAGCGGCTCGCCGGTCTCGCGTTCCGCGCGATCGACCGTTTCGGCCAGTTCGGCGAGCGCCGGATCGGCGAACAGCGTATCGAGCCGCAGGTTCACGCGCGATGCAGCGCGAATCGCGGCCTGCAACTGCATCGCGGCGAGCGAATCGGCGCCCAGCGCGAAGAAACGGTCGTCGCGCGACGGCGCGGCGTCGAGGCCGAGCAGCGTCTGCCAGAGGCCTGCGAGTTGCTGCTCGGTCGGCGTGCGCGGCGCGTCGCCGGCGCGTTGCGTCGTGTCGCGTGCGGCGGCAATCCGCTCGCGCAGCGCGGCACGGTCGATCTTGCCGTTCAACGTATACGGCAGCGCATCGCAACGTACGAACCGGTGCGGTTGCCATGCCGCCGGCAATTGCGCGGCCACGTGCACCTTCAGTGCCGCATCGTCGGCCGCCGCGCGCAGCGCGACGCATGCGATCAGCCGCGTCGGCCCGTTGCCGGTTTCTGCGACCACGGCCGCATCGGCCACGGCCGGATGCGAGCGCAGGCACGCGGCGATTTCCGCGGGCTCCACACGCACGCCGCGCACCTGGACCTGGTCGTCGAGGCGGCCGAGATAGTCGAATGCACCGTCGTCGCGCAGGCGTGCGAGATCGCCCGTGCGGTAGACGCGCGCACCCGGCTCGCCGTCCGGATCGGGAATGAAGCGTTCGGCCGTCAGCGCCGGGCGACCGTGATAGCCGCGCGCGATGCAGACGCCGCCGAGCAGCAGCTCGCCCACGCCATCGGCCTCATCGCCGTCAATGCGCGCGACGCGCGGGCCGATCACGCGGCCGATCGGCAGCGACGCATACGCGTCGTTAGCGGCCAGCAAGGGCGTCTCGCCCGGTTCGACCGGCCACAGCATCGGCGAGATCACGGCCTCGGTCGGCCCGTAGCCGTTGATCAGGCGTACCGACGGGAACGTGCGGCGCACGAATTCGAATGCCTGCTGCGGCAGCGCTTCGCCGCCGAACGCGAGTACGCGCAATGCCGGCGGCACGCCGTCGCGCGCGGCGACAGCCGCGAATTCGCGCAGGTATGCAGGCGGAAATGCAGCGACGTTGACCGATTCGCGCACCATCAGCGCATGCGCGGCGTCGGGCGCGAACGGCTGCGGCGGCGCCACGACGATACTGGCGCCGATCGCGAGCGGCGCGAGCCAGCACTCATGAGCGGCGTCGAAATTGACCGACGCGAAATGCAGCAGGCGGTCGCCTGCGTCGATCGGCAGCGCTGCCGCGAGCGCGTCGCAGTGCGCGGCGAGCGGCCCGTGCTCGACTACGACCGCCTTCGGCGTGCCGGTCGAGCCCGACGTGTAGATCATGTACGCGGCCGCACGCGGGTGCACAGGCACCGCTTCGTCATCGGCAGCGAAGTTCTGCTCGTCCGCCGCTTCCGCTGCCGCTTCGAACGCGTGTTCGAACGGCGTGCCGAGCGCCGCGCGGCCGGCTTCGTCGACGATGCCGTGCCGCAGTTGCGCATCCTGGACGATCCAGTCGAGGCGCGCGGCCGGATGACGCGGATCGAGCGGCACGAACACGCCGCCCGCCTTCAGCACGGCCAGCAGCGCGACGAACAGCTCGCACGAGCGCTCGACGCAGACGCCGACCCGCACTTCCGCGCCGACGCCGGCCGCGCGCAATTGCCGGGCCAGCCGCGACGCATGCGCGTCGAGCGCGCCGCGCGACAGGCGCAAGTCGTTCTGGAAAGGTACCGCGATTGCCGGTGCGTCGGGCGCGACGCGCGCCAGTTCGCGGATTCGGTGATGCAGCGCAGTCGGGAAACTCGTCATGTGCGTGAAGTCCTTCGGTCCGGCCGCTTCGGCCAAGTCTCGGGGCCGCTTGGGGCGGCTTCACTGGTGTGACGAACGGCGCGGCCGATTTTTTACCGTTTTGCGCTCAAAGCGTGCTTGGGCGTTTTTTTTGCAGGCGCTGCTAAATATTTGCGCGGCCCGTTCGTCTATCAGTGAGGAAAGCCGGAACGGGCGCACGTCGCCCGCCGCTTTCACGTCACCTTTCCGTTTCCGCGTATTCGCGTGCCTTCCCTTTACCGACGTTGCCGATGACAGCTGCCCACGAGCCTTCTTCCCCGCCGTCCCTCGACGCCTCGCCCGCCCGCCCCGCGGCGCGCCTGATCCTCGCGCTGCTGCGCGAAAGCCGTACGTCGCTCGCGCTGGCGCTTACTGCATGCGTGCTGAACGGCGTCGCGAGCGTGCTGCTCGTCGCGACGCTGAACCGCGCGCTCGCGCAGCCGGGCGCCGCCGATGCATCGCTCGCGTGGCGCTTCGCGCTGTGCGCGGTAATCGCGCTCGTCACGCGGATCGTGTCGGGCACGCTGTTCGCGCGCCTGTCGCAGGACACGATGGCGCGGCTGCGCGTGCATCTCGCGCGGCGCGTCGGCGCGGCCGAGCTGCGCGACATCGAGCGGATCGGCGCCGCGCCCGTGCAGTCGGTGCTGACCGACGACGCGACCAACGTGTCGATGCTGTTCTTCGCGCTGCCGAACCTGGTCATGCACGGCTCGATCGTATTCGGCTGCCTCGGCTATCTCGCGTGGCTGTCGTGGCCCGTGTGCGTGCTGGCGCTGGCCGCGATCATCGCCGGCTCGCTCGGTTATCACACCGGCGACCGCCGCGCGATCGCGTCGCTCGAGGCGGCCGGCCAGGCGCAGGACCGCCTGTTCGGTTATCTCGGCTCGCTGTTTTCCGGCGCAAAGGAACTGAAGCTGCACGATGCGCGCGCGCGCCAGTTCGTCGACGGCCAGCTCGGCGCCGCGATCGGCGAAGTGCGCGACCACCGCCGCCGCGCGTTCAGCGCGTACGCGGTCGGCGTCGGCTGGATCATCTTCCTGTTCTACGTATTCCTTGGCGTGGCGTCGTTCTGGCCGCAACTCGGCGTGCATGCCGATCCGGGCGCGGCGGCCGGCTACGTCGTCGTGTTCCTGTTCATGCTCGTGCCGCTCGACGGGCTCCTGAACAACCTGCCGACCGTCAACGCGGCACGCGTGTCGCTCACGCGGATCGAGGGCGTGATGGCCGAATTCGGCGCGCTGCGCACGGTGCCGCCCGCGGCCGACGCGCCCGACGTACCGCCGGCCGGCGCCGTCACGTTGCGCGGCGTCACGCACGCGTATTTCCACGAGCGCGACGAACGGATGTTCAGCATCGGGCCGATCGATCTGACGATCAAGCCGGGCGAGCTCGTGTTCATCGTCGGTGGCAACGGCAGCGGCAAGACGACGCTCGCGAAGGTGCTGACCGGGCTCTACGAGCCCGAGGAAGGCTCGATCGAGGTCGACGGCCGCACGATCGGCTGGCGCGAGCGGGCAGCGTATCGGCAGCGCTTCAGCGCGGTGTTCAACGATTTCCACCTGTTCGATGCGCTGCTCGGCATCGTCGATCCCGACGATCCGGCCCGTGCGCAGGCCGATGCGCGGGCGAACGCACTCGTCGCGAAGCTGGCGCTCGACCACAAGGTGAAAGTCGTCGACGGTGCATTCTCGACCCGCGCGCTGTCGACCGGCCAGCGCAAGCGGCTCGCGCTCGTCGTCGCGTATCTGGAAGACCGGCCGTTCTACCTGTTCGACGAATGGGCGGCCGACCAGGATCCGTCGTTCAAGGCCGTGTTCTACGAGCAGCTGCTGCCCGAGCTGCGCGCGCGCGGCAAGGCCGTGATCGTGATCACGCACGACGACCGCTATTTCGACCTCGCCGACCGGCTGCTGAAGCTCGACAACGGGCGCATCGTCAGCGACACGATGCCGGCGCGTTTGCGTGCTCGGGACGGTGTCGACGCGCTGAGCGCGTAAGCCATTCATCGATAGATCGCCGACGCGCGGCAATGCCACCGCGTCGGCGATGTTCGGTCAAGAAGGGAATGTATTGTCGACGCATGGCTGAAAGGGAAAGCCGAGACTATCCACCCTCATGCCGATGACAGCGCCACGTCCGTCAAAGCGGCGTTATCCGCCGACAAACCGCCGCGCGCTCAACGCGCGGCCGGCAGTTTCAACATCGTATCGGTCATCACGTCGGCCAGCTTCAGCGCCGACATCGGCCCGCCGAACCCCCAGATATTGCGTTCGATGAGCGCGATCCGGCGGTCGCGCAGCGCGGGCACGAAGCGCCACACCGGCGAATCGAGTTTCGCCGACAGCGGCACGTCCATCCCCGACGCGGTCACGAACAGCACGGCCAGGTCGCGCTGCGTGAGCAGGTCGGCCGACGTCACGTACAGCGTGCCTTCCCGCGTCGGTTTCTTCGGCCACGGATCGAGCCCGAGCGCACGCGCGAGACCCGCCGACGTGCTGTTGCCCGTATAGGCCCAGTAACGGTCGGGCAAGCCGAGATCCTGCAGCAGCGCGATGCGTTCGCCCTTGCGGCCCGCAGCCGCGAGCCTCGCCGCATTGCGCGCGATCCCCGCATCGAGTTGCGCATCGACCGCCTGCGCGCGCGCGTCGCGCCCCGTCACCGCACCGATCGTCCGGAAGATCTGCCGCATCCAGTCGAGCTGCGTGACGGGCACGCCGCCGTCGGAAACATTCGGGCTGAACTGGAACAGGATCGTCGGCGCGATCCGGTCGAGCGCGTCGAAGATCGGCGCATGCCGGAAGCCGACGCCGATGATCAGGTCGGGCTTGACCGCCGCGATCGCCTCGAGCCCCGGCTCCTGCCGCGAGCCGATGTCGGTCACGTGCGCGAGCCGGTCGCTCTGGTAGCCGAGCCAGCCCGGATAGAACGCGGTATCGGCCATCCCGACCGGCACGAGGTCGAGCGCGACCACGCTTTCCGCGAACATGAAGTCGAGCGCGACCACGCGCCGCGGTCGCGCGGGCATCTTCGCGCTCGCCTGCGACACGACCGGGTTGCCGGCCAGCGACACGGCGCCCGGCGTGCCGGGTCCGCCGCCGGCAACGGCAACCGCACCGGCCGACACGGAAAACACGCCGCAGCACGCGGCACCGAGCGCGGCGAGTGCGCCCAACGCGTGCCGGCGGCCGGCATGCGTCACCGGATCGCGTCCTGCCCGGCCAGCGCCGCGTCGTCCATCGTCAATAGCAGGGGGCAGCTTCCACACAGTTGCGTTTCTCCAGGAATTTCGTAGCGCAGGCAGCATACGCGGCGCGCGCGAAACGGCGTCGGCAGCAGCGGCGAGCGCGGCACGGCGTCGCGCACCGGCATGCGCAGCGGATTCGGTTCGCACGCGAAGCACGTCGAGCCGAACAGCCAGCCCGCGTCGCGCACGGGATCGGCCGCGCAAGGCAGCGAACGGCAGGTGTCGAGCAGATAGTCGAGCAGATTGCCCGCGTTGCTCCACAGCACGCGCGGCGTGACGCGGCCCATCGCCGCGAGCAGATCGATCACCGCGCCGAGATGCTCGACGAGCCCCGCATAGCGCGGCGCGGGATCGTCGCACGGCGCGCCGAGCGCGTCCGCCGCGAAATACAGCGCGGCGGGCATCCCGTCGTCGAGCGCGACGAACGTGCGTTCGGGCGCCATGTCGAGCGGCCGGCCGAGCGTCAGCGCGGCGACGACGCCGGCCGGCGCCGCACGGCCGAAATAGTATTTGCTCCATTGCGAGATCAGCGCGCGCGCATGCCGTGCCGGATCGCCGCCGTAGTGACGGACCATCGCGTCGAGCACGGCCTCGCGATGCGAGGGCAACGCGCTGACGGGCACGACGATGCGGCCCGGTGCGTGTGCGTCGTCGGGCATGCCGAGCCAGACGACGTCGAGATGTTCGGCGAACGGTTCGGGCGCGAACGCCGAGAAGCGCGTGGCCCGCGCGCCGTCGAACGACGGCGTCATCGCCCGGCGCGCCGGGCGCGGCGCCCCTCGAGGATCAGCAGCCCGAGCAGGTACGGCGCGCCGATCAGCGCGGTCAGCACGCCGGCCGGCACTTCGCGCGGCGCGACGACCGTGCGCGCCGCGAGATCCGCGACGCCGAGGATCAGCGCGCCGCACGCGGCCGCGAGCCACAGCCGCGTGCGATGCCGGCGCGCGCCGAGCATCGTCGCGACGTGCGGCGCCATCAACCCGATGAAACCGACCGGCCCGACCGCCGCAACGGCCGCGCACGCGGCGAGCGTCGCGATCGTCAGCGCGAGCGGCCGCAGCGCGGCCACCGGCAGGCCGAGCGCGGCCGCCTGGTCGTCGCCGAGCGCGAGCATGTCGAGCGGTCGCGCGAGCCAAGCGAACACGGGCACCGCAAGCACGCACCACGGCAGCAGCATCGACACCTCGCCCCAGCTGCGGCCATAGGTACCGCCGACGAGCCACACGACGAAGCGCGCGGGCTGCACGCTTTGCTGCGTGATCAGCCATTGCGCGAGCGTCGTCCATAGCGCGCCGATCACGATACCGGTCAACGCAACCGCGAGCGGCGCATAACGATGCCGGTGATTCAGCGCGAGCGTGATCGCGAGCGACAGTCCGCCGCCAATCAGCGTGGCCGCCGCGAGCGTCACGTGACCCATCAACGGCCACGTCGACAATGCGAACAACGTGACGAGCCCCGCGCCCTGCGTGACGCCGAGCACTTCGGGGCCCGCGAGCGGATTGCGCACGACGCTCTGCATCGCGACGCCGCTCACGGCCAGCAGCGCGCCCGCGAGCAGCGCGCACAGCAGGCGCGGCATGCGCAGGCCGATCAGCATTCGCGCGAGCGCATCCTGGCCGGACAGCGCGGCGGACCAGCGCGCGGGCGACAGCCACTCGGGGCCGGCCGACACGCCGACCCACACCACCAGCGCGCCGACCACGACGAACAGCGCCGTGCGCAGCGGCCAGCCGAGCCGTTCGAGCCAGCCGACGAGCCGAGTCGAGCCGCCGCCCGCCGCACGTTCCGCGTCCGCGTGCAGCACGCCCGACCACGCGGCGCCGCGCCGGACCATCGCGAGCATCAGCGGCGTGCCGACCAGCGCGATCGCGACGCCGGTCGACAGTGTCGCGTCGAGTCCCGACGCGAGCACCGCGCTGTCGGTGACGAGCACGAGCGCGCCGCCGGCGAGCGCCGACAGCGGCACCAGCACGCCGAGCCGCGCCGCGCGCGCACCGCGCACCTGGCGCAGCAGGTTCGGCGCGACGAGGCCGACATACGACAGCGGGCCCGCGATGCTGACGGCCACGCTCGTGAACGCGACCGCGACGAGCGTCGCGGCGAGCCGCGTCGCATCGACGCGCACGCCGGCCGCGGCCGCCGCGTCGTCGCCGAGCGTGAGCGGGTTCAGCGGCCGGATCACGAACGGCAGCGCGACCAGCGGCACGACGAGCCAGCGCGCGGCGAGCGCGAGGCCCGTCGCGCCCGGCTGGTACAGGCTGCCGTTGGTCCACAGCGCGGCGCCCGCGATGTTCTGCTCGAAGAACGCGAGCACGAGCGTCGACAGCGCCGCGAACAGCAGCATGCACACGCTGCCCGCGAGCACGAGCCGCAACGGCGTCGCGCGCCAGCCGCCGGCCGCGACGATCGCGACTGCAGCGGCGGCCAGCCCGCACCCGAACAGCAGCGGCACCGATGCGACGCCCGCCAGTGCCGGCACGAGCATCGCCGCGAGCAGGCCGAGCTGCGCGCCGCCCGTCACGCCGAGCAGGTCGGGCGACGCGAGCGGATTGCGCGTGAGCGACTGGAACAGCGCACCCGCGATGCCGAGGCAGCCGCCCGCGACGAGCGCGGCCGCGACACGCGGCAGGTTGAGGTCGAACAGGAACACGTGCGCGAGCGCGGCGGCGTCGCTGCCGGGCGCCGCCGCCCACCACACGCGTAAATCGGGTGCGACGCGCAGCGCCGCGAGTATCGCGATCAGCGCGACGAGGCCGATCGCAATCGTGCCGGCCCGGCCGGTGGCCGCCCCCTTCCCCGTCGCCGCGAGGCGCTTGCGCATCGCGAACGTCGTCATACGGCGAGATCCCGATCGAAGACGCCGGCCGCCTGCAGCGTACCGACGCTCGACGGCCCGTAGGCCGGCACGCACATCGGCGCGCCCGTCTGCGGATGCGCGAGCTTCAGCATCTCGACGCCGAACGCCGCGCGCAGCCGCGCCGGATCGAGCATCGCGTCGGGCGAGCCCTGCGCGACGAGGCGGCCCGCGCGCATCAGCACGATCTCGTCGCTGTACGCGGCCGCCTGGTTCAGGTCGTGCAGCACCCACACGATCGTCAGCCCGCGCGCGCGGTTCAGCGCGCGCAGCGCATCGAGGATGTCGAGCTGGTGATGGATGTCGAGATAGGTGGTCGGCTCGTCGAGCAGCACGATCGGCGCCTGCTGCGCGAGCGCCATCGCGATCCACGCGCGCTGGCGTTCGCCGCCCGACAGCGCGCCGACGTCGCGGCCCGCATCGTCCGCAAGGCCGCTGGTCTCGAGCGCCTCGTCGATCGCTGCATGGTCGGCGCGCGACAGGCCGCGCAGGAAGCCGCCGTACGCATAGCGCCCGTACGCGACGAGTTCGCGCACCGTGAGGCCCGACGGAATCTGGTTGAACTGCGCGAGCATCGTCAGCTCGCGCGCGAGCGCGCGACGGCGAAACGACGCGAGCGGCTTGCCGTTCACTTCGACATGGCCGGCACGTGCGGGCTGCAGGCCCGCGAGCGTGCGCAGCAGCGTGCTCTTGCCGCAGCCGTTCGGCCCGCACAGCGCGGTCACGCGGCCGGCCGCGATCGACAGGTCCAGCCCGTCGATCACGACATGGTCGCGATAACCCACCGTCAATCCGCGCGCGGCAAGCGCGGCGGTACTACGCGTCATCGGTCCTCCGTTCGGTCGCGCGCGGGACCGTGTAACTCTGCGCCATCGCGACGACGACCTTGCGCGGCCCCTCGAACGGGTCGCGCGCATGCGCGGTCAACATGTTGTCGAGCATCAGCACGTCGCCCGTGCGCCACGGGAACACGATGCGCTGCTGGTCGAGCACGCCGCGGATCTGCGCGAGCGCATCGGCCTCGAGCGGCTCGCCGTCGCCGTAGTACACGTTACGCGGCACGTTCTCGAGCCCGACCGCATCGACGAGCGCTTCCTGCATGTCGTCGTCGAGCGCGGACAGATGAAACAGGTTCGCCTGGTTGAACCACACGCGGTCGCCGGTGCGCGGATGGCGCGCGACGGCCTGGCAGCGTTCGCGCGTGCGCAGCAGCAGTTCGCCGTCGTCGTCGGTGCGCCATGCGCATTCGATGCCGCGCGCCGCGCACATCCGCTCGACCTCGGCCGGCTCGTCGGTGCCGAACGACTGCTGCCACGGCAGGTCGAGCCCCTGCCCGAAATTGCGCACGTACAGCAGCTCGCGCCGCTCGAAACGCGCGATCAGCGCCGGATCGAGCGCGCGATACACGGCGCGGCTGTCCGCGATCGGCGTCGCACCGCCCTTCGGCGCCGCGAGCGCGCAGTGGAACCAGATCCGCAGCGGCCATTCGCGCGTATACGACTGCTCGTTGTGCAGCGGAATCGCGCGGTGCGGCGGGTATTCGGTCGACGTGTAGACCGCGCCTTCGACCTGGCTGCGCGGCGTCGACGCGTATTCATAGCCGATCAGCGGATCGCCGAACGATGCCGCGAACTGCTGGAACGCATCGATCGACGGCACGTGAAAGCCCGTGAACAGCACGCCGCCCGCCCGTTCGAGCGTGTCGGCGGCGATCTCGCGCGCCAGCGGCGCGACTTCGTCGATCGACATGCCGTCGCTGCCGCGCGGCGACACGACGGTGGGCAGCCCCGGCTCGATACGCAGGTCGTCGAGCGTCGGCAACGAAAGCAGGGTCATGCAACGTCCTCTTCAGGTGGCGCGCCGGGTCGCGGCGCTGCGGGTCACGATGCGCGCGTCGCGCGCTCGCCGTCCATTGCGCGGCGCAGGCTCGCGGGGCGCATGTCGGTCCAGACGGTCTCGATGTGCGCGAGACAGTCGGCCTTCGGGCCGCTCACGCCGACCTCGCGCCAGCCGGCCGGCACGGGCCGGAACGTCGGCCAGATCGAATACTGTTCTTCGTCGTTGATGACGACCGTGTAGACGAGATCGTCGGTGTCGGCGGAAGGCGTCGTGGCTTGCGTCATGATCGGAAAAAAGCAGGAGACGGTTGAAGGATGCGAAGCGGCGGATTGCGCCGCTCCTGTCTGATAGACGATTGGCCGGCGCGTTTTTTTACCGCCGCCGCGCACGGCCGCCCAGGAACACCGGGCACGCGACGCCGCGATGGCACGCGTCGAGGCATTCCGCGCAGTGGCGCTCCGCGTCGCGCACCATGAAATGCACGAGCGTCTGCGATACGTTCAGCGCGCGCGCCGCGGTCTGCAGCGTCTCCTCGCGCAGCCGCACCATCTCGAAGGCAGCGCGGCTGCGCGCCGGCAGGTCGTCGAGCGCGGCCCATACGCGCCGCAGCGTATCGCGCGTCATCAGCGCGGCTTCGGGCGTCGGCTCCGGCGACGGCACGTCGAAGCCGTCGTCCTCTTCCGTGTGATAGACATTTTCGAGGCTCTGCCGGCGGCACGCGTCGATCGACGCATTGCGCACCATCCGCGTCACGTACGCGACCGGCTGGCGCACCGCGTCCTGGTTCGGGAATTCGACGAGCTTCACGAATACGTCGTGCACGACGTCCTCGGCACGGCTCGCGCAGCCGACGAAGCCGCGCGCGACATTGACGAGCATCGCGCGATGCGAAATCAGCACGTCGAGCAGCGCGCCCTGCGCGCGGGGCGCCGCGGCACGGCGCGCACGCGGCGCGGCGCGCGACGGCAGGTCCGGATAACTGCCGAGGAACGGGTTCGCCGTTGCCGCCGCGGGTCGGTCGAGCACTTCCGCCATCGCCATCGATCTGCTCCGTCAAATTCTGAGATAGCGCAATTTAACGTAAACGCAAATCATTCTCAATCCCATTACCGGATACCCCTTCCGGTTGTCGGGATTTGTCTGAACAATTGACGGAATCGTTGTTCGAGCGAACGCGATCGTGCGATGCCGGCCGCGCATGCATGCGTCAATAGATAAACAACCGAATCGTCGCCGTCGCATCGAATCGCCCGATCTTCGGCGGCCCGAACGACTTCAGCACCGCGTCCATCAGCACGCTCTGATTCATCACGTTCGACGGAAACTGCGTCAGCGTGAACTGTTCGTTGAACGGAATCGCCTTGCCCTGGCTGTCTTCGATGCCGATGCCGAAATTGCTGTCCTTCGCCGGTACCAGCAAACCGTTCCGAACCGGATAGCTCGTTTCGAAGTACCCGTCGACGCGCACCGCGACGTTGCATTTCTTGGTCAGCGACAACGAGAATCGCTTGCGCGGCACCGCAGGCAGGAAGCCGTTGCCGACCGCCTGCACCTGTCCGAAATTGACGATGCCCGGTTCGGGCGTCACGAGCACGTCGACGAAGCACGGCGTCGGCTTGAGGTTGCGCAGGCCGCTCAGGCGGTACTGGAAACTCGTGCCGAATGCATTCAGCCCGAACTCGCCGTCGAACTGGAACACCGTATAGATATCGCTCGGCGGCTGGACCCAGTTGCCCTTCTTGCGCACGACGACCTGATAGTCGATGCTGATGCGCGTCTGCTGGCAACGCCCGCGGTCGAAGTCGTACCTGCTGCACGGCGGCACCGAATATCCGGTAAACACCCCGCCGCCGCGATTGCTGGTCTTGTCGAAATAGTCGACGCCCTTGTAGCGGATGCCGATCTCGAGCCCCCATGCGGCAGGGTTCGTGCGATTCGGATTCGCGTAGAAATAAATGTTGTCGACGACCTTCAGGCTGCCGTCGTCACCCAGGTCCTTGTAGCAGTACCCCGACGTCGTGCGCACCGGCGACACCCAGATCACGTAGCCGTCCGGCGCGTCGGTCGGATACGACGCAACACCGCCGATCGGCTCGGTCAACGAAGTCGCGCCGCTGTTGGTCAGGCAGCGCAGTGCCCACGCAGGCTGCACGGCCGCGACCAGCAGCACGAGCACGATCCAGCGCAACCATGCCGCCGGCGATTCCCGATCACGCATTCCCCCGTTCATTTCTTCACGCTCTTGCAAGCACCCGCGTCGCACGCATACTCGACCGCCACCTGGCCGCCGTAATCGTCGATATGCGTGACGAACAGCGTCGACGGCGTCGCGGCCTTGAACGGCACGTCGGCCGTGCTCATCGGGCTCACCATCACCGGCTCGATCGGCACCGGCGTCTTCTGCGCGCCCGAGCTCACGTCGACCACCGTCACGTGATACGGCGTCGGGTTGTCGAACACCAGCTTGTGTGCGGCTGCGTCCACGCGCAGCGTCATCGGCAGCGTCCAGTCCTCGTCGCGCGCGGGCTGCACGGCCTTCGGCCGGTAGAACAGCTTCATCTGCGTATGCAGCGCGATCTGCAGCGTGTTCGGCGTATCGGTCTTCGGCGGCACTTCGCGGATGTTCAGGTAGAACACCGATTCGCGATCGGCCGGCAGTTCGGCGCCCGGCAGCTTCGCGATCCGCAGCACGTTGCGCTCGTTCGCCTCGACGCGCTGCAGCGGCGGCACGACCATCAGCGGCGACGTGATCTTGTTGCCCTTCGCGTCCTCGAGCCACGACTGCACGAGATACGGATACGCCGTGCTCTTGTTCGTGATCGTGACGATCGCGGCCTGCTCGCCTTCGTTGAAGATCACGCGCGTGCGGTCCGGCACGATCGCCGCATGCGCGGCGCCCGCGAGCAGCACGCCGGCGGTCGCGAGCGCGCACGACGCGCGGCGCGGGAAGGAAAGGGAAAGAGAGTTTTTCATCGCAGGATCCGTGGATTCATCGTTCGACCCGTGCGGCCGCTGCATGCGACTCGCCGGGCGTCTGGCACGTCACCGGAATCGGCGTGCCTTCGAGTTGGAGCTGGTTCGGCAGCGCATCGACCGTGCAGAGCGTGCGTTCGCCCGCGCGCACCGCGAGCGACGACTTCGGCTGAACCTGCGTCAGGAACGCCGCACCGCCCTCGCCGACGATGCCGAGCTCCTTGCCGTTCGCCGCGTCCTGCACCGACGCACCGAACGGCAGCGGCTTGCCGGCCGGGTCGGTCAGCGTCAGGTACAGGTTGCTGCCGCGCGCGGCGGAGAACTTCACGAAGCCGATCGCGCCGTCGGTCAGCACCATCCGCTGGATCGGGTTCGTCACCTGCACTTCGAGCGGCAGCTTCTCGACGTTGACGGTCGCGTCGTACACGTTGTACGGCGAGATGCCGTCGAGCACCGCATAGCCGCGCGAATCGGTATGCGTGAGCGTGCCGGACAGCGGCACGTCGGGCACGCCGTCGGTCGACACCAGCAGCCGCGTATCGCCCGCGTTGCCGTTCGCGTGCGCGGACACGCCGTACTGCGTCGCGACGAACGAACCGTCGACCTCGAGCGACGCCGCCGCATACGCATTGGCGAGCGTCGACGCCTGCGCCGTGAGCTGGTACGCCGACGCGCGCTGGCGGAAGCTCGCGTTCGCCGATGCGCGGCCGTCGGTCGCGCCAGCGTTGACCTGGTAGGTGCGGCCCTCCGGATCGTCGTAGATGTAGCCCGCGTTCACGCTCGTGCTGCCGCTGCCTGTCGTCAGGTTCGACGTGACGGTGTGGCGGCCGCCGATCGGCAGCGTCGCGGTGATCGAAAACTGGTTGCCGCTCGCGCCCGCGCTCTGCGTGCGAAATGCCGACACGCTGACGTTCAGGTTGCGCAGCGCGCCGACCGAGAACGCACGCGTCAACGTGAGGCCGACGCGCTGCTCGGACGAGCGCGCCCAGTAGGTCGTCTGGTCGTACGAGAAATAGGTCGACGTGTCGCCGAAACGCTTCGACATCGTCGCCGAGTAGCGCTGCTTGCTGTTCGCGAGGCCGTACGCGGTCGGGTCGCCCGTGAACTGCGCGAAGTTCGTGTAGTCGCGTTCGGAGAAGCGGTAGCCGAAGAAGCGCACGTCGGCGTCGAGCCCGTCGAAGTGCTTCGAATAGTTGACGCGGTACGAGTTGCCGTTGCGCGTCGCGCCGTTCCACCACAGGCGCGCCCGCGCATGCGTGACGTCGGCCGACACCGCGCCGAACGCGCCGAAATCGCGGCCGACGCCGAGCGCGATCGACGTATAGCCCGATGCGGCGATGAAGCCGCCGTACACCGTGACGTCGAACGGCAGGCCGTACGCGATTTCGCCGAAGCCGAAGAACGGCGTGATGCCGGCGCCGCCGAACAGGCGCGGCTTGCCGACGGCGGCCTTGTAGCGCAACTGCCCGGTGCGCGCGAGAAACGGCACGGCGGCCGTCGTCACCTGGAAGCGCTGCACGCTGCCGTCCTCTTCCTCGACCGCGACGTCGAGCGTGCCCTGCACGCTCGTGTTGATGTTCTGCAGCGCGAACGCGCCCGGCGACACGCGCGTCACGTACAGCACGCGGCCCGCCTGCGACACGGTCACGGTCGCGTTGGTGCGCGCGACGCCCGCTATCAGCGGCGCATAACCGCGCAGCGAAGGCGGCAGCATGCGGTCGTCGCTGCGGATCGACGCGCCCGTCAGCGCGAACGTGTCGAAAATGTCGGAGCTCAGGTAGTCGTCGCCGAACGTCACCGTCGACTGGATCGACGGCAGCGCGCGAAACGCGTAAAGCCGGCTGAAGCGAAACGTGCGGTCCGCGTACGCCGTGTTGCCCACGTTCGACTGCGCCTGGTAGTCGCCGCGAAAGCGCCATGCATCCCAGTTCGCGCCGATCGTCCCGTAGGCCTGGATCGAATTCGTCTGCCCGCCGCCCGCACCGAAGTTGCGGTTCGTGTTCGCGATCACGCGATAGTCGAGCATCGCGCCGGGAATCCCTTCGGACCAGCGCTCCGGCGGCAGGTAGGTCGAATCGGTGAATTCGAGCGCGGCCTGCGGAATCGTGATCTTGAGCCGCCCATCGCTCTTCAGGTAACGCACGGTCGCCCCCTCGATCGCGCCGAGGTCGACGCAACGTCCGCCCTGGAAGCGCGGCAGGTCCTTCGCGAGCGACGGCTTCAGCCCGAACTGCGCGACGAGCTCCGGCCGCAGGCACGGCTTGCCCGCCCCGGACGCGTCGACGGCGACGAACTCGATCGCCTGCAGCCCGTAGAACAGGTCGTTGACCTGCACATCGAGCATGTACTCGCCCGGCAGCGTGAAGTCGGCCTGCGAGAACTGCGACAGGTCGACATTGCTCGTTCCGTCGATGTCGAGAAACGACGCATTGAATTCCGTCGCATGGCTCTGGCTGCCGACGACCAGCACGCAGACGCAAAGGAAGGAATGTCTGATTCGCACGCGGCGCTACCGGAAGTCCGAGGAGAAGGAAACAGGAAGGAAAGAAGAAGGAGGAAGGGATGCACGCCCCCCTCCTCCGATACGGACGCTTACTGGTAGCGGACCGTGAAGTTCGCGACGCCGTCGGCGGTACCCGGCGTCACGCCGGCTGCCGTCGCTTCGTACATCGCTGCGAAGCGTGCGATGTTCGTGCCGTTTTGCAGCACGGTCGGGGCCTTCTGCTCGGCGCCGTTGTCGAGGTATTCGCCCGACGCGGCCTGCAGGCGGATGCCGACGTTGGTTGCCGAACCGATCGTGGCGAGCAGCTTCGGCTGACCCGCGCTCGACGTGCCCGTGAACGTGAAGTACGCGTTCTGCGCGATGCTCGTGTCGCAGTCGGTCAGCTTGATGTCGAAGTTGGTCGGCGTGGACTTGTCGCCAGCCTGCTTGAACACGTTGGTCGGCACCTTGCCGAGGTTCACGGTCTGGTTGACCGAGCCCGAATCGATGCCGCATGCGCCCGCGACGATCTCGCCCGTGAAGTTGATCGTGCCGGTGCCCGCTGCGAAGGCCGAGGTCGACAGGGCCGCGAGTGCGACAGCGGTCAGGAGGGATTTTTTCATGACGTTTTCCGTGAGAATTGCAAAGGGAATGGACGACGTGGCGGATACAAAAGGCAGCGTGTGGTTGGCTCCCGTCCGTCACGAGGCGGCATTATCGAGATAATCGCGAAAGTTTTTTGTAAATCATTGTCAAATGCCTCTGACAATGTTCGATTTACACTCGCCAAATTCCACTCCCTCCCGACAAACCTTCAATCCATCCGATTTATCTCGAAGTTCTTTTTTGCTCAACGGAACCGATTGAAGATTAACGATATTTTTCCTCGATACCCCCAATAATCGCCCTTATCCTTGCTGGCATTGGCTCACGTCGGACTCAATCCGAAAAAGACAAAACATTGTCCAATGCCGCCATCGTTGCCGGACGGCAACACCCATATCAAATCATTTTCAACTGACAGGAAATTAACCCCGACTCTCACCAACCCTGATTTATTGCGCAAACGATTGCGAGACTAATACAAACGTTTTACCGCGACATTTTGCCGCCCTCATTAATTCCAATACACGAATTAATCCGACCGTCAATTACCGATCGAGAATCAGGCATTTGCGCGGCCGTCGGCACGCGATGTGCGGGTCCGAATGGACGAGATGAAAAAGGAAGATGCGCGGCGCACGTTTGCGCCGGGTGGCGACGCGATCAGCCGCCGGATGCGGGCCGTTCCGGAAGATGCCCTTCCGCACTGCCACGGGATGAAAAACGGCCTGGATGACTTGCCCGGCAGCGGAAGCCAACGCCGATAGCGATCGGCGATGCAACGGGCAACGATGTCGATCGAGACGGCGACCGCACGTCGAATCGTGCGGCCGCCGTCTCGTTGCCCGGCGCGCTGCGGCGTCAGGCAACGCACATCATGCGGAAGCCGCGACCTCCGCCGACGCCGACGCCGATGCGGGCGCCCAGCCGCCGCCGAGCGCGCGATACAGCGCGATCGCATTCGCGAGCCTGAGCTGCTTGAGCCGGATCAGTTCCTGCCCCGACTCGTACGTGCTGCGCTGCGCGTCGAGCAGTTCGAGATACGTCGCGACGCCGCCCGCATAACGGCGCTCCGCGAGCTTCAGCCGCGCACCGTCCGCCGTGTAGACGTCCTGCTGCGCAGCCAACTGGCGATCGATCCAGTCGCGCGCGGCGAACGCGTCGGCCACTTCGCGGAACGCGGTCTGCACGGTCTTCTCGTATTCGGCGACCGCGATGTGCTTGCGCGCGTTCGCGACATCGAGGTTCGCGCGATTGCGTCCGCCCGCGAAGATCGGCAGCGTGACGCGCGGCGCGAACGTCCACACGCTCGTGCCAGCCGCGAACAGGCTCGAGAACGCGTCGCTGACCGAGCCGTAGTCGGTCGTCAGCGCGATGCGCGGGAAGAACGCCGCGCGTGCGGCGCCGATCTGCGCGTTCGCGGCCTTGAGCCGCGCCTCGGCCTGCCGGATGTCCGGCCGCCGTTCGAGCAGCGCGCTCGGTGCGCCGGGCGCCACGGGCGCGATCGACAACGTGTCGAGCGCGGTCGCGTCGCCGGGCACGTTGCGCGCGAAATCGCCCGCGAGCAACTGCAGCGCCCGCACGGCCTGCGCATGCTCGCGCTGCAGCGCGGCCTGCGACGCACGCGCGGACGCCACCAGCATCTCGGCCGAGCGCAGCTCGATCGCGTCGCTCGTGCCGGCCGCGTAGCGGCGCTGCGTGAGCGCGGCCATCCGCCCGCGTGCGTCGAGCGTGCGCTGCGCCAGCGCGAGCTGCTCGTACAGCGAGCGCTCCGACACATACGCCCCCGCCACTTCGGCGATCACGCCGATACGGACCGTGCGCTGCGCGTCGGCCGTCGCGAAATATTCGGCGAGCGCCGCGTCGGACAGATTGCGCACGCGGCCGAACAAGTCGAGTTCGTACGCACTGACGCCGACGCCCGCGCGATACAGCCCGCTGATCGCGCTTTCGCGCACGACCGGGTCGTACTGGCGCACGCGTTCATAGCCGAGATTCGCATCGACCGACGGCATCAGGTCCGCGCGCTGCACGCCGTACAGCGCACGCGCCTCCTCGAGCCGGCCGGCCGCGATCCGCAGGTCGCGGTTGTTCGCAAGCGCCGCGTCGATCCACGCCTGCAGCGCCGGATCGGTGAAATACGCATGCCAGTCGTCGAGCCGCGCGGCGTCGGCAGGCGTTGCATCAGACGTCGCAGCCGGCTCCAGGCTTCCGTCGGCCGGCGCATAGGTGGCCGGCACCGGCGCCGCCGGCCGCTCGTAGCGCGGCGCGAGCGAGCAGCCGGCGAGCGCGAGCGTGGCGGCCAGCGTGAGCTGGGCCCGCAGCACGGCGCGTGCATTCAGCGCAAACATCATCGGGATCCCTCCATCGTCGCCGGCTGCGTGCCGCCGCGCCGGCGCGGGCCGACGTCGAACAGGCGGCCGACGATCACGAAAAACAGCGGCACGAGGAACACCGCGAGCACGGTCGCCGTGATCACGCCGCCGAGCACGCCGGTGCCGATCGCCATCTGCGCGCCGGATGCCGCGCCCGACGCGAACGCGAGCGGCAGCACGCCGACGCCGAACGCGAGCGACGTCATCACGATCGGCCGCAGCCGCAGCCGCGCGGCCTCGAGCGCGGCATCGACGAGCGACATGCGCTGCGCGACCAGATCCTTCGCGACTTCGACGATCAGGATCGCGTTCTTCGCCGACAAACCGATCGTCGCGATCAGCCCCACCTTGAAATAAATGTCGTTCGGCATCATCCGCAGCGTGACGCCGAGCACCGCGCCGATCACGCCGAGCGGGACGACCAGCATCACCGCGAACGGGATCGACCAGCTCTCGTAGAGCGCCGCGAGCGCGAGGAACACGACCAGCACCGACAGCGCGAACAGCATCGGCGCCTGCGCGCCCGACAGCCGCTCCTCGAACGACTGCCCCGACCACGCGTAGCCGATGCCGGCCGGCAGCTTCGCGGCGATCCGCTCGATCGCGGCCATCGCCTCGCCGCTGCTGTGGCCTGCCGCCGCCGAGCCGTTGATCGTGAACGACGGATAGCCGTTGTAGCGCGTGAGCTGCGGCGGCCCCATCGTCCAGTGCAGCGTCGTGAACGCCGCGAGCGGCACCATCTCGCCGCGCGCGTTGCGCACGCGCAGCTTCTTCACGTCGTCCGGATCGAGCCGGTGCAGCCCGTCGGCCTGCACGACCACGCGCCGCACCTGCGTGCCGTGCATGAAGTCGCCGATATAGTCCGAGCCGAACATCACCGCGAGCGTCGTGTTGATCTCGTCCATCGACACGCCAAGCGCCGACGCCTTCGCGCGATCGATGTCGAGCTTCAGTTGCGGCGCGTCCTGCGTGCCCGCGAACATCAGGTCGGTGAGCGCGCGGTCCTTGCCGCCCGCCGCGAGCAGTTGCTCGCGCGCGGCGCTGAACGTCGCGTAGTCGAGCCCGCCGCGGTTCTGCAACCGGAAGTCGAAGCCGCTCGACGAGCCGAGATCGGGCAGCGCCGGCGAGTTCATCGCGAACACCGTCGTGTTCGGCGTGCCCGCGAAGCGCTCGTTGACGCGCGCGACGATCGACTGCACGTGATCGCGCGCGGCCTTGCGCTCCTTCCAGTTCTTCAGCGTGACGAAGATCATCCCGCCGTTCGGCCCTTCGCCGTACAGGTTGAAACCGCCGAGCGCGAACGTATACGCGGCCGGCTCGTCGGTGCGGATATACGACTCGACCTCGCGCACGCTCTGCATCGTTTCCGCGAGCGGCGTGCCCTGCGGCCGGATCACCATCACCATGAAGTTGCCCTGGTCCTCGTCCGGCAGGAACGCGGTCGGCAGCTGCGTGAGCATCAGCGCCGCGGCCGCGGTCAGCGCGCCGTACACGACGAGCCAGCGCAACGGCTTCTTCAGCATCGCGCCGACACGCGTCGCATAGCGCTGCGTCGCACGCGCGACGAAGCGGTTGAACCAGCCGAAGAAGCCGCGCTTCTCGTGATGGTCGCCGGACACGGGCTTGAGCAGCGTCGCGCACAGCGCGGGCGTCAGCGACAGCGCAAGGAATGCCGAGAAACCGATCGACACCGCGAGCGACAGCGCGAACTGCCGGTAGATGTTGCCCACCGCGCCGCCGAAGAACGCCATCGGCACGAACACCGACGTCAGCACCACGGTGATCCCGACGATCGCGCCGCTGATCTGCTTCATCGCCTTGACGGTCGCGTCGTACGGGCCGAGCCCTTCCTCGACCATCAGCCGCTCGACGTTCTCGACCACGACGATCGCATCGTCGACGAGGATGCCGATCGCGAGCACCATCCCGAACATCGTCAGCACGTTGATCGAGAAGCCCGCCGCATACATCACACCGAACGTGCCCGCGAGCGCGACCGGCACGACGAGCGTCGGGATCAGCGTCGCGCGCAGGTTCTGCATGAACAGGAACATCACGAGGAACACCAGCACGCCGGCCTCGATCAGCGTCGTGACGACCTTGTTCATCGACACGCGCACGAACGACGACGTCTCGTACGGAATCTGGTACTTCACGCCCGGCGGGAAATACGCGGACAGCTCGTCCATCGTCGCGCGCACGCGCTTCTCGGTCGACACCGCATTCGAGCCCGGCGCGAGCTTGATGCCCATCCCGGTCGCGACCTTGCCGTTCACGTACGACGGATAGTTGTAGTCGTTGCCGCCGAACTCGACGCGTGCGACGTCGCGCAGGTATAGCGCGGAGCCGTCGGCCTGCGTGCGCAGCGCGATCGCGCCGAAATCGGCCGGCGTCTTCAGCGGCGCGTCGGCGAACACGGTCGCCGCGATCGGCGCGCTGGCCGGCACCGCGCTGCGGCCGATGTCGCCGATCGTCACGCGCGCGTTGTGCGCGCGCACCGCCGACGCGATATCCGACGCGGTGAGGCCGTGCCCGGCCATCTTCACCGGGTCGGGCCAGATCCGCATCGCATATTCGGCGCCCCAGAACTGCACCCTGCCGACGCCGGCGACGCGGCGCAGCGCCTGCACGACGTTCGCCGATGCATATTCGCCGAGCTGCACGTCGGTCATCCGGCCGTCGTCCGACGTCAGCGACACGACGAGCTGGATGTTGTCGGCGGCCTTCTCGACCTGGATGCCGTCGCGGCGCACGGGCTCGGGCAAGCGCGCCTCGACCGTCTTCAGCCGGTTCTGCACTTCGACGGCCGCGAGATCGGCGTTCACGCCCTGCTTGAATGTCAGGTACAGCGACGCCATCCCGGCGCTGCTCGTCGCGGACGTATACATCAGCCCCGGCGCGCCGTTCATCTCGCGCTCGATCAGCGCGGTCACCGATTCCTCGACGACCTGCGCGGACGCACCCGGGTATGTCGCATAGATGCTGACGACGGGCGGCGCGATGTCCGGATATTGCGCAACGGGCAGCGTGCGGATCGCGAACGCGCCGCCCAGCATGATGAAGATTGCGATCACCCACGCGAAGACGGGGCGATCGATGAAGAAACGTGCCATGTTGGTTTGAACCGGTCAGGTTTGACGGGCGGCCGCTTGCGAAGCGGCCGCTGCCGGCGCCGCCTTCGACGGCGGCGCCTTCTCGACGGGCTTGACGGCCGTATCGGGCGCGAACTGCGCGGCGTTGTCGACGATCACGCGCTCGCCGCCCGTCAGGCCGCGCGTGATGCGCCAGTCATGGCCGCTCATCTGGTCGGCCGCGACCTCGACGTCCTTGACCTTGCCGTTCGTGCCGACGACACGCACCGATGTGCGATCGGTCGTGCGCAGCAGCGCGTCGCGCGGAACGAGGATCGCCCGCTGGTCGACCGCCGTGTCGAGCGCGATCCGCACATACGCGCCCGGCAGCAGCTCGCGCTCCGGATTCGGGAACAGCGCGCGCATCGCGACGGTGTCGGTGGTCGGGTCGACCGCGAGATCGCTGAACAGCAGCTTGCCCTTCAGCGGATACGCGGTGCCGTCGGCGCGCAACAGCGTCACCGCGATGTCGTGCTGCGCAATGCCCGTCGCGCGGCCGCTCTTCACCGCGCGGCGCAGCGCGTCGACATCGGCGGCCGGCTGCGAGAAGTTCACGTAGATCGGATCGAGCTGCTCGACGGTCGTGAGCGGGGTCGCCTGGTCCTGGCCGACGAGCGCGCCTTCGGTCACGAGCGCGCGCCGTGCGCGGCCCGCGATCGGCGCGGTGACGGTCGCATAGTCGAGCTGCAACTGCGCACGCGCGAGCTCGGCCTTCGCGGATACAACCCCGGCTTTCGCCTGCGTGTCGTCGGCAACGGCCTCGGTATGGTCGCGCTCGCTGACCGCGCGGTCGCGCACCAGATCGTCGTAACGGCGGCGCTTGTCGCTCGCCGCGAGCGCGGCGGCCTGCGCCTTCGCGAGCGCACCCTGCGCGGCGTCGCGCGCGGCCTTCAGCGGCGCGGGATCGATGCGGAACAGCACCGCGCCCTGCTTCACTTCCTGGCCTTCCTCGTAGGTGCGCGCGGTGACGATGCCCGCGACCCGCGCGCGCACTTCCGCCTGCCGGTACGCGTCGAGCCGGCCCGGCAATTCGACGGTCATCGGCACGGCTGTCGGGCGTACCGTGACGACGGTCGCCTGCTTCGCGGTCTCTTTCTCCGCGTCCTGCCCGCCCTTGCCGCATCCGGCCACGACGAGCGCGGCCGCCAGCGTGAACGGCGCCAGCCGGCGGCAGCGCGACAGGAAGCAATTGTTGTTATTCATGGTGACCTCGGATCGTTCGCCGCCGATAAAATGCGGCGGCTCAGGGTGGTCGATTATAATCAGTCACGACTGATTAAATAAACGCTGTTTCAACCTGAACGCCACACTGTCTCAATAAAACGACAGCGAATTGTAAGGAAACTCACGACATGGCCCGCAAGACCCGGGAAGAATCGCTCGCAATCAAGCACCGGATCCTCGACGCCGCCGAGCTCGTGCTGCTCGAGAAAGGCGTCGCGCAAACCGCGATGGCGGACCTCGCCGAGGCCGCCGGGATGTCGCGGGGCGCCGTCTACGGCCACTACCGCAACAAGATGGAAGTGTGTCTCGCGATGTGCGACCGCGCGTTCGCGCGCACGTCGGAAGGCTTCGACGCGGGCGACGGCCTGCCGCCGCTCGCCACGCTGCGGCGTGCCGCGTCGCACTATCTGCAGGAGTGCGGCGAGCCGGGCCCGATGCAGCGCGTGCTCGTGATCCTCTATACGAAGTGCGAGCAGAGCGAGGAAAACGGCGCGCTGCAGCGGCGCCGCATGCTGCTCGAACTGCAGATGCTGCGAATCACGAAGGCGCTGCTGCGCCGCGCGATCGCGGCCGGCGAACTCGCCGCCGATCTCGACGTGCATCTGGCCGCCGTCTATCTCGTGTCGCTGCTCGAAGGCGTGTTCGCGTCGATGATCTGGACCAACCGGCTGCGCGGCAATCTGTGGAACGACGCCGAAGCGATGCTCGACGCCGGCTTCGACGCCGTCCGCACGTCCGCCGCGCTGCGTGGCCGCGCGCAAAAATTGCCGGACTGATGAAAATTATCGTAACAAATTCTGATTTAACCCGATTTACCGCACTGTGAAACGAATGAGCTGACCCCCTTTAAAATTTTTAACGTTTCCCGGAACATCGGTAGACTGACGCTGTCATCATTCTTTAGCGTCTTCGTGATAACCGGGTTCGACCCGGTAAACACGCCGCCGTTCGAAGCGGGCCCGCCCCGCGCGTTGGGTCGAACGGAAACGACACAGGCCCCTGGCGGGGCCTGTTTTGTTGCACGCCCGCCGCCCGCCCCGTCGCCATTCGACGGTTGAGCCGCCGGCGGCCCCTGCCCACACCCCCTTTGAACCGCTTTCCTGGATGTGGACACCTTGGTCAAGCCTGCCGCAACTCCTGATGCTTTCGCGCCCGGCCGCGCGCAGCGCGTCGTGCGCGCGCTCGTGCCGGCCGCCGTGCTCGGCGCCCTCGCCGCCCTCGGCCTTGCCGCCGCGCTGCCGGCCGTATCGCAACTGCCGGGCGCCGTCGACTCGGGCACGGCCGTGCTGCCGCAGCGCGTGTTGTCCGACACGCCGTTTCCCACCGCACAGCATTTCGTGACGAGCGAGCTCGCCCGCACGATCGGCGAGCGCAATGAATACGGCGAACGCAACGACCGCAGCCTGCAGCCGGGCCTGTTTGCGCCGCTCAGCGCACACCGCAACGACATGCTCGGCTATGCGAGCCTGTTCCAGCTTGCGCCGCCCGAAAACCAGCACGGGATGCGCGCGGGCGACATCGAACTCACGCTGTCCGATACGCTGAACCGGCTCGACGTGCCGCCCGAGGTGCGCATCCAGCTCGGCGATCTCGTCACCGGCAAGGTCGCGATGCGCGCGAGTGCACAGCGCGGCGACTATTACCGCGTCGCGTTCGATACGACCGACGGCACGCCGCGCCTCACCGCACTCGAACTGCGCGTCGCCGGCCGCACGTTCGGCGCGATCTGGTTCCGCGCGCCGGGTGCCGAGCACGGCGCGTACTACACGCTCGACGGCTCGCCGCTCGAAGCCGCCGCGTTCACGATGCCGGTCAAGTGGACGCGCATCAGCTCGTTCTTCGGCGAGCGCGTCCATCCGCTGTCGCAGGCGATGGCGTTCCACACGGGCGTCGATCTCGCCGCACCGTCCGGCACGCCCGTCGGCGCCGCGGCCGACGGCGTCGTGTCGTTCGTCGGCACCGATCCGGGCGGCTACGGCCGCTACGTGATCGTCGATCACGCGGATGGCTACTCGACCTATTACGCGCACCTGTCCGCGTTCGCGCACGGGCTCAAGACCGGCGAAATCGTGAAGCAGGGCCAGCGGCTCGGTTCGGTCGGGATGACGGGTGCCGCAACGGGCCCGCACCTGCATTTCGAGGTGCGCGTCGCGAACGACCCGGTCGACCCGCTGGTCACGCTTGCCAACGCGCAGACGGCGCTGTCCGACATGCAACTCACCGCGTTCCGCCAGGAAGCGGCGCAATGGCGCTTCCGCCTCGCGTCGATCAATACGGCGCCGTTCGCGTTCGCGCAGAACGACGGGCCGCTGTGGGGCGATTTCGCGACCGACAAATCGACGCTGCGCGCGGTCTTCAACACGCACTACTCGGCGTCGTGACGCGCGTGCCGCCCGCCGTCGCTCCGGAAGCGGCGGCGCAGGCGGCCGGCCATCTACCGTTCCTGTCCGTACTGCACGCCGGGCCCGACCTGCCCGGTGTGCTGCCCGCTGCGGATATTCACTAGCGCTTCCCCACCGGCTGTTCGTCACGGCCACGGCACACCGTCACCGCGCTGGCTCCGCGCGCTCGGCGCTCGCCTGCTCGACACGTTCCGCACGCTGGCCGCGCGACAACAGCCAGCGTGCCGCGCCGTCGAGCGACGTGCACAGCACCAGATAGATCGCCGCGACGAACAGGAAGATCGGCGCCGGATACACCATCAGCCGGTTGTTCACCTGCGTCGCGACGAACGAAAGTTCCGGCACGCCGACGATATACGCGAGCGACGTGTCCTTCACGAGCGCGACCCACTGGTTGACGAACGACGGCGTCATGATCCGGATCGCCTGCGGCAGCAGCACATGGCGCACCGTCTGCCAGCGCGTGAGCCCGAGCGACAGCCCGGCCTGCCATTGGCCGTCGCCCGCGGCGACGATACCCGCATGCACCGCATGCGCGAGATACGCGCCGCCGACGAGCGCGAGCGCGCAGACGACCGTCGCGAGCCCCGGCACATCCATATGCAGCAGCACGGGCATCAGGAAGTACGTCCAGAAGATCAGCATCAGCACGGGAATCGCGCGGAAGAACCCGATGAACGCGAGCAGCAGCAGGCGGCCGGGACCGCGCGCGAGCGCCATCGCGACACCGAGCGCGATGCCGAGCACGGCCGATGCAACGGCCGACGCGATCGCAAGCACCAGCGACAGCGCGGCGCCGCCGAGCGGGCCTTCCGGGAACGCGCCGACGAGCAGGTACGGCAGGTTGGAGAGCAGCAGCGAAAAATCCATCGTCAACGCCTCGCGCCAAGCCGGTCGCGCCATTGCGTGGCCGCGTACGCACCGGCCTCGATCGCGGCCACCGCCGCGACGTACAGCAAGGTCGCAACGCCGAACGCGGCGAAGGTCTTGAACGTTTCAGTTTCGACCTGCCGCGACGCATACGACAGCTCGGCCACACCGATCGCCATCGCGAGCGACGAGTTCTTCACGAGATTCATGTATTGGCCGAACAGCGGCGGCAGCGCGATGCGCACGGCCTGCGGCAATACCACGTAGCGCAGCGACTGCATCGGCGTGAGGCCGAGCGCGGCTGCCGCGTCATGTTGCGCGCGGCGCACGCCGCGCAGGCCGGCTTCGCATTCCTCGGCGACGAACGCGGCCGTGTATGCGCTCAGCCCGACCCAGCCCGCGACGAATTCGAACGATGGCCATGCGAGCGTGAGCGGGCCCGCGCTCACTTCATGGCGCGCGTTCAGCCACGCGATCCACGTGTCGGGCAGCAACGACGCGACGCCGAAATACCAGAACAGCAACTGCACGAGCAGCGGCGTGTTGCGGAACGCGACGACGTATGCGGCGGCCGCCGTGCGCAGCACCCTGCCGCGCGCATGCCGCATGACCGCGAGCAGCAGCCCGCCGGCGGTCGCGGCGACGGCCGACGCGGCCGCGAAGCCGAGTGTCAGCAGGAAACCCTGCCAAAGCCAGGACAGATATTTGGGAGCCAACCCGAGCATGCTGAGGGACGTGCGCTAAGCACGCGATCGGAACAAAACGGAAAGCGCCGCGATGCCGATGTTCCGGCAAATCGCGGCGCGCGTGCGACGCGGCTCAGGTCTTGTCGCCGATGCGGAAGATGCGCGTGAGCGGCGTCTTCGTCGTCGGCCCGAACCATGCGTCGTAGATTTGCACGGCGCGGCCATTCGCCTCGAGCCCCTTCAGCGTGTCGTTGACGAAGCCCAGCAGGCGCGTCTCGCCTTTCGGCACGCCGACGCCCATGTAGTCGTTCGAGATCGTGAAAGCGGGGATCTCGTAGTTCTGCTTGTCGGGCACGTTCGCGAGCAGGCCGATCAGCTTCGGGCCGTCCTGCGTGATCGCCTGCACGTTGCCGGCGCGCAGCGCGGCGAACGCGAACGGCGTGTCGTCGTACGCGACGATCGTCGCCTTCGGGAATTTCTCGCGCAACGTGATCTCGTTCGTCGTGCCCTTGTCCGCGCCGACGCGCAGGCCGTTCAACTGGTCGGCCGATTTCAGCACGCCCTTCTTCGCGAGAAACTGCTGGCCCGACGAGAAATACGGAATGCTGAAGTCGACCTGCTTCGCGCGCTCGTCGGTGATCGTGAAGTTCGCAAGCACGAGATCGACCTTGCCGGACGTCAGGAACGGAATGCGGTTCGCGGGGTTGGTCGGCTGGAGTTGCAGCTTTACGCCGAGCTTGTCGGCGAGTGCCTTCGCATAGTCGACGTCGAGGCCGACGATGTGGTTGTTCTTCGCATCGACATAACCGAACGGCGGGTTGCTGTCGAACGTCGCGACGCGCAGCACGCCGGCCTTCTTGATGTCGTCGAGACGGTCCGCATGCGCGACCGTGCCTGCGGTAACGAGCGCAGCCCCGACGAGCCACGTAGCGAGAGTGTGGATTTTCATGAGCACGACCTGATTTGTCATGAAGGCCGCCGCGGATCGCGCGGCGGCCGGTTCGAGGAACATCGCGACGAAGTGTGGTGTCGCGAAGCCGCTAACGTATCAGCGCGTGCGGCGAATCCGAACCAACAAATGGTGCTTTGCTCAGCGGGTTTCGTGATGAGCCATGCGAGCCGCGCAGCGGCACCAACCCCGTCGGGACTGGCGTGGCATGCAGCGCAAAAAAAGACGCCCGCTGCAGGCAGCGGGCGCGAATCCCAGTCAAGGAGGTGTCACACGAACTACCGGCTCAGATTAAGGAAATTGAGCGTAACGGACAACGAATCGATTTCGATATCGATATGACGCGCCCCGCCGACGCGATGCCGAGGATGTCTACCTGCGCGATCGTCCGGTTCGCTGTATACGGCCCGTCGCGCTCGCCGAGCGTCGAGCAGATGTTCGCATGGCTGGTCGAGCGAGGCCGGCCGTCGAGCATGTTCGACCACGCGCCGCCGCACGCGTAATCGCGCGCCGCAAAAAAACGTCCCGCCGGCTGGCAGGACGTTCGTCACGATGCGACTGCGCGCGATGCGCAATCGATCACGGTTCGTTGCGCAGATAACCTTCCTTGCTCGGATCGCGCATCCGCCACGACACGATCAGCGAGATCGCGCACAGCACCGTCACGTACCAGTAAAAGGTTTCCTCGCTGCCGATCGACTTGAACCACAGCGCGACATACTCGGCCGAGCCGCCGAAGATCGCGTTCGCGACCGCGTACGACAGGCCGACGCCCATCGCGCGCACTTCCGGCGGGAACATCTCGGCCTTGATGAGGCCGCTGATCGACGTATAGAAGCTGACGATCGCCAGCGCGACCGTGATCAGCACGAACGCTGCCACGGGGCTCGTCACGTCCTTCAGCGCATGCATCAGCGGCACCGTGCCGATCACCGCGAACGAGCCGAACAGGATCATCGACGTGCGGCGGCCGATCTTGTCGGACAGTGCGCCGAACACCGGCTGCATCAGCATGTAGACGAGCAGCGCGACGGTCATCACGTTGCTGGCCGTCTTCGCGTGCATGCCGGCCGTGTTCACGAGGTACTTCTGCATGTACGTCGTGAACGTGTAGAAGATCAGCGAGCCGCCGGCCGTGAAGCCGACCACCGTGAAGAACGCGCCCTTGTGCCGCCACACGCCGCGGATCGTGCCGGCGTCCTTCTTGTCGCGCGATGCGCTCGTCGACGTCTCGTCGAGCGATTTCCGCAGGTACAGCGAGATCAGCGCGGCCGCCGCGCCGACGACGAACGGAATGCGCCAGCCCCACGCCTTCAGTTCATCGGTCGACAGCGTCTGCTGCAGGATCACGAGCACCAGCAACGCACAAAGCTGGCCGCCGATCAGCGTCACGTACTGGAACGACGCGAAGAAGCCGCGCCGGCCCTTCAGCGCGACCTCGCTCATGTAGGTCGCGCTCGTGCCGTATTCGCCGCCCACCGACAGGCCCTGGAACAGGCGTGCGACCAGCAGCAGCGCCGGCGCGAGCGCGCCGATCTGCGCATAGGTCGGCAGCACCGCGATCACGAGCGAACCGCCGCACATCATCAGCACCGAGATCATCATCGCCGCGCGGCGGCCGTGACGGTCGGCGATGCGGCCGAACAGCCAGCCGCCGATCGGGCGCATCAGGAAACCGGCCGCGAACACGCCGGCCGTGTTCAGCAGCTGCGTCGTCGTGTTGCCGCTCGGGAAGAACGCCGGCGCGAAGTACAGCGCGCAGAACGAGTAGATGTAGAAGTCGAACCACTCGACGAGGTTGCCCGATGAGGCGCCGACGATGGCGAACACGCGCCGCCGGGTGTCATGCGCGGACAGCGCAGCTTGGTCGGTCTGGACGTCCATGGATTGGTCTGTTCCTTTTAATGCTTTCTGGGCGAGACGGCTTGGGGGCCGCCGCGTGCGGTCGCACGTGGCACCGGTTCCGGCGGCACGGCGCTACGCGATTTTAGCGAAATGTAAAGTAACAGGCTTTCCGGGTTCGTCCGGATGTAGAAAATTTTTCTCCCGCCGCGCGTTCGTCATATGAAAACGCCAGCCCGTGGGCTGGCGTCCGATGCAAACTATTCGAAAGCGGCGCTCACACACGCACCTCCGGCGGCACGTAGCGGCACTCGTAGCGCTTGCGCACGGTGCCGGCCTCGTCGACGCTTTCCAGGTACACGTCGAACTGCCACAGCCGCGCCATGTGCTTGAGCACTTCGTCGCTGTCGCTCGACAGGTGGCGGTTGTCGGTCATGAAGTGGCGCAGCGTGAGGCTGCGGTCGCCGCGCGTGTTCACGGCCCACACCTGGATGTTCGGCTCGCGGTGATGGATGTCGTACTGCCGCGACAACGCCTGCCGCACGTACTGGTAGCCGGAATCGTCGTGGATCGCCGACACCTCGAGCGAATCGCGCATGTCGTCGTCGAGCACCGAGAAGAGCCGCATCTCGCGGATCAGGTTCGGCGACAGGTACTGCGCGATGAAGCTCTCGTCCTTGAAGTTGCGCATCGCGTAGTGCATCGCCGGCAGCCACGGGGTGCCCGCGATCTCCGGAAACCACTTGTAGTCCTCTTCCGTCGGTGCTTCGCAGATCCGCCGGATGTCGCTCATCATCGAGAAACCGAGGGCGTACGGGTTGATCCCGCTGTAGTACGGCTTCGTGACGGGCGGCTGGTAGACCACGTTGCTGTGCGAATGCAGGAACTCCATCATGAAGCTGTCTTCCAGCTTGCCCTGGTTGTACAGCGTGTTCAGCAGCGTGTAGTGCCAGAACGTCGCCCAGCCTTCGTTCATCACCTGCGTCTGCCGCTGCGGGTAGAAATACTGGCCGATCTTGCGCACGATGCGGATCACTTCCCGCTCCCACGGCTCGAGCAGCGGCGCGTTCTTCTCCGCGAAATACAACAGGTTCTCCTGCGGCTCGGGCGGATAGCGGTCTTCCTGCTCCTCCATCAGCTCGGGTTTCTTGCCCGGCAGCGTGCGCCACAGTTCGTTCACCTGCGACTGCAGGTACGCCTCACGCTCGCGCCGCAACGCCGCTTCCTTCGACAGCGACGGCTTCTGCGGCCGCTTGTAGCGATCGACGCCATAGTTCATCAGCGCATGGCACGAATCGAGCAGTTCCTCGACGCGATCGAGCCCGTAGCGCTCCTCGCATTCCGCGACGTAGTTCTTCGCATACACGAGATAGTCGATGATCGCGTGCGCGTCGGTCCACAGCCGGAACAGGTAGTTGCCCTTGAAAAACGAGTTGTGCCCGTACGCCGCGTGCGCGATCACGAGCGCCTGCATCGTCATCGTGTTCTCTTCCATCAGATACGCGATGCACGGGTTCGAATTGATGACGATTTCGTACGCGAGGCCCATCTGGCCGCGGCGGTAGCTCTTCTCGGTCGAAAGGAAGTGCTTGCCGAACGACCAGTGGCGGTAGTTGACGGGCATCCCGACCGACGCATACGCGTCCATCATCTGTTCGGCGCTGATCAGTTCGAGCTGGATCGGATAGATGTCGAGCTCGTATTGTTCGGCGACCTGCGAGATGTGCGTGTCGTATTCCTCGAGCAGTTCGAACGTCCAGTCGGACGGGCACGGCAGCGGCTTGCGTTCGGCAACGTTCATACGCGCTTCCTTTTGCCCGGAACCGGGCAAGTCGGCGGCCGGCGGCGACGGTTCGGCCTGCGCGCGTTGCTGCGATGCGGCAGGGCCGGCCGTGTCGTCGCCGGAGGGGCGCGGCTCGTAGCCGCGCGACTCGTTGTGCAGATGGCGGGTCGTCATGACGTTTCCACCTGCTTTTCGAACAATTCGCGAAACACCGGGTAAATGTCGGCAGCCGATTCCACTTTTTTCATCGCGAGATGCGGTTGCGACAGCGCCAGTTGCGCGTATTCCAGCCACAAATTCTGCTCTTCCGGCGCGACCTGGATATACGCGAAGTAACGCGTCTTCGTGAGGATATCCTCTTCCAGGATTTTGCGACACTTGGGCGAATCGTCGGTCCAGTTGTCGCCGTCGGACGCCTGCGCGCCGTAGATGTTCCATTCGGTCGGCGAGTAACGCTCGTTCTGCACCTTGCGCATCAGTTCGAGCGCGCTCGATACGACCGTGCCGCCGCTCTCGGTCGAATGGAAGAAGGTATCCTCGTCGACTTCCTCGGCGCGCGTATGGTGACGGATGAACACGACCTCGATGCGCTCGTAGTTGCGCTTGAGGAACAGGTAAAGCAGGATGAAGAAGCGCTTCGCGAGATCCTTGCGCTGCTCGTCCATCGAGCCCGACACGTCCATCAGGCAGAACATCACGGCCTGGCTCGACGGCTGCGGCTGCTTCACGCGGTTGATGTAGCGCAGGTCGAACGGATCGATGAACGGAATCCGCCAGATGCGTCCCTTCAGGTGATGGATCTCGGCCTCGAGCGTCGCGATTTCCGCGCGGCGGTCTTCCGGATCGCTCTTCATCGCTTCGAGCTGTGCCTCGAGTTCGCGCAGCTCGTTGACGAGCGGCGAGCCGAGCGCGATGCGCCGGCCGAGCGCGCTGCGCAGCGAACGCACGACGTCGATGTTGTTCGGCGTGCCTTCCGCCGACCAGCCCGCGCGCACGTTCTTCCAGCTCGGCACCGTCAGCAGGTGCGTCTTCACGAGGCGCGGCAGTTCGAGATCGTCGAAGAAGTACTGCATGAACTCGTCGCGCGACAGCTCGAACACGAAATCGTCCTGCCCTTCGCCCTCGTTGCTCGCCTGACTGCCGCCGCCGCCCGAACCGCCCTGCGGACGCGGGATCTTGTCGCCGCGCACGTAGTCCTCGTTGCCGGGATGCACGTATTCACGACGCCCGCCCGGCCCGTGCCGGAAATTCGGCTCCGCGATGTCCTTGCGCGGGATCGTGATGCTCTGCGTGCTCTGGATATCCTTGATGCTACGGTCGCGCACCGCGTCGGACACGGCACGACGAATGTAGTTCTTGACGCGACGCAGAAAGCGTTCGCGGTTGGCGATACTCTTGTTCTTGCCGGCCAGCCTGCGGTCGATGATTTGATGAAGCACTGCCGGTCTCCCGCTCGAAAGTCGATATGCCGGGACGCTCGCCGCACATGCCGTCTCCCGTCATGCGGGCGGCGTCCCTGAAAGCGCCCGTGCGGACTCGCCGCACGGGCTCGGTACCGCGCGCGTCATGACGACTTGCGCACGCGCAGGTACCAGTCGCAAAGCAGCCTCACCTGCTTCGGCGTATAGCCCTTCGCGACCATCCGGTTTACAAAGTCCTCATGCTTGCGCTGCTCTTCCGCCGAACCCTTCGCGTTGAACGAAATCACCGGCAACAGTTCCTCGGTGTTCGAGAACATCTTCTTCTCGATCACGACGCGCAACTTCTCGTAGCTCGTCCACACGGGGTTCTTGCCCGCATTCGCCGCCCGCGCACGCAACACGAAGTTCACGATCTCGTTGCGGTAATCCTTCGGATTGCTGATGCCGGCGGGCTTCTCGATCTTCTCCAGCTCCGCGTTCAGCGCGGCGCGATCGAAGCTCTCGCCCGTATCGTGATCGCGGAATTCCTGATCCTGGATCCAGAAGTCGGCATACGTGACGTAGCGGTCGAAGATGTTCTGGCCGTACTCCGAATACGACTCGAGGTAGGCCGTCTGGATCTCCTTGCCGATGAAATCCGCGTAGCGCGACGCGAGCACGTCCTTCACGAAGGACAGGTACTTCTGCTCGGTTTCCGGCGGGAACTGCTCGCGTTCGATCTGCTGTTCGAGCACGTACATCAGGTGCACGGGATTGGCCGCGACCTCGCTCGAATCGAAGTTGAACACGCGCGACAGGATCTTGAACGCAAAGCGTGTCGACACGCCCGTCATCCCTTCGTCCACGCCCGCGTAGTCGCGATATTCCTGGTACGACTTCGCCTTCGGATCGGTGTCCTTCAGGTTTTCGCCGTCGTACACCTGCATCTTCGAGAACAGGCTCGAATTCTCCGGCTCGTGCAGGCGCGACAGCACCGAGAACTGCGACATCATCTTCAGCGTGCCCGGCGCGCATACGGCCTCGGCGAGCGACGAGTTGCGGATCAGCTTCTCGTAGATCTTGGTCTCTTCCGACACACGCAGGCAGTACGGCACCTTCACGACGAAGATCCGGTCGAGCAGCGCCTCGTTGTTGCGGTTGTTGCGGAACGCCTTCCACTCCGACTCGTTCGAGTGCGCGAGGATGATCCCGTCGAACGGAATCGCGCCGAAGCCCTCGGTGCCCTTGAAGTTGCCTTCCTGCGTGGCGGTCAGCAGCGGGTGCAGCACCTTGATCGGCGCCTTGAACATTTCGACGAACTCGAGCAGGCCCTGGTTCGCGAGGCACAGGCCGCCCGAGTAGCTGTATGCGTCGGCGTCGTCCTGCGCATACTGCTCGAGCTTGCGGATGTCGACCTTGCCGACCAGCGACGAGATGTCCTGGTTGTTCTCGTCCCCCGGCTCCGTCTTAGCGATGCCGATCTGCCGCAGGATCGACGGATAGCGGCGCACGACGCGGAACTGGCGGATGTCGCCGTTGTATTCGTGCAGGCGCTTGACGGCCCACGGGCTCAGGATGCTCTTCAGGTAGCGGCGCGGAATGCCGTACTGTTCCTCTAGGATCGGGCCGTCCTCGTCGTAGTCGAACAGCCCCAGCGGCGATTCGTTGACGGGCGAGCCCTTCAGTGCATAGAACGGCACGCGCTCCATCAGTTGCTTCAGACGCTCGGCGATCGACGACTTGCCGCCGCCCACCGGACCGAGCAGATAGAGGATCTGCTTCTTCTCTTCGAGCCCTTGCGCGGCGTGGCGGAAATACGCGACCACCTGCTCGATCACTTCCTCCATTCCGTAGAACTCACGGAATGCGGGATAGACCTTGATGACCTTGTTCGCGAAGATCCGCGACAGGCGCGGCTCGTTGCGGGTATCGATGTGTTCAGGTTCCCCGATTGCTGCCAGCATGCGTTCACCAGCCGTCGCGTACGCGGATGGATCGTTCTTGCAGAGCGCGAGATACTCCTCCAGCGAGAGCTCTTCCTCTCGCATTTTTTCGAAGCGGTTCGCGAAGCTGCTGTAAATATCCATGCTACCTCCCTCGCCTGAGTCTGAAGACGTGCCTGCCTTCGTACGACTGCGCAGAAGCAAGCGCGTTCGAATTCATCCTAAACCCTTTCTAATTTTTTTTCACGAACTCTTCGTATGAAGTTCGTCATTCTCGACAACACCGCTTGGACAACGTATTTCGTCGTTTTACAATCGACCTCCCGAGCCGCAGAAACTGCATCCGTCGCGTCTCGTCGAACAACGGATCGTCTTGTGCGTTGGACACTTCCGACGTCGTCACGCCCCCCTTCATCCCTATACGTTCGAGCCGTCGTTTACGACGACACGCCGCGCGCACCGTTACAATTTTTTTGCCGTGCCCCTTACGGAGATACCCGTACGACGGATGCGGGAACACGACGCGCACCGTTGCGCGTGTTGCGCGCATCCGTCGGTGCTGGTCGCGCGATGCATGCGACGATGCGTGACCGTTCACGCGCGCTGTCACATTTTGTCCGCCGCCGAAACGACGACGCCCGCATGTCGCGGGCGTCGTTCGTCACCAAATGGGGATAGATGCGCGGCACGCGCGAATCAGAAGGTCTCCCAGTCGTCGGAGCCGGCGGCAGCAGCGACCGGCGCCGCTGCGGGCGCTGCGGATGCAGCCACGGGCTTGCGCGCCGGCATCGCCGCAGCCATGCGCTTCGGCGGTGCATCGCGATCGTCGCGCGCAGCAGCCTGTTGTGCCGGTGCCGGCGCGGCAACCGCCGCCGTGGGTGTGCGCGATGCGTGACGCGCTGCGACCGGCGCGACGCCGCCCGGGCGTGCCGCTTCGTCGTCGAGCTGGAACACCGACGCCGTTTCACGCAGGCGCGCGGCCTGTTCATCGAGCGACTGCGCGGCGGCCGCGGCTTCCTCGACGAGCGCCGCATTCTGCTGCGTGACCTCGTCCATCTGCGCAACGGCGCGCGCCACCTGGTCGATCCCGCCGCTCTGCTCCTCGGACGCCGCGGCGATTTCACCCATGATGTCCGTCACGCGCTGCACCGCACTGATCACGTCGCTCATCGTGCGCCCCGCTTCGTCGACCAGCGTGGAACCCGACCGGATGCGCTCCACCGACGCGTCGATCAGCGCCTTGATCTCCTTGGCCGCGGTCGACGAACGCTGGGCGAGGCTGCGCACCTCGCCCGCGACGACCGCAAAGCCGCGCCCTTCCTCGCCCGCGCGTGCGGCTTCGACGGCCGCATTCAGCGCAAGAATGTTGGTCTGGAACGCGATTCCCTCGATGATCGCGATGATGTCCGCGATCTTGGCCGAGCTGTCGTTGATCTCGCCCATCGTGCCGACCACCTGGCCGACCACCGTATTGCCCTTGTTTGCAATCTCCGACGCATTCGCGGCCAGTGCGCTTGCCTGGCGTGCATTGTCCGCGTTCTGTTTCACGGTGCCGGTCAGCTGTTCCATGCTCGATGCGGTTTCCTGCAGCGCAGCGGCCTGTTCCTCGGTGCGCGACGACAGGTCGATGTTGCCGGCCGCGATCTGGCGGGCCGCGGTCGCGATCGACTCGCTGCCGCCGCGCACGGTGCGAACCGTGTCGACGAGCCCGCGCTGCATCTTCGCGAGGCCGTCGAGAAGCTGGCCCATCTCGTCGCGCCGGTGCACGACGATCGGCCGGCGCAGGTCACCTGCGGAAATCGCGTCGAAATGCGCGAGCGCGTCCGCGATCGGGCGGCCGATCGCGCGGCTCAGCGTCAGCCACGACAACAGCGCGGCGCCGATGCCGGCCGCGAGCGCGACGATCGACAGCACGCGCAGCGTGTCGTACACCGATTGCGCATGATCGAAGCCCTCCTTTGCAGCGGTGAACTGGAAGTTGCGCAGTGCCTCGCCCGCCACCGAGAGGTCGGTGTAGAGCGCCTGGAGCTGTTTGGCGCCGTCGCCGATGCGATCGCGCTGGTCGGCCCCGACGATGCTCGCGAACGCGTCGCAACTGCGTTGCAGCGCCAGCCGCTTCGCTGCGACATCCTGCGCCAGGCGATCCTCCTCCGCGTCGCGCGGCAGCGCGAGGTATTTCTGCCACCACGCGTCGGACTGCGTGCGCATCGCGCGGCTGCGCTCGATGGCCGCCGCCGAGTCGGGCGTGCCGGACAGCAGCGCCGCGCGGTCGAGCGCGAGGCGCTCGCGCGCGGCGAACATTTCCGCGACCGCCACGTCGACCGCACTCGGCATCTGGTTCGTGAAAATATCGCGCGTCGAGTCGTTCGCACGCGTCATCCCGTACAGCCCGAGCACGCCGGTTACGCCCAGCAGCACCGCCAGAAACGCCATCGTCAAACCGATGCGCGCACGAATCGTCAGGTTCCTGAAGACCATCATCCTTCCTGTGTTGCGTCGTCATGAACGGGCCGGGCCCGTTGGCTCGAAGCATTGCTTCACTCGGTGCATTTACGACCGTACGCTGCACAACTTGATGGTTTCCACGGTATTTTTTCGAATTATTTGTCTGTTTATTTCATCCTTCTGAATAATTGGTGCGAGATCCGGGTGGCGACAAACAGGATGGGAGAGGGCTCGCGCGATGCCGGCCGGGGCAGCAGACACGGCCGGCCGTCTCGTGCGACGGCCGGCCGTGATGCGGCATCAGGGATCCAGCCCTATTCGGCCAGTTCCGCGAGTGTCGGAATCGACGGCTGCGCGCCCGCTCGCGTGACCGACAGCGCCGCCGCGCGTTGCGCGAAGCGGATGGCCGCGTCGACGTCCGCGCCGGCTGCGATCCGCGCGGAAAAACCGCCGATGAAGGTATCGCCGGCCGCCGTCGTGTCGACGGCCTGCACGGCCGGCGCCGGATAATGCCGCGCGATGCCGTCGGCCGTCAGCGCGAGCACGCCGCGCGCACCGAGCGTGACCAGCACGTTGCGCGCGCCGCCGGCCTGCAGCGCACGCGCGGCGGCTTCGGCACCGGCCGGATCGCGTACCGGCAGCGCGGTCAGCGCGGCGGCCTCGACTTCGTTCGGGATCAGGTAATCGACGAGCGGCAGCCAGCCGGCCGGCAGCGGCGCGACGGCCGGGGCCGGATTGAGCACCACCGTGCGGCCGAGCCGCCGCCCGGCCGACAGCGCCGCGAACACCGCGTCGGGCGGCGTCTCGAGCTGGCAGATCAGCACGTCGGCCGACGCCAGCGCGGCTTCGTGCCGTGCGATCGTATCGGTCGTGACCTCGCCGTTGCCGCCCGCGACGATCACGATCGCGTTCTGGCTCGCATCGTCGACGACGATCAGCGCGACGCCGGTCGACGCCGACGCGCTCGTCGCAAGCCCCGTGCAGTCGATGCCCTCGGCTTCGAGGCCCGCGCGCAGTGCCGCGCCGTGCGCGTCCGCGCCGACGCAGCCGATCATCGCGACCTGCGCGCCGAGCCGGGCGGCGGCAACGGCCTGGTTGCCGCCCTTGCCGCCCGCCGCCTGCGCGAACGCGTGCCCGGCGAGCGTTTCGCCCGGCAGCGGCAACCGCGGCGCACGCACGACGAGATCCATGTTCAGGCTGCCGACCACCGTCACGCGGCCGGCGCCCGCAGCGAGCGCCGTCATGCGCGACCGCCCGATGCGGCCGGTTCGCGGTAGATCGCCGTCGATTCGCGCAGCACGAGGCGCGGCGACACGACGCGACGGCGGCTCGGCACGGCCGTCGAGCCGCCGCCGATCCGCTCGATCAGCGTCTGCGCGGCCATTTCGCCGAGCGCGCGCACCGACTGGCCGACCGTCGACAGCGCAGGATATGTGTAGCGGGAAAATTCGATGTCGTCGAAACCGATGATCGAGCAGTCGTCGGGCACGCGCATTCCGCGCTCGGCGGCCGCGCGCAGCGCGCCGACGCCCATCAGGTCGTTGCCCGCGAAGATCGCGCTCGGCCGCACCGATTCGAACAGCCGCGACGCCGCGTGATAACCGCCGAGGCACGAAAAGTCGCTTTCCGCGATCGCGCCCGGCACGATGTCGACCCCGCGCTCGGCCATCGCGCGGATGAAGCCGTGCACGCGCATCGCGCTGACGGCCGTGTCGGTCGGCCCGGTGATGCAGCCGATCTTCGCGTGCCCGAGTTCGAGCAGGTGGCGCGTCGCCAGGTACGCGCCGCGTTCGTGGTCGATCTGCACGAGATCGGCCGCGAGCCCCTCGATGTTGCGGTCGACGACGACGAGCGGCGCATGCGTGTCCGCGAGCGTCTGCGCCAGCACCGCATCCTCGCCTGCCGATGCGACGATCAGCCCGTCGATGCGCTTTTCCTGCAGCACGCGCAGGTAGTTGCGCTGCTTCACGGGATCGTCGTCCGAGTTGCAGAAGAACACGCAATAGCCGTTGGCCGCGCACTGATCCTCGATGCCGCGCGCAAGCTCCGCGAAGTACGGATTCGTGCTGTTCGGCACGACGAGGCCGATGGTCGCCGTCGCCCGCGCCTTCAGCGAGCGCGCCACGGCCGATGGCACGTAGTTCAGCTCGCGGATTGCGCCCTCGACCTTCGCACGCACATCCGCTGACACCGGCCGCGAATTGTTCACCACGTGCGAGACGGTCGTAAACGACACGCCCGCCATGGCCGCCACATCCTTGATCGTCGCCATTTCCCGTTTCTCTCTGGTCTGTTCTGTCTGTCTTTCTACCGCGCGCGTGCGCGCCGGCTGCGATACGTATCGAGCACGACCGCCACCACGATCACCGCGCCGGTGATGATCCGCTTCGTCGGCTCGTTCGCGCCGATCTGCGCCAGCCCCGCGGCCAGCACGGAGATGATCAACACGCCGAAGAACGTGCTGATCACCGAGCCGCGCCCGCCCATCAGGCTCGTGCCGCCGATCACGACAGCCGCGATCACCTGCAGTTCGAGGCCCACGCCCGCGTTCGGATCGGCCGCCTCGAGCCGCGAAATCTGGAACAGCGATGCGAGCCCCGCGAGCGCACCCATCAATGCGAATACGAGGATTTTATACGGCCGCGGGTTAACCCCGGCAAGTCGGACGGCTTCCTCGTTCGTGCCGATCCCGACGAGATAGCGTCCGAACACGGTGCGCGTGAGCACGAACTGGGCTGCGATCATCACCGCGACCGCGATCAGGAATGCCGGCGAGATGCCGAGCGCGATCGGGTTCGACAGGAAATCGAACGCGTCGCCGATATAGGCCGTGCGCGAATTCGTCAGCTGATAGGCGAGGCCGCGCGCGGCCTCCAGCACGCCGAGCGACACGATGAACGACGGGATCCGCCAGCCGACCGTGACCGCGCCCGTCAGCGCGCCCGTGACGGTTGCGACCGCGATCCCGATCAGCGCGGCCGGCAGCGGCCCCCACTGCCATTTCAGCGCGGCGACGCTGACCATCGACGCGGCGAGCGCAAGCACCGAACCGACCGACAGGTCGATCCCGGCGATGATCAGCACGAAGGTCATCCCGACCGACATCACGACGAGATCGGGAATCTGGTTCGCGATCGTGCTGAACGTGTCGTAGGTCAGGAAATGCGAACTCAGCGCCGAAAACAGCGCGATCATCGCGGCCAGCGCGCCGGCGAGCCCGAGATAGTTCGACAGGCCGAGCCGCGTGCCGGACAGCGTGCGCGCGCGGCGCCCCGTCACGTCCTGCTGCGCGCCTGCATCGGTCGGGGATACGGGAGGCTGGGTCATTGCGGTCGTCCTGTCGTCGAAGTGCCGGGAGCGGCGCCCTGCGCCGGCCCCGCGTCCGGATGCTGCGCGCCGCCCGGCGGCGTCTCGCGGCCGAAGCCGGCGAACGCCGCGGCCAGCAGCGCATCCTGGGTCCAGTTGCCGCGCTCGAACACGGCGGTCATGCGCCCGGCCGACATCACGCCGATCCGGTCGCAGATCAGCATCAGCTCGCGCAGGTCGCTCGACACGACGACGAGCGCGCGGCCTTCGCGCGCGAGCGCGCCCATCAAAGTGTAGATCTCGAATTTGGCGCCGACGTCGATCCCGCGCGTCGGCTCGTCGAACAGCAGCACGCCCATGTCGCGCGCGAGCCAGCGGCCGATCACGACCTTCTGCTGGTTGCCTCCCGACAGCTCGCCGACCGCCTGCGCCGCACCGTGCGTGCGAATCCGCAGCGCGTCGATCTGCCGCTCGGCGAGCGCCGTTTCGCGCGCGGTGTCGACGATGCCGCCGCGCGCGAGCCGGTCGAGCTGGCCGAGCGACACGTTCGCGGTGACCGACTGCGACAGCAGCAGCCCTTCACCCTTGCGATCCTCCGTAATCAGTGCAATGCCATGCTTCACCGCATCGACCGGCGAACCGATCCGCGCCGGTTTCAGCGGCTGGCCGACCGCGATCATCCCGGCATCGGGCGTATCGGCGCCGTAGATCAGCCGCAGCAATTCAGTGCGCCCCGCGCCGATCAGCCCCGAAATGCCGAAGATCTCGCCCGCGCGCACCTCGAGCGACACGTCCCGCACGGCCGACCCACGTGTGAGGCCCGACACGACAAGCCGCGGCGCGCCGATATGGCGTTCGCCGAGATCGATGTGCTCGCCGACCTCGCGCCCGACCATCAGCGTGACGAGCCGGTCGGACGTCGTCGCCGCCATGTCGCCCGCATGCACGAGCCGGCCGTCGCGCAGCACCGCGACGCGCTCGGCGACGCGCGCGAGTTCCTCGAGCCGGTGCGAGATGTAGACGATCGCGACACCGCGCGCCTTCAGCCGGTCGATCTGCTCGAACAGCAGCGCGACTTCGCGTGCGGTCAGCATTGCGGTCGGTTCGTCGAGTATCAGCACGCGGCAGTCGCCGATCAGGTTGCGCGCGATTTCGACCATCTGTTGATGGCCGATGCCGAGCGCGCCGACGGGCGTATCGGGATCGACCGTGTCGAGCCCGACCTGCGCCATCGCAGCGCGCGCGTCGTCGCGCAGCCGCGCGCGGTCGATGATCCCGAAGCGCCGCGGCAGGCGGTTCAGGAACAGGTTTTCGGCGACCGTCAGCGTCGGCAGCAGGTTCAGCTCCTGCATCACCATGCGCACGCCGAGCGCCTCGGCCTGCGTGCGGCTCGCGGGCGCATACGCTTGGCCGCCGAGCTGCATCGTGCCGGCGGTCGGTTCGACGAGCCCGCCGATGATCTTGGACAGCGTGCTCTTGCCGGCGCCGTTCTCGCCCGTCAACGCGAGCGCCTGGCCCGCCGCGAGCGTCAGCGTGACGTCGGCGAGCACGGGTTCGGTATAGGTCTTGCCGATGCCGGATACGGACAGCACCGGGGCGGCTGAACGGGAGGGTTGGAAGGTCGGTTCCATCGCGATCCTGGTTGCGGCCGCGCGCACGCGGCGCGCGGGTGTGACGCTCACTAGTGCATGTGCATGCAGTGGCCGTGATCGCGCTCACACCGGATAACGGCCGCCGCGCCCGATTCTTGAGGGCGGCGGCCGCACCGGCGCGGCGTCACTTCGTCACGAGATCCACCGGCGTCTCGACCACGCCGGACATGTCGGCCTGCTTGCGATGCTCGGCGATCGCCTTGAGCGCCGTGTCGATGCCGAACACGGCCTGCTTCGCCGCGTACTGATCGGCGGTCGCGAGCACGCGGCCGTCCTTCAGCATCGGCTTGATCGCGTTGATGTTGTCGTAGCCGACCACGGCCACCTTGCCCTGCTTGCCGGCTGCGCGCACGGCCGACACGGCGCCGATCGCCATGTTGTCGTTGCCGCACAGCAGCGCCTTCAGGTTCGGGTATTCGTTGAGCATCGCGGCAGCCACCGCATTGCCCTTGTCGATCTCCCATTCGCCGGACTGCACCGATACGACCTTCATCCCGCCCGCCTTCATCGCGTCCTCGAAGCCGGCCGTGCGCTGCTGCGCATTGGTCGTCGTCGACACGCCTTCGAGGATGCCGACCTGATCGCCCGCCTTCAGCTTCTTCGCGAGGTAGTCGCCGATCTTGCGCGCGCCCTTGCGGTTGTCGGGGCCGACGAACGGCACGTTCAGGTTCTTCGACTTCAGCACGTCGGGATCGAGCCGGTTATCGATGTTCACGACGATGACACCCGCGTCGACGGCCTTCTTCACGACCGGCACGAGCGCCTTCGAATCGGCCGGCGCGAGCACGATCGCGTCGACCTTCGACACGATCATCTGCTCGACGATGCGGATCTGGTTCGCGGTGTCGGTCTCGTCCTTGATGCCATTGGTGATCAGGTCGAACTGATTCGCGTTGTGTTTCTGGTATTCCTTCGCGCCGGTTTCCATGGTCAGGAAGAACTCGTTGGCGAGCGACTTCATCACGAGCGCGACCTTCGGCTTGGCCGCAGATTGCGCGTGGACGGCCGGTGCGGCGGCGACCGCGACGGCGGCGAGCGCGACGGTCAGGAAGCGACGGCGAAAGCGGACATTCATACACATCTCCTGGCGACTGGCCCGAAGGGCCGGACTGTTGTTTTAATGTAAGCAAACGTTTGCGCCACACTACCCGGGCAATGGCCATCGATGCTGCTGTCGGTACCACGGAATGGAAGCGAGGCAGACGGCCGACTGCCTGGCGCGTGCTGTTGTTTACGCGCCGCCGCCGGCTGGAAGCCGGCGGAGTGAAAGCTATGCTGTACCGATTCGCTTCGGCGCGCAACCTGTCTGATCAATATTTAAGGGTTTTTTCGGAGTGCGCGATCGTGCGTCGCGACGCGCAAAAACCACACTTGCGCAGGCCGCCGCGCGTCACGCAGGGTCCTGCGGCACCGGCTCGTCTTCATCGGCCGACGGCGGCTCGCCGAAGCGGTTCACATGCGGCGTCCGGCAACGAAACCGTTCATCACGAACAACGCGATCGCGCCGACGCTCGGCACGAAGTGCAGCAGCATCCACCACCCGACTTGTCGATGCCGTGCAGCCGCTTCACGGCGACGGCAAGCGACGACCACACGGCTACGGCACATCCGCCGCTGCGCTGCGCATCGCCTCCGGCGAGCGCATGCCGCGCCGCCCGGCGCAACCGCCCGAACGGCGCGCGAAGCGCTGTCGTCAGACGGCTTCGCGCAACATCCCCGCGATTTCCGCTTCGTTCAGGTGCGGCGCGAACATCTCGATCAGCCGGTACGCATACGCGCGCAGGAACGCGCCCTTGCGCAGCCCGACCCGCGTCGTGCTCGCCTCGAACAGGTGCTGCGTATCGAGCGCGACGAGGCCCGTGTCGCGCTGCGGATCGTAAGCCATCGCCGCGACGACGCCGATCCCCATCCCGAGCTCGACATAGGTCTTGATCACGTCCGCGTCGATCGCGGTCAGCACGACGTCGGGCACGGCGCCCGCCTGCGCGAACGCCTGGTCGATGTGCGAGCGGCCCGTGAAATCCTGGTCGTACGTGATGATCGGATACTCGGCGATTTCGTCGAGCGTCAGGTTCTCGCGGCCGACGAGCGGATGGCCCTTCGGCACGACGACCGTGTGGTGCCACGAATAGCACGGGAACGTGACGATGTCCGGATAGCGGTCGAGCGCCTCGGTCGAGATGCCGAGATCGGCCTCGCCGTTCAGGATCATCTGCGCGATCTGCTGCGGGCTGCCCTGACGCAGCGCGAGATGCACCTTCGGAAACACGTCGGTGAACTGCCGGATCACCTTCGGCAGCGCGTAGCGCGCCTGCGTGTGCGTGGTCGCGACGACGAGGTGGCCGCTGTCCTGGTCCGCGAACTGGCGTGCGACGCGGCGCAGGTTCTCGGCGTCGAGCAGCATCCGCTCGATCAACTGGTGCACGGCCTTGCCCGGCTCCGTGAGGCCCGTCAGCCGCTTGCCGCGCCGAATGAAGATGTCGACGCCCAGCTCATCCTCGAGATCCTTGATCTGTTTCGACACGCCCGACTGCGACGTGTACAGCACGTTCGCGACTTCCGTCAGGTTCATGTTCTGGCGCACCGCTTCGCGCACGAACCGCAATTGCTGAAAATTCATGGGTATGCCTCTTAGGCTGTCGTTGTTTGATGGTCGAATCGGAGCGAATTCCGCCCCCTGCCCTGCATGCTCGCTTCAACGCGCGGGAAACACGCGCACCGCGCGCGGCACGGCCGTCGCGCCGTCGCCGACCTGCAGCGAGAGCGCACGCCATGCATCGCGATCGAGTTCCGCCTCGAGTGCGCCGCCCGAGCGCGCCTCGAGCTCGACGCGCACCGAGCCGCCCAGCGGGATCACGCGGCGCACGTCCACGGCGATGCCGTCCCGGTGCCCTTCTCCTGCCGGCCAAAGCTGCAGGTCGTGCGGCCGCACGTATGCGTTCGCGGGGCCCGCGAAGTCGGCGTCCACCTCGATCGGTGCAGCGGCGCCCTCGGCGACGAAGCCGCGCCCGGCGACCGTGCCCGGCAGCCGGTTCGCCGCGCCGAGGAACTCGTACACGAACGCGCTCCGCGGATGATCGTAGACGTCCTGCGGGCTGCCGACCTGCTCGACGTGGCCGCGGTTCAGCACGACGATTCGATCGGCCACCTCCAGCGCCTCCTCCTGGTCGTGCGTGACGAAGATCGTCGAGATGTGCAGGTCGTCGTGCAGACGGCGCAGCCAGCCGCGCAGCTCCTTGCGGACCTTCGCGTCGAGCGCGCCGAACGGTTCGTCGAGCAGCAGCACCTTCGGCTCTACCGCGAGCGCACGGGCCAGCGCGATGCGCTGGCGCTGGCCGCCCGACAGCTCGGACGGATAGCGCTGCGCGAGCCAGTCGAGCTGCACGAGCTTCAGCAGCTCGTGCACCTTGTCGCGAATCGCGGCTTCCGACGGCCGCTCGCGGCGCGGCTTCACGCGCAGCCCGAACGCGACGTTCTCGAACACCGTCATGTGGCGGAACAGCGCGTAATGCTGGAACACGAAACCGACCTGGCGGTCGCGCGCGCCGACCGACGCGACGTCGAGCCCCTGCAGCACGACCTGGCCGGCGTCCGCGTGCTCGAGGCCCGCGATCACGCGCAGCAGCGTGGTCTTGCCGCAGCCGGACGGCCCGAGCAGCGCGACCAGCTCGCCGGGCGGGAAGTCGAGCGACACGTTGTCGAGCGCCGTGAAATCGCCGAAGCGCTTCTGAAGGTTACGGACGGTGATACCCATTCTGGTTGCCTCTTTACGATTTCGACGAAACGGCGGCGACAGGGCCGGCATGTACGGGAACGGCGTCGCGCGCGCCGGCCAGTTCGGCGGCGAGATGACGCTCGGCGAGCAGCTTCAGCGCGAGCGTGACGAGCGCGAGCAGCGCCAGCACCGACGCCACCGCGAACGCCGCCGCGAAGTTGTATTCGTTGTACAGGATCTCGACGTGCAGCGGCATCGTGTCGGTCACGCCGCGGATGTGGCCCGACACGACCGATACCGCACCGAATTCGCCCATCGCGCGCGCGTTGCACAGGATCACGCCGTACAGCAGGCCCCACCTCACGTTCGGCAGCGTCACGCGGCGGAAGATCTGCCAGCCCGACGCGCCGAGCACGCGCGCGGCTTCTTCCTCGTCGGTGCCCTGCGCCTGCATCAGCGGAATCAGCTCGCGCGCGACGAACGGGAACGTGACGAAGATCGTCGCGAGCACGATGCCCGGCACCGCGAAGATGATCTGCACGTCGTGATCCTGCAGCCACGGCCCGAGCCAGCCCTGCGCGCCGAACAGCAGCACGTACACGAGGCCCGAGATCACCGGCGACACGGAGAACGGCAGGTCGATCAGCGTCGTCAGCAGCGCCTTGCCGCGGAATTCGAACTTCGCGATCGCCCACGATGCGCACACGCCGAATACGAGATTCAGCGGCACGGCGATCGCGGCGACGATCAGCGTGAGCTTGATTGCCGCCCATGCGTCGGGATCGGCCAGCGATTCGAGATAGAAGCCGACGCCCTTTCTCAGCGCCTCGACGAACACCGCGGCGAGCGGCACGACGAGGAAGAACGCGAGGAACGCCAGCGCGATGCCCGTGAGCAGCCAGCGCACGACGCGCGACTCGCTGACGGGGTCGAGCCGGTTTGCGGCGCGCCCTTGCGCGGCCGACGACGGGGTTTTCAGCACGACGGTGGCGTCCTGGCTCATTGCTGGCCTCCTGCTGCGGTTGCGGTTACGGTGACGGTCGCGGGCGCGGGGCCGCTTGCGCCCTTGCCGGACGAGCCGCGGCTCGTCCGGCGCTGCAAATACCATTGCAGCGTGTTGATCAGCAGCAGCATCAGGAACGACACGACCAGCATCACGACCGCGAGCGCGGTCGCGCCCGCGTAGTCGTATTGCTCGAGCTTCGTGATGATGAGCAGCGACGTGATCTCGGATTTCATCGGCACGTTGCCGGCGATGAAGATCACCGACCCGTATTCGCCGAGCGCGCGCGCGAACGCCAGCGCGAAACCGGTCAGCAGCGCCGGCAGCACGGCCGGCAGCACGACGCGGCGGAACGTCAGCCAGCGCGATGCGCCGAGGCATGCGGCGGCCTCTTCCTGCTCGCGCTCGAAATCCTCGAGCACCGGCTGCACGGTGCGCACGACGAACGGCAGCCCGATGAAGGTCAGCGCGACCAGCACGCCGGCCGGCGTGAACGCGATCTTGACGCCGAGCGGCGCGAGATACTGGCCGACCCAGCCGTTGGTCGCGTAAACGGCCGCAAGCGAGATGCCGGCGACCGACGTCGGCAGCGCGAACGGCAGGTCGACGATCGCATCGACGAGGCGCTTGAACGGGAACGTGTAGCGCACGAGCACCCACGCGACGAGGAAGCCGAACACGGCGTTGATCAGCGCGCCGCCGAGCGCGGCCGAGAACGTCAGCCGGTACGACGCGAGCACGCGCGGCGACGTGACGGCGGTGACGAACTGGTCCCACGACAGCGTCGCGGTCTTCATGAACGTGGCGGCGAGCGGAATCAGCACCACGAGGCTCAAATAGGCCACCGTGATGCCGAGCGTCACGCCGAAACCGGGCAGCGCGCTCGGCTTGCGAAAGGTGTACGTCGTCATCGGATGCTCTTGCTGGGTCGATGCTGCTCATGGGCCCGACGCAAACGCCGGCGCGATGAATTGCGCCGGCGGCCCGTCGGGGATGCGGCGCGCTGTCGTGGCGCGCAGCTGTCGTTATGGCGTTACTGCGGCTTGTAGATCGAGTCGAACACGCCGCCGTCCGCGAAATGCGTCTTCTGCGCATTCGTCCAGCCGCCGAACGTGTCGTCGACCGTGTACAGCTTCAGCTTCGGGAACTGCTTCGTCAGTTCCGCCGGCACGCTCTTCGAACGCGGCCGGTAGTAGTTGCGCGCCGCGATCTCCTGGCCCTGCGGGCTGTACAGGAAGTTCAGGTACGCGTCGGCCAGCTTGCGTGTGCCCTTCTTGTCGACCACCTTGTCGACCACCGCGACGGGCGGCTCGGCCAGGATGCTCACCGACGGCACGACGATCTCGAACTTGTCGGTACCGAATTCCTTGACCGACAGGAATGCCTCGTTTTCCCATGCGATCAGCACGTCGCCGATCCCGCGCTGCACGAAGCTCGTGGTCGCGCCGCGCGCACCCGAATCGAGCACGCCCGCGTTCTTGTAGAGCTTCGTGACGAACTCCTTCGCCGTCTGCTCGTTGCCGCCCGGCTTGTGCACCGCATACGCCCACGCGGCCAGGTAGTTCCAGCGCGCACCGCCCGACGTCTTCGGGTTCGGCGTGACGATCGAGATGCCCGGCTTGGTCAGGTCGTCCCAGTCCTTGATCCCCTTCGGATTGCCCTTGCGCACGAGGAACACGATCGTCGACGTGTACGGCGACGCGTTGTCGGGCAGGCGTTTCTGCCAGTCCTTGTTGACGAGCCCCTTGTTCGCGAGCGCGTCGATGTCGTACGCGAGCGCCAGCGTGACGACGTCGGCCTGCAGGCCGTCGAGCACCGAGCGCGCCTGTGCGCCCGAGCCGCCGTGCGACTGCTTGAAGTTGACCGTCTCGCCCGTCTTCGCCTTCCACTCCTTGCCGAACGCCTGGTTGAAGTCCTGATACAGCTCGCGCGTCGGGTCGTACGACACGTTCAGGAAGGTCGTATCGGCCTGGGCGTGTGTCGCGACGCTCAGCGCCGCCGCCGCGCCCAGCGCGAGTGTTGCGATCAGGCGGCCCACTCCGCCCGCCAGCCCCGTATTGCGCTTCGCCATCCTTGGTTCTCCAGTGTTGTCGGTATTGCGATGTCGGGCCAGTCTAGCGAACGGCTTACATGATTAAAAATAATCGTTCCTCATTTTTTAATACTCAAAAGTGCTAACGCATACGGGATGGACGGTTGCGGCAGATGAACCGGCGTCCGGACGTCGCGAAATCGCGCCGGAACCGGCGCGATCGCGTCGAACCTCAAGTAACGCTTGAAATTCCCGAAGTACTGTATAAAAATACAGCTCACTGTCTATCCATACAGTTGAGCCATGACCAAACTCACCGCCCGTCAGCAGCAAGTGTTCGACTTGATCCGTCGCGCGATCGAGCGCTCCGGATTCCCGCCCACCCGTGCCGAGATCGCGGCCGAACTGGGCTTCAGCTCGCCGAATGCAGCCGAGGAGCACCTGCGCGCATTGGCGCGCAAGGGAGTGATCGAGCTGGCCGCCGGCGCATCGCGCGGCATCCGCCTGCTCGGCATCGACGACGCCCCGCACCAGTTCACGCTGCCGCACGCCGGCCTGATGCAACTGTCGCTGCCGCTCGTCGGCCGCGTCGCGGCCGGTAGCCCGATCCTCGCGCAGGAGCACATCTCGCAGCATTACGCGTGCGATCCCGCACTGTTCTCCAGCAAGCCCGACTACCTGCTGAAGGTACGCGGCCTGTCGATGCGCGACGCCGGCATTCTTGACGGCGACCTCCTCGCCGTGCAGAAGCGCACGGAAGCGAAGGACGGCCAGATCATCGTCGCGCGTCTCGGCGACGACGTCACGGTCAAGCGCCTGATGCGCCGGCCGGGCGGTCTCGAGCTGATCGCGGAGAACCCGGATTACGAAAACATCTTCGTCAAGGCCGGCAGCGCGGAATTCGCGCTGGAAGGCATCGCCGTCGGGCTGATCCGATCAGGCGAACTCTGACATTCCGTCTCGCTGAGGAGAACATCATGGAACGCCTTGCCCGTCTGCTGCCTTTCCGTCAATTCGGTCGCCTGCGTCATCTGCGCGGCCGCACGCCTTGCGCACCGCTGTCCGCGGCAGCGCCTGTGAAAGAAGAAGTCGCAGTCGAACGGCAGGCGTCCCTGCTGCCGTCGGCGCTCCCCGCTTTCGCGCGGGTATCGCTGAATGCCGGCCTGAATCATGCGGAACCCGCGCGCCGCGCGCCGGTGCGCGTCTATCACGGCCGGTCGCGCCTGATCATGGTCGGCACGATCGATGCCGTGTGCCGGATGATCGATCGCTGCATCGCGGAGGAACGATCGGCCGCGCAAGGCGGTCTCTGATTGCGGAACATTCCCGCACCGGAGGCAACGTGACTGGATCTTCGGGCCGCACATGGCGGCTCAAGCCCCTGCTGATCGTCGTACTGGCCGTCGCCGTCATTGCAGCGATCGGTTATGCATACGCATCGCCATACGTCGCGCTCGGTCGCCTGAAATCGGCGATCGATTCGCGCGATGCGCAGGCCATCAGTGAATATGTCGATTTTCCGTCGCTGCGCATCAGCCTGAAGCAGCAGGTCACGGAAGAGTTGATGCGCCGGATCGACGCGGTGAAGAAGGAGAATCCGTTCGCGGTGATCGGTGCGCTGATCGGGTCCGCACTGATCGGCCCGCTGGTCGATGCGTACGCGACCCCGGAGGGCGTGGCCGCGCTGATGAGCGGATTGCCGCCGCGCGGCAATCCGGGCGAGCGTCCGCCCGAATGGTCGAATCTGCCGCAAGGCAATGCACCGGGCAGCGCACCGGCCGCACCGCCAGCCAATCCGGCTCCGGCGAGCGCAGCCGTTCCGGTCAGCAACGCAGCCGCGGCAGCATCATCGCCGGCACCGGCATCTGCCGCACCGGCCAACGCGAACGATGCAACGCACACGCCGCATCAGCAGCAAACCAGTGCCGGCTACCGGAATGTCGATGAATTCGTCGTGACCTACCAGCGCAGCGCCGATGGCACGCGCTATGCGGCAGTATTCCACCGCTTCGGGCTGTTTTCGTGGAAGTTGTCCGCGATCGACCTGCATGCGTAGCCGGTCGCGCGCGACGCCCGCGCCGCGGATGCAGTGCGGCGCCTGACCGGTGCGAATCGCCGGTCAGGCAATCATTGCGTCATTGGATCATTTGCCGCTCGCCGTGGCCGCTTCACGCTCGCGCGCGATTTCGGCCTTCTGCTCCTCCGCCGACGAACACGCAACCAGAATGCTGCAGTTCACGCGATCGAGCAGTTGCGTATTGCCCGACCCCATCCACCATCTCGATAGCCCGCTGCGGCACCGGTGGCCGACGACGACGAGGTCTACCTTCAGCTCCGACGCGAGATTCGCGATTTCGTCGATCGGATAGCCGAACGCGAAATGGCCTTCGGCCTGCACGCCGCGCTCGCGCAGCCAGTTCACGCCTTCCTGCAGGATTTCGCGCGCGGTTTCCTCGAAGCGGCCGCACGCGACGTCGGTCAGCAAACCCGCGCTTTGCGCAATGCTCGAACGCATGTCGACGACCGACAGCAAGTGCGTTTCGGCCTTCAGGTCCATTGCGAGATTGGCGCCGCAACGCAATGCCTTGCGCCCTTCGAGCGAGCCGTCGTAACACAGCAAAATCTTGTTGTAGCTAGCCATGAAACCTCCCTATCGCGACAACGAGCCTACGCATTCATCATGGTGCGCCGCAATTCAGGACGCAAGGGATGGAAAACGCTGATTCGCCCCGCTCGGCGCGTGCGCGATGATGCGGTGCACGATCGGTGCACACCTGCATCGCACCGTGCAGGCCTGCCCTGAAGAGACGCAGCCGATGCACTAGAATGGCTCGTTCGTATTCCAGCAGGCCATAACGTGCCGGCGTCGCGCGCTTCGGTCATGCCCCTGTGACCCGCATTCGTCCGATCCGTTCGCCAACCGGCCACGCATCGGGCGGCGGAACCACCCGCTTACAACGACAACATGCCCATGTCCGTCGCACCGATCGATCTCCGCAACGTCGAAAAGCGCTATGGCGACAAACTCGTCGTCAACGGCCTGTCCTTCAACGTACAGGCCGGCGAATGCTACGGCCTGCTCGGGCCGAACGGCGCCGGCAAGACCACTACGCTGAAGATGTTGCTCGGCCTCGCGTATCCCGATGCGGGCACCATTTCGCTGTGCGGCGAACCTGTTCCATCGCGAGCGCGGCATGCGCGCCAGCGTGTCGGCGTCGTCCCGCAGTTCGACAATCTCGACCCCGACTTCACCGTGCGCGAAAACCTGCTCGTGTTCAGCCGCTATTTCGGGATGTCGGCTCACGCTGCGCGCGCGCTCGTGCAGCCGCTGCTCGAATTCGCGAAGCTCGAGAACAAGGCCGACGCGAAGGTCGGCGAGCTGTCGGGCGGCATGAAGCGCCGCCTCACGCTCGCCCGCGCGCTCGTCAACGATCCCGACGTGCTGGTGCTCGACGAGCCGACGACGGGCCTCGATCCGCAGGCGCGGCACCTGATGTGGGAGCGGCTGCGCTCGCTGCTCGCGCGCGGCAAGACGATCCTGATCACCACGCATTTCATGGAAGAAGCCGAACGCCTGTGCGACCGCCTGTGCGTGATCGAGGAAGGCCGCAAGATTGCCGAAGGCGCGCCGCATGCGCTGATCGAATCGGAAATCGGCTGCGACGTGATCGAAATCTACGGGCCCGACCCGGCCGCGCTGCGCGACGAGTTGTCGGCGTTCGCGAAGCGCACCGAGATCAGCGGCGAAACGCTGTTCTGCTACGTGAACGACCCGGAGCCGCTCAGCGCGCGACTCAAGGGTCGCTCTGGGTTGCGCTATCTGCATCGCCCGGCCAATCTGGAGGATGTATTCCTGCGGCTCACGGGCCGCGAAATGCAGGACTGATCGACCATGGACGTCCGCAACTATTCCGCCACCGCACCTTCGGCACCGCCGCGCGAATCACGCTTCGCGATCGCGATGCCGGCGAACGCAACCAACTGGGTCGCCGTATGGCGGCGCAACTATCTCGTCTGGCGCAAGCTCGCGCTCGCGTCGATGTTCGGCAATCTTGCCGATCCGATGATCTATCTGTTCGGGCTCGGTTTCGGGCTCGGCCTGATGCTCGGCCATGTCGATGGTGTGTCGTATATCGCGTTCCTCGCAGCCGGCACGGCCGGGTCGAGCGTGATGATGTCCGCGAGCTTCGAATCGATGTATTCGGGCTTCTCGCGGATGCACGTGCAGCGCACCTGGGAAGCGATCATGCATACGCCGCTCGCGCTCGGCGACATCGTGCTCGGCGAGATCGTCTGGGGAGCCAGCAAGGCCATGCTGTCGGGGGCCGCGATCATGCTCGTCGCGGGTGCGCTCGGCTATGCGCAGTTTCCGTCGATGCTCGCGGCGCTGCCCGTGATCGCGCTCGCGGGCCTCGCGTTTGCCAGCGTCGCGATGATCGTCACGGCGCTCGCGCCGTCCTACGATTTCTTCATGTTCTATCAGACGCTCGTGCTGACGCCGATGCTGCTGCTGTCGGGCGTGTTTTTCCCGATCACGCAGTTGCCGTCGGTCGCGCAGCACGCCGCGCATGCGCTGCCGCTCGCGAACGCGGTCGAGCTGATCCGGCCCGCGATGCTTGGCCGGCCCGCGACGGACGTCGCGTTGCATGTTGCGGTGCTCGCCGGCTATGCGGTCGGCGGATTCCTGCTGTCCGCGTGGCTGTTCCGGCGGCGGATGATGCGCTGACGGCCGGCGCGCGCAGCGCCGGCTTCATGCGGCGACGTTACTCGTCGTCGTCGCTCCACGGAATCTCGACGTCGGTCAGGAACGCGACGGTCGCGAGCGGGCCGCCTTCCTGGCGGCCGAGCTTGCCGTCCGCGCGATGCCATTCGACGCGGAACTGCGTGCCCGGATCGTCGGCGACCAGGTAGACCGAGCGCAGTTCTTCCTTGTCGGCTTCGTCCACCGGGCCGTCGAACGACACCAGCATCTTCTGCGGCCACACCCCGTTGACGGGATCGTAAATGCGGTCGCCCTGCGGAATGTCGATGCTGGCGTCGACGCCGATCGTTGCGGAGGCCTCGATGATCATCGTGCCGAGTGCGTTCAGCACGGCAGTTGCCCGCGCGGAATTGGCCTGGCGGATCGCGAGATCGCCGCGCGTCAGCGCCTTTTCGAGTCGAGGATGAATCTTCGGTTGGGTCATGCGTTTTCCTGTTTGCTTCTTGTAAAGGGCGCCGCACGCGTGAAGCCGCGGCGCCGGATGAATACGACGATCGCGCCCGCCCGGCGCGCCGCTCGCGCGCGTCAGAACCCGAACGCGACTGCGAGCAGGCCGCTCACGATCCCGAACACGACGACGAGGGTCGCGACGATCGCCAGCATGTAGGGCTTGAACGAACGCGAGAGCATTGCGAGCGACGGCACGCTGATCGGCGGCAGCGTCAGCAGCAGCGCGGCGGCCGGGCCAACGCCCATGCCGAGCGACAGCATCGCCTGAATGATCGGCACCTCGCCCGCCGTCGGGATCACGAACAGCATGCCCGCGACCGCGAACGCGACGATCCAGCCGAGATGATTGCCGATGTCCGGGCCGATGTGCGGGAACAGCCATGCGCGCGCGGCGCCGAGCAGCAGCACGAGCACGATGTATTCGGGCACGAGTCGCACGGCCATGCGGGCAAGCAGCTTCACCCAGCGGGCGAACGGATTGCCGGCCGCGGCCTGTTCGGCCGCCAGCGCGGCGAGCTGCGCATCGTCGATGCTGCGGTCTTCAGGGCGAGCAATGCGGTTCAGCAGATAACCGATCCCGAACACCATTGCAATGCCGAGCACGAGGCGCAGCGCGCTCCAGTGCCAGCCGAGCACGAAGCCCATGAAGACCAGCGCCGCCGGATTCAGCACCGTGTTGCCGAGCCAGAACGCGACCGCGCCGCCCGGCGACGCATGGCGCGCACGCAGCCCCGCGACGACCGGCGCCGCGCAGCACGTGCACATCATCCCGGGCAGCGACAGCAGGCCGCCCGCGGCGACGCTGCCGAAGCCCGTGCGGCCGAGCACGCGCGCGACCCAGTGTGCGGGCAGCAGCGCCTGCACGGCCGAACCGAGCAACAGGCCCAGTACCATCGCCTGCCAGATCGCCTTGCCGTACGCCCACGCGTAATCGAGCGCAGCCTTCAGCGACGGCTCGGGTGCGGCCGCCGACGTGCCCATCAGGATCGACTGGCCGATCGAATGGTGTTCGGCGGCAACGAACGCCTTGTTGTAGTACGGGAACCATTTCACATAGAACAGTCCCGCGACCGCGATCAGCAGGAAGGTCATCCAGCCGAGGGCCGGATTGGGTTGGGTGCGTGTGGTCGTCATCGTGTAGTCGTCGATTGGTCTTTATCGGTTTCGGATTTCGCGCCTGCCGCAAGCGCGGCCGACGCGGGCAGCCCGGCCTGCGCGAGTTGGGCCAGCAGCGCGCTGGCCTGATCGCGCACGTCGGCCGCGTTGGGCCGGAAAACGAACGTCAGCGCCCGGTTCGGCTTGCCGTACGTCGCGCGGTAGGTGCGCGCATAAGCGGGATCGTAATGCTTGTCGATCAGCAAGGTGAACAGTTCGGCCCGCGCGTTCGCATCGATCAGCGCGTTCCAGTGCGCAACCTCTTCGCGGCTGTGCAGGCCGATCAGCCGACGGAGCTGCGCCTTGAACGCGGCCGGTTCGTCGAACAGGTGGCCGTAATCGTCGAGCAGGAACGCGATGCGCTCGTCGTGCGCCGCTTCGACCTGCACCCACGGCCCCGCGTGAAACGCGTCGATCAGCGCGATCGGCAACTGCACGAGCCCGATCTTGCGGCTTTCCGATTCGACGAACACCGGCCATTCGGGGTCGAAACGTCCGAGCGTTTCAACGAGCCCCGAATCGAACCCCTTCTGCGCCGGCTGAGGCGTGCCCGGCAGTGCGCCGAGCAGCGAGCCGCGATGGCACGCGAGCGCCTCGAGATCGAGCGTCTGCGCGCCCGCGTCGCGCAGCGCGTTCAGCAGGCGCGTCTTGCCGCAGCCGGTGTGGCCGACGAGTGCGATATAACGAAAGCGCGTCGGCAGCGTGTCGAGCGTCGCGCATACCGAGCGGCGGTACGCCTTGTACCCGCCGTCGAGCTGGCGCGCCTGCCAGCCGATCAGGTTGAACCAGGCCGTCATCGAGCCGGAGCGCTTGCCGCCGCGCCAGCAATAGATCAGCGGCCGCCAGTTGCGCGGACGGTCGGCGAACGTCGTGTCGAGATGGCGTGCGATGTTGCGCGCGACCATCGCCGCGCCGACGCGGGTCGCCTCGTACGGCGACACCTGGCGGTACATCGTGCCGACGAGCACGCGCTCTTCGTTGCTGAGCACGGGCGCGTTCAGCGCGCCGGGAATGTGGTCCTCGGCGAACTCGAGCGGCGTGCGCACGTCGATGATCTCGTCGAACTCGCCGGCGCGATCGAGGGTGACAATCAGGTTCTTCAATTTGGCGTCGAACAGGGGCGATGCGGCTCGATGAGCCGCATGGGCGCGGAAGGCGGATTGGCGATTATCTCACGGGCCGGCGTCTCGGGCCGCGCGCGGCGGCCGGCGGCGACGATGCGACCTGCATCGCGTCGATCAGATGGTCGCGGAACGCCCGTACCGACGCGGGCAGATCGCGCCCCGCCATCGTCTGCACCTGAATGCTGCGCTCGCGAAGCTGCGGGTTCGTCACGGGCACGACGACGAAGCCGTCCGCATCGAAGCGGTCGCGCACCGACAGCAGCCCCGTGAACATCACCGCGCCCGTGCGCCGTGCATAGCCGTACATCGCCGCGGTGTTGTTGCTCGTCAGTTCGGGCTCGAGCAGGAGCCCGTCGAGCGCGCACGCGATGTCGATCAACTGGCGCACCGTCGTGCCCGCCTCGGGCAGTACGTGCGGATGCCGCGCGACATCGGCGAGCGACACCGCGGCGCGCGCCGCGAGCGGATGGTCGCGCCGCACCAGCGCGAAGATCGGTGCTCGCTCGGTGTGCTCGACACGCACGCCTTTCTCCGGTGCGAGGCTGAAGGTCAGCGCGACGTCCACGTCGCCGTCGCGCACACGCCGCGTCGCGTCCGCCGGCGACACGACCCACACGGAGAAATCGACGCCCGGGTGGCGTGCCTTGAAGCTCGCGAGCGCGCCAGGCAGGAAATCGATCGCGAACCCCTCCGAGCACGCGATCTTCAGCAGGCTGCCGTGCAGCGCGTCGAGCCCGCCGATGTCCTTCATCACATGCTCGGCCTCCAGCAGGCTGCGCTGCGCGAAGGCCAGCAGCCGCTCGCCGGCCTCCGACAACGCCATCCCGCGCGGCCGGCGCTCGAACAGCGGCGCGCCGAGCTCGCTTTCGAGCTTCGCGATCTGGCGGCTGATCGCCGATACGGCCACGTGCAGCCGCGCGGACGCGTCGCTGATCGAGCCGGTGCGCGCCACCTCGACGAAATACCGCAGCGCCAGGCCATGCAGGAAAGCCGTCATCGTTCTGTCTCCGCGCCGTTCCCGGCCGCGCTGCTTTGCCTTTTCGGCAAAGGAAGGTTCGAAATTCGATCATTGTGACAAAAAAAACGGCTTCCTAGAATCGATCGCACTTCACGCTGCACGCGCGATCCGCGCACGCCGCCAGCCCGACCGAGGAGACCCGATTTGAGCCGTACCGCCGCCATCCAGCACGCGCTGAACCAGTTCGAATCCGGTGCGTTCTTCGCGACCCTGAGCCGCCGCGTCGGCATGCGCACCGAAAGCCAGGAAAGCGGCACCGAAGCCGCGCTGCGCGCCTACCTCACCGACGAGATCGCGCCGGAAGCCGCCCGCCTCGGCTTCACGTCGCGGATCGTCGACAATCCCGTCGACGGCGGCGGCCCGTTCCTGCTCGCATCGCGCCACGAGGACGACGCGCTGCCGACCGTGCTGATCTACGGTCACGGCGACGTCGTGCGCGGCTACGACGCGCAGTGGCGCGCGCCGCTGTCGCCGTGGACGCTGACGGCCGACGGCGACCGCTGGTACGGCCGCGGCAGCGCCGACAACAAGGGCCAGCACACGATCAACCTGGCTGCGCTGGCGAGCGTGCTCGACGCACGCGGCGGCCGGCTCGGTTTCAATGCGAAGCTGCTGATCGAGATGGGCGAGGAAACGGGTTCGCCGGGCCTCGACGCGCTGTGCCGCCAGGAGCGCGACGCGCTCGCGGCCGACGTGCTGATCGCGTCCGACGGCCCGCGTATCGCCGCCGCGCGCCCGACCGTGTTCCTCGGCTCGCGCGGCTCGGTCAACTTCAGGCTGAGCCTGCGCGCTCGCGACGGCGCGCACCACTCCGGCAACTGGGGCGGGCTGCTGCGCAATCCGGCGATCGTGCTCGCGCATGCGCTCGCGAGCCTCGTCGACGCGCGCGGCGCGATTCGCGTCGCGGGGCTGCGCCCGCCGCCGATCCCGGCCGCCGTGCGCGACGCGCTCGCCGATCTTTCCGTCGGCGGCGGCCCCGGCGATCCGACGCTCGACGCCGACTGGGGCGAGCCCGGCCTGTCCGCGGCCGAGCGCGTGTTCGGCTGGAACACGTTCGAGATCCTCGCGTTCAAGGCCGGCAACCCCGAGCACCCCGTCAATGCGATCCCGCCCGCCGCGTATGCGCACTGCCAGTTGCGCTTCGTCGTCGGCACCGACTGGCAAGCGCTGCATGCGCACCTGCGCGCGCACCTCGATGCGCACGGTTTCGGCGACATCGAGATCGACATCGAACGCGGCGCACCGGCGACGCGCGTGCCGCCGGACGATCCGTGGGTCCGCTGGGCCGTCGCATCGCTGGCGCGGACCACCGGCAAGAAGCCCGCGATCTTGCCGAATCTCGGCGGCACGCTGCCGAACGAAGTGTTCGCCGACACGCTCGGGCTGCCGACGCTGTGGGTGCCGCACTCGTACCCGGCGTGCTCGCAGCATGCGCCAGACGAGCACCTGCTCGCGAGCGTCGTCAGCGAGGGGCTGCAGATGATGGCCGGCCTCTTCTGGGATCTCGGCGACGACGCGCCGCCCGTTCGCCGCGCGGCTCCCGCCGCGGCCGGCGCCACCCTGTAACGCGCTTCGCCCCTTTCTCGGGACCTGCACACACGATGAATACGACCACCCTGACCTCGCAGGAAGCCGCCCGCCCCAGCGCCGCGAAGATCCGGCGCATCATCTTCGCGGCGTCGATCGGCAACGCGCTCGAATGGTTCGACCTGATCGTCTACGGCTTCTTCGCGGTGACGATCGCCAAGCTGTTCTTCCCCGCGACGAGCGAAGCGACCTCGCTGATGCTGACGCTCGGCACGTTCGGGCTGTCCTACCTGATCCGGCCGATCGGCGGCTTCGTGCTCGGCGCGTACGCGGACCGTGCGGGCCGCAAGGCGTCGCTGCTGCTGTCGATCGCGATGATGATGGCCGGCACGCTGCTGATCGCGCTGATGCCGACCTACGCATCGATCGGCATTCTCGCGCCGCTCGGGATCATGCTGTCGCGGCTGATGCAGGGTTTTTCCGCGGGCGGCGAATTCGCAAGTTCGACCGCATTCCTCGTCGAACATGCGCCGCAGCGGCGCGGTTTCATGTCGAGCTGGCAATTCGCGAGCCAGGGCCTCGCGACGCTGCTTGCATCGGGCTTCGGCGCGCTGCTGACGTCCACGCTGACAACCGCGCAACTCGAAAGCTGGGGCTGGCGCGTGCCGTTCCTGTTCGGTCTCGCGATCGGACCGGTCGGGCTGTACATCCGCCGCTACGTCGACGAAGGCGTCGAGTTCAAGACGCAGGCACGCTCCGAAGCGCCGGTGCGCGAACTGTTCGCGGACCAGAAGCTGCGGCTGCTGTTGTCGATCGGCGCGCTGGTGATCTCGACCGCAATCAATTACATGGTGCTGTACATGCCGACCTACGCGATCAAGCAGCTCGGGCTGCCCGCATCGACGGGCTTCGCGGCGACGCTCGCGACCGGCTTCGTGCTGACGCTCGTCACGCCGGTCGTCGGCCATCTGTCCGATCGCACCGGGCGGATCCGCATGATGGCGGTCGCGGCCGTCCTGATGCTCGTCACCGTGTGGCCGACGTTCGCGTGGCTCACGCGCCACGCGTCGTTCGCGACGATGCTCGCCGCACTGGTCTGGATCGGTGCGATGAAAGCGATGTACTGCGGCGCGCTGCCGGCACTGATGGCCGAGCTGTTTCCGTCGCAGACGCGCGCGACGGGCCTCGCGGTCAGCTACAACACGGGCGTCACGCTGTTCGGCGGCTTCGCGCCGTTCGTCATCACCTGGCTGATCAGCACGACCGGCAACCGGCTGTCGCCGGCGTTCTACCTGATGGGCTGCGCACTGCTGAGCCTTGCCGCGCTGTTCGTCGCGCGCACGCGGCTCAAGATGCGGTAACGCAACCGGCGACGGCGCGCCGCTGTGGCCCCGTCGCGGCATCGCTGCCGCGGGGGCCGCGCGCCGTTTACGGCGCCGGGTTCGGCTGCAGTTCGTGCAGCGCGTCGATCTCGGCGAGGATCTCGTCGGACAGCTTCACGGCGATGCTGCCGATGTTCTCCTTCAACTGCTCGAGCGATGTTGCACCGACCAGATTGCTGCGCACGAATGGCCGGCTGTTGACGAACGCGAGCGCAAACTGCGCGGGCGACAGCCCGTGGCGCTTCGCGAGCGCGACGTAGCGCGACGTCGCCTCGACAGCCTGCGGCTTGCTGTAGCGCTGGAAGCGCTCGAACAGCGTGATGCGCGCGCCGGCCGGGCGTGCGCCGTTCTCGTACTTGCCGGACAGCCAGCCGAATGCGAGCGGCGAATACGCGAGCAGGCCGACGCCATCGCGATGCGTGAATTCCGACAGCCCGTTCTCGAACGTGCGGTTCAGCAGGCTGTACGGATTCTGGATGCTCGCGATGCGCGGCAGCCCGAGCTTCTCGGCCGCGCGCAGGAACTGCGCGACGCCCCACGGCGTTTCATTCGACACGCCGATCGCGCGCACCTTGCCGGCTTTCACGAATTCCGCGAGTACGCCGAGGGTTTCCTCGATCGGCACCGTGTACGCGTCGTCGACCCACGGATACGCGGGACGGCCGAACGTCGTCGTGCTGCGATCGGGCCAGTGCAGCTGGTAGAGATCGACATAGTCGGTCTGCAGCCGCTTGAGGCTGCCGTCGAGCGCCTCGGTCAGGTTCTTGCGGTCGAACTGGTTGCCTTCGCCACGAATATGGCGCGGGTTGTGCGGCTGCCGGGCCGGGCCCGCGATCTTCGTCGCAAGCACGATCCGGTCGCGCTGCGCGCGATGCTGCGCGAGCCAGGTGCCGATGTACTGCTCGGTGCGCCCTTGCGTGTCGGGCTTCGGCGGCACCGGATACATCTCCGCGGCATCGATCAGCGTCACGCCCTGCCCGATCGCGTAGTCGATCTGCTCGTGCGCGTCGCGCTCCGAATTCTGTTCGCCCCACGTCATCGTGCCGAGACCGACCAGGCTGACCTCGATGCCCGAATCGCCGAGTGTTCGGTATTCCATGCTGTTCCTGTCGCGTCGGTGGAAAGCAGAAACGCTATCACATTGAAGCGATCGCTTCAGACGTGCGCCGCGTGCGCTTACAGGCGGCCTTCGGCTCTGCCATGAATGCGCGGGCAACGGCCTTGCAACCTGCGTCGCACGTCCGCAGCATCCTCCCGCAGCCGGCTCCGCCTGCCGCCGTTCGTTACTGAGGCCGCTGAATGAAGCAGGTCGCCGACGCATGCGCGACGATCTTGTCGTCCGGCGTCTTCAGCGTGCCCTCCGCGACGCCCAGCGAACGCGACAGGTGAATCACGCGCCCTTCCGCGATCAGGTCGACGTCGCGCGGCACGGGCCGCAGCATCTTCACATGCAGATCGACCGTGCCGTAGCCGACACCCGCGTCGAGCATCGAATGCACCGCGCAACCCGTGACCGAATCGAGCACCGTCGCGGCGAACCCGCCGTGCACGCCGCCCAGCGGATTCAGGTGCCGACCATCCGCCCGCGCCGAAAATTTCACATAGCCGAGTTCGACGTTCAGCGGACGCATCGGGATCGTCTCCGAAATCGACGCAAGCGGCACATCGCCCACCACAGCGGCACGCAGCAGATCGAGACCAGACAGGGAAAGCGGATTCATCGGGTTGTCTCCGGGTTGAAAGCGCGTCTCCGCGCGAGTAAGTTCTAAATAGGAACTAATTATTGTCAACGATGCCGGCCGTTGTCAACGCAGCCGCGCCCGTTGCAACCGAAGGCGGGTTCTATAATCGAACCCGCTATTTCGCTGAACCGCCGCAAGACGCAAGAGACTCGACGATGAAATGGGATGACATCGGCACGCTGAACTGCTCGGTCGCGCGCACGCTCGCCGTACTCGGCGACCGCTGGACCATGCTGATCCTTCGCAACGCGTTCCTCGGCTGCCGCCGTTTCGACGCGTTCCAGGCACAGCTTGGCCTCACGCGCCATGTACTGGCCGAACGCCTCGCACGGCTCGTCGACGAAGGTGTGCTGGTCAAGCGCGCGTATCAGGAGCGCCCGCCGCGCTTCGAATACCGGCTGACGGAAAAAGGCCTCGACCTGTACCCGGCCCTGCTCGCGCTGATGGCGTGGGGCGACCGCTGGAAGGACGACGGCCAGGGGCCGCCGGTGCAGTTGCGTCACCGTACCTGCGGCCAGTTGATGCATGCGGTTACCGTGTGCTCGGCCTGCGGCGAACCGCTCGACGCACGCGACGTGCAGCCGGAGCCCGGGCCCGGATGGATCGCGCCCGACGAAGCCGGGGCGCCGGCAGTCGAGGAATGACGCGCGGCATGCGCATGCCTGCCTGATGCACACGAGCCGCGTTTTACACGCGTGCTTCCGTCACGGGCCGTACCGAGTCCGCTCGCCTGCACGCGTGCCTTGCCTGCACGCCGATGTCCCGCAACGGCACGCGCAATCGCACGCCGTCGTCAGCGACATCCATCGATCGACCTGATCGCGCGCGCAGATGCCACGCAACGCAACTTTGCGTCATCGCCTCCGCCGCCAGCGATCACCGCGCGGGCAATCCATTCGCATCCGCGCGTGACCGCGCCGCCGCGTCTGCGTTACACTCACGGCCCGCTGTCTCGAAATTGTTCGCTGTCCAAGATGTTGTCGCGCAATCGCCTCGCCGCTGCCTGCCTCGCCGCTTCCCTGCTCGCCACACCGTTCGCCGCCTTCGGCAGGACGCAAAGTGAATCGCTGCTTCAGCAGGCGATCGACCTTGTGTCACGATGGCTGCCGGCGCCTACCCACGAAGCACCCGCGACGCAGGTTGTCGAATCGGCGTTCTCGCCCGACGGCGGCGCTGAGGCACTCGTGCTGAAAGCGATCGGCGCCGCGCGCAGCTCGATTCGCGTCGCCGCGTATTCGTTCACGTCGCCGCCCGTCACGCGCGCGCTGCTCGCTGCAAAGCGACGCGGCGTCAATGTCGCCGTGGTCGTCGACGACAAGGGCAATCGCGCGAAGAGCAGCAAGCAGGCACTGAACCTGCTCGTCAACGCAGGCATCCCGACGCGCACGATCGACGCCTATGCGATCCATCACGACAAGTACCTCGTGATCGACGCCGAGCACGTCGAGACCGGTTCGTTCAACTACAGTGCGTCGGCGTCCAGCCGCAATTCCGAGAACGTCGTCGTGGTGTGGAACAATCCGCAACTCGCGTCACGCTACCTCACGCACTGGCAAAGCCGCTTCGACCAGGGCACGCCGTACCGCTCCAGCTACTGACCACGCCGCGCTTTCGCACGGCCCTCGACACGTCGCATTCGATCCGCCGTGTTACCGATGATCGTCGAACGCGGCGCGGGTATCAATTCGGCCGAATGGCCAGCACGCCGCATCGCGCATCGCGCATCGCGCATCGCGCATCGAACGATACGCGCGACGGTCCGCCGCGCTCAATGGATTTCAGGCAACCGCGCGGTCGCGGCACCAACCTGCGTGGTCGGCACACAGCGGTTCGCGTGCCCGTCCACGCCGCTTGCCGCCGACGTCGACAAACCGTGGGCGCCGCCGGGCAGCGCGTTGCGCACGCAATCCGTGCTGAATGTCAGCGTGTTCTGAACCATCGGGTAAAGGAGATACAGCGCAAACGCGAGATACCCCGCGTACAGGATTCGAACCATGGTGCGATGGGATGCGATGAACGATTGGACTCGTCCTGTTTACGGCACCGCGACGAGCACCTTGAGGCATCGCGCAGCCGATTCCGCATCGGGACACAACGCTGGCCCATGCCGCCCGCTTCTCGCCGCATCTTCATCGATCCGTGCGGAGCCGAAAACGCCCGTCGCGGGACCTGCGGCCTGGCGACGCGCCGAATCATGCGCATACGATTCGATGACCGGCAGGGCAAAGGACAAGCCCACGCAAATCGCACCGAAACCGGCCGACGTCGCCGAGCCGGTCGAACGCGTGGCGGAAGCGCTTGCGTTGCGCAACATGGCCGACGTGCGCGGCTAAGCGATCCGGCTCAGCGTCGGCCAAGCCGCCTGCGATTCCGCGCGCCATCGCGCGGTGGCCGACCTGCTCGCATCGGCCGACCACCGGATGTACGAGCACAAGCTGCGCGGCAAGACGGCCAGCGCCTGACCGCGGGCGAACCGGACAGGCGCATGCCGCCGCCCCGCCGTTCAACCGAGGTTATTTGGCCGCGTCAGCTTCCGCACGGCGGTGCGCTGGCCATCGCCTCCGCGATCTGCTCGGGCGTCAGGTCGCGCTGATGCGTCGCGAGCGACCAGCGATGCCCGAACGGATCCTCGACCTGTCCATAGCGATCACCCCAGAACATGTCGGCGGCCGGAATCGTCACCGTCGCGCCGGCCGCGACAGCCTTCGCGATCGCCGCATCGGTATCCGGCACGTACAGATGCAGGCAGACGGCAGTGCCTTTCAGCGCCTTCGGCCCGAACGCGCCGTGCTCGGGCATTTCATCCACCAGCATCAGTGTCGAATCGCCAATCGCGAGGCACGCGTGCGCGAGCCTGCCGTCAGGCATCGGCAGGCGAAACTGCTCGCTCGCATCGAATGCGCGCTTGTAGAAGTCGATGGCTGCGGCTGCGCCGGCGCAGATCAGGTGCGGCGTCAGCGTGCGCATCCCTTCCGGGATCGGTTTGACGGACGTGGACATGGGTGTCGCTCCTTCAGTCGGTTGTCGTATCGGGAAACGGGACGGACGCGCAATGCGCACGCCTCCGATACCACGACGGACGAACCCGACGGAAATCGACACGGCGCCCGACATTTTTTGTTTTCTTGAGTGCCGGGTCATTCAGGTCACGCTCATCGGGCGCAATCAGCCCGCTCGGTCGGCCCGGTCGTCCTGCCCGCCAAACTGCCGGCGACACGCTTCCAGCAACCCGGCCACCGCGTCGAGCGGAAAATCGGCAAACCGGGCGATCGGCAGCATCACGCCGCCCGGCACCTTGGTGCGCGACGAATGCGCCGAGAACTGGTAGCCGATGTAACGATTTCCGGCGACGCGGATGATCCGGAACTCGGTGACGTCGCGCCATTGCGTGACGGGTTTTTCGCGTGCGGAGCCGATCAGCCTGAAACCCGTTTCGTCGACATGCAGTGCCATCTTGCGTCGCGACGAGACGAAGAAGGCGACACCCGCCAGCGCCAGCAGCACGGCCAGCGCCGCGACCGGCCAGAGCGTCGGGGCGGCCGCATAGCCGCATAGGCTCGCCGCGGCCAGCACCGCGCACGCGATTGCCCTTCTTTTCAGGCTCCGGCCGTCGACCGCCAGCGTTACCGGCAACTGGCCGATGACCGTTCCCGCGACGGGATCGGCGTGCAGGTCGGAATCGTTCGTTTCGCGTTCATCGTTCATCGTTCAATTACTCGCATCGACGGCAATCGGCACATCGAGATCGGGCGCCATATCAAGGCTCTGCGAACGAACCGGAAAACAGGGATTGGCGATGGGAAATCGTTGCAGTCGAGAACGTCGTGCGTTTCCGCGCACCAACAATCTTTCGTTCGCAGGGAACGGGCACCGTTCAGTCGGCACCGGTCAATTGCATACCTTGACGGTGCCGTTGGTCGTGCATTGACCGACAGCCCAGTGACTTTGCCCTGCCAGCTGAGGCACCAGGCCGATGCCGCGAATCGGCGCTCCCGGCGACGCCGCCGGAACGGCTGCGGTCTCGGGCGACGGCTGCACAGGCGTCGGCCTGGACGCGGTCTGGCAGGCAGCGAGCGCCAGACAAAGCGCGGATGCCAACGGGGCGATGACAGGTCTGGACATGGTTTCGTGCGCGTTCGCACTATTCGCTTTGGTGCCGGCCCGCCGCACATCGCACGGCCCGTCAAACCGTTCGGCACGATCGGCAATGCAGTACGACGGTTGTTCGATACTACTCCTCGCGTTCGACGTTGTGTGGGCGGCCTTTCGGCCGGGTGCCGCAACCAATGCGTCGGCGCCCGCTACCGCCGGCACGCGTCGTTCCGGTCAGATCTGCGGAAGATCCCGCAACGTGCGCGACTCGCTCGTCGCATCGATGTCGAGTTCGATACCTTCAGACGCATCGCGATACAGCACGCGTTTTAGCCTGGGCCCGATCGCGGTGGCATCCGATGCCGAGAAGATCGCGCGGACATCGTTGCCGGACGCGAGTGCGCGCGCCACTTCCGCCACCGGCGCCTCGCTCGGCGTCGCCGCCCACGACCGGTCGGCCGGATTCACGGCCGCCCAGCGCACGTGCGTCACGCGCGCGCTGAGCGGATCGATTCGGACACCATTCACCGCAAACATCGACATCGGAATCTCCTTCGAATTTTTTTGCGGTCCGCTTTTGCGGCCCGTCACGCAAATGCGCAGGATCACGGGCAGCCCCGGATCTCGCATACGTTACCCGCGGGGCTGCCATCACGCGCACCTCTCCGGCGAACGCGATTTTCGATGATACATTGGGACGCTTTGCAACCGTCAACAGACAATCGTGTACGGGAGAAACACATGACCGACGCCTGGGGAACCTTCCCTGCCAGAATGGGCGACCATCAGGCTTTCATCAGCTTCAACCACAGCTTTGCGGAAATCGCGGAAGGCGATCCGCGCACGTCGCTGCTCAGCGTGCGCGTCCCCTTCGCGCACCCGACGCCCGAAGGCCTGCCGACCGGCGACGAGTTCGCCGACCTCACGAAGATCGAGGATCTGCTGGACGCCACGATCACCGCGAAAGGCGGCGTGCAGGTCGGCCGCGTCACCGTCGACGGTAACCGGGATTTCCTTTTCTACGTGCCGTTCGACGAAGAGGCGGCGGCGGAACTCGTCGACTCGCTGGCCGAACAGACAACCTACGCGCTGCAGTACGCACACCAGGACGATCCGGACAAGGAAGCGTACTGGCAGACCCTTTACCCGACCGACGACGACTGGCAGATCATGCGCGACATGCGCGTGCTGGATGCGCTGCGGCAGAAAGGCGACGCCAGCGACGTGAGCCGGCGCGTGATGCACTGGGCGTACTTCCCGGACCCGAGCGACGCACACCAGTTCGCGGACTGGGCCGAAGCGAAAGGCTATCCGGTCGAATCGGTCGCGCCGACGGAAGACGGCAAGTCGGCCGTGCGGTTTTCGCACGAAGGCACGATGGCGCTTGCCGACATCACGCGCCATACGATCGCGATCAATCGCGAGGTGCGTTCGCTCGGAGGGGAATACGACGGATGGGAAACCAGCGTCGAACAGGCTGATTGAGCGGGTCGACATACCCGCAGCGTACGACGTGACGCTACGCGTCAGGTGCAAAAAATTCCCGGCAGCGTTGCTGCGCGCTGCCGGGATCAAGGCATCGCCGGCCGAAACCGGCGATGGGCCTGAGGGTTCGCTCAGGCACGAGGAAAGCGATTCGTGCGGATCAGGCGAACGGATATCGAGGTGCGCCTGGTTCGATTGCGCAGCCTGCCGAACGCCTGTCCGATTCCGCCGACGCAGCTCTCCGGCGTCGGGCGGGCAAAAAGCCCCCGCTCCTGCGCGAGCGAGCGGGGAAACAGTTGACCGGGCCGGGGAAGAACGGTCAACCGGCCAAATTGTGATCGCGGGCCGCGCGACGGTCTGTGCGGCAACTCACCCTTTGTCGACAAGGTGGCGGCGTCGGGCTGGTCCGCAGGCCGCGTGGCGTCGCGGTCCGGGAGCAAGACCTGCGACCGGCGGCGGCAACGATCGCGCCAGCCGTCGGCAGCGTTCTTCATTTCATGTTTGGAGTTCTATTTTGTTTTAGTTCAAGCGGACGTTTTTCAGAAGCGGCCCAGTTTCCGGTAAGTCGCGGGTGATGTCAAAGCAGGATTATTCTATTTTTTCGAGAGCCGTGATTTCGGCTTCATTTTCTCGCACCGATTTTCGTGAAACCATGTTTCACGAACGCAATAACCAGCGGCAGGAAAACCCGGTTTCGTCATTACGGCGAGTTGCTGGAAAACCAGTCGGCGACCATATCGATCCAGTCGACATCGCTGACGAATTCAATGACCGTTTCGCCGACGATTTCGGCAGTCGATGAACCTGTTGACGCCGCCCCGGCGGCAACCGCGTTTGCCTTCGCAATTTCGGCCGACGCGCCGGACCTCGGGTCGGCAAGACGCTCCAGCCAGTCGACGATATTTGCACGTGCATCCTCTTCATCGGCGAAGTCATTCCGCTCGAGAAAGCGGTCGAACACGATCCACGCGAGCGTCTTGCTTCGCGAATCGGATTCCAGTTTCCGGTCGACAACGCCCGTCCGACCGGACTCCCTGATTTCGAGCGTTGCCGTGAAACAGTAATCGAGATATTCGATTTCAAGTTTCGACGACATGGTTTTCTCCGGTCAATCTGCCCTCTCTGTTCTCTTGACGATCCGCGCCTGTCCGGCTTCGCGACGCCGTATGAAGCATGCGTGAATTTCGCGCGGCGTGTCCTTTCCGCTGGAAGTATCGTGATATTCCCACGACCTGTCGATTTCGACCGCCGACGCATGACCGCATCCGCTTTGCCAATCGCGCCTTCCGCACATCCGGTTCCGCTGCGAATCGTTCCGTTTTCCTATTCCGGGTATCGACCTGCACCGCTGTCGCAATCGCGCTGCTAAACTCCGGCCACGAAGGCCGCTTGCTCCACCAGAGGAAATAATGACGCTCGCCCGCGCACAACTCAATGGCGTGGATGTCTGGATTATCCAGCTTCCCGGGCACGCCCCCTATGCCTATACGCACCTCAAGCGGGTATTCCCGTCCGACGACTCGCGACATCGGGTCGTGACGATCGACCTGACGAAACTGCTGACATGCGCCGACCGCGACACCACCGACTATGTGCTGCCGTCGGTTCAGTACTGGGCTCCCGGAAAAGCCGCGGGTATTCGCGAATTCCTCGATCCGGACCAGGACAAGATTCCGGACATGCCGCTCATCACGTTTCGCGAGACAAGAACGCGAACGCTGCTCGGCATCCCCGGCCTGTCGAAAGTCGGCGTCGCGTCATTCCGCAACGGCCAGCATCGCGCACGCTATCTTGCCTATGCCGGCGCGACGACCCTGCCCGTCGAGGTGCACGAGACGGAGGCCGATTTGCTCGTGCGATATTGCGGCGAGTAACAAACGAGCAAGTTCGGCTTTCGCCCGGGAATGGCTGCATATCGTGCGGCCGTTCGTTCGGATCGCGGCAAGCCGCTAGGCCTGTATCGCGTAGATCCGATCGGTGACCTCCGTCTGGCCGATCCGGCTCGTTTCGATACCCGCCAATTGCCAGCCGTTGTGCTCATAGAAGCCGATCGCGCGCACGTTGCCCTCCAGCACCGACAGATGGACCTTGTCCACGCCGATCGTCCGGACCCACGCGCGAACGGCTTCGATCATGCGTTTGCCCGTACCGTTGCCGTGATGCGAAGGATGGACGTGCAGGCAGTCGAGCAGCACTCCGCGCGCCGGATCGACCGGGCGTTCGGCACTGACGAAACCGACAGGCTCGCCATCCGACTCGGCAATCAGCACGAGGCCCCACTCTTTTTCATTGCGATCGAGATATTTCCGCCACCGGACCGCATGTTCCGTCGGCACCTCGTCGGACAGATAGGCCGCCGGAAGGATATGGCTGTATGCGGTTTGCCAACTCAGGGTGTGCAGGCGAGCGATGAGGGGCGCGTCGTGCGCTGTCGCGGCGCGAAGCGTGGTCCGGGTGTCCGGCATCGGTTGGCAACTCCTTCAGCTTGTTCTCTTGATCGGAATGTCCCGTCGCAAAATATACCGTTCTTTGAAACATGCATGCCGTGACGGTTCGCCGCCGGGACATCTGCGTGCAGGCAAAAAAAATCCCGACACCTTCACTGGTCGCCGGGATCGAACGGCCCTGCAAGGCATGAGGGCACGAGGAATACGACACATTACACGCATGCAAGACTGTTGCGCTTTGTCGGTTCGTGCCAAATCCCTGCGCTATTCCGCCAAATTTCCGGTTTCCGTCGCCGTAAACGAAAAAAGCCTGCTCACGCGAAGCGCGAGCAGGCAAGGAAACGGATCAGCATCCGAGGCACGAGGGCTGTCCTGGGAAGATAACGGCACGGCGCGTGCAAACCTTAACCCCACGAACGGATCGCGGTCGAAACGGGCTACTGCACGTAACGTCGCTACCTGAGAGATGCCCAGATCGCTGAATACCCTGCATCGCTCACCAAGTCGCCGCCATTGCCTCCCATTACAAATCTTCCTATTCTTCAGCGGATAGCATCACTTCGGAGACTGCAAATGAACCGGCCGAACTACCGGATATTGGATGTGCCGCTCGTCGGTCAACGAAAAAATTCCGATGGAACGTGGCTGATGCTGGAAAAGGGAAGCGAAGGCCTGCAACCACATGGAGATATGGCTCAAGGATAAGGGACTCCCTTTAACTTCGATTAGTGACCTCGCACAGCCGAAGGTCTCCCCCCCTCACGCGGCCAGAAGAAGACGAAGATATTGCAGAATGGTTGGAAGCTAATTTGAAATTGTATGGCCCCATCTGGGCCAGCGGCTCTTTCCATCGCCTCGCTCATGTCATTGTTGTCACGGGGGTTCAGGATACAAACGTCTTTTACAATGACCCTTGGGAACCTGCAGCAAAAGTCATGGGCGCAAAAATGTTTCGCAGAATGCTTGGACGCTACAAGAATTGCCTGCTCGTGAAGGATTCACTCAAAAAACACTATTGAATTTCGATTCGCTCCGATCGACGAAGGCACGTGCAACGCTATCGGTGGCGCTTACTTTGCGCTGCCGGCAAGACCATTCAGGTCGAAATATCGCACTACCTGGATCCTGAATCGGATTCACGCATAGCCGACTGGTCTCGCGCAGACTCTCACCGAGTCTCGGCGTCGAGCAGCCGAACCACCTCCGTGCCTCATCGCAACACCAATCCCCCAAGCCGCGCAAATCTCGGTGCTGCGGAGAGCACAAGAATCGAACGAAGACGGCAGTCGCGCGCGCAGTCCACCTAAACAGTCGAGCGCTTAGCGCGTTGGCACTGCAACGCTCATTCACGCAGATATCTGCCGCCGCAATTTTCCGCGACCCGCGGTACGGAACTGGATGGGAAGACGAACAAGCATTCCGGCGAATGCTTCTGGACAACAATCCTGAAACGACTCGGAATTCGCTATCGCAGCCCGTACAACCTGCGACATCGCTACGCGACAGCAATGCTGCTGGCCGGCATGACCCCATGCCTTTTGCGCGAAACAGCTCGGACTCGACATCGAGATGTTCCTGACGACTTACGCGAAACGGATGAATGGCGAGCAGAACGCTCTGGCGATGGCGATGGCGATGGCGAGACTCGAATCGATGCTGTTCCCCGATCTGTCCCGCGCAAAGCAAAACAGGCGCCGAAGCGCCTGTTTTGATCGAGAATTTTGGGGTGGCTGATGGGACTCGAACCCACGACGACAGGAATCACAATCCTGGACTCTACCAACTGAGCTACAGCCACCACTGATACTGCTTTCTGCCCTTCGCTGTTTTTGTTTCAGCAGCGAAGAAGCAAGATTATACGAAGTCTTTTGAATCTTGCAAAGCCTTTTTTTCAAAAAATTCTTCGACTTCGTTCAGATGCGCGCGCGCCTCGTCGAACACGGCCAGATCGCCGCGCGCGAGCTTCTTGTTGTCGGACAGCACGCGACGCCAGCCGCGTGCGCCGGGCACGCCGCGATACAGCCCGAGCGCATGCCGCACGATCGCGCCGAGATAGGTCCCGCGCTTCAGTTCGGCCGCGCAGTATTCGATCAGTTGCGCTTCCGCTTCTTCGCGCGTCGGCACCGCGCCCGTCGATCCGTAGAACCGCGCATCGACCTCCGCGAGCACATACGGGTTGTGATACGCCTCGCGGCCGAGCATCACGCCATCGACATGCTCGAGATGCTGCGCGACTTCGTCCAGCGTCTTGATGCCACCGTTGATGACGATCTCCAGCGACGGAAAATCGCGCTTCAACTGATACGCATAGTCGTACTTGAGCGGCGGGATCTCGCGATTCTCCTTCGGCGACAGCCCCTTCAGGATCGCGTTGCGCGCATGCACGACGAACGTTTCGCAGCCGGCCTCGGCGACCGTGCCGACGAAGTCGCGCACGAACGCGTAATCCTCGACCGCGTCCACACCGATCCGGTGCTTGACCGTAACCGGCACCGACACCGCATCGCTCATTGCCTTCACGCAGTCGGCGACGAGCTGCGGCTCGTTCATCAGGCACGCGCCGAACGCGCCGCGCTGCACGCGCTCGGACGGACATCCGCAATTCAGGTTGATTTCGTCGTAGCCCCACTGCTCGCCGAGCTTCGCGGCGCGCGCGAGATCGTCGCGTTCGCTGCCGCCAAGCTGCAGCGCGACCGGCGATTCGTTCGGCGTGAACGCGAGATGCCGCTGGGCATCGCCGAACAGCAGCGCACCCGTCGTGATCATCTCCGTATACAGCCACGTATCGCGCGTCAGCGTACGGTGGAACGACCGGCAATGGCGATCGGTCCAGTCGAGCATCGGCGCGACGGATACGCGACGGGGAGGAAGCGAGGACGGTACGGACATGGAATTCGGGCAACAAGCCAGGCGGCGCGGAAACAACCAAGCATTTTACCGCAACATGGGCGGCACCTGCCCGGCGTCCGCGCTAGTCTCCCTCGCCCAGTTCCGCATCGACCGCCCTTCGCGCCTCGTCGAGCACGCGCTCGATCACGCGCCGTTCGGTCAGCAGCAACCCGTCGACCTTGACGAGCCGCCAGTCGATCCGCACGGCGTCGCCCTGCAGCACGCGGTAGTGCGCATGCTCACCGTCCCAGACCTGCTCGGTCTTCACCTCGATCTCGAAGCCGCGGTACGGCTCGCTGAAATCGCCGAGGTCGCTGCCTCTCGGTTCCATCGCACGCTCCGTGGCGACGCGGCGCCAGGCCGCCCATGCAGCCGGCGCCGTGCGCTCAGTCGTATTCGTCGGACAAAAAGGATTTGCCGTCGGCCGTCAGGTCGACGCGGTCGGCCGCCGCCTGATAGATCAGCCCCTCGTTCAACAACGCATAGACGACGTCGCCAAACGCGGCAGGAACCGGCCGGCTTTCGCCGAACTGGTCGATCCACTTCAGCGCCTCGATGGCTTCGGGGGAAAGGATGGGGGTCATGCGTTGCCCTCCGGCATCGGTGTCGTTCCATCCTAACACTTCGTCCGGACGCCGAATACCGAGGGAAACGCGCTGCGGGAATGCCGGACGACGCCAACGGGCAGGCAGCCCGCCGGCGCCGCACCGACGCAGGAAGCGCGCGCTCAGAGACGCGCGATCGATACTTCGGTCGACTTCACGAGTGCGACGACTTCCGCGCCGACCTTCAGTTCGAGCTCGTCGACCGAGCGGGTCGTGATCACCGACGTGACGATGCCGAACGGCGTCTCGACGTCGACCTCGGACACCACCGGACCGCGAATGATCTCCTTCACCTTGCCTTTGAACTGGTTACGCACGTTGATTGCAGTGATGCTCATCGGGTTGATCGCTCCGAAGAAAAAGTCTCAGAACGGGCGGCCGGAGCCGCCCGGATTTAAACGGCCCAGCGGATCTGCCCGACCGGTCGAACGTTGTCTGCTTCATGCACCGCGCCCGGTTCGGCCGCGCCTGGCCCGCCGGCGAGCACGCGCTTCAGCACGCGGTCTTCCAGCGCCGCAAACGCCGCCGATGCGCGAGCACGCGGCCGGTCGAGCGGTACGGGCTGGTCGAGCGCCACACGCCCCTGCTCGATGAGCAGGATGCGGTCGCCGAGCGCGACAGCCTCCTGCACGTCGTGCGTGACGAGCAGCGCGGTGAACCGATGCTCGCGCCACAAGCGCTCGATCAGCGCATGCATCTCGATGCGGGTCAGCGCGTCGAGTGCGCCGAGCGGCTCGTCGAGCAGCAGCAGTTGCGGCCGGTGCACGAGTGCGCGCGCCAGTGCCACACGCTGCCGTTGGCCGCCCGACAGTTGCGCGGGCCAGTCGTTCGCCCGCTCCAGCAGGCCGACTTCATCGAGCACCGCACGCGCGTCGTCGCGCGCGCCGCGCCCGAGGCCGAGCATCACGTTCTGCAGCACGGTCTTCCACGGCAGCAGGCGCGCATCCTGATACATGATCCGCGTATCGAGCGCGCCGCCGCCGTCGCCGCGCGTCACGAGCGCGCCGCTGCTCGGCTGCTCGAGTCCCGCGACGAGACGCAGCAGCGTCGACTTGCCGCAGCCGCTGCGGCCGACGATCGCGACGAAGCTGCCGCGCGCGATGCCGAGTTCGACGTTGTCGAGCACGGTGCGCGCGCCGAAGCGCTTGCTGACGCCTGACAGCGTCACCGCGTCGTCGGGTGCCGGACTTCCCGCGCGCCGCCGCGCAAGCGGAACGACGGATGCGCTACCGTCACGATCGAGAATCGCCGCGTCGCGCGCATCGCCGTCCGCGACGCGTGCCTGCGCCAGCTCGGCCTCGAGGTCTGCGCCGGCGAGCGGGCCGTAGGCGGCCGCCGAAGTCGTCGCATTCATGCCTTTGCTCCTGATTGGTAAGCGGGGTGCCAGCGCAGCGTCACGCGCTCGAGCCATTTCGCCAGCACATCGGCCAGCTTGCCGAGCACCGCGTACAGCAGGATGCCGACCACCACCACATCGGTTTGCAGGAATTCACGCGCATTCATCGTCATGTAGCCGATGCCCGACTGCGCGGAGATGGTTTCCGCGACGATCAGCATCACCCACATCAGCCCGAGCGCGAAACGCACGCCGACGAGGATCGACGGCAACGCACCGGGCAGGATCACGTCGCGGTACAGCGCGAAGCCGCGCACGCCGTAACTCTTCGCCATTTCGATCAGGTTCGCGTCGACCGAGCGGATCCCGTGATACGTGTTGATGTAGACCGGGAAGAACACGCCGAGCGCGACGAGGAACAGCTTCGCCTTCTCGTCGATGCCGAACCACAGGATCACGAGCGGAATCATCGCGAGCGCCGGGATGTTGCGGATCATCTGGATCGTCGAATCGAGCGCGACCTCGGCGGCCTTCGACAGGCCGGTTGCGAGCCCCAGCGCGAGACCGACACCGCCGCCGATCGCAAAACCGAACAGCGCGCGCCACGTGCTGACCTTCACGTTCGCCCACATTTCGCCCGACGTCACGAGCGACCATGCCGCCCGCACGACCGCCACCGGTTCGGGCAGCACGCGGGTCGACAGCCAGCCGGTGCGCGCACCGACTTCCCACACAACCAGCAGCGCGAGAGGCACGAGCCACGGCGCGACGCCGCGCCATGCGCGGGCGGCCACGGCGGCACCCGTCGTCGACGTTTTCGTTGTCATCGCAGGCCTCTCCTCGCTCAGCTCTGGCTTGCCTTCGGCAGATAGTTGTTGCCGACGATCTCGCCGAACGGCCCCGACAGCGGGCCGGCCGGCCGCTGCGCGCCCTTGCCCTTGATCAGCGGGAACACGAGTTCGGCAAAGCGATACGACTCCTCGAGGTGCGGGTAGCCGGACAGGATGAACGTCTCGATGCCGAGGTCCGCGTATTCGCGCATGCGCTCGGCGACCTGTTCGGGATTGCCGACGAGCGCGGTGCCCGCGCCGCCGCGCACGAGACCGACGCCGGCCCACAGGTTCGGATACACCTCGAGCGCCTCGCGACCGCCGCGCTTGCCGCCGTGCAGCGCGGCCATCCGGCGCTGACCTTCCGAGTCCATGTTCGCGAACGCCTTCTGCGCACGCGCGATCGTGTCGTCGTCGAGGCGGCTGATCAGGCGCTCGGCATCACGCCATGCTTCGTCCTCGGTCTCGCGCACGATCACGTGCAGGCGAATGCCGAACTTGATCTTGCGGCCGCGCGCCTCCGCGCGGGCACGGATGTCGGCGATCTTCTTCGCGACCGCCTCGGGCGGCTCGCCCCAGGTCAGATAGGTATCGATATGATCGGCGGCAATCGCGTGCGCGGCCGGCGACGAGCCGCCGAACCACAGCGGCGGATGCGGACGCTGCACGGGCGGATAAAGCGCCTTGCCGCCCTTCGACTGCAAGTGCTTGCCGATGTAGTCGAAGCCGCCGTTGTCGTGCGACGCGGCAAGCAACCCGCGCCAGATGTTCAGGAAGTCGTCGGTGATCTCGTAGCGCGTATCGTGATCGGCGAACAGGCCATCTCCTTCGAGTTCGGCCGCATCGCCGCCCGTCACGACGTTGATCAGCAGGCGGCCGCCCGACAGGCGGTCGAACGTCGCGGCCATGCGCGCCGACAGCCCCGGCGACGCGATGCCGGGACGGATTGCAACCAGGAACTTCAGGCGCTGCGTCGCCGGAATGAGGCTCGACGCAACGACCCACGCATCCTCGCAGGAACGACCGGTCGGCAGCAGCACGCCTTCGTACCCAAGCGTGTCCGCCGCGACGGCGACCTGCTTGAAATAATCGTAATCCGCGGCGCGCGCGCCTTCGGCCGTGCCGAGGTAGCGGCTGTCGCCATGCGTGGGGATAAACCAGAACACATTCATCTGCTGCTCCTGCTTGACTGTTCTTGCCGAAATTTGAAAAAACGTCGCCCTGCTCGCGTCGCGGACGAGCGACGCATGCATGGTGTGCGTTCGAATCGGGATGGTTCGCCGGTCAGGCCGTGCGGCGAGCGGATACGCGATTGCACGGCTGTTTCTGGGAAATCAGTCTAGGGATCGGTGCAGGGCTTTGGAACGATTTTTTTGAGCTTAGGTTTTCCGCTTTCGTGATTAGCACGACGCTGGAGCGAATATCGCGGCGACCGGGCCCTATAATGACGTACCTATCCGAATAACTCCGCGCGCACGGCCCCGGCCGGGCGCGCCTGCGGTGCACTCATCGATGCAGAAAGTCATCCTGCCGTTCCTGTCCGGCTTCCTTGCCGCCCTGTTCTTCCGCGAGGCCACGCTCGCCCTCCTTCACACAGCGGACCTGATCGCCGCGGCCGGCTTCTCCACGCAGCCGTTCGCGCCGCTCGGCATTCCTGAATTTGTCGCGAACGCGCTGATCAGCGCGTGCTGCGCGATCCCGATGGCGTGGCTGTTGCGCGTGTCGCCGGAACGCGAAGCATCGTGGATCGGCTCACTCATGTTCGGCGGCATCGTGCTGACCGCAGCCCGCGTGTTCGCGATCGATCCGCTGCGCGGCATCTGGCCGTCGGGCAACATGATGCCCGTGCTCGCGGCCGGCTTCGCGGCGAACGCGGTGTGGGGCTTCGGCGCGCTCGTGTTCATGCGCGCGTTCATGTCGGACGACGCGGGCAACGAGTAACGCGGGCCCGGGCTCCGCGCCCTTCGACCGCAGAGCGATCGACGGTCAATAAACGAAAAGGCCGCCTGCATGTGCAGGCGGCCTTTTGGTTTCTGTCGCGCGCGCGGGTCAGTCCTTCAGGTTCCGCAGCGGATGCGTATCGGGCGTCCACGGGCTATCGAACATCGCGAGCACCTCGGCCCGATCGATGTCGGCGGCCGACTTGAAGCGCCAGGCCGGCTGTTGATCCTTGTCGACGATCAGTGCACGCACGCCTTCGATCACGTCGCCGCGCGCGAACGTCGAGCGCGTGAGATCGAGATCTCGCCGCAGGCAATCGGCCATCGTCGCGCCGCGTGCGCGCTCGACGACTTCGAGCGACACGGCCATCGACAGCGGCGACAGTTGGCCGCGCATCGCGTGAGTCGCCTTCTCGACCCACCCGTCGACGGCCGCGCAATCCGGTTCGGCATCGAGCGACGCGAGGATCGCGTTGATGTCGGGCTGCGCGAAATGGCGGTCGATCCCGGCGCGCGCATCGGCCAGCGCCGACGTGTCCGGCGTCGGCACGACCTTGTGCGCGGCAGCCGCGTCGGCCACGCAGGCGACGGCCTGTGCACCGCTGTCGATGCGCGCGCTGCGCAGCGTGTCGAGCAGCGCCGGCAGCGCGGCATCGGGCAGATAGACGTCGGCGAGCTGCGCGTATAGTGCACCGGCCGCGTCGAGCGTCGCGCCCGTCACGGCGAGATAACGACCGATCGCACCGGGCGTGCGCGCGAGAAACCAGCTCATCCCGACGTCCGGGAACAGGCCGATGCGCGTTTCGGGCATCGCCATCTTCGTCGAATCGGTCACGACGCGCAGGCCGCCCGTATGCCGCGCCGCCTGCGAAATACCCATGCCGCCGCCCATCACGACGCCGTGCATCAGCGCGATATAAGGCTTCGGATAGGTGAAGATCGTATGGTTCAGCGTGTATTCGTCGATGAAGAACGCGTCGATCGCATCGCGGTCGCCGCGGTGCCACGCGTCGTGGAAAAAGCGCACGTCGCCGCCCGCGCAGAACGCGCGCGGATGCGGACTGTGCACGACGACCGCAACCACCTCCGGATCGTCGCGCCACGCGTCGAGCGCCTGCTGCATCAGCCGGATCATGCCGCCCGACAGCGCGTTCAATGCCTTCGGCCGGTTCAGTTCGAGAAAACCGATGCGGTTCGCGACATAGGCGCGCACGTCAGGCTGGGCGGACTCGGCAGAAACGGCAGCGGAAGTGGAATCGGTCATGAGGGCCATCCGGCAAACGGCAGTCGCACGTTCAGTGCGCCTGCATCTTCGAGAACAGGTTCAGCACCACGACGCCCGAGATGATCAGCCCTAGACCGATCATCGCCGGCACGTCCGGCACCTGACGATAGAGCAGCATCGCGACGAGCGTGATCAGCACGATGCCGGCGCCCGACCAGACTGCATAGATGATGCCGACGGGCATCGTGCGCAGCGTCAGCGACAGGCAGTAGAACGCGATGCCGTAACCGGCGACGACGAGCGCCGACGGCCAGAAGCGCGTGAAGCCGTCCGCCGCGCGCAGCGCGGACGTGCCGACCACTTCCGCGACGATCGCGATCGCGAGCCATGCGTATCCGGGAAGCTGCATCGCTCAGCTCCTTGCGAGGGCCAGCACGGCGTAGTCCTGGCCGAGCTCGGCACACAGCGCCTCGACGACGAATTCGTGGTCCGCGCGCTGCGGCAGCCCCGACGCGGTGATCGAGCCGATCACGCCGGCGCCCGCGACGGTCAGCGGAAACGAACCGCCGTGCGGCGAATATTCGGCGATCGGCAACCCGTGCTTGTCCGCCAGCGTGGCGCCGGCCTGCTGCATGCGCAGGCCGATCGCATACGAGCTGCGCCGGAAATGCGCGACGACGTTGCGCTTGCGGCGCACCCAGTCGGCATTGTCGGGGGTCGCACCAGCGAGCGCCGCGTAGAACAGCGGCTGGCCGAACGTGACGATGTCGATCGCGATGGCATGGCCGCGCGACGTTGCTAGCGCATGCATCCGGTTGCCGAGCGCCCACGCGCGGGCCGCGTCGAAATGGGGAAACACGAGCGCCTGTTCCTGCGCGCCGATCGATTGAAGATCGTGAGCGATGTCCATGAATCCGTCGATGCAATAAGGTGAGCCGCAGCGGTGCCGATGCGATCGCGCACGGCCGCTACCGAAGAGGCGAAACAAACCGCTCGATTCTAGCGCACGCGACCACCGTACCGTCCCCGCAAGACGCGACACGCGATTGTCAGAAAGTGCTTGCGCGCGCTCGGGTAACTCCTTATAATTCATTTCTTCGACGGACGCGGGGTGGAGCAGTCTGGCAGCTCGTCGGGCTCATAACCCGAAGGTCGTAGGTTCAAATCCTACCCCCGCAACCAACGTCCAGATTCATGCAAAAAGCCCGGCCCAGCGCCGGGCTTTTTGTTTTTCCGTACCCGATCCCCACACCCTCTTCGCGCACGCATGCCGCTTCGCACGGCGCGCCGTCCGCATGTGCAGGCGTTCGAGAATGCCGCGCCCCGGTGATACACTCGCATCACCTCGTCCCTTCCACTCGACATGAAATTCTGCTCCGTCTGCGGTCACGAAGTCATCGCGCGCATTCCTCCGGGCGACAACCGCGAGCGCTTCGTCTGCGATCACTGCGGCACGATCCATTACCAGAATCCGCGCAACGTCGTCGGCACGGTCCCGGTCTGGGGCGACCAGATCCTGCTGTGCCGCCGCGCGATCGAACCGCGCTACGGATTCTGGACGCTGCCCGCGGGCTTCATGGAAATGGGCGAGACGACGGCCGAAGCCGCCGCGCGCGAAACGCTCGAGGAAGCTGGCGCGCGCGTCGAGATACAGAACCTGTTCACGCTGCTCAACGTGCCGCACGTGCACCAGGTCCACCTGTTCTACCTCGCGCGGCTCACCGATCCGGGTTTCGAAGCCGGCGAGGAAAGCCTCGAAGTGAAGCTGTTCGACGAAGCCGACATCCCGTGGGACGAAATCGCGTTCCCGACCGTCAGCCAGACCCTGCGATTCTTCTTCGCCGATCGCGCCGCCGGCGACTACGGCGTGCACACCGGCGATATCTTCCGCTCGCTGCGCAACGGCTGAGCTCGCCCCCATGGTCCCCTGGCTCGGCCCGGACGATCCGTTTCCGCCCATCGAACGCGCGCTCGGTCCCGCGACCGGCGCGCCCGGGCTGCTCGCCGCGAGCGCCGACCTGCTGCCGTCGCGCCTCATCGACGCGTACCTGCGCGGCATCTTCCCGTGGTACTCGGACGGCCAGCCGGTGCTGTGGTGGAGCCCCGACCCGCGCATGATCCTCGTGCCGGCCGAATTCAAGGTGTCGCCGTCGCTGCGCAAGACGCTGAAGCGCGTGCTGCGCGAGCCCGCATGGGAAGTGCGCGTCGATCACGACTTTCCGGGCGTGATGCGCGCCTGCGCGCAGGCGCCGCGCCGCGGGCAGCGCGGCACGTGGATCACGGCGGAGATCATCGACGCCTATACCTCGCTCTACCGCTCCGGCAACGCGCACAGCATCGAGACATGGCACGACGGGCGCCGCGTCGGCGGCCTGTACGGCGTGTCGTTCGGGCGGATGTTTTTTGGCGAATCGATGTATGCGGATGCCACCGACGCATCGAAAATCGCGCTGGCCGCGCTCGTCGCCCACCTTCGCGACCAGGGGCTGGAGATGATAGACTGCCAGCAGAATACGTCGCATCTAGCGTCGCTCGGCGGCCGCGAGATCGCACGCAAGGCCTTTGTCGCTCACGTGCGCCGCGCGGTAGCCGAACCGCCGATTCCGTGGCAGTTCGACAAGCGCGTGCTCGCCGCGCTGACGGGCTCCGCCGAAACGGCGGCGCCCTCCGGGATCGAGCGCTAGCGCGGCACTCCTTCCCTGCATCGAGAGCTGCCCATGACTCACCCGACTGAGCTGCCGCTTTCACCGCTTTCGGCGCTGCAATTCTATGCAACGGCGCCCTATCCGTGCAGCTATCTGGACGGCCGTATCGCGCGCTCGCAAGTCGCGACGCCGAGCCACCTGATCAACTCGGACATCTACACCGAACTCGTGAAGGCCGGCTTCCGGCGCTCGGGCGTCTTCACGTATCGCCCGTACTGCGACGGCTGCCGCGCCTGCGTACCGGTGCGCGTGCCCATCGACGCGTTCGTGCCGTCGCGCACACAGCGCAGGATGTGGAAACGGCACCGCGCGCTCGTCGCGACGGTCTCGCCTCTGCACTACGACGAAGAACACTACGCGCTCTACATGCGCTACCAGTCCGCGCGTCACGCGGGCGGCGGAATGGATCGCGACAGCCGCGACCAGTACGAGCAGTTCCTGCTGCAGAGCCGGATCAACTCGCGCCTCGTCGAATTCCGCGACCTCGACGCCCCGGGCGGCGAGCGCGGCAAGCTGCGCATGGTCAGCATGATCGACATCCTCGGCGACGGACTGTCTTCCGTCTACACGTTCTTCGAGCCCGACGACCGGCACACGAGCTACGGCACCTACAACATCCTGTGGCAGATCGAGCAGGCGAAGAGTCTCGGGCTGCCGTACGTGTACCTCGGCTACTGGATCCGCGAGAGCCCGAAGATGGCGTACAAGGCGAACTTCCACCCGCTCGAAGGGCTGATCGACGGCCGCTGGAAGATACTCGATCCGGAACGGGTCGACCTGCCGCCCGTCGATGCGGCACTGGCCCGCGCGCCGTTGCCGGGCGGGCATTCCGGCTCGGGCTGACGCGCACCGCGGGGCTACGAAGCGAAGCACGCCCCTGCCGCGCAACTCCCGGTAAAATAGCGGGTTGTCATTCATTCCGGCTGCCCGCCCAATTCCCGTGTTCAGTTCCCTCTATCCGCTGGTCCGCGCATCCCTGTTCAAGATGGATGCGGAAGACGCTCACCACCTCACGCTGCGCGCGCTCGGCGCGGCCGGCCGCACGGGCCTCGCCTGCGCGCTGTCGGCCCGCGTGCCCGACGCGCCGCGCACCGTGATGGGGCTCACGTTCCGCAACCCGGTCGGCCTCGCGGCCGGCCTCGACAAGGACGGCGCGGCCATCGACGGCCTCGCGGCGCTCGGCTTCGGCTTCATCGAGGTCGGCACGGTCACGCCGCGTCCGCAGCCCGGCAACCCGCGCCCGCGGATGTTCCGCCTGCCGCAAGCCGAAGCGCTGATCAACCGGATGGGCTTCAACAACCACGGCGTCGACCAGTTCGTGAAGAACGTCCAGGCCGCCCGCTATCGCGGCATCCTCGGCCTGAACATCGGCAAGAACGCCGATACGCCGATCGAACGCGCGGCCGAGGACTACCTGTACTGCCTCGAACGCGTATACCCGTTCGCGAGCTACGTGACGATCAACATCTCGTCGCCGAACACGAAGAACCTGCGCCAGCTGCAGGGCGCGGGCGAGCTCGACGCGCTGCTCGCGGCGCTCAAGGACAAGCAGCAGCGCCTCGCCGACCTGCACGGCAAGCTCGTGCCGCTCGCGCTGAAAATCGCGCCCGATCTCGACGACGAACAGGTCAAGGAAATCGCCGACACGCTGTTGCGCCACAAGATCGAAGCGGTGATCGCCACCAACACGACGCTGTCGCGCGCGGCCGTCCAGGGCCTGCCGCACGCGGACGAAGCCGGCGGCCTGTCGGGCCGCCCGGTGTTCGACGCGTCGAACGAAGTGATCCGCAAGCTGCATGCCGAAGTCGGCAGCGAAGTGCCGATCATCGGCGTCGGCGGCATTTTCTCGGGCGAGGACGCCCGGGCGAAGCTCGCGGCCGGCGCGTCGCTGGTCCAGCTTTATACGGGCTTCATCTACCGCGGCCCCGCGCTCGTCTCGGAATGCGTGAAGGCGATCGCCCGCGAGCGCACCGCGTAAGTAATATAGGCATAAACAAACGATATTTATCGACTGATTGCATTTTTGCTATCATCGGTCGCACTATCGGAACAGAGCCCCAGCTGGGGCAAGGAAGCTAACACGATGAAATTTTCGCTGCTGAAGAAGCTGCTGGTTGCGGGCCTGATCGGCTCGTCGTTCGCCGCCACCGCGCATGCGGCCGATCTCCTCGACCAGGTGAAACAACGGGGCACGCTGCGGATCGGCCTCGAGGGCACGTTCCCGCCGTTCAACTCGAAGAACCCGCAAGGCGAACTGGTCGGCTTCGACGTCGACGTCGCGAAGGCCGTCGCCGCGAAGCTCGGCGTGAAGGCCGAGTTCGTGACGACCGAATGGAGCGGCATCATCGCGGGCCTGCAGGCCGGCAAGTTCGACGTGATCGCCAACCAGGTCGGCATCACCGACAAGCGCAAGGAGACGCTCGACTTCTCGCCGGCGTACACGTACTCGTCCGCGCAACTGATCCAGCGCAAGGACGACTCGCGTGACTTCAAGTCGCTGGAAGATCTGAAGGGCAAGAAGCTCGGCGTCGCGCTCGGCACGAACTACATGGACATGGCGAAGTCGGTGCCCGGCATCGACGTGAAGACGTACCCGGGCGCGCCCGAGTACCTGCGCGATCTCGCGGCCGGCCGCCTCGACGCAGCGCTCAACGACCGCCTGATGCTCGCGTACCTGACGAAGAATTCGCAGTTGCCGCTGCGCCCGGGCGCGAACGTCGGCTCGGCGAACCCGTCGGGTATCCCGTTCAAGAAGGGCAACCCGAAGTTCCAGAAGGCGATCGACGACGCGATGGCCCAGCTCGCGGCCGACGGCACGTTCACGAAGATCTCGGACAAGTGGTTCGGCATCGACGTGACGAAGCCGATCAAGTAAGCACGCCTGCATTTCCCGCCTGACGGCGGGCCGGACAGGGCGGCATCCGCAACGATGCCGCCCTTTGCTTTATTCGTCCGGTTTATGATTGCGCTTTCGCGCACGCATCCGATTCGTATTCCATGTCGACAACGTCCCTGCTCGTCCAATCGCTGCCGGTGCTCGCCCAGGGCGCCGTACTGACCGTCAAGTTCGCCGTGCTGTCGATGGTGTTCGGCCTGCTCGGCGCTGTCGTGCTCGCGATGATGGGCATCCGGCAAAGCGAGCCGCTCGACGGCTTCGAACGCATCTGGGTCAACGCGCTCGCGTGGCTCGCGCGCGCATACGTGAGCCTGATGCGCGGCACGCCGCTGCTCGTGCAGATCTTCGTCATCTACTACGGGCTGCCGAGCCTCGGCATCTCGCTCGAACCGACGCCGGCCGGCGTCATCGCGCTGTCCGCGAACGTCGCGGCTTACATGTCCGAAAGCATGCGCGGCGCGATCAACGGCATCCACCGCGGCCAGTGGCTCGCGTCGTACAGCCTCGGGCTGTCGTGGGGGCAGACGCTGCGCTACGTGATCGGCCCGCAGGCGCTGCGCATCGCGGTGCCGAGCCTGTCGAACAGCCTGATCAGCCTGATCAAGGACACGTCGCTCGTGTCCGTGATCACCGTGACCGAACTGCTGCGCAGCGCGCAGGAAGTGATCGCGGCGACCTATCAGCCGCTGCCGCTCTATCTCGCCGCGGCGGCCCTGTACTGGATCCTGTGCCAGATCCTCGAATGGGTGCAGCGCTGGTACGAAAAGCGCCTGTCGCTGCCGTCGCGGCACTGAGCGCACGCCATCCGCCGGGCCGCGCACGCGGGCCCGGCACCTTCGTTCCCGCCTACTCGCCCGAATAGCGCACGCCGAGCGCGGCACGCGCGGCATCGGTCATCGCGATCATCTGCCGCGAATGGTCGTGCGTCATGATCGGGCTTTCGGTTGCGCCAGCGCGCAGCAGGTCGCAGAAATGCGCGGTCTCGTAGTTCAGCCCGCCGCCTTCGGCCGGTGCGTCGAGTTCGACGGTGCGCCCGTCCGCATAACGGATCGTCGCGCGCGCCGGATTCCACCATTTCTCGTGAATCGTCACGTGCCCGCCGGCCGCGGCGATCAGCGCATCGCCACGGCCCATCACGTCGAGCCCGCAAAAGAGCTGCGCGATCCCGCCGTTCGCGTGCAGGCTGTTCAGGCTCGCGAACATGTCGACGCCCGTCGCGCCGACGCGGCCGAGCGTCTGCACGTCGAGCGCCGCGCCGAGCCAGTCGACCGCGAGAAACGCCTCGTAGATCCCGATATCGAGCAGCGCGCCGCCCGCACGATCGAGGCGATAGACGGAATGGTCGCCGGGTACCGACGACGATGCGCACCCCGCGCGCACGAGCCGGATCTCGCCGATCGGATCGTCATGCAGGTGCGCACGCAGCTGGCGGTACAGCGGAAAGAACGGCGGCTTCATCGCTTCCATGAAGAGCCGACCGGCGTCGCGTGCCGCACGCAGCACGGTATCGAGTTGCGCCGCGTTCAGCGTTGCGGGCTTTTCGCACAGCACGGCCTTGCCGGCGGCAAGTGCGGCCAGCGTGTACTGCGCGTGACTGTCATGGAGCGTCGCGATGTAGACCGCGTCGATGTCGCTCGCGAGGAGCGCTTCGAGGCTCGCGGCAGGCGTGCCGCCGCATGTCTCGCAAAAGGCTGCCGCTGCGTCGGCGCGGCGGGCCCAGGCACCGGCGAGCGTGGCGCCCGGCACGTGCGCGAGGCTTTGCGCGAAGCGGCGCGCGATGCTGCCTGCGCCGACGATGCCGAAGCGCACCGGGCGGTGGTCGTTGTCGTTCATCCTGATCTTCCGTGTCGGTCGTATGACGGTGGCCGGCACGCTGCCGACCGGCCGTCATGATAAACGGCTCGCCGGCACACGGATGAGCGACGCGAGCAGGTTCAGGCGCGCATGGGCACGTCGACGGAGAAATCGCGCGAGATCTCGTCGGCGCTGAAATCGATCAGCGCGAGCGAGGCCGCTTCGGCTTCGCGCGGATCGCGCCGTTCGATCGCATCGACGACACGCGCATGCGCCTTCACCGCGATCTCGTGCGCGCCTTCCTTCTGCACGACGCGCGGATTCACGAGACGCACCGCACCGCGCACGATCGCCGCCATCTGCTGGAAGAACTGGTTGCCGCTCGCCTGCACGATCCGCGTGTGCAGCAACTCGTCCGCCGTGTCGTAGCCAGGATCGCCGGGCTGCAGCACCTTGAACGCATCGAACGCTTCACGGATCCCCGCGATGTCGGCCGCGGTCGCACGCACTGCCGCCTGCGCGGTCGCGCGCGGTTCGATCAGCATTCGAAATTCGATGACGTCGCGCATGAACTGCGGATCGGGTTTTGCCCGAAATCGCCAGCTCACGACGTCTTCGTCGATCATTCGCCAGTCGCGCATCGGCCGCACGCGCGTGCCGACTTTCGGCCGCACGTCCAGCATGTCGCGCGCAAGCAACATCGACAACGCTTCCCGCATCACCGTGCGACTCACGTCGAACTCTTTCGACAGCACGTCCTGTGGCGGCAAAATGCCGCCGTACTTGTCTTCGACGATACCCGAGACAAGCCCATCCATCACTTTGGCGACCAGTGACCGGTCTTTGCCCTGCTCCATGACACCTCCCCGTGCGTCGATTTGCGAACATCTGCTCCGCAGTTCCGCCGGCCCTGGTTACTACTGTTCTTATGATCTATAAGTTGATGAGTTCGAGGATATTTCGCTATCTGGTAAACACCTGACAGGGTTATCCCTCTTTTTGACGGGGTGATTTATAAGGCTACAAAAAAGGCCCGGGAAGCGCGCTGCGCCTGCCGGGCCGTGATTTCCACAAGATTTAAACATGCAGTCCATTACGGGTTCCTGATACCGTTACGGACTGCTTCTCATTCAGCTCGCTTCGGCCGAATAAACGATCGTTTCAACGCCGTTTTCCGTGCCGAGCAAGCACAGATTCGCGCCGCGCTCGGCAAACAACCCGACCGTCACGACACCCGGCCATGCGTTCACCTGCGCTTCAAAGCCGCGCGGATCGGCGATCTGCAGCCCCTTCACGTCGATGATCTCGTTGCCGTTGTCGGTGATGTACGGTGCGCCGTCCTTCGTCACGCGCAGCACGGGCACGCCGCCGAGCGCGGTCACGCGCCGGCCGATCGCCGTGCGCGCCATCGGCACGACCTCGATCGGCAGCGGGAACGCGCCGAGCACCGGCACGCGCTTGCTGGCGTCGGCGATGCAGACGAACGTGTCGGCCACCGACGCGACGATCTTCTCGCGCGTGAGCGCGCCGCCACCGCCCTTGATCATCGCGCCGCTCGCGTCGATCTCGTCGGCGCCATCGACGTACACCTGCAGCGAGTCGACCTCGTTCAGGTCGAACACCTTGATGCCGTGCGATTTCAGGCGTTCGGTCGTGGCGACGGAACTCGACACGGCGCCGCGATAGCGCGACTTGACGACGGCGAGTGCGTCGATGAAGCAGTTGGCGGTCGAGCCGGTGCCGACGCCGATCACGGCGCCTTCCGGCACGTTCTGGATCACGTAATCGGCGGCGGCCTGGCCGACGAGGCGTTTGAGTTCGTCTTGAGTCATGGCGTGGTAATGCTGTGGGATTGCGGAAAACCGCCAGTTTACCGGACTCGGATGACGGCCCGCGTTTTTCGGCGCGCCGTGCGCCGTGCGTTCAGGGTGCGGCCGCCTCGGGCGCGTTGTCCGTCGGCTGCGTGCCGGGAAAGTATTTGTCGAGCAACGCCTGTGCGATCGCGTCGCTTTCGGCGTCCGGATTGCCCGCATAGTCGGACGGACGGAAATGCATCTGGAACGCCGCGAATACGCGCCGCGTGCGCGCGTCGAGCACGCCGTCGGTCGGCACGTCGTAGCCGTAGCGCGCGAGCTTGAGCTGCAGTTCGCGCACATCGACCAACGCGTGCGGATCGCGGCCGCCGAGCCGGGCGGCCACGGTCGCATCGTCCGGCCATGCGCCGACGCCGGCCAGTGCGAGCGCATGCCACGGGAACAGCGGCCCCGGATCGATCTTGCGTTGCGGCGCGATGTCGCTGTGCCCGACCACGCGCGTCGGCGGGATCGCGTAGCGTACGACGATGTCCTTCGACAGGCGGGTCAACGCATCGATCTGTTCGGGCGAGTACGGCTGCCAGGTGCGATTCTGCGGATCGAGCGGCCCGCGGTTCACGTTTTCGATGCCGATCGACGCCGCGTTCAATTCGGTCGCGCCCTGCCACTCGCTGACGCCCGCGTGCCATGCGCGCATCGACTCCGGAACGAGCTGGTAGACGACGGGCATCCCGTGTTCGATGCGCGGCTGCGGCGGCACGACGTAATGCACGCTGACCGAATCGCCCGTCAGCGTGCGCAGCGATTTCGCTTCGTCGCTTTCGGTGTAATGCATCACGAGAAAGCGGATCCGCGAATCGGCACCGCGCGCGTACAGGCTCGTGTCGGCGTAGTAGGTGCCGCGTTCGACGAGCGACGGCGACGTGCAGGCAGCCAGCAGGCATAGCACGGCGCATGATGCGCCGAGGCGAAACAGGGTCATCGGTCGCAAGTTCCGGAGAACCGCGTGCCGCATCGCATCGCGGCACGCGTCGTTCGGGTCATGCCAGGCACGCGCATATTGCGCGAGACAGGATGTGTCAGCCCTTCACGCGCCGCTGGCGCACGGCTTCGTACAGGCACACGCCGCTTGCGACCGACACGTTCAGGCTTTCCACGCTGCCGGCCATCGGGATGCTCATCACCTCATCGCAGGTGTCGCGCGTGAGCCGGCGCATGCCTTCGCCTTCCGCGCCCATCACGAGCGCGACGGGGCCGTCGAGCTTCGTATCGTAGAGCGTCGCCGACGCCTCGTCCGACGTGCCGATGATCCACACGCCGGCTTCCTTCAGCTCGCGCAGCGCGCGCGCGAGGTTCGTCACCGTGATGTACGGCACCGTATCGGCCGCGCCGCTCGCCACCTTGGCCGCAGTCGCGTTCAGGCCGACCGCACGGTCGCGCGGCGCGATCACCGCGTGCGCGCCGGCCGAATCGGCAACGCGCAGGCACGCGCCGAGGTTGTGCGGATCGGTGACGCCGTCGAGCACGAGCAGCAGCGCGGGGCCCTGGATGCCGTCGAGCAGCTCGGACAGGTTCTGCGCGAGCGGAACGTCCTCGACACGCGCGACGACGCCCTGGTGGCGCTCGGTATGGGCGAGGCCCCACAGGCGCGTTTCGTCGGCCGCGATCAGCCGCACGCCCGCTTCCTTCGCGGTGTGCAGGAAGTCCTGCATGCGGCGGTCGCGGCGCGTCTGGTCGTACAGCACCTCCGCAACCGTCGATGCATCGTGCCGCAAACGTGCGGTCACCGCATGAAAACCGTAAAGAACCTTCAGACGTGACATGACTGGAACAACCTTCGATCAAACGTGCGGCCGCGCGACGCGCGCGGCCGCGATCCATGGAAAAGGAAAGCGCCGCGTTGCCGGCCGATGACCGGTGACGCGGCGTCTCTCGATACTGCAGGGCGTGCGCTTGCGCCGCCCCGAACGCTCAATACTTCTTGCGGGCGCGTGCCTTCTTCGCGGTCGGCTTCGCCGCCGCACCGCCACTGCCACCGCTGCCGCCCTTCTTGCGTGCGGCACGTGCTTCCTTCACCGCGACGCTCGGTGCGCTTGCGGCCTTCTTGCGGCGCGGCGCGAGCTCTTCCGCCTGCGGCAGCGCACGCACGCGCGGGCCGTTGCGATCGGCGCCGGCACCTGCGCCTGCAGCAGCCGGCGCGGGCGACGGGCGCGGCGCCTTCACCGGCGTATCGCGCACGAGGCGGAAATCGATCTTGCGCGCGTCGAGATCGACGCGGCTCACCTGCACGCGCACGCGGTCCGACAGACGATAGCGGATGCCCGTCCGTTCGCCGCGCAGCTCATTCTTGATCTCGTCGTACTGGAAGTAGTCCGAGCCGAGTTCCGTGACGTGCACGAGCCCTTCGATGAACAGCGTGTCGAGCTGCACGAAGATGCCGAACGACGTGACGCCGTTCACCATCCCGCCGTATTCCTCGCCGAGCTTGTCGCGCATGAAGTAGCACTTGAGCCATGCCTCGACGTCGCGCGACGCTTCGTCCGCACGCCGCTCGTTCGCCGAGCAATGCAGGCCGAGCTCTTCCCAGATCGCCGTGTTCGAGCGCGAGCGGTTGCGCGCTTCGTCGTCGGCCTGCTGCATCGCGCGGGCGCGCGGCGACAGCGCGGTGTTCAGCTCGAAGCCCTCCGGCGCCTTCGGCACGTACTTCTTGCCGGACAGGATCGAATAGATCGCGCGGTGCGTGAGCAGGTCGGGATAACGACGGATCGGGCTCGTGAAGTGCGCGTACGCCTCGTACGCGAGACCGAAGTGGCCGATGTTGTCCGGGCTGTAGACGGCCTGCTGCATCGAACGCAGCAGCATCGGCTGCAGCATCTGCGCGTCGGGCCGGTCGCGGATCTGCGCCATCAGCGCCGCGTAGTCGCTTGCATGCGGCTTGTCGCCGCCGCCGAGCGACAGGCCCATGCCGCGCAGGAACGCACGCAGGTTCTCGAGCTTCTCCGGCGTTGGCCCCGCGTGCACGCGGTACAGGCCCGGATGCTTGTTGCGCTTCAGGAAGTCGGCCGCGCAGACGTTCGCGGCCAGCATGCACTCCTCGATCAGCTTGTGCGCATCGTTGCGCTGGCGCGGCACGATCTGCTCGATCTTGCCCTGCGAGTTGCAGACGATGTAGGTCTCGGTCGTATCAAAGTCGATCGCGCCGCGCTTCTGCCGTGCGGCGAACAGCGACTTGTAGACGCCGTACAGGTTCTGCAGGTGCGGCAGCAGCTCCGCGCGGCGCGCAGCCTCCGGCCCCTTCGTGTTCGACAGCACGGCCGCCACTTCGGTGTACGTAAGGCGCGCAGCCGAATGGATCACGGCCGGATAGAACTGGTACGCCTTGATCTCGCCGCGTGCGGTGATCACCATGTCGCACGCGAGCACGCAGCGGTCGACTTGCGGGTTCAGCGAGCACAAGCCGTTCGACAGCTTCTCCGGCAGCATCGGGATCACGCGGCGCGGGAAATAGACCGACGTGCTGCGCTCGAGCGCGTCGGCATCGAGCCCGTTGCCCGGCTGTACGTAGTACGACACGTCGGCGATCGCGACGATCAGCCGGAAGCCGTCGCCGCGACCGACCTTGACCGGCTCGCAGTACACGGCGTCGTCGAAGTCGCGTGCGTCCTCGCCGTCGATCGTCACGAGCGGCACGTCGCGCAGGTCGACGCGGAAACGCAGGTCGGCCGGCCGTACCTTGTCGGGCAGCGCGGCGGCTTCGTCGAGCGCCGACTGGCTGAATTCATGCGGCACGCCGTACTTGCGCACCGCGATTTCGATTTCCATGCCCGGATCGTCGATGTCGCCGAGGACTTCGGCGACACGGCCGAGCGGCTGCGAATGACGGCTCGGGAAATCGGTCAGATCGACGACGACGACCTGCCCGACCCTCGCCTTCTTCACGTTCTGCGTGATCAGGATGTCGTGGCCGATGCGCTTGTCTTCCGGCGCGACGATCAGCGCGCCGTTCTCGTTGAGCAGGCGGCCGATCACGCGCTTGTTCGCGCGCTCGGTGACTTCGACGACATGCCCTTCCGGCCGGCCGCGGCGATCGTAGCCGACGATCCGCGCGAGCACACGGTCGTTGTGCATCACCTTCTGCATTTCGCCGTTCGGCAAAAACAGGTCGTCCTGGCCGTCGTCGCGGATCACGAACCCGTAGCCGTCGCGATGCCCTTGCACGCGCCCTGCGACGAAATTCGACGGATGGGTCAACTGGTAGTGGCCGCGCTTGTCGAGGCGGATCTGGCCGTCGCGCTCCATCGCGGCGACACGCCGGAAGAACCCTTCGCGCTCCTGACGCTTGATCGACAGTGCTTCGGCGATGTCGTTGGCAGCCAGCGGCGCATCGCTCGTACGCAGCACGCCGAGAATTTCTTCACGGCTCGGAATGGGGTACGGATATTTGCTCAAGGGTTTGTCGATGATTGTTCTCGTTGCGTTGACTGATGGTGCACGGCATCAACATAGAGGTGTCCGTCAGACAGTTCTATATTGACGGCGGCGGGTCATTCTATCACCCGCCTGTGTCGCCAAATGACGGGAATGCCGCGGGCGGGCGCGACGGCGGCCGGTTTGCGATGCATCGCAAAAAAGTGTTGACACGAATAATTGGGGCGCTATAATTTCGCTTCTTTGCAGCAAGCAGCTACTGCAAAACGTGCCCAGGTGGCGGAATTGGTAGACGCACTAGGTTCAGGTCCTAGCGGTGGCAACACCGTGGAGGTTCGAGTCCTCTCCTGGGCACCACTTATTTAAAAAGGTCGGCTTCTAGCCGGCCTTTTTCTTTTTCAGGCCCAGGAAGCAAAGCGCCTGCGCGCTTTGCGGGAGGACTCGAAAGGCTGCGCTTGCAAGCGCAGCCGGGGTCGCGCTCGTGTGACCGAGTCCTCTCCTGGGCACCACTTGTTTTATAAAAAGGTCGGCTTCTAGCCGGCCTTTTTCATTTCCGACTCGGGAAAAAGAGCGACTTACTCACCGATGAACCTGCGCAGCAACCGGCACGGCTCGTCGAACTCGGCCTTCATGAATTTCCGCAGGCGCGCGGATTGAGCGCCTTCGGCACGATCTCCGGACTCTGCGCGGCGACCGCCTCCCCACCCACCCTTATGCCCGCCAGTCGGATCGATAGCAGAATTTATCGGTTATCGCCCGCCCTCCCCGTTGGTACGTTAGCCGGCCCGCTTCATTGCAACGAACCCAACGAGGAGCACGATTCATGACGTCGATGAACCGTCGCGCATTCGCGCGCGCGATGCTGGCCGCAGGCCTCACTGCGGCGGGCGTCCGAACGCACGCCGAGACCACGCCCGCCGCATTGCGCATTGGCTACCAGAAGTCTTCGACGCTCATCACACTGCTCAAGACGCGCGGCGCACTCGAGCAGACGCTTGCGCCGCTCGGCCTGCGCGTGTCGTGGCATGAATTCGCGAGCGGGCTGCCGCTGACCGAAGCGCTCAACGTCGGCGCCGTCGATTTCAGCGCCGACGTCGCCGACACGGTCCCGGTCTTCGCACAGGCCGCGCATGCGCGTTTCGTGTACGTCGCGCAGGAAGCGCCGTCGCCGAAGGCACAGGCGATCGTCGTCAAGCAGGACAGCACACTTCGAACGCTCGCCGATCTCAAGGGCAAGCGCATCGCGGTCACGAAGGCGGCCGGCAGCCACTACCTGCTGCTCGCCGCACTCGCACGCGCAAAGCTCACGCCCGCCGACGCGGCGATCCACTACCTGACGCCCGCAGATGGCCGCGCAGCGTTCGAGCGCGGCAGCGTGGACGCATGGATCACGTGGGATCCGTATGTCGCGTCGGTCGACCGGAATCCCGACGTGCGGATTCTGGCCGACGGCAACGGACTCGCGTCGTACCAGCGCTACTACCTCGCATCGAGCAGTTTCGCCGCCGCGCGGCCCGACGTTGTCCAGATCCTGTTCGACCAGTTGTCGCAGGCCGGCGCGTGGCTGCGCGACCATCCGCAGGAGGCCGCGAATACGCTTGCGCCGATCTGGGGGCTCGACGCGGCGACTATCGCGCGCGCGAACGCGCGCCGCAGCTACCTCGTTCGCGCAGTGGTCGCGCAAAATTTCGGCGAACAGCAGAAGATCGCCGACACGTTCCTCGCCGCCGGACTGCTGCCGGCACGCGTCGATACGGGCCAGGCGCAGCGCTGGAATTTCGCGGCAAAACGCGCGGATCCGGTCGGCGCGTGAGACTCCGTCGCACAAGGATGCGATATTTTTATCGCTTCGGATGAAATTGTGTTGACAGACTTCGAAGACACGCTAGAATAGCGGTCTTCGCATCGCAGCAAGCGAAACGTGCCCAGGTGGCGGAATTGGTAGACGCACTAGGTTCAGGTCCTAGCGGTGGCAACA
>NZ_FPJP01000014.1:0-88841 GCF_900119325.1 Burkholderia sp. NFPP32 | reverse complement strand
TAGGTTCAGGTCCTAGCGGTGGCAACACCGTGGAGGTTCGAGTCCTCTCCTGGGCACCACTTATTTAAAAAGGTCGGCTTCTAGCCGGCCTTTTTTCATTTCCCATCCTGCATCATTCACACCGCCCCGTTGATCCGCACGGTGTGCCCCCCCCTTCCCTTGCCACCTACCGGACGAACGTCGTCACGTCCGCGGCGAACACGCGCCCGCCACGCGAATTCCAAAGTTTTCGCCCCGGTTCCGCGACCCATTCCCCATTTCCCGAGCACCGGGATTTCCCTAGGCTGACATGTCGGCGCTCACGCGGTTAAATAAATCAACGTGATTTATTTAATGCGCTACCGCACAGCGCAACATGGAAGGAGACGCCATGAGAAGCCCGCACATCGGCCAGGGAAGTAATTCGGCCAACGTGCGCCGTTACAACGAGCGCCTGCTGCTGAAGACGCTGCGCCGCGCAGGCAGCGCGTCGAAGGCCGACCTTGCGCGTCTCGCGAGCATGACGGGCACGGCGGTCGGCAGCATCATCGCATCGCTCGCCGATGCGAAGCTGATCGAATTCGCTGGCCGCACCGAAGGCCAGCGCGGCCAGCCGGCATCGTTGATCCGCCTCGACCCGCGCGGCGCATTCGGCATCGGCGTCCATCTCGACCGGATGCGCATCGAAACCGCGCTCGTCAACTTCGCGGGCGACGTGCTCGGCCGCCGCTCGCACGACACGCTGCTGCCCCCTCCCGCCGACGTGCTCGAGATCGTGCGTCACGACATCGACGCGATGCAGGCCCTGCTCCCCGACCACGAACGCGCCCGCCTGACCGGCATCGGCGTCGCGCAGCCTTACAACCTCGGCGCGTGGATGCGCGAACTCGGCCTCGCGCCCGACACGTTCCGCGCATGGGAAGACGTCGATTTCGCGAGCGACCTCGGTCGCGCGCTGTCGCTGCCCGTGTTCGGCGAAAACGACGGCAACGCGGCCGCGATCGCCGAGCTGTTCTACGGATATGGCCGGCAGTGCGACGACTTCGTCTACCTCTTCATCGGACCGGCGATCGGCGGCGGCATCGCGATCGACGGCGACTGCCTGCGCGGCGTGACCGGCAATGCAGGCGACATCGCCGTGATTCCCGTGCCGCCGAGCCGGCTGGCATCCGCGCCGCCGCCGCGCGGCCCGTGGGACATCCTGCTCGCGCGCGCCTCGCTGCACGCGCTCGTACGCCATCTGCGCCATCACGGCGAGACGGTCGAGAACCGCGCCGATCTCGAAGCCTGCATTGCCCGCGGCCTGCCGGCCGTCGACGAATGGATCGACGACTGCGTCGACGCGCTCGCGCCGGCGTTGCGCGCGGTGCTGTGCGTGGTCGATGCTCCGGTAGTCGTGATCGACGCCGATACCGATGCGGGCCTGCTCGACGCGGTCACGACGCGCCTGCGCTCGGCACTGGTTGCCACCGCGCCCGAAGCGCGCGGCACGCCGACGCTCGTGCGCGGCACGTTCGGCGCCGACGCCGGCGCGATCGGCGCGGCCACGCTGCCGATGTTCTTCAACTTTTCCCCGCGGGCCGGCATCCTCAAGGGCGCCCGCACCGACTCGCAGGAGGTCAACCATGTCGCGGTCTGAGTCGCCCCGCCCGCTGCTCGAAATGCGCCGGATCAGCAAGACGTTCCCGGCCGTGCGCGCGCTCGACAATGTCAGCCTGACCGTCTATCCGGGCGAGATCCACTCGCTGATGGGCGAGAACGGCGCCGGTAAATCGACGCTGATGAAGATCCTGTCGGGCGCATACCGCGCCGACGCCGGCGGCGAGATCCTGATCGACGGCGAACGCATCGACATCGACGGGCCGCTCGCCGCGCGCGATGCGGGCGTCGCGGTGATCTACCAGGAGCTGTGCCTGTCGCCGAACCTGACCGTCGCGGAAAACATCTACGTCGGCCGCGAACTGCGGCGCGGCAATCGGCGCTGGGGCATGATCGACCGCGCGGCGATGGCGCGCGGCTGCCAGGACGTGCTCGCGCGCCTCGGCGCATCGTTCGGCCCCGAAACGCTCGTCGACACGCTGTCGATCGCCGAACAGCAGCTCGTCGAGATCGCGCGCGCCGTGCACACCCGCGCCCGCATCCTCGTGATGGACGAGCCGACAACGCCGCTGTCGTCGCGCGAAACCGAGCATCTGTTCCGCCTGATCCGCCAGTTGCGCGCGGAAGGTCTCGCGATCATCTACATCAGCCACCGGATGGCGGAGATCTACGAACTGTCCGACCGCGTGTCGGTGCTGCGCGACGGCGCATACGTCGGCACGCTCGAACGCGAATCGCTGTCGGCCGAGCGTCTCGTCGCGATGATGGTCGGCCGCGACATCTCCGGCTTCTACAAGAAGGAACACGCGCCGTACGACCCCGGCCACCTGTTGCTGTCGGTACGCGACATCGCCGACGGCGCGCGCGTGCGCGGCTGCAGCCTCGACCTGCATGCCGGCGAGGTGCTCGGCATCGCCGGGCTCGTCGGCGCGGGCCGCACCGAACTCGCGCGGCTGATCTTCGGCGCCGAACCGCGCGTGCGCGGCGACGTGAAACTGGCCGGCCGCACGTTCGGCGGACACTCGCCGCGCGACGCGATCGACGCGGGCCTCGTCTACCTGACCGAAGACCGCAAGCGCCAGGGCCTGTTCCTCGACATGAGCGTGCGCGACAACATCAACATTTCCGTCTGCAACCGCGATGCACGGCTCGGCGCGCTCGACCTCGCGCGCGGCGCCGAACGCGCGCGCGACGCGATTTCCTCGCTGTCGATCCGTGTACCTCACGCGAACGTCAACGTCGGCGCGCTGTCGGGCGGCAACCAGCAGAAGGTTCTGCTGTCGCGCCTGCTGGAGACGAAACCGCGCGTACTGATCCTCGACGAACCGACGCGCGGCGTCGACATCGGCGCGAAATCCGAGATCTACCGGATCATCAACGAACTGGCCCGTGCCGGCGTGGGCGTGATCGTGATCTCGAGCGAGCTGCCCGAGATCATCGGCGTCGCGGACCGCGTGCTCGTGATGCGCGAAGGCGAGATCGCGGGCGAACTCGGCGGCCACACGCACACGCCCATCACGCAGGAAGCCATCATCGCGCTCGCGACCGGCTCGCAGGCCGAACTCGCCGACGCGCACTGAGCCGCGCTCTTTCATTTGACTCTTACAATTCAGGTTACCGAAATGATCAACCCGACCAAGCAGCGGAACCTCGCTTCCGCGACGGCCCATCCGGTGGGCGATCGTACTCCCCAGTTGCGCACCGCCGATCATCGAGCACGCATGCAGTCGCTGATACGCACCGCCGGCATGCTGCCGGTGCTGCTGGTCCTGTGCATCGGCTTCGGCTTCCTGACCGACGGCTTCTTCACGCTGCAGAACCTGTCGATCGTCACGCAGCAGGCGTCGATCAACATCGTGCTCGCCGCCGGCATGACCTTCGTGATCCTGACGGGCGGCATCGACCTGTCGGTCGGCTCGGTGCTCGCCGCCGCGGCCGTCGCCGCGCTGATCGCGTCGACCATTCCCGGCTGGGGCTGGCTCGGCGTGCCCTTCGCGCTCGTCGTCGGCCTCGTGTTCGGCGCGATCAACGGCGGCCTGATCTCATTCCTGCGCCTGCCGCCGTTCATCGTCACGCTCGGTGCGATGACGGCCGTGCGCGGCGTCGCGCGCCTGATCGGCAACGACACGACCGTGTTCAATCCGCAGTTGCCGTTCGCGTTCATCGGCAACGGCACGATCCTCGGTGTGCCGTGGCTCGTCGTGATCGCGTGCGCGGTGATCGCGATCTCATGGTTCATCCTGCGCCGTACCGTGCTCGGGATGCGGATCTATTCGGTCGGCGGCAATCCGGAAGCCGCACGCCTGTCGGGCATCAACGTGCGGGCGATCCAGATGTTCGTGTATGCGGCGTCGGGGCTGCTCGCGGGCCTCGGCGCGGTGATGTCCGCCGCGCGGCTCTATGCGGCCAACGGCCTGCAGCTCGGCCAGTCCTACGAACTCGACGCGATCGCCGCGGTGATCCTCGGCGGCACGAGCTTCGTCGGCGGCGTCGGCTCGATCGTCGGCACGCTGATCGGCGCGTTGATCATCGCGGTACTGACGAACGGACTCGTGCTGCTCGGCGTGTCCGACATCTGGCAGTACATCATCAAGGGGCTCGTGATCATCGGCGCCGTCGCGCTCGATCGCTACCGCCAGCGCGATTCGGCGCGCACCTGACACCGTTCCCGTCCATTCAACCTTGCGGCGCAGGCAGGCACGCCCGCGCCCGTCTACCAACCAACCTCACGGAGACACAACGACATGTTCAAGCACAAAGCCGCCCTGACCGCCGTCGCCTGCGCACTCTCATTCGGCGCTGCCGTCGCGCACGCAGCCGACAAGCCGCTCAAATCGATCGGCGTCACGGTCGGGTCGCTCGGCAACCCGTACTTCGTCACGATCGTCAAGGGCGCCGAAGCGCGCGCGAAGCAAATCAACCCGAACGCGAAGGTCACGGCCGTGTCGGCCGACTACGACCTGAACAAGCAGTTCACGCAGATCGACAACTTCATCTCCGCGCACGTCGACATGATCCTGCTCAACGCGACCGACCCGAAGGCGATCGAGCCGGCAGTGAAGAAGGCGCAGGCGGCCGGCATCACGGTCGTCGCGGTCGACGTCGCGGCAGCCGGCGCGAATGCGACCGTGCAGACCAACAACGTGAAGGCCGGCGAACTCGCGTGCGACTACATCGCGAAGAAACTCAACGGCAAGGGCAACGTGATCATCGAGAACGGGCCGCAGGTGTCGGCTGTGATCGATCGCGTCACCGGCTGCAAGACCGTGCTCGCGAAAAACGCGGGCATCAAGCTGCTGTCGAGCGACCAGGACGGCAAGGGCTCGCGCGAAGGCGGGATGAACGCGATGCAGGGCTACCTGACGCGCTTTCCGAAGCTCGATGCGGTATTTACGATCAACGACCCGCAGGCGATCGGCAGCGATCTCGCCGCGAAACAGCTGAACCGTCCGGGCATCGTGATCACGTCGGTCGACGGTGCGCCCGACATCGAGGTCGCGCTCAAGTCCAACACGCTCGTGCAGGCGTCGTCGAGCCAGGACCCGTGGGCGATGGCGCAGCAGGCCGTCAACGTCGGCTACGGGATCATGAACGGCCAGAAGCCGGCCAATCCGATGATCCTGATCGAGCCGACGCTCATCACGCGCGACAACGTGAAGACCTACAAGGGCTGGAGCGCCCCGCGCTGATCGCGCCGCCCGTCCACTGAACCGGGCGGTGCCGGGCTGCGTCGCCGCGCGCGACGGCCGGCGCCGCCCGCCCCGCCCGCTCACATCAACCACTGCACGGCCGCGCCACAAGGTTTCAACATGACGACGACGCTCCCCCGCCTGATCGTATTCGGCGAAGCGCTGACCGATTTCATCCGCGACGACGCGCAGCGCTGGCACAGCGTCGCCGGCGGCTCATGCTGGAACGTTGCGCGCGTCGGCGCGCGACTCGGCGCGCCGACGGCCTTCGCCGGCACGGTCAGCCGCGACATCTTCGGCGACGAACTGATGCGCAGGAGCGCCGACGCGGGGCTCGACATGCGTTTCATCCGGCAGGTCGACCGCGCGCCGCTGCTCGCGATGGTCGTGTCGAAGCAGCCGCCCCACTATTTCTTCATCGGCGAGAACAGCGCCGATCTCGCGTTCGATCCGGCGGACCTGCCCGCCGGCGCACTTGACGCGGCCGAGATCGTGCACATCGGCTCGCTCGGCGTCGTGCGCGAGCCGCTCGCGTCGCGCCTGATCGAGGTGGCGCGGGCCGCGCGCGCGGCCGGCAAGCGGATCTCGTTCGATCCGAACTACCGTGCGCCGATGGCCGCGCCGTCGTATCGCGACACGCTGCGCCGGCTGGTCGCGCTCGCCGACTGGATCAAGGTGTCCGACGAGGACCTTCACGGGCTGTTTCCCGAACTCGACGAAACGGCCGCACTCGCGCAACTGCGTGCGTGGGGGCGCCCGATGCGACGATGCTCGTCACGCGCGGCGCATCCGGCATGCAGCTCCTGCATCGCGACACCGTGCTGTTCCAGCCCGCGTTCCCGACCGAGGTCGTCGACACGGTCGGCTGCGGCGACGCCAGCATCGGCGGCTGGCTCGCGAGCCAGCTTGCGCGGCCCGATGCATCGCCCGCCGAGCATCTGCGTTACGCGGCCGCGTGCGCGGCGGTCGCCTGTGCTCACGCAGGCGCCTATGCGCCGACGGCCGCGGAAGTGGCCGATATGATCGATCGCGCTGCCGACGCCGTGCTTTCGCAATAGATCGCACTGACGCGCCGCCTCGTTACACGGAGGTCGTTCCGGCGCTGCCGTCCGGCTGCATACCAGCCTGCAACAGTTGCAGACTTTCGTCTACGCTCAGTTCGGACATCGCGTCCTCATGCAGCGTATCGTCCGCCGCACGGCGCAACGCATGCAGCGCGTGCACCTTGAGCCTCACGATCGCGAGCCGCAGCCCGCGTGCCGTGCATTCGGCCGCGAACGTGCGCAACGATTCGATCGTCGTGCCGTCGATATCCGGCGTTTCCTCGAGGCTCAGCATCACGGCATGCGTGTCCGGCGCGGCCTTCATCAGCGCACGTACGCGATTCAGCATCCGGTCCGCGTTCGCGAAGAACAGCTGCGCCTCGGGCCGCACGATCAGCACGCCCGGCACCGGCTTCGCGTCCGCATGGCTCGCGACGTCGACGAAGTCATGGCTGTCGCGCAGCCGGCCGAGCACGCTGACGTTCGGCTCGGACAGCTTGCGCAGCGTCAGCAGCAGGCTTACGCCGATGGCCGCGAGCAGCCCGTGCAGCACGCCGAGCACGAGCACCGCGAGCAGTGCGGCGATCACGACGAGCCGGTCGCGATGCCAGTCCCAGTACGGCTTGAATACGGACGGATGCAGCGAGTGGCTGACCGCGAAGATCACGATCGCCGCGAGCACGGGCTCCGGCGTGCGCGCAAGCTGCGGCAGCAGCAGCCAGACGATCAGCGCGACCACGCCGGCCGCCCACAGGCCGGCGAAGCGCGACTGCGCGCCGGCCGCCTCGTTCGCCGACGTTGCCGAATAGCCGGCGCCGACCGGCATCCCGTGCAGCAGGCCCGACACGAGGTTCGCGCAGCCGAGCGCGACGAGGTCGCGGTTCGGCGACACGCTGTCGCCATGCTTCAGCGCGAAGTTGCGGATCGATCCGTACGACTCCGCGTACAGGATCAGCATCAGCGCGAACGCGAGCTCGACCGTCTGCATCCACGCGTTGCGGTCGAGCTGCGGCAGGCCGAATTCGATGTGCCGGAAATCGATGTTGCCGACGATCGCGATCCCGTATCGCTGCCAGTCGATCGCATAGCCGACAGCGATCGACAGCACGATCACGACGAGCGTAGCGGGCACGCGCGAGCGGCGCCCGAGCACGAACAGCAGCGCCAGCGCGGTCGCGCCGAGCACGACACTCGCGAGGTTCGCATGCGGGGCGCCGGCGATCAGGTCGAGCGTGACATGCGGCGCATCGCTGTGCTGCACGGAAATCGCGAGAATCTTCGGCAACTGCTTGATGACGATCGTCAGTGCGAGCCCGAACGTGAAACCGCGCAGCACGGGCCGCGCGACGAAGTCCGACATGCCGCCGAGCCGCGCGGCGCCCGCCAGCATGAACAGTACGCCCGTCATCGCGACCAGCGCCGCCGCCAGCGCGAGCTGTTCGGCAAGCGCCATCCCCGATTCCGCGAGCACGGTCGCCGCGAGCACGGCAGCCGACGACGACGTCGACGACACGATCGCGAAGCGGCTGCTGCCCGTGAGCGCATAGACGACGAGCCCCGCCAGCAGCGCGATGAGGCCGGCCTGCGGCGGCAGGTTGGCCAGCCCCGCATACGCTACCGCCTCGGGAATCAGCAGGCCCGCGATCGACAGGCCCGCCAGTGCATCGAGGCCGATGCGCCGCGCGGGCGGCGGCGAGGCCGCGTCGAGCGCGGAGAAATGGTCGGCATGCTGCGGGCCGGCATCGGGGCGGATCGGGGCGATCGTCATGAGGCGGTCGGCGCCGTGCGCCGGTCAGGGTTTGACGGCGATGACGCCCGACCAGCCGGGCAGATAGCGCGCATCCTGGTCGTGCGCGCGGTGCAGCGCGAGGTCGAGCGCCTTTGCAAAGTTCTTGCGGATCTGGTCGAGCGACACGCGCTGGCGCAGGTAATCGGCCCACAGGAATTCGCTGAACGGCGTCGCGTCCTTCGCATAGCCGCCCGCCGTGCGCAGTTCGCCTGCAAGGCTGCGGTACGGATCGTCCACGAGCCCCGTCAGCGCCTTCGGCAAATGCACGTAGTCGCGACGCGACCCGTCCGCGCCGAACGGATGCACCCACTGGTTGTGCTCCATCATCCGCCAGAAAATCGTGTCGTCGAGCCACGACAGATCCTTCAGCAGCATCGCGTTCACGCGCGACTCGCCCTCCTCGATCAGCGCGAGGCCGAGATGGTGATGATCGGTGATGTAGTGCAGCCCGTCCGGGCCGAGGACGGCCGGGAACCAGTGCGATTCGATCGCGGCCTTGCGCGCGCGCTTGTCGAGCGCCTTCCAGTGCTTGCGCTTCGCCTTGACTTCGCGATAACCAACCGTCATCTGCGTCGGACGCAGCGCGTCGAGCCTGACTGGAATGAGATGAACGTCGCGGCCGAGTGTCATGGTCGTACCCCATGTTGCGAAATTCCGGCAACGATACTCCTGATCGCGCGAGCCGTTAATACGTCATGACCGCGATATGCCGGCGATCGACGATCTCCGGCAGCCGCGCACGCGTGTGCACGATGCCGCGCTACGCGCGCAGATCGTTGCGCTCGAGACGATGGCGAATGTAAGGAATGCCGTCCTGCACGACGCTCACGCGACGCATCCCGAGCTTGCGCGCGACGTTCAGCGAACCGTTGTTGGCCTCGGCGATATCGGCGATCACGCGCGGCAGGCGCACGGTATCGAACGCATGCCGCACGACGGCGGCCGCGGCCTCGCTCGCGATGCCGCGCCCCCAGGTCGCGCGCACGAGCCGCCAGCCGATCTCGACATCGCGCGCACCGTCCGCATAGTCGGGAATCAGCAGGACCCAGCCGATAAACGTATCGGGGGCGGCCTTCTCGAAGATCGACCAGTAGCCGAGTCCCGGCGGATAGTCGCGCGTGATCCGGTGCGTGACGAAGCGGCGATGCTCGACGGGATCGTGCCACGGGCCCGCGATATGCCGCGTGACCTCGGGATCGCGATCCATCGCGATGCACGCGTCGAGATCGGCCAGCACGCGCGGGCGCAGCCACAGCCTGGCGGTTTCGAGCACGGGCAGCGCAGCAGCGGAACGTTCGTTCATCGGGACTCCTGATTCGGTGACGATGCGCGTCGAGCGCATTACAGAACAAATACAAAACGCCTTCCGGAATGATACAGATGCCTGTCGCCGGTCCGGCGCGGCTTCGTTTCCGTTTCCGAAACAGTTCATTTCGTAGGGATTATTCCCGATTCGGCGTTATCGCGCCCCACATCGCATGGCGCCGCGGCCTACACTCGATCAGTGCCCGCGCACCGCGCGCAAGCCGGGCCGGCATCCGCATGCACATCCTGAGCGCGCAAGCCAACGAGGAGACCTCGGACATGAGCTGGACCCGCGAACAACGCAACGTCACGATCGCCGCCTACCTGGGCTGGACGCTCGACGCGTTCGATTTTTTCCTGATGGTTTTCGTGCTGAAGGACATCGCCGCCGAATTCGCGTCGACGATCCCCGCCGTTGCGTTCGCGCTCACGCTGACGCTCGCGATGCGCCCGCTCGGCGCACTGATTTTCGGCCGGCTCGCCGACCGCTTCGGCCGCCGCCCGACGCTGATGGTCAACATCGCGTGTTATTCGCTGCTCGAACTCGCGTCGGGTTTCGCGCCGAGCCTGACCGCGCTGCTGGTGCTGCGCGCGCTGTTCGGCATCGCGATGGGCGGCGAATGGGGCGTCGGCTCCGCGCTGACGATGGAAACCGTGCCGACCCATGCACGCGGTTTCGTGTCGGGACTGCTGCAGGCCGGCTATCCGAGCGGCTATCTGCTCGCGTCCGTCGTGTTCGGCCTCTTCTACCAGTACATCGGCTGGCGAGGCATGTTCATGGTCGGCGTGCTGCCCGCGCTGCTCGTGCTGTACGTGCGCACGCACGTGCCCGAATCGCCGGCGTGGAAACTGATGGAGAAACGCCCGCGCCCGAGCCTCGGAACCACGCTGAAGCAGAACTGGAAGCTCACGATCTACGCGATCGTGCTGATGACCGCGTTCAACTTCTTCTCGCACGGCACGCAGGATCTCTATCCGACGTTCCTGCGCGAACAGCATCACTTCGATCCGCATACCGTGTCGTGGATCACGATCGTGCTGAACATCGGCGCAATCGTCGGCGGACTGTCGTTCGGTGCGATCTCGGAACGGATCGGCCGGCGCCGCACGATCTTCATCGCCGCGCTGATCGCACTGCCCGTGCTGCCGCTGTGGGCGTTCTCGAGCGGCCCGATTGCCCTCGCCGCGGGCGCGTTCCTGATGCAGATCTCGGTACAGGGCGCGTGGGGCGTGATTCCGGTCCACCTGAACGAGATTTCGCCCGACGAAATCCGCGCGACCTTCCCCGGCGTCGTCTACCAGCTCGGCAACCTGCTCGCGTCCGGCAACGCGACGATGCAGGCATCGCTCGCCGTTTCGCACGACAACAACTACAGCTTCGCGCTCGCGCTCGTGGCCGGCATCGTCGCCGTCGCGATCGCCGTGCTGATCCTGTTCAGCCGCGAGCGGCGCGGCATCGACATGACGCAATCGGTCAATACGCGTAGCACGGTCGGCTGAACCCGCACATTGACGCATCGCACCATCGCGCGCGCCCCGCCCCTCGGGGTCGCGCGCCACGCTTGCCGCAGTTGCACATCGAACTAGAGGAATTTGTCCAGATTCCCCGCTTGCCCGCTCCGCCCGCGTTTTTTTATCTTAATAAAAACGACTGTTTGAATCAGACAATCAAATCACCTGTTCGCGGCCGGGCGACCGGCATGGGAGGCGGAACATGGCAGTAAGTCAGGAGGGGCGGCCATCCGCGGGACGGCCGTCCGGGGCGCGATCATCCGGCCCTCGGCAGACCGGCGGGACGAAGGCGCGCATCCTCGATGCGGCCGAGGACCTGTTCATCGAGCATGGCTTCGAGGCGATGTCGATGCGGCAGATCACGTCGCGCGCGGCGGTCAACCTCGCGGCGGTCAACTACCACTTCGGCAGCAAGGAAGCGTTGATCCACGCGATGCTGTCGCGCCGGCTCGATCAGCTCAACCAGGAACGCCTCGGCATCCTCGACCGCTTCGATGCGCAGCTCGGCTCGCACATCACGTGCGAGCACGTGCTCGGCGCGATGTTCATTCCCGCGCTGAAGGCGTCGCGCAATCCGGAACGCGGCGGGCCCGGGTTCCTCCGGCTGATCGGCCGCGCGTACACCGATCCGTCGCCGTTCGTGCGCAACTTCCTGACCGCGCACTACGCGAGCGTCGCGGGCCGCTTCTTCGATGCGTTCCAGCGCGCGTTGCCGCACCTGCCGCGCACGGAGCTCGGCTGGCGGCTGCACTTCGCGATCGGCGCGCTGTCCGGCGCGCTCGCGGGTGCCGAGACGGAAAGCCTGATCGACGAGTTCTCGCAAGGCCGCACGATGAACGACGTGCAGATGATCGCGCGGCTGTCATCGCTGATCGTCGCCGCGCTGAAGGCGCCGATGCCCGACAGCGCCCAACTGTCGATTTTCGCGGCGGTGCTCGACGACGCGGGAGCGAGCGAAGCGTTCGGGCTGCCGTCGAGTGCGGCAGCCGCCGAGACGGCGACGCTGCATTCCGCGAACTGAGTGCGCGGGGCCACACGCGACTTCCTGTTCACGATTTGATCGATACGAGGGGTCATGCGGTGCGTCGAGGCGCCCGTGTTGATCGCCCGTGAAGCATGGGGCACGGGCAGGCATCGAAGCGCCTGCCCGCGCCAAAAGCAAAGACCGGAGACACGTCATGTCATCTTCCGCAGCAACCGCAGCGGCCCAGGTTCCGCCGAACACCGACGGTATCTGGTACGCGTCATACCCACCCGGCGTACCGCACGAAATCGACGTCACTCAATACGCATCGCTCGTGCAGTTCTTCGACGAATGCACGACACGCTTCGCCGAGCGCGTCGCCTACGTGAGCGCAGGCGCATCGATGACCTATCGCACGCTCGCGCGGAAAGTCGACGCATTCGCGTCGTATCTGCAAAGCCTCGGCGTGAAACCCGGCGACCGCGTCGCGATCATGCTGCCGAACACGTTCCAGTATCCGGTCGCGCTGTTCGGCACGCTGAAGGCCGGCGCAATCGTCGTCAACGTGAACCCGCTCTATACCGCGCGCGAACTCGCGCACCAGCTGAAGGACAGCGGCGCGCAGACGATCGTCGTGTTCGAGAACTTCGCGAGCACGCTGCAGGAGGCACTGCCGGAAACGCAGGTGAAGAACATCGTCGTCACCGCGCTCGGCGACCTGCTCGCCGACGGCTTCAATGCGAAAGGACGCCTGATCAATTTCGTGCTGAAGCACGTGAAGAAGCTGGTGCCGGCCTACCACCTGCCGCAGGCGATCCGGCTGCGCTCCGCACTTGCGCTCGGCGCGCGCGGCAAACCGCAGCCGGTGCAGATAACGCGCGACGACCTCGCGTTCCTGCAATACACGGGCGGCACGACCGGCGTCGCGAAAGGCGCGATGCTCACGCACGGCAACCTGATCGCGAACCTGCTGCAGGCGAAGGCATGGATCGCCGACCAGGTCTCGGGCGACGTCGAAACCGTGCTCACACCGCTGCCGCTCTATCACATCTATTCGCTGACGGTGAATGCGTTCATCTTCATGGGGCTCGGCGGGCGCAACATCCTGATCGCGAACCCGCGCGACATGAAAATGGTGATGAAGATCATCCGCAACGAAACGTTCACGGGGATCACCGGAATCAACACGCTGTACAACGCGTTCCTCGACAACGAGGAATTCCGCAAGCGCGACTTCTCGAAGCTCAAGCTCGCGATGGCGGGCGGGATGGCGATGCAGCGTGCGGTCGCGGAGCGCTTCCAGCAGGTGACGGGCCGGCCGGTGGTCGAAGGCTACGGCCTTACCGAATGCTCGCCGATCGTCACGATGAACCCCGTGAACCTGAACGACATGGCCTCGTTCAGCGGTTCGATCGGCCTGCCCGCCCCGTCCACCGTCGTGCGCTTTCGCCGTGAGGACGGTACCTGGGCCGCGATCGGCGAGCCGGGCGAGCTGTGCGTACACGGTCCGCAGGTGATGCGCGGCTACTGGCAGCGCCCCGACGAGACGGCCAAGGCGATCGACGCCGACGGCTGGCTCGGCACCGGCGACATCGGCGTGATGGACGAACGCGGCTTCATCCGCCTCATCGACCGCAAGAAGGACATGATCCTCGTATCGGGCTTCAACGTGTATCCGAACGAGATCGAGGAAGTGCTCGTGATGCATCCGGGCATCAGCGAGGCCGCCGCGATCGGCATTCCCGACGAGGTGCAGGGCGAACGAATCAAGGTGTTCGTCGTGCGCCGCGACCCGTCGCTCACCGTCGACGACGTGCTCGCGCACTGCCGCAAGAACCTGACCGGCTACAAGATGCCGAAATTCGTCGAGTTCCGCGACGCGCTGCCGCAGACGAACGTCGGCAAGATCCTGCGCCGCGCGCTGCGCGACGAGGAGCTCGCCAGGATCAAGACCGCGAAGCAAGACTGAACGATCCATCGCTCCGGGAGAGGCTGTCGATGAACGCAGGAAAGAAGCGCAGCGCGCGGCATGCAGCCGCCGCGGCAGTCGCGTGCATGCTGTCGCTCGTTCCGCCGGGCCTGCATGCGCAGGAAGCGGCCGATGCCGCGAGCGCGGCACAGGAGGTCGCGCTGCCGGCGGACCTGGCGAAAATCACGCGCGACCCGGTCGCGCAACAGGCGCGCTGGCTGCGCACGGCCGCGCAGCGCGGCACGCTCGCGCAGCTGGACGACGCGACGCTCACGACGCTCTTCAAGGCGCTCGACCCGCTCGCCGTGCCGCTCTATATCCGGAATGGCCCTAACGGCTATCCGTCGTACCAGTTCACGATGGTGCGTCAGGAGCGCATCAGCGGGAAATGGTCCGACACGCCCGACCGCATGCTCGTGAAAACCACCCGCGAGCCGCTGCGGGTATATGCGAAATGGCTGCCGGGCGGCGCGCATGCCGGCCAGGAGACGATCTACGACACGACGCAGCGCAAGGACGAGATGTACGGCCATCTCGGCGGCCTGCTCGGCAAGATTCCGTTGTGGACGGCGCTCGACGGCGCGCTCGCGCGCGCCCAGTCGAATCACCAGGTGAAGGATCTCGGCACCGAGTTCATCACGAACCTGTACCTGACCGAAGGGAAGAAATACCAGGAAGCCGGCGTGCAGCGGCCGACCCGGGTGGAGGCAAAAACGATCGGCGGCGTGCGCGTCGTCGCGCTCACCTACGAAACGCCGACCGGCCGGCCGCAGTTCTACGCGAAGAAGGAAGTCCTCGGGCTCGACCTGCACGCGCCCTATTTCCGGACCGTCGAGTCCTACGACAACGACGGCAAGATCTTCGAGCGGATCGTCATCGAGAAAATCGCGCCGGCGACGCTAGACGACACCGCATTCGACCCGAAAAACCCCGACTACGCGTTCTGATGCGCACCGGCGGGGCCGACCTCGGGCTCAATCGTCATCGTCGTCGCCGTGGTGCTTGCGCCAATGCTTGTAATAGTGCTTGCGCCACTTCCGGTAGCGATCGTCGTCGTCATCGCCGTAATAGCCGTATCCGTAGCCCGGATAGGCGACCACAGCCGGCTGCGGCGCCACATAAACCGGTGCCGGCTCGACATAGACCGGCGCGACCGGTACGCCGATGCCGACCGACAGGTCGACATGCCCCGCCATTGCACTTCCGGAAGCCAGCAACGCCATGCCCCCGACCAACCCTGCCACTTGACTCTTGTTCATGCTCCGGATCCCTGATAAGCCGGCCCGCCCGGCTCGCGCGACCAAATGTAAGCGCCGCGCACGCACCGAGGTGATACGGCGCTGCGAGAGTCGTAACGCGACGTAACGAAATGGCTTTGGCCGTTCGGCCGAATCGCGAAAATGCGCTGGAACGTCTATAGTGGGTTACGGTTCGACACAATCACGACTGCGCGCTTCCCTATCGAACAGGGTAGAATTCCGCCAAACGCCTTGTGGACGAACACGCCACACACGCACAACATATTCTCTGACGCAGGCTCCTGCCGCACCTCAATGGCCAATCCCGCAGAATCCCATCCGCAAAACGACTTCATCAATTCGGCGCGCAAGGAACGTAAGCGCGTTGAAATCTATCTCGTCAACGGCATTCGTCTGACGGGATGTATCGAGTCGTTCGACCAGTACCTGGTGATGCTGCGCACCCCCGTGGGTCTGCAAGGCATCTACAAGCGCGCGATTTCCACGATCCAGCTCGACACGGGCGGCTCGCGCCCGGGCGGCGGCGGCCCCCGCGGTCCGCGCACCGGCGGGCGCCCCGGCGGCCGTGAAGGCGGCGGTCACAGCCCGTACGGCTCGCACGGCGGCCCGCGCGAATCGCGTGGCGACGGCGGCGGCTACGGTTCCCGCGAACCGCGTGAAGGCTATGGCTCTCGCGAGCCGCGCGAAGGTTACGGCTCGCGTGAACCACGCGAAGGCTATGGCGCACCGCGCGAACCCCGTGAGCCGCGCGAAAGCTACGGCGCGCCGCGCGACACCGGTGACGCATCCGGCAACACATCGCCGTCGGATGCACGCGGCGGCAACGGGCCGGTGATCGTCACCCGCCGCCGGCGAATCGTGCCGGACGGCCAGTAAAACAAAAGGGCAAGCCAACGGGCTTGCCCTTTTCTCTTGTGCGGCCGGCGCGGCAAGTCGCCGCACCGCCACTCTCGGCTCAGCGTGCCGTCCTCGGCAGGCCCGCGTCGGCCTCGCGCTGCAGCGAACGCACCTGCTGCTGCAACGCGCGCAGTTGCGACTGGAGTTCGGCCTGCTGCGCCTGCAACGCGACCGTCTCGCTGCGTACGCTCTTCTGGCGATCCGCGACCGCTGCCTGCTGCTGGCGTGCAATCGAGATATCGGCCTGCAGACGCCGCGCACGGTCCTGCGTGACTTCGATCTGCTTGTCCATTTGCGCCTTCTGCGACTCCAGCTTAGTCGCTCGCAGTTCGTTGACGGCCAGCCGCTCCGCCTGATGCGAGAAATCGCGATAGATCGCTTCCGCGCGCGTTTCGTCGTAAGTCTTGATCACGCGCCAGAACGCCTTCTGCTGGAACAGCGCGACGAAGTACGCACCGTCCTTCACGTTGAACAGCAGGCTCGCACCGTAGCTGCCGTTGTAGCTCGTGCGCATTTCCGTCAGCGTGTGCGCCTGGATCTGGCGCTGCAGGTCGTCGACCGTGCTCGGCCCCGTCGTCTCGCCCGCCTGCGGCTGCACCGACGTCTGGACCTGCGAATCGATCACCGGAATCGCTGCCACCGGCGCCGATGCCTGCTGCACCGCCGGCGAATCGCTGCCTGCCAGCCCCTGCGCGTAAGCGCCCTGCATGCCTCCTACCATGGCGAACAACACACACGCCCGCCCCAACCCCGTCATATGGCTCATGAAGTTTTTATTCCCCGCCCGAGTCGTTGTAATCCAACGCGATTTTATCTCATTAATTACTCGCTTTCGCGTGTCTCGGGCTCTTCGTCGAAGATCTGATATTTGCGCATTTTTTCCCACAACACCTTGCGGCTGATGCCGAGCTGCTGCGCCGTGTCCTGACGCCGCCAACCGTTTGCATCGAGCGCCGCGATGACGCGATTGCGCTCGTTCATGTCCCACTTGCTTCGATCGACGAAGACCTCGGCCGCACTCTCCGCCGGCACCGGCTGTGCCGAGTTACGCGCATGCGCAATCAGCCGCTGCAGCCGCGCGGCATCCCACCCGCCCGTCTGCCGCACCGTCACGCCGACACGCTCGGCGAGATTGCGCAATTCGCGCACGTTGCCGGGAAAATAGCTGTCCGCGACCGAATCCGTCAGCCAGTACGGCAGATCCGACAACTCAGCGAGCCGGTCCTCGCCGACGACCTGCGCGACGAACGACTTGAACAGCGCGATCTTGTCGACCGCGCCGCGCTCTTCCAGTGACGGAATGCTCAGCTCGATCACCGCGAGCCGGTAGTAGAGATCCGCGCGGAACAGGCCTTCCTTCACGAGCTGCGGCAGCTTCTTGTTGCTCGCCGCGACCAGGCGGAAATCGACCTTGACCGACGTCGCCGCGCCGACGCGCAGCACCGCGCCGTCCTCGAGCACGCGCAACAGCTTGACCTGCTGGTATAGCGGCAGATCACCGACTTCGTCGAGGAACAGCGTGCCGCCCGCCGCCTGCTCGAAATAGCCTTTATGCGCAACAACCGCGCCCGTGAACGAGCCTTTCGCATGGCCGAAGAACAGCGATTCGAACAGGCCGTCCGGAATCGCGCCGCAGTTCACCGGTACGAATTCGCCGTGCCGGTAGCGCGAATGCTTTTCGTGCAGCAGTTGCGCGATGCGCTCCTTGCCGACGCCGGTTTCGCCGTGCAGCAGCACGTTGGTGTCGCAGTCGGCGAACGTATCGACTTCGTGCAGCAGCGCCTGCATCGATTCCGAGTGCGCGACGAGTTCGGACGGCTGTAACGTTTCGGCCGCGTGCGCACGCAGTTGCGTGACGAGCTTGCCGATCATGCCGCGCAGTTCGGCGCACGTGAAGTCGAGCGGCAGGATGTGCGAATACTCGGGCGGATACTGCGACGCGTCGTGGTCGCGCGCCGCGCCGACCCAGACGACCGGCATGCCGATGTTGGCCTGCCAGTCGCGCAGGAACGCCGCGCCGGTTTCGATCATCGACACGCTGATGATCGCCAGCGACGGCCGCAACGCGGCGCGTTCGGGCGAGATCTCCGCGTTGTCGGCACGGATCACTTCGACGTCGAAGCTCGCCATGCACCGGGCGACGCGGTCGACGATGTCCGCCTTGCCTTCCCAGACGTAGAGGTCGAGTTCTGCGATTGCGGGCGTGGTTCTCATGATTCGGGTGCGGCTTCAGTTATTGACGAGTTGCTCGGTGTTGCAGGTCAGTGATCGGTTGCGAACGGCAGCGACGACGCCTGCTTCGATAACGGAACGTTCAGGCATTTATTGAACCAGCATGGGATTGCCGCATTTGATCGAGTCCGGTGTGTTCGTGACATAGGCGTTCCCCAGGCTCAAACCGAGCAGGCCCGTGACCGAGGTCAGCAGCGAATCGATCGGTTGCAGGAGTAGCGGAACGAGTGTGGTCGCCAGCGCGGACAAGATCGGCCCGGTCACGACGCCCAGTATGGGATTCACTATGTCGCCCAGCCACGACAGCAAACCGCTGCTCGTCGATAGTTTCAACGACAGGCCGCTGTTCAAGATACCTTGAACAGCGGGCGACAGGAACTGATCCGTTCCCGTGCTCAGCATGTACGGCGACGCCGGGTTCGGCGAAGCGGACGACCCGGGCCCGGGGTATGTGAACACCAACGGCGTCGGACTTTGGTTGGCGACGGGAACCGTCAGCTGTCCGGGCAACAGGTTGATGTTGATCGAGATATCGGTCAGGTCGACGATTCCTAACGTCAGGGTTTTGACCAACGTCGTCAGTCCGGAAACCAGACCGCCGAGGTTCAACAGGTTGAGCAGGCTCTGCAGGTTGACGGACACCAACGTAATCGGTGCAGCGCTGCCGTCGGGAACATAACCGCTGGGCGCATTGAGATTGATCGGCGTATTCGCCGCGCCGCCGATGTAGACGGCCACTACCCCGGTCTGCACGTTTACCTGCGCGCTTTTCGTGCCGCCCGCGGTGCAGGTGACGGACATCAGGCCCGCCTTCGCCGGCGCGACATAAGCGGTGATCGGCAATTGCACCGCTGCAAGCGGCGTCGCATTGCCCGATGGACAACTGCCGCCAGGAAAGACCAGCGAGCCGTTGGAGCACGTCGACAGCAGCGAGATCGACGTATTGAGGAACACGTTCCCCTGCGCGGTCGACGTGTTGGTCGTGCAATCGGACGTCCCGCAATTCGCCGGTCCGGGCGGACCGCTCGCGGTGGACGGCGGATTCGCCCCCAACTTGACGGAACCCGACACGGTCACGTTGAGTAACGGTGCGAGCAAAGTAGGTGTCTGGACCGTGACACTGGGAATGCTCACCGAATTCGTGCCGTTCGCGATCTGCAATGCCGTCGACAACAATCCGAGCGCATTGACGCTGGTGTTGACGGCGGAAGTTCCCGTAGCGGTTGCGGCGGAAACCAACTGGCCGAGCGCGATCTGCGGCCCGCCACAGATGCTGTTCGAGCAAAGCGCGACGACGAGCGCATTCAGAACGTTCAGATTCGCCGCAGCCACATTCTGCTGCGTCGCCGCCTGCAACGTCGCATTGGCCAGTTGGCCGAGCGTCACGTTGCCGTTCAATACGGACGTGCTGGTACCGACCGGCAGATTGGCGAGAATGCCGGCCAGTTTCAGGTTGACTTGCGCGAGCCCCTGATAATCGACAGCCTGCAGACTCAGTGAATTGGGCGACCCCGTCAGCGCCTGGAGCAACTGATTGGCCAGTCCGCCATTCAGCGCTGCCAGCGACGTGGTCAGCGTAAAGGTATCGGTTGGCACGCTCTTGGCAATGGCCGACGCGTCGATGGTTACCCCGCCGCGGAAAATGCCCGAGACTGGCTCGGAAACCGTCACGCATACGGCATTGACCGATTGACCGTTGATCGTTCCGGGTGACAAGCCGGCGCATTGACCGTTGGTTGCTGCTCCAGAGGTCGGCGTAAACAGCGGATTGCCGCTGCCTTGAGGTGCGGTCCAGACACCGCACGTCACGGAAACGGTCGAGTTGGCCGGCAGTGGATTCGCCGCTGGATTCGCGATTCGATTGGCTGCAGTTGTCGCTGTCGTGCAGGTCGAATCAGCGGTAATTTGCGACACCGCCGAAAGCGCGGCCAAATCGGCAGCCGCCTGCATGCTGCGCCGTTCGGAATAGAAATGGCCGATGTCGATCGCAGCCAGCATGATGAATGCGACCGACACCCAGATCGCGGCCATGACCGCAACGGCGCCGCGCTGGCGCCCCGGACCGCCGGCAGCGCGGCGCCGCCGCGCTACGTGTGATTGATCTGCGTGCATCGCCGTCCCGCTTACTGCATGCCCTGACCACCGCCCGACATGCCGCTGGCGGAACCGAGCTGCGGACTCATTGAACTCGGGATCTTGTTCTTGAACGAATCGAGATAGCGCTGGTAGACGAGCGACGCGACGTCGCCAAGCATCGGCTGCGTCGGTGCCGCCGCGCGATTGTCGCGTTGCATCGTGAGCCAGTCTCTTGTCGAGCGGCCGACGTCGGCCGCGCCCGCTGTTACGGCCTCTTGACCGTATGCCGCGGCGGAACCAACCACCATGCAAACGATCGCGGTCAGCACCGCGGCCCGGTGCGCGTGTACGCTTCGATGATTTTTGTTGTCGTTCATGTCGTTCCCCGATGCCTGTTCATTGTGCAAACCGTTGCAGGAGCGGCACGGTCTGATCGTAGCCAAAATTGTTCGCCATCGGCGTGATCGGCGCGGTGGTACCGCGCCGTGACACGACCGGCGGCATCGCAACCGCGCGTTGCTGCGCACGCGCCGCCGCCGTAATCTTCGCTGCATCGCTAACGATGTCCTTGCGGATATCCGCCGGCAGGTGCTGCTGGTTCATCAGCCTCTGCGCGTCCTGCGTACGCCCTGCTGCAAACAGGTAAAGCACGAGATTGCTGACGATTTTCGGATTGCGCTGATCCAGTTCGGCCGCCTTCATCAAAGGCACGCGCGCTCCGACAACATCGCCGCTGCGCAGCTTCGCGTATGCGAGATCGGACAGCATCGATGCATCGGTCGGCGCCAGTTCCGACGCCTGCGTCAGTGTCTGCGCCGCGCGGTCGAAATCGCCTGCCGCGCCCGCGAGCAGTCCCAGCCCGCGATAACCGCGCGCCGCGAGCGGCGTCTTCAGCAACTGCGTATAGGCGGCCGCGCTCGCGGCCGGCTGGTCGGTCATCCGCAGCGCGTCCGCACGCAGCAGGATCGACTCCGGCACGATGCCGTAGGTCTTGTCGTACGCGTCGATGTGCGCGAGCGACGCGTAATAGAGCCCCTGCGACTGCATCCGCTGGATCAGGCCGAGGTACATGCCCGGCGTATCCGGCACGGCCTGCTTCTGGTCGGCCGCCTGTATCAGCGCCGCGCGCTCCGTCTGCGCGTTCACGCCATAACCGCTGTCCTTGGTCGCGCACGCGCCCAGCAGCAGAACCGCCGCTACCGCACCCGCCCGTATCGCCATTCCGCCGATCCGCTTCATCGTCTTTCCTTCCGTCCTTCAATGATGCTTCGACAACGCGTGCATCACCGCCAACATGCCGGGCCCGGCCGTCACGATCAACAGCGCGGGCAACAGCGTCAGCACCATTACACCGGTCATCTTCACGGTTAACCGGCCGATCCGCTCGCGCAGCATGGCCCGGCGCGTTTCGCGCAGCCGGTCCCCGAACTGCTTGAGCGGCTCCTGCACCGCGCCGCCATGCTTGTCGACCTGGATCATCAATCGCACGATCGCGCGCAAATCCTCGTTGTCGAATCCGACGGACAACCGCTGCAGCGACTGCTCGCGCGTGCGGCCCGCAGCGAACTGGCGCTGCGCGATTCCCACCTCCGACGACAGCACCGGCAACATCCCGCGAAAATCGTTCGTCACAACCTGCAGGCTCTGATCCAGCGACAGTCCGACGCCTTGCAGCAAGCGCAGCATGTCAACGAGCAACGGCAGTTCGTCGACCACGCTCTGCCGCCGCGCCGCCGCACGGCGCTGCACATAGAGCTTCGGCAACATGAAGCCGAGCCCGAAGGCGACGAACATGCCGACCATCCAGATACCGCCCTTCATGCGCCCGCTCGCGAAGATCGCGAACAGCAGCGGCAGCCCGATCCCGCATGCGACCCGCGCGCTCAGGAATAGCCCGCGAGTGCGCACGTCGACATAGCCGCATTGCTCGAGCAGGCGGCGATCCTCTTCCGCGACAACGTATTTGCCGAGCCCGGTATCGAGCCAGCGCACGCCCGCCGCCGACAGCCTGTCGAGAAAACGTTCGACGCGCTGCCCGCCACGTACGTCGGGCTTCGCAGGCGCCTCGCCATCCGGCGCGGTTCGCGCTTTCGCTGCTTCGAGCGCGGCCATGCGCCGGTCCAGCGCATCGACCAGCGCACGTTCGGCACGCGTCGCGGCACTTGCGCGCAGCATGGCGACCATGCCGAGCAGCAGCACCCCGAGCGCGCCCACCGCCAACGCAATCGCTCCGATTTGAGTCGCTGTCATCGCATCACCTGAGCCGAGCCATTCGATACAGCCATACGCTGCCGGTCAATTGCATCAGGAACGCGATCATGAGGAGCGTTCGCCCACTCGGATCGTTCCACATCCCGTGCAGATACTTTGGGTTAGTCATCACGACAAAGCTGCCGATTGCGATCGGCAGCATGACGAGGACGAACGCCGACAGCCGCGTCTCCGACGACATCGCGGTCAATTCCCGCTCGGCCTGCTCCAGATCGCGCATGAACACGGCCATCCGTTCGAGCATTACGTCCGCACGGCCACCATATTTGACGGACAAACGCAGCACCGAGCCCACGAGTTCGAACTCTTCGGTCCGGTAGATCTTCGCGATATGCATCATTGCGCGGTCGATCTCGATACCGCCGCGCAGCATCCGCGACACGAGATCGAGACAGCCGCGCAGCGGCTCCTCGGTCGTCAGCAGCGCCGACTGGAAGGCCGCCGGCACGCTGTTGCCGAGCGTCACGAGACGCACGATCCCGTCCAGGAACGACGGGATCTGCCGGACGATCTTCAGTCTGCGCCGCTGAATTCGCGACGCGAGCCAGACGCCGAGCATCGAACTGCCGCACGCAAGCGCCGCGAAGCACGCAAGCGCGCCGCCGCGACTGCCCGCGAACGCCGCGCCAACAACCAGCACGGCAAGCGCGACGAGCGTCTTGCCGCGTGCATCCTCGATCCCGGCGCGACTCGCGAGGTTCGCCAGATACTCGGATGCCGTCGCATACCAATGCGCCCAAAATGCGTCGGACGATACATTCCGTGCCGCGCCCGGCTGCGCCACGGCACGCGCAGCACCTGCCGCGGACTGCCGTGCCGCCTGCGCAGCGACGCCGGCACGCGCGCCGGGTTCGAGCCGGCTGTCGATGAAGCGCTTCGCGTCGGTTCGCACGCGCCGGGTCTCCGCGTAACGCCACAGCATCATCGCCGCCGCGACACACAGCATCGCGCACGCCAGCACCCACACCATTGCGCTATACATTGAAGCCCCCGCCGCCGCGACCGAACCCGCCGCCGCCGAAGCCGCCGCCAAACCCGCCATCACCGAACCCACCGCTCGTCAGCGTCTGGCGGAAGCGCGCAAGCTTCGGCGAATGCGGATGAATGCCCAGCGTTTCCCAGTGGTCGACCTCCTCGCCCTCCGGCGTCACGCGCGCTTCGTAGCGGTAAAGCTCCTGCGTCGCGATAATGTTGTCGGACAACCCCGTCACTTCGGTGATCGACAGGATCCGCCGCCGCCCGTTCGACAGGCGCCCGATCTGCACGATGAAGTCGATCGCGTTCGCGATCTGCCGGCGCAGGCTCGACTCGGTGCCCTGGAAGCCCGCGAAGCCCGCAAGCATCTCGAGACGGTACAAGCACTCGCGCGGCGAACTCGCATGCACGGTGCCCATCGAACCGTCGTGACCGGTGTTCATCGCCTGCAGCATTTCCAGCACTTCACCGCCGCGCACTTCGCCGACGATGATCCGGTCCGGGCGCATCCGCAGCGTATTGCGCAGCAGGTCGCGAATCGACACGACGCCGGTGCCGTCGAAGCCGCCCGGCCGGCTCTCGAGCCGCACGACGTGCGGGTGGTTCAGCGACAACTCCGCCGTATCCTCGATCGTCACGACACGCTCGATCTCGGGAATGTGGAACGCCAGCGCGTTGAGCAGCGACGTCTTGCCGGAACTCGTGCCGCCCGACACGAGAATGTTGCAGCGCGCCTCGACCGCCGCCTGGAGCAGCGTGTTGATCTCTTCGTTAAAGGTCCCGTTGCCGAGCAGGTCGGACGGCTTCAGCGGATCCTTGCGGAATTTCCGGATCGATACGACCGGGCCGTCGATCGACAGCGGCTCGATCACGACGTTCACACGGCCGCCATCGGGCAGCCGCGCATCGACCATCGGATTCGACTCGTCGAGGCGGCGGCCGATCGGCGCGAGGATGCGCCGCACGATCCGCAGCAGGTGCGCGTTGTCGGTGAAACGCACCGGCAGCCTCGCGAGGATCCCGTGACGCGATACATACACGTCGTTGTAGCCGTTGATCAGGATGTCCTCGACGGCCGGGTCCGCGAGCAGGTCCTCGATCGGCCCGAAGCCCGCGAGCTCCTTCGTCAGCGCCTCCGCGATCGCACGCACCTCGTTCTCGTTGAGCGGAATGCGGCGCAGTCGCACGAAGCTGTCGATCTCGAGATCGACGAACTGGTTGATCGCCTGGCGGGACCATCGGCCGAACTCGGCGCCCAGTTCTTCGATGCGCGTCAGCAAGTGCTCGTGCGCGGCATTCTTGATGTCGTGGAATTGCTGCGTCTGGGAGAACGGCGCTGCGCCGTCGGCAAATTGAATGTCGTGTGCCATCGCTTACGACCGCTTGGACGAGGGTTGAATGAAACGCTTCAGCGCGGACAGGCCGGATGCAGAACGCGGTGCCGCCAATCTGACCGACACGCCTGGCAGCCGCGCGGCGAGAGACTCGAGCGCGCGCACGTACGGATCGCGCTCCGCCATATCGACGATGAGCCGGCCCTGGTTCGCCGCACGGCCGATCGCGACGCGGCGCGACGGCAAGGTGCCGACCAGCGACAGGCCGAGGCGTTCCGCGATCTGCGCGGGCGTCAGGTCGAGGGCAGGGTCGTACTGGTTGACGACGAGCCGTACACGATCGGTATCGACGCCCGCGTCGCGCAGCCCGGTAAGCAGATCGGCTGCCGACACGATCGACGCGACACCCTGATCGCAGACGAGCCACGCTTCATCGGCCGAGCTCGTGATCTGGGCGACGAACTCGCGGTTCGAAAAACCGCCGAGATCGACGATCTGCTGATCGAAGAATGCGCGAAACCGGTTCAGCAAACCAGCACACGACGCGTATGAGACGTCGCGCAGCCCGCCGAGGTCGGCCGGCAGCGTCGTCAATGCGACGCCGCTCTCATGCCGGGTCAGCGCAGTATTCACGAAGGTCCGGTCGATACGGCGCAGGTTGTGAACCGCATCGATGAAATGGAATTCGCAACGGGTATTCAGGAACAGCGCGCCATCGCCTGCCGGCAGTCCCAGGTCGACGAGCGCGGTCTGGCGGCCGGCCGGGGTGCCCCCATTCGGCGCGCCGCCCGCCCCCGGGCTCACCGCCCGCTTCTGCAGCCATACGGCGAGATTCGCCGCGAGCGTACTCACGCCCATGCCGGCACGCGCACCGAGCAACGCGACGAGCTTGCCGTGGCGGCTCGCCGGCTCGGCGACGTTCGCAAGCAGCCCGCGCGTCGTGCGCAACGCCTCCTCGGCCGGTGCCGACACGTCGATGAAATCGCGAACGCCGGCGCGCAATGCGGCGAGCGTGCTCTCCGGCCGTGCGAGCGAACCGAGCGCGACGATCGGCAACCCCGGATGCGTAGCACGGACTGCGGCGGCGGCAATGCTCGCTGCCGTGCTGCCGTCCGAGAAATCAATGAAGACGAGCGCCGGATTGAGGCCCGTGATGCGCTGTGCAAGCATGCCCGGCTCGAGCGATGCGGCCTCGACCGCACCGGCCGACGCGAGCGTATCGGCCAGCCAGCGGACGTGTGCCTCCTGTTGCGATGCGCAAATGAAATAGTCGGTCACGGCGGGTTCACACAATGATTGGATTCGCGCGTTCATGTTGAACACCCCCGATTAAGCAAGGCGTGCCGATGCACCGCGACGCGCGATGCTTCGCACTCATTTCGAAAACCCCGGTGCAGCGTCCGGCGATGCGGCGCCGCCCAGATACGACTGCCAGACCGGCCCGTTGCGCTGTTCGGACAGCTCACCAGGCGTTGCAGGCAGCACCGCCCCCTTCGCGATAGGCGCAACGAGATGCGGCGTCACGATGATCAGCAGCTCTTTGTCATTCTGCTGATAGTTCAGATTCTTGAAGAACGTGCCGATGATCGGCAGATCGCCGAGCAACGGCACCTTGCTCACGTTCGACATCGTCTGGCGATCGATCAGGCCGCCGATCACGAAGCTCTCGCCGTCACCGAGCTCGACCGTCGTATCCGCACGGCGGGTCGTGATACCCGGCACCGCGACGCCGCTGATCGTCACGCTGTTCACGAAATCGAGCTGGCTCGACTCGGGCGCGACCTTCAGCGCGATCCGCTGCGGGCTCAGCACCGTCGGCGTCAGCGAGAGTCCGACTCCGTATTGCTTCCACTGGATCGCCGTCGAGCCGAGCCCTTGCGGCGACGGTACGGGAATCTCACCGCCCGCGAGGAAGCTCGCGCTCTGCCCGGACAGCGCGACGAGCGTCGGCTCCGCGAGCACACGAGCAAGATTGTTGGCCTCGAGCAACGACAGGTCGGCGAAGATCCCGCGCCCGGCTGCGTTCACGACCAGATTGAAGGCCGACGCTACGGGCGCACCGAGCGTCGGAATGTACCCGGCAGTACCGGGGCCCGATCCGCCGTTATATGACTGCACACCGCCCGGCGAGAACGAGCCGAACGAGAACCCGTTGCTTTGCTTGAAGAAGTTGAAGCCAACCTGCTTGAGCACCGAGCGGCTGAATTCGACGACGCGCACATCGACCTGCACGACATTCTTGCCGGCGATCGTCGAGCGATCGATCATGCTCCCTTTCGCGCTCATGTTCTTGCCGACCGCGACTGCGCGGTCGTGCGCATCGAGCGAAGTCGACGCTCCCCGCAGCACCGCCGTTCCGCCGTACGCGTTCACGCGCGGCGTGGAGCCGTCGAGCACCGCATGCGCGGACGCATCGACGACTTCGACATTCCAGACCGTAGGCTCGTCGCGGCCGCGCTCCCACAGCATCACGTTCGTCGCACCCGGCGCCTTCGCGATCAGCAGCACCGATCCGGAACGGCTGCCTTTCATGATCAGCACGTCGGCGACCGCCGGATCGCCGACCGCAACACGCTGCAGCGCGCGGCCGGCCGAAATCTGCCGTTGCGTGCCAACGGCGAGTTCGATCGTGCCGCTCGCGCTGGCGAGCGATGCAAATGTCATGGTCCAGATAGCAATCGCGAATGCAATCAGTGTGTTTTTCATTGTTCGTTGGACCGTCTCTCGGCCTTTTACTTGTCGTCGCTGATATCGATGACCGTCGATGCCTTTCAATAAGCAACCGTTTCCGACCGGCCGCCGCGAATCACCTCGATACCGCCACCGCCCGGCCGCACCGACGGCGGCAGGCGCGACGGCAGCGGCGGCACGTTCACGTTGGCCACCGCATTGCGCTGCGTGCCGGACAGTTGCTGCAGCGAAATGCCTGCTGCCGCGAGCCCCGACGGCGACAGCTTGTTGTCCGTGCGCACCGCAACCGTCTGCATCGCAAGCTCGTCGTCGCGCGGGTTGCGCAATGCGAGTGTCAACCGGCCGCTCGCCTCACCGAGTGTTAGTGCATCAACCTGCGCGGTCGGCACCGCAAGCACCGCGATGCGCACATTCGACGGCTGGCCGTTATTGCCGTTCGTGCTGTTGCCGCTGTCGCGTTCGGACGTCGCATCGCCGAATGAAAGCACACGCACCTTCGACAACAGCAGTCGTGCCTGCGTCTGCGAGATTTCCCCGTCGAACATCGACGAACTGGCCTCGCGTTTAAGGTTCAGGAATACGTCGACGAAATTGCCAGGACGCAGCCGGTTGCCGACCGCGTTGGTCTCGTCGACGCGAACCGCGATCGCGCGCTCGCCTGGCTGCACGTCCTCGGCGAGGCCCGACACCAATGCGCCCGAGACAACCGGCGACGAAACTGGAATGTCCCGCGTCGGCACACGGCCGACGAGCTCGCCCGGATTGCCGAACGCACCGACCGGCATCGGCGCGGTCGGTTGAACCTTCAACGCGTCGGCGGTAATCGGCTGACCCGCCGGCAACGTGCGCGCCGCGATCACGACCGGCACCGGATTTGCCACCGCGATCTGCTGCGCCGGCACCGGAGCCGGCGAACTACGCCCGAGCATCCACGCATAGATTCCGAGCAGAACAGCGATCGCAATCAGCAGCCCCGCGATGATCTTGGTTAGGTTGTTGGCCATGTTTTGGTATGGATGCCGGAATAAAAGTCCGAGTAAGTTTTTCCTGTTGCTCGATTCATGTGCTCGCGGACCTGTCGCGTCACGATGCCCCTCTCACAGGATGGACTGCGGGATCTGCACGACTGCCGTACCCGTCAACGGCTTGGTGATGATGGTCCCCAGGAATGGCATGGTCGTGACCCACGCTTCCGGCGAGTAGCTCACCGTGACCGTCAGGCAATACAGCGTCGGCGGATTCGTCGTGTCGTAACTGCACTGTGGCGCAGCCACCTGCGGTGGGCTGACATTCAACCAGCCCAAGACATTCTGTGCGGCGGTCGTAGCGTTCGTCACACGCGCGGCCAGGGTCGGTGCGTAATTCAAGCCCGCACGCGCGCCTTCGCTGGCTGCCAGCGTCAAGCTTTGCTGAATGACGAAGATCATCCCGAAACTGAGGATTGCGTAGAGAATCATGAAGAACAGCGGAAAAACGATTGCGAATTCGACCGCTGTGGCCCCACGCTGCCTCCGGCATCCCCGTGGCTGCCTCGGTCGCTTCATCGCACGCCCTCCGTTGCAACCACATAGACAAGCCACGCGGCAGCCGGTATCGCGAGACATGCCGCATAGGGCGTCGCCCGATATTTGCCGAGCGCCAGCGCGGGTTCTCCGCGGCGCCACAATGTGCCGAGCGACGTGCGCGACAGCAGAATTAGGACGACTGCATGAACGCCGGCAGCAAGGCTCGCGGCAACCCAGAGCCAGAGCAGCGCGTGCGCACCGCACCATGCACCGAGCACGGCGAATATCTTTACGTCTGCCGCACCCATCAGGCGCAGCATGAAAAAGGGGAAAAGGCCGACCAGCCCGGCCAGCATGCCGAGCATTGCCTGGAACAGCGAGATCCCGAATGGATTCGCGTTGAAAAACGCGCCCCCGAACCCGATGACCAGCCCGGTCAGGGCGAGCGAATTCGAAATGCGTCGAAAACGGATATCGCTGGCCGTGACGAACGTCGCCCAAACCAGGAATGCCCCGCTGAAAATAAGATGTGCCATCGCGCCACAGCCCGCCGCAAATGTCGGTAGCGAGCGGATGCCGAGGCAATCCGCTCGCTACCGACCCAAAACAGCTTTCACAAAATGTGCGCCGTTCTAATTATTTACGGATGCGGTCAGGAACCCCAAATCGTGGTAGACGAACAGGCGGAAGCCGTACGCGTGGTCACGCAGGTACCGAGTTTGGTGAACATGTTCCCGAGACTGTCGCCGATCGACGTTACTCCAGCAACGATCGCGACAGCGATAAGACCCGCGATAAGACCGTACTCGATCGCGGTGACCCCGTTGTTTTCCTTAAGGAAACGCTTGATGATTGCTTTCATTTTATTCCTCGTGCCTGTATTTACGTTCTTTGGCCTTTTATACGTATACATCCCTGCATATCTGGCCATTGCCCCGCGCTGTTCGCCACATCTTTTGCGACGACAACCGGGTGCGCTTTCTTTATAGGTCGCCCCGAGGGGCATGTCTCACGATTTGATGCAAATTAACATTCGCGATAGCAATCCTCCTCGAACGTTGTGTACCGAACCGTACATTTGCTTACATCTGCTCCGGATTCTATATCCGATCCCATTTAAGTTCCAACCTCTTTTAACCACTCGGATCGAAAAAATGACCGTGAGCACGACGTATTTGTACGGCGTTTCGGTAGGTCTTACACATAGGATTTACGATAGGTTAGATGTACACACCTAATCCACCAGTAAAACAATTGCCTCGTCCACCAAGCCTGCGTGGGCCCCACGTTACGTCGCACGCGTAACGCCAATGTTGTGACGTTACGTTACGAAACGGCCGAAACCGTTCTCATTCATCTGCGCTTAAACAGATTCAACAATCTTTCAATTCCCAGAAGTTCCTTTCCCGACAAGGAATTGCCTCGTTTAAAACCTGTTGTCGAACCGTCGGCCATCGAAATGGCACGACAGTTGCAGAGTAGTCCTCGCGGCACTCAACACAACGGCAGTTCACAACACATTTTTAATGCGAGGACAACATGGACATTAAGGTTATCCCTCATGGCGTGTTCCGGACGACTCTGATCGCGGCCACCGTTGCAGCCATGCTTTCCCTCTCCGCGTGCGGCGGCTCCGGTTCCATCAGCCAGGGTCTGGGCAGCGGCGGCTCGAGCTCGGGCGGCGGCGATTCGATCTCGACGTCGGGTGGCGGCACCTCCGGCGGCACGTCGGGTTCAACGAGCGGCAGCACGTCGGGCAGCACCAGCGGATCGACCAGCGGCAGCACGAGCGGTTCGACGAGCGGCAGTACCAGCGGCTCGACGAGCGGAACGACCAGCGGTACGAGCGGCACCTCGGGTGTGTCGTCGAACGCGGTAGGGAGTGTCCTCGCAAGCGGCAGCAATCTCGTCACGGGTGTCGGCGGAACCGTCTCGGGTCTCGGCTCCGTCATCGCCAACCAATCGCTGCCGGGCGTCAACCCGGCCACCACGCAAGCCGCGGGCGGCATCGTGCAGAGCGTCGGCGGCGCAGTCACCGCGCTCGGCAACGGCCTCGGCAATGGTCTCGGCCAGCTCGGCGCGACGAAGGATCCGATCGGCACCACGGTTGCCAGCACGGGCGGCGTGGTCAACCAGCTCGGCGGCGCAGTCACGCAGACCGGCAACCTGGTTACGAGTCTCGGCAGCGGCCCGTTGTCGCCGCTCGCACCGGTCACGGGTGCCGTCGGCGGCCTCGTGTCGACACTCGGCGGCGCCGTGTCGAACGGCGGCACCACCCTCACCAACGCGCTGTCGACCGGCCCGATCCAGCAGGTCACGCAGACGGTCAGCTCGGCCATCACGCCGATCACGACGATGGTCGGCCAGACGACCCAGACGATCGGCACGGCGACCGGCCTCGGCGCGCCCGTCAACACGCTGCTCGGCACGGTCGGCAACGGCCTGAACCAGGCCGGCGCACTGCTCGCATCGACGGGCGGCAACCCTGTCACGACGGGCCTCGGCAACACCGTCTCGTCGACCGGCAACACCGTGAAGGCCGTCGGCGGCCTGCTCACGGGCGGCACCGGTGGCGTGACCAACCCGCTCGCACCGCTCACTGGCCTCGTCTCGACGGTGACCGGCGCACTCGGCGGCGCAACGGGTGGCGGCAGCGGCCCACTCGCCCCGGTCACCGGTCTCGTCTCCACGGTCACCGGCGCTCTCGGTGGCGCAACGGGTGGCGGCAGCGGCCCGCTTGCACCGGTCACCGGCCTCGTCTCCACGGTCACCGGCGCTCTCGGCGGCGCAACGGGCGGCAGCGGCAGCCCGCTCGCGCCGGTCACGGGCCTCGTTTCGACGATCACGGGCGCGCTCGGCGGTGCAACGGGCGGCACGAGCGGCGGCCCGCTCGCGCCGGTCACGGGTCTCCTCGGCGCAGTCACGGGCGCACTTGGCGGCGCGACGGGCGGCGCAGGCGGCAGCAGCCCGCTCGCACCGGTGACGAACGCGGTGTCCACGGTCACCAGCACGGTCGGTGCACCGGCATTGACCGGCGGCACGGGCGCCGTCACGAGTTCGGGCTCGTCGTCGAATCTGCTCGCGCCTGTCACGTCGCTGATCGGCGGCCTGCTCGGCGGCACGCACGGCAAATAAACCGATATCCATTCATCGACAAGACAGCGAGGAGTTCACCATGTCCCAGCAACGTTCTCTCACGACGGCCACCCTGCGCCAGTGGCGCATGCCCCTCACCGCTTTCGCCGCAGCCTGCCTGCTGGCCGCCTGCGGCGGCGGCGGCGTCAGCTCGCCGCCGACCAGCAACAATGGCGGCTCGTCCAGCGGCACGAGCGGTACGTCCGGCACGAGCGGCACCAGCGGCACGACCACCACCGGCACCAAGGGTGTCGTCAGCACGGTCGGCCAGACGGCCACCGACCTCGGCAGCACGGTCGGCAACATCAGCCTGCCGGGCCTCGGCGACGGCGTAACGAAGGGTGTCGGCAGCACGGTCGCCAGCACCGGCACGATCGTCGGCGCAGCCGCCGATGCGGTGAGCAACGGGCTGGGACAGATCGGCTCGACGAAGGATCCGGTCGGCACGACGGTTGCCGGTCTGGGCAATGTCGTCGGCGCGACGAGCAACACGGTGTCCGGCCTGAGTTCGACGGTCAAGGCGCTCGGCACGGGCCCGCTCGCGCCGCTCGCTCCCGTCACGACCCCGGTCGGCACCGTGCTCGACACGGTCGCCAACGGCCTGACGGCCGCCGGCACGACGATCGGTTCGACGCTGTCGTCGGGTGCCGTGCAGCAGGTCACGCAGCCGCTCAGCTCGGTGATCACGCCGCTCGTGATCACCGCCGGCCAGGTCACGCAACAGGTCGGCACGACGACCGGCCTCGGCCAACCCGTCTCGGGCCTGCTCGGCCAGATCGGCGGCGCGATCAGCTCGGCCGGCAAGCAGGTCGGTAGCACGTCGAACCAACCGCTCGTCGGCGATGTCGGTCAACTCGTGACCGCGGTCGGCAACACCGTCACCAACGCGGGTGGTCTCGTCAACCCGAACGGCCCGAACGGTGCAGCACCGATCCCCGGTCTGATCACGAGCCTCGTCGGCGGCTCGACAGCTGGCGTCCAGAACGGCACGTCGTCGAGCTCCGGTTCGACGAACCCGCTCGGCGGCCTGCTGTCGGGTCTGGGCTCGACGCCGCTCGGCTCGCTCACGGGTGCAGTCGGCGGCGCAACGGGCGGCACGAGCAGCGGCCCGCTCGCTCCGATCACGAATCTCGTATCGACGGTCACGGGCACGCTCGGCGGCGCAACGGGCGGCGCAGGCAGTGCAAACCCTCTCGCGCCTGTCACCGGTTTGCTGAATACTGTCACCGGAGCAGTCGGCGGTGCAGCAGGGTCCGGGGGCTCGAGCCCGCTCGCACCGGTCACGTCGCTGGTCGGCGGCGTGTCGGGTACGGCATCGTCGGGTGGCGGTTCGACGGGGCTGCTCGCACCGGTAACGGGGTTGCTGGGCACGCTGGGTAGCGTTGGCAAATAAGGACGACGGTCGCACCTTCGCAGCCGGAGCGAACGGCGCGGCCGTACAAATACACCCGGCATAGCGGCACGCGTCGCGCGACACCCTGGTGTCGCGCGACAGCATTAGAAAGAAGATGAAAAGCAAGGCCTACGAGGAAGAACAATGAAATCCAGACTCGACAGATGGATGATGCTGCTCGCCATCGCGGCAGCAGGCACGGCACACGCACAAACGCGCGTCGGAGGTAACCCGCTCGACTCCCTGCCCCAGATCAACGCACCGAAGACGGGCCCGAACGTCACCGTGCAGGTCGCGCCCCAGGCGCCGCAATTGCAGGAACTGCTGTCGCGACACCTGACGCCGACGACGTTCCAGGTCGAAGGCGTGAAGTCGGTACCGTTCGAGGAAATCTCGCGTCGCTTCACGCCCCTCGTCGGCAAGGACATCACGATCGGCGAGTTGATCGAAACCGCCAATGGCGTGACGAAGCTGTACCAGGATCGCGGCTACGCGCTGTCGTTCGCGTTCGTTCCCGCGCAGACGTTCGAGAACGGCGTCGTGCGAATCACGGTCGTCGAAGGCTATGTGTCGGACGTCAAGGTCACCGGCAAGCCCGGCGCAATGGAACCGAAGATTCGCGCGATCGCCGCGCATATCACTGCAGATCGCCCGCTGCGCCGCGCGACGTTCGAGCGCTACGTGAATACGTTCGGCCTGCTGCCCGGCCTCACGGTAAAAGCGAACGTGCCGCCGCCGCAAACCACCGACGGGGCCACGACACTCGAACTCGCGGTCGACCGCAAGCCGTTCAACGTCAGCACCGGTATCGACTTCAATCACCCGGGCGTCCAGGGTCTCATCACCGCGACCGAAAACGGCCTGACGTCGTTCGGCGAGCAACTGAGCATCTCCGCGCTGGCGCCGCCGGGGCGTGACAAGCAGACCTACTTCGCGTTCAGCGGCGCGGTACCCGTCGGCAGCAGCGGCCTGATCACACGCCTCGACGCGAGCACCTATCGCGGCAAGCCGACCGACAACCCGGGGCTACCGTCATATGTCGAACGCACCGTCAAAAACGAGAAGCTCGGTCTTTCGGCATCCTATCCGTTGCTGCTAAACAACCAGCGCAGTCTGCTCGGCACCGTGTCGGGTTATGCATCGCACAACGAAGACCGTTACCAGAACAAGATCACCGGCAACTCCATCGACACGCGCTCGCAGGTCCGCGTGCTGCAGATGCAGCTCGACTACACGAGCGTTTCGCCGAAACAGGTTCAGAAGCTGAGCGTCAACGTCGCGAAGGGGTTCAACATCCTCGGCGCGTCGAAAGCGCAGGACGTGACCGTCGGCACGACGACGACCTCGGTGGACAGCCCGATTTCGCTGACCTTCGTCCGCACCGGCGCGACCTTCACGCAAACGAACGAATGGCCGTTCCGGATCGGCACGTCGGTTTCGCTGACCGGGCAATACAGCCCCGACTCGCTGCCGACGTCCGAACAGATCTCGTTCGGATCGACCCGCTACGCGCTCGGCTACCAGCCAGGCGAAACGTCGGGCGACTCGGGCTGGGGGATGTCGCTCGAGGTCAACCGCGGCTTCTCGCCGGGCTGGACATATATGAAATCCGTCACGCCGTACATCGCGTATGACATGGCGCGCGTGTACCTGCACGCGGGCACGCCGTCGCCGAACCGCATGTCGTCGGTCGGCATCGGCGTGCGGTTCACGGACAGCCGTTACTACAGTCTCGACCTGAACGTCGCAAAACCGATTGGCGACGCGCCGGTCGAAAGCGCGTCGCGCAGCCCGCGCATCAACGCCGCATTCTCGTATCAGCTCAACTGATTGGTCGGCAAACAGCTCGCGTCACGCGGGCTGTTTCGATTAGAGTCCCCTCTATAAAACGTGGCGCGTGGTTTCACGTATTCTGACGAAGCTCGCAACATGCCCGTCCCATGCAGACGGTCGTGCGGGCGAATCGAACACGACATGCAAAACAAGGAGGATGACAATGATTCAACTGACCCGTCCGTTGCGTGCAATCGCCGTCGCCGGCGCACTGCTCGCCTGCGCAGCACCCACGTTCGCTCAAGCCGACAACCCCGTCGGCATGTGGCAGACCATCGACGACAACACCCATCAGCCGAAGGCACTCGTGCAAATCGCCGAGGACGGCGACGGTTCGCTGTCGGGCAAGGTCGTCAAGGGCCTCGGCGCGAACGATACGCCCGATCGCCGCTGCACCGCCTGCACGGACGAGCGCAAGGATCAGCTCATCAAGGGCATGACGATCATCAAGGCGATGAAGAAGGAAGGCGACCACTGGGACGGCGGCAACATTCTCGACCCGGAAAACGGCAAGGTCTACAAGTGCAAGATGACGCTTGAAGATGGCGGCCAGAAGCTCGTCGTGCGCGGTTATATCGGCGTGTCGCTGCTCGGCCGTTCGCAGACCTGGGTACGCCAGCAATAACGCAGCACGCGCTGAAACGCGCGGCTCGATAAAAAAATCGGCCTGCGACAAAGTCGTCAGGCCGATTTTCTTTTGGTGCAGACGCAGAAGCAAACGACGGACATCACGCCGCGTGCTTCAACGTGTCCGATGCATAGCCGCCCGGCGCACGACATGCGGGCGCGATGCTGCTACGCGCCTCCGCTGCCTTCGATTGCGTATGCTTGCGCATCCGTGTGGACAGTTCGTTGCACAGACTCACGCCCGAATCGCCATAGAGCTCACGCATCACGTTCAACAACGTGCCCGTCTCGTGCCATACCTTGAAGCGGCGATGGCATGTCTGATACGAAGGGTAACGGCGCGGCATGGCGGACCACGTTGCGCCGCTGTAGATCACCCAGAGCACGCCGTTCAGCACGGCACGCGTATTGGCTAACGGTCGGCCGCGCAACTCGGTGCGCGGCTGCATTTCGGGCAGAAGCGGCGCGACGCAGCGCCACTCGTGGTCGGTCAGATCGCGATACGGTGTCATGGACATCTCCAGCCTTGGTAACCATGACACAACGATATCGGCTCACCTCAACAATGAATATAAGACAAATCCGAAAATACCCCGAGATTACGCGGATTTGACCGGAATTGACGTTTGAATCGCGCCAATTACCGAGAATCGCAATCAGGTCAGCGAAGTATCGACGATACGGCGCGGCGTTTCAAGATACTCCTTCGACTGCATCTCGACGATACGCGAGACCGTGCGCGCGAATTCGTTCGCCATCGGGCCTTCGACGTACAACTGCTCCGCCGGCACCGCCGCGGACATCAGCAGCTTGACCTTGTGGTCGTACAGCACGTCGATCAGCCAGGTAAAGCGGCGCGCCTCGGACGCCATCCGCGGCGACATCTGCGGCACCTCGGACAGCACGATCGCGTGGAAGCGGCTCGCGAGTTCGAGATAGTCGTTCTGCGATCGCGGGCCGCCGCACAGCGTCGCGAAGTCGAACCATACGACGCCGTCCGCCTTGCGCAGCGCCTTCAGCTCGCGCTTCTCGATATGCAGGATCGGGCTTTCGTCCGGTACCGCGGCGAGCTTCGCGAACGCATGGCGCAGTTCGCGATCGGCGTCGGCGCCAAGCGGCGTGTGATACATCTGCACCTGCGCGAGCGTGCGCTGGCGATAGTCGACACCCGCGTCGACGTTGAGCACGTCGAGCTTTTCCTTGATCAGCGCGATCGCCGGCAGCATGCGGTCGCGATGCAGCCCGTCCGGATACAGGTCGTCGGGATCGTAGTTGGACGTCATCACGAACTGCACGCCGTTGTTGAACAGGCGATCGAGCAGACGGTACAGGATCATCGCGTCGGCAATGTCCGACACGTGGAACTCGTCGAAGCAGATCAGCCGGTAGCGCTTCGCGATGCGCCGCGCAAGTTCGTCGAGCGGATCGGCCTGCCCTTTCAGTTCCTCGAGCTCGCGGTGCACTTCGCGCATGAATTCGTGGAAATGCAGGCGCGTCTTGCGCTGCACGGGTACGACCGCGTAGAAGCTGTCCATCAGGAAGCTCTTGCCGCGACCGACACCGCCCCACATGTAGACGCCGCGCGGCAGGTCCGGATGAATGATGAGCTTCTTGAACGCGTTCGAGCGGCGCGCCTTGTATTCGACCCACTCGTCGAAACAGCGCTGCAGGCGATCGACCGCGGCGCGCTGCGCGGGGTCGGACTGATAGCCGCGCGTGGTCAGTTCGCGCGTGTAGTATTCGGTGACGTTCATCGGGCAAACCGGAAAGAACGAAGGCGAGCGGGAAACCCCGCCCGCCTTCGTCATGAGACGGCTGCGCCGGCCGAGAGCCGGCTGGCGCTTACCGCGCTCAGCTATTCAGCGAACGCTTGTCGACGGCGAGCGCCGCTTCGCGCATCACTTCCGACATCGACGGGTGCGGATGGCAGATGCGGGCGATGTCTTCCGACGCCGCCTTGAACTCCATCGCCACCACGGCTTCCGCGATCAGGTCCGACGCGTTCGCGCCGATCACGTGCACGCCGAGCAGTTCGTCGGTCTTTGCGTCTGCAATCATCTTCACGAAACCGTCCGGCGCGTTCATGCCGAGCGCGCGGCCGTTGATCGAGAACGGGAACTTGCCCGTCTTGATCTCGCGACCTTCCGCCTTCAGTTGCTGCTCCGTCTGGCCGACCCACGCGATTTCCGGGTACGTGTAGATCACCCACGGAATGCAGTTGTAGTCGATGTGCGGCTTCTGGCCGTCGATCACTTCCGCGACCAGCACGCCTTCATCTTCCGCCTTGTGCGCAAGCATCGGGCCGCGCACCACGTCGCCGATCGCGTAGACGTTCGGCACCGCCGTGCGGCAGTGGTCGTCGACGTCGATGAAGCCGCGCTCGTTCGCCTTCAGGCCGATTGCCTCGAGGCCGAGGTTGTCGGTGTTCGGCACGCGGCCGACCGATACGATCAGGCGGTCGGCGTCGAGCGTCTGCGCGTTGCCGTCCTTGTCCGTGTAGGCGATCGACACGCCGTCCGCGGTCGTCTTCACTTCGCCGATCTTCACGCCGAGATGGATGTCGAGGCCCTGCTTCTTGAACAGCTTGGCCGCTTCCTTCGCGAGCGCTTCGTCGGCTGCGCCGAGGAATGCCGGCAGCGCTTCGAGCACCGTCACTTCGGCACCCAGGCGACGCCACACCGAGCCGAGTTCGAGGCCGATCACGCCTGCGCCGATCACGGCGAGCTTCTTCGGCACCGAGTCGAACGTCAGCGCACCTTCGTTGTCCGACACGATTCTGTTGTCGACCGGGATGCCCGGCAGGTGACGCGCCTTCGAGCCCGTCGCGATGATCACGTTCTTCGCGGTGACGACTTCGGTTTCACCCTCGCCGCTCACTTCGATCTGCACGCCGGCGTCGGTCTTGCCGGCGAACTTGCCATGGCCCTTCAGCCAGGTGATCTTGTTCTTCTTGAACAGGAACTCGATCCCGCTCGTCATCTTCTCGACGATCGCGTCCTTGCGGCCAAGCATCTTCGCGACGTCGATCTTCACGCCATCGACGGTGATACCGTGATCGGCCAGGTGATGCGACGTGTTCTCGAACTCTTCCGACGACGCGAGCAGCGCCTTCGACGGGATGCAGCCCACGTTCAGGCAGGTGCCGCCGAGCTTCAGCGCGCCGGCCGGGTTCTTCCACTTTTCGATACAGGCAACGGTCTTGCCCAGCTGCGCGGCGCGGATCGCGGCGATGTAGCCGCCGGGGCCGGCGCCGATCACGACGACGTCAAATTCCTTGGACATGGAAATCCTTTCTACTTGTACGTCCGCACGGTCGCGCGTCTGCGCGCCCGTGCGGAGCGGGTCAATGCGGTGAAACTCGGCTTACAGGTCGAGCAGCAGGCGTGCCGGATCCTCGAGCGCATCCTTCATCGCGACGAGCGACAGCACGGCTTCGCGGCCGTCGATGATCCGGTGGTCGTACGACAGCGCGAGATAGTTGATCGGACGGATCACGATCTGGCCGTTTTCGACAACCGGACGCTCCTTGGTCGCGTGCACGCCGAGGATCGCCGACTGCGGCGGGTTGATGATCGGGGTCGACAGCATCGAGCCGAACACGCCGCCGTTCGAGATCGAGAACGTACCGCCCGTCATTTCCTCGATCGACAGCTTGCCGTCCTTCGCCTTCTGGCCGAATTCGGCGATCTTCTTCTCGATGTCGGCGAGGCTCAGTTGATCCGCGTTGCGCAGGATCGGCACGACCAGGCCACGCGGCGAACCGACGGCGATACCGATGTCGAAGTAGCCGTGGTAGACGATGTCGTTACCGTCGATCGACGCGTTCACGAGCGGGAACTTCTTCAGCGCATGCACGGCCGCCTTCACGAAGAACGACATGAAGCCGAGCTTCACGCCATGTTCCTTCTCGAACTTGTCCTTGTACTTGTTGCGCAGTTCCATGACCGGAGCCATGTTGACTTCGTTGAACGTCGTCAGGATCGCGTTGGTCTGCTGCGATTCGAGCAGACGCTCGGCGATACGCGCACGCAGGCGCGACATCGGCACGCGCTGTTCCGGACGGTCGTTCAGCCAGGTCGTCGCCGACGCCGGCACCTTCACTTCCGGCAGCGACGGCTTCGCAGCGGCCTTGGCCGGTGCGGCGGCCGGAGCGGCCTTCGGTGCGCTGCCTGCTGCCAGCGCGTCGCCCTTCGTGACGCGGCCGTCGCGGCCCGAACCTGCGACGTCGCCTGCCGACAGACCCTTCTCGGCCAGCAGCTTCGATGCGGCCGGCGATGCGGCGGCCGAGCTCGATGCCGTTGCGGCGACCGGCTGTGCTGCCGGTGCGGCTGCGGCAGGCGCTGCTGCCGGCTTGACTTCGGCGGCGCCCGCCGCTGCTTCGGCCGCACCTGCCTTCGCTTCGGTGTCGATCGTCGCGATCAGCTGATCGGCAACCACCGTGTCACCGTCGTTCTGCAGCACTTGCGCGAGCACGCCCGCGGCCGGTGCCGGCACTTCGAGCACGACCTTGTCGGTCTCGAGTTCGATCAGGATTTCGTCTTGCGCGACTGCTTCGCCCGGCTTCTTCTTCCACTGCAGCATGGTGGCTTCCGAAACCGACTCCGAAAGCTGGGGGACTTTGACTTCTACGATAGCCATGTGATTTTCCTGGATGCTTAATCTGGGTAATGACGAGGTTCGTGCGATTCCTTCGGCCGGTGCGGCGCGCGACGCGCCCGGCAGGCCAAAAGAGACGGGAAAGCGCCGCGCGCCTTCCCGTTTCGCTTCCGTCGGTTATTTCGCGATCGATGCGCTCTTCAGGCGGCCGAAAGCACCTTCGATCAGGGCCTTCTGCTGCTCGTAGTGCTTCGCGTAGTAGCCAACCGCCGGCGAGGCCGAAGCCGGACGGCCGCTGTATGCCAGCTTCTGTCCTTCCTTCATGCCTTCCTTCAGATGGTGCTCGACGTAGAACCAGGGGCCCTGGTTCTGCGGCTCGTCCTGCACCCAGACCACTTCAGTCGCGTTCTCGTACTTCTTCATTTCGGCTTCGAACTGCTTGTGCGCGAACGGATACAGCTGCTCGATACGGATGATCGCGACGTCGTTCGCCTTCGCTTCGCGGCGATGTGCGACGAGGTCGTAATACACGCGGCCCGAGCATGCCAGCACGCGCTTGACCTTCTTCGCGTCGATGCCGCCGTCGGTTTCGCCCAGCACCGGCTGGAACGAACCCTTCGCGAGTTCCGACAGGTCCGACACCGCTTCCTTGTGACGCAGCAGCGACTTCGGCGTGGCGACGATCAGCGGCTTGCGGAACAGGCGGATCATCTGGCGACGCAGCAGGTGGAAGATCTGCGCCGGCGTCGTCGGCTGGACGACCTGCATGTTGTGATCCGCGCACAGTTGCAGGAAACGCTCGATACGGGTCGACGAGTGTTCCGGACCCTGGCCTTCATAGCCGTGCGGCAGCAGCATCGTCAGACCCGACACGCGGCCCCACTTCACTTCGCCCGACGAGATGAACTGGTCGATCACGACCTGCGCGCCGTTGACGAAGTCGCCGAACTGCGCTTCCCACAGCACGAGCGTGTTCGGCTCGGCGGTCGAGTAACCGTATTCGAAGCCCAGCACCGCTTCTTCCGACAGCACCGAGTCGATCACCGTGAACTTCGCCTGGCCTTCGGCGATGTTCTGCAGCGGCACGTACGTGCCGTCGTTCCAGCGCTCGCGGTTCTGGTCGTGCAGCACCGCGTGACGGTGCGTGAACGTGCCGCGGCCCGAGTCCTGGCCCGTCAGGCGCACCGAGTAGCCCGATGCGACGAGCGACGCGAACGCGAGGTGCTCGCCCATGCCCCAGTCGAGCGGCTGGTCGCCGCGCGCCATGTTGCGGCGGTCGTTGATCACGCGCTCGACGAGCGGGTGGACCTTGAAGTTTTCTGGGACCGTCGTGATGCGTTCGCCGAGGCGCTTCAGTTCCGCGAGCGGCACGGCCGTGTCGGCCGCATCCGTCCACTTGCGGTTCAGGAACGGAACCCAGTCGACCGCGTACTTGCTCTTGTAGTTCGACAGGACCGGGTCGACCGTGTGGTGACCATCGTCCATCGCCTTGCGGTACGCCTTCACGTAGTTGTCGGCGTCTTCCGCGGTGATCACGCCCTGCTGCACGAGCTTCTCGGCGTACAGCGCACGGGTGCCCGGGTGCTGCGCGATCTTCTTGTACATCAGCGGCTGCGTGACGGCCGGCGTGTCCTGCTCGTTGTGACCCAGCTTGCGGAAGCAGACGATGTCGATCACGACATCCTTGTGGAACTGCATCCGGTAGTCGATCGCGATCTGCGTCGCGAGGATCACCGCTTCCGGATCGTCGCCGTTCACGTGCAGCACCGGCGCCTCGATCATCTTGACGACGTCGGTACAGTACAGCGTCGAGCGCGCGTCGCGCGGGTCGGACGTCGTGAAGCCGATCTGGTTGTTGATGACGATGTGCAGCGTGCCGTGCGTGCCGTAACCGCGCGTCTGCGCGAGGTTCAGCGTTTCCATCACGACGCCCTGGCCCGCGAAGGCCGCGTCGCCGTGGATCTGCACCGGCAGCACCTGCAGGCCGTCTTCGTCACCGCGGCGGTCCATCCGCGCCTTCGCGGAACCTTCGACCACCGGGTTCACGATTTCGAGGTGCGACGGGTTGAATGCAAGCGACAGGTGAACCGGGCCGCCTTCCGTCGAGACGTCCGACGAGAAGCCCTTGTGGTACTTCACGTCGCCGGCCGGCAGGTCGTCGACGTGCTTGCCTTCGAATTCGGCGAACAGGTCGGCCGGCATCTTGCCGAGCGTGTTGACGAGCACGTTCAGGCGGCCACGGTGGGCCATGCCGATGATGATTTCCTGCACGCCGCGCTTGCCCGCATGCTGGACGACTTCGTCCATCGCCGCGATGAAGCTTTCGCCGCCTTCGAGCGAGAAGCGCTTCTGGCCGACGTACTTGGTGTGCAGGTAACGCTCGAGGCCTTCAGCAGCCGTCAGGCGATTCAGGATGTGCTTCTTCTCGTCTGCCGAGAAGTTCGGCGTCGCGCGGGTCGACTCCAGGCGCTCCTGCCACCAGCGCTTCTGTTCCGGGTCGCTGATATACATGTACTCGGCGCCGATCGTGCCGCAGTACGTGTCGCGCAGGCCCTTGACGATATCGCGCAGCGAAGCCTGGTCGAAACCGAAATACAGGTTGCTCGCGCTGTAGGTCTGGTCGAGGTCGCCTTCGGAGAAGTCGTAGAACGCGGGTTCGAGTTCGGGAATGGCGGGACGTTCGCGACGCTTCAGGGGATCCAGATTGGCCCATTGCGAGCCAAGGAAGCGATAGGCGCTGATGAGGGACTGGACGTGAACCTGCTTGCGCGCCGCAGCCAGATTGGTGCCGCTTTCGCGCGGGATGAAGGCATTGGCCTTCGCACGCTCGGCAAACGATTCGACGATCGGGAAATGCGCGACGTCATTGGCATTCGAACCGTCCGTTGCAGGCACATTCTGCAGCGCGTCGAAATACTCTCGCCAATTCTCCGGCACCGACGCCGGATTGTTGAGGTATGCATCGTACAGTTCTTCAACGTACGAAGCATTGCCGCCGAACAGATAGGAGTTCAGCTGAAACTGCTTCATTACATCTGACATTTTACGCTCACCTTTCTTCGAGCTTCTCGAGAAATAGCGGGTTACTCAACCTTCCGCGACACGGCCTGACCGTTTAGCGGATTGCGAATCAAGTCTTGCTTGGAAGGACCTAAAACTTGCGTGCGCGCAGCATATCACAGAACCGATACCGGAGTTCACGGCGAAATGTGCCCGAAAGCACCGCGCGACGGGGTTTTGCCGGATTGCCACGACCCGCGGGAACAGTGTTTTGCAGACAATCCGGTTGCGCGCCGCGCACACGCAAAAAAGGCCGCCCGGAGGCAGCCTTTTTCGTCATGCACGGGAACGGTCGAAACGCTCAGTCGACCGCGCCTTCGCGGCTCGCGCGGCGACGCTCGTGCTCCTTCAGGAAGCGCTTGCGCAGGCGGATCGACTGCGGCGTCACCTCGACGAGCTCGTCGTCATCGATGAACTCGACCGCGTATTCCAGCGACATCTGGACCGGTGGAACGAGACGCACGGCTTCGTCGGTGCCCGACGCGCGCACGTTGGTCAGCTGCTTGCCCTTGATCGGGTTCACGACGAGGTCGTTGTCGCGGCTGTGGATGCCGATGATCATGCCCTCATACAGCGCGTCGCCCGGCTTCACGAACATGCGGCCGCGATCCTGCAGCTTCCACAGTGCATACGCCACGGCCGCGCCGTCGTCCTGCGAGATCAGCACGCCGTTGCGGCGCTCGCCGACCGAGCCGTCCTTGACCGGTGCGTACGAGTCGAAGATATGGCTCATCAGGCCCGTGCCGCGCGTGAGCGTCAGGAATTCGCTCTGGAAGCCGATCAGGCCGCGCGCCGAGATCTTGTATTCCAGACGCGTGCGGCCACGACCGTCCGACGCCATGTCGAGCATCTCGCCCTTGCGGCGGCCGAGCTCTTCCATCACGCCACCCTGATGCTCGTCCTCGACGTCGACCGTCAGCAGTTCGTACGGCTCATGCTTCGCGCCGTCGATTTCCTGCATCACGACGCGCGGACGCGACACGGCCAGCTCGTAGCCTTCGCGACGCATGTTCTCGACGAGAATCGTCAGGTGCAGTTCGCCGCGGCCCGACACTTCGAACACCGTTTCGTCGCCGGTGTCCTTCACGCGCAGCGCGACGTTGTGGTTCAGTTCCTTCATCAGGCGGTCGCGGATCTGGCGGCTCGTCACGAACTTGCCTTCGCGACCTGCGAGCGGCGACGAGTTGACGAGGAAGTTCATCGTCAGCGTCGGCTCGTCGACAGTGATCATCGGCAGCGCTTCCGGCGTATCCACCGCGCAGATCGTCGCGCCGATACCGACATCTTCAATACCGTTGATCAGCACGATGTCGCCGGCTTCGGCCGAGTCGACCTGCACGCGCTCGAGCCCCTTGAACGACAGCACCTGGTTGATCTTGCGGCTCAGCACGTCGCCTTCCGGGCCGAAACGCATCACGACCGGCTGGCCCGGCTTGATGCGGCCGCGCGTGATGCGGCCGACGCCGATCCGGCCGACGTACGTCGAATAGTCGAGCGACGTGATCTGAAGCTGCAGCGGCGCTTCCGGGTCGGCTGGGCGGACCGGCACGTGCGCGAGGATCGCCTCGAACAGCGGGCGCATGTCGCCTTCGCGCGTGGCCGGGTCGAGCGACGCATAGCCGTTCAGGCCCGATGCATAGACGATCGGGAAGTCGAGCTGCTCTTCCGTCGCGCCGAGCTTGTCGAACAGGTCGAACGTCTGGTTGATGACCCAATCGATCCGCGCGCCCGGGCGGTCGATCTTGTTGACGACGACGATCGGCTTCAGGCCGAGCGCGAGCGCCTTCTTCGTGACGAAGCGCGTCTGCGGCATCGGGCCCTCGACCGCGTCGACGAGCAGCAGCACCGAGTCGACCATCGACAGCACGCGCTCCACCTCGCCACCGAAGTCCGCGTGCCCCGGCGTGTCGACGATGTTGATGTGCGTGCCTTCATACTCGACCGCGCAGTTCTTCGCGAGAATCGTGATCCCGCGCTCCTTTTCGATGTCGTTCGAGTCCATCACCCGCTCCGCAATCTGCTGGTTCTCGCGGAAGGTGCCGGACTGGCGGAGCAGTTGGTCGACGAGCGTAGTCTTGCCGTGGTCGACGTGGGCGATGATGGCGATATTGCGAAGGGCGCGGGTCATAGAAACCTGGAAATCGTTTGAACGCGCAAACGCGCCCGCTCGTTTTTCACGGGCGCGCGCATTGCAGCTTGGAAAGCCTCAAATTATAGCACGTGCGCGTGTCGAAAGCTGGCTGGCACGTTGCAACGCAGCAAGCCGGCCCGGCCCTACCCCTCCTCGAACGCGCAGATCTGCCGAAGGCGCCGCCGCCGACAAACCGAAAACCCTTGTCGCGATAAGGGATTCTTGCAACGCGAAGCATGCCCCTGGCCGTTCGATTAACATTTGCCGCGGCAAGCAATTGTCCCTATACTGCTGCCTAGTCAACTATTGCAGCTTCAGGGTTTTATGTCGGATTCTCCTACCCAACCGCCGGTTTCGCCGCTGTCTTCATATCAGATGAACGATAGCGTCGGTTATCTGATGTCGCGCGTGAAGTCCGTGATGACCAACCTCGTCACGCAACGCACGCAGGAAGAGCTCGGCATCACGGGCACGCAGGCGAGCATGCTGTTCATGATCGCGGTCGGCAAGTGCTCGACGGCCGCCGAGCTCGCGCGCGAATACGGGATCGACGCGAGCGCGGTCACGCGCCTGCTCGACCGGGTCGAGAAACGCGGCCTGCTGTCCCGCGTGCGCAGCATCGAGGATCGGCGCGTCGTGCGCCTCGAACTGACCGACGAAGGCCGCGCGCTTGCCGAACGGCTGCCGCCCATTTTCCGCAGCGTGCTCGACCAGGTGCTGGACGGATTTACGCCGGAAGAAGTCGGGTTCCTGAAGAGCATGCTGCGCCGCATTCTCAGCAACTATTGCGAGACGGCCGGCGGCAGCATCACGGAATAGTTGCCATAACAATTACTTTTGACAGATTAATGTAAGGAAATCCTTGCAGTGTCCATCATTCATTCCGAGTCAGGGGTCAGCGCGATGAAATCCTCCCCGTTGTCCGTGCGCGCCGGGTCGTGCCGCGCCGCCGTCGCCGCCGCGGTCGCCGCACTGGCGCTGGCGGGCTGCGCGAATTACATCGGCATCAAGAGCGACAAGCAGATCGCCCCCGCGTCGCAATTCGAATCCGCGCAGAGCCTGCCGGCCCAGGGCGGCCAGTGGCCGGCGCTCGACTGGGCCAATCAGTTCGGCGATCCGCAGTTGCCGAAGCTGATCGACGAGGCCCTTCAGGGCAATCCGTCGATCGCGCAGGCGCAGGCGCGCATCGCGAAGGCATCGTCGTACATCGAATCGTCGCGCTCGAACCTGCTGCCGAAAGCCGAGGCCAGCTACTCGTGGACCCGCGAGCTGTATTCGTCGAACGCACTGTTCCCGCCCCCGTACGGCGGCCAGTGGTACAGCGAGAACAACGCGCTCGCGAGCGCGTCGTGGGAGCTCGACCTGTGGGGCAAGAACCGCGAACGCCTGCACACCGCCGTGTCGCAGGAAAAAGCGGCCGAAGCCGACATGCAGCAGGCACGCATCACGCTCGCGTCATCGGTCGCGCGCACCTATAACTCGCTCGCGCAGCTCTACGCGCTGCGCGACATCGCGCAACGCGAGATCGCCAACCGCGAGACGGTCGGCAAGATCACCGACGGCCGCGTATCGGCTGGCCTCGACACCAACGTCGAACGCCAGACGGCCCGCGGCAATATCGCGACGACCCAGGCTTCGCTGTCGGATCTCGACGGCCAGATCACGACGGTGCGCTACCAGCTCGCCGCGCTGCTCGGCAAGGGGCCTGATCGCGGGCTGCAGATCGCGGCGCCCGTGATGAACCCGAGCGGCGAAGTCGCACTGCCCGGCAACCTGCCGGCCGATCTCGTCTCGCGCCGCCCCGACATCGTCGCCGCACGCTGGCAGGTCGAGGCTGCGATGCACGACGTGAAGGAAGCGAAGGCCGAGTTCTATCCCGACGTGAACCTCGCGGCCGGCTTCGGCTTCGATGCGTTCGGCTGGGGCAAATTCCTGAACTTCGCGAGCCGCCAGGCGCAGTTCGGCCCGGCGATCCACCTGCCGATCTTCGACGCCGGCGCGCTGCGCGCCCAGCTCAAGGGCCGCTATGCGGACTTCGACCTGTCGGTGGCGAACTACAACCAGACGCTGATCGGCGCGCTGAACGACGTCGCGACGCAAGTCGCGTCGATCCGCGCGGTCGATCGCCAGACGGGCGACGCGCAACGCGCGCTCGACGCGTCGACGCGCGCGTACGATCTCGCCGTGATCCGCTACAAGGCCGGCCTGTCGCCGCAACTGCAGGTACTGACCGCGGACAGCAACCGCCTCGCATCGGAGCAGACGGTGACCAACCTGAAGATGCGCCGCCGCGACATGCAGCTCGCGCTGATCAAGGCGCTCGGCGGCGGGTTCGACGCGACCGGCACGCCGCTCGCCGCGCCCGACGCCGACAAACCGACAAAACAGGCCGCCAACTGATCCGGCGCCACCACTACGCAGACACTCGAAATAACGGACGGAGAAAATCGCCATGAGCGACCCTCAACAAAATGCCGCCAGCGCACAGTCGCAGAACAACGGGAAGCGCAAACGGATGATGACGCTGCTCGTCGCGGTCATCGTGATCGCGGCCATCGCGTACGGCCTGTACTACTTCCTCGTTGCCCGCTTCCATGAAGGAACCGACGATGCGTACGTGAACGGCAACGTCGTGCAGATCACGCCGCAGGTCACCGGCACCGTGATCGCCGTAAAGGCCGACGATACGCAGACGGTCAAGGCCGGCGACCCGCTGGTCGTGCTCGACCCGGCCGATTCGCAGGTCGCGCTGCAACAGGCGGAAGCCAACCTCGCGCAGACGGTGCGCCAGGTGCGCGGCCTGTTCGTCAACGACGACCAGTACCGCGCGCAGGTCGCGCTGCGCCAGTCCGACCTGTCGAAGGCCCAGGACGATCTGCGCCGCCGTGTGGCCGTCGCGCAGACGGGCGCCGTGTCGCAGGAAGAGATCTCGCACGCACGTGACGCCGTGAAAGCCGCGCAAGCGTCGCTCGATAGCGCGCAGCAGCAGCTCGCATCGAACCGCGCGCTGACCGCGAACACCACGATCGCGTCGCACCCGAACGTGATGGCCGCCGCAGCGAAGGTTCGCGACGCGTATCTCGCGAACGCGCGCAACGTGCTGCCGGCGCCTGTGACGGGCTACGTCGCGAAGCGCTCGGTGCAGGTCGGCCAGCGCGTGTCGCCGGGCACGCCGCTGATGTCGGTGGTGCCGCTGAATGCCGTGTGGGTCGACGCGAACTTCAAGGAAGTCCAGCTCAAGCACATGCGCATCGGCCAGCCGGTCGAGCTGACGGCCGACATCTACGGCTCGTCGGCCGTCTACCACGGCAAGGTCGTCGGCTTCTCGGCCGGCACGGGCTCGGCGTTCTCGCTGCTGCCGGCGCAGAACGCGACCGGCAACTGGATCAAGGTCGTGCAGCGCCTGCCGGTGCGTATCGAGCTCGATCCGAAGGATCTCGACAAGCATCCGCTGCGCATCGGCCTGTCGATGCAGGTCGACGTGGACATCAAGGACGAACGCGGCAACCAGCTCGTCAACGCGCCGAACACCGTCTACGAGACCAACGTGTTCGCGAAGTACGGCGACGAAGCCGATGCCGAAATCGCGCGCGTCATCGCCGAGAACGCGGGCGGCAACGCGTCGGCGCCGGCCGCGGCGAAGCAAGCCAGCGCCGCGAAGATGATGTAACGCTCCGACTCCGGAAAAACAACCGAAATGGCACAGGCTCCTGTCTCCTACCCGCCCTTGCAGGGCGGGCAACTCGTGCTCGGGACGATCGCGGTGTCGCTCGCGGTGTTCATGAACGTGCTCGACACGTCCATCGCGAACGTCGCGATCCCGACCATCTCGGGCGACCTCGGCGTGTCGTCCGACCAGGGCACGTGGGTCATCACGTCGTTCGCGGTCGCGAACGCGATCTCGGTGCCGCTGACGGGCTGGCTGACCGACCGTTTCGGGCAGGTCCGCCTGTTCCTCGCGTCGATCATCCTGTTCGTCATCTCGTCCTGGATGTGCGGCCTCGCGCCGACGCTGCCGTTCCTGCTCGCGTCGCGCGTGCTGCAGGGTGCGGTCGCGGGCCCGATGATTCCGCTGTCGCAATCGCTGCTGCTGTCGAGCTATCCGCGCGCGAAGGCGCCGATGGCGCTCGCGTTATGGGCGATGACGACGCTGATCGCGCCCGTTGCCGGTCCGATTCTCGGCGGCTGGATCTCGGACAACTACTCGTGGCCGTGGATCTTCTACGTCAACATCCCGGTCGGCATCGCTGCCGCCGCCGCGACGTGGGCGATCTACCGCAATCGGGAGTCGGCCGTGCGCCGCGCCCCAATCGACGGCGTCGGTCTCGCGCTGCTGGTGCTGTGGGTCGGCTCGCTGCAGATCATGCTCGACAAGGGCAAGGATCTCGACTGGTTCGCATCGACGACGATCGTCGCGCTCGCGCTGATCGCGATCATCTCGTTCGCGTTCTTCGTGATCTGGGAACTGACCGCCGAGCACCCCGTCGTCGACCTGTCGCTGTTCCGGATTCGCAACTTCACGGGCGGCACGGTTGCGTTGTCGATCGGGTACGGCCTGTACTTCGGCAACCTCGTGCTGTTGCCGCTATGGCTGCAGACGCAGATCGGCTACACCGCGACCGACGCCGGTCTCGTGATGGCGCCGGTCGGGCTGTTCGCCATCCTGCTGTCCCCGCTCACCGGGAAGTATCTGCCGCGCACCGATCCTCGCTACATCGCGACTGCCGCGTTCCTCACGTTCGCACTGTGCTTCTGGATGCGCTCGCGCTACACGACGGGCGTCGACGAATGGTCGCTGACGCTGCCGACACTCGTGCAGGGCATCGCGATGGCCGGCTTCTTCATCCCGCTCGTGTCGATCACGTTGTCCGGCCTGCCCGGCCACCGCATTCCCGCGGCTTCCGGCCTGTCGAACTTCGTGCGGATCATGTGCGGCGGCATCGGCACGTCGATCTTCCAGACCGCGTGGGATCACCGCAACAACTTCCATCACGCGCAGCTGGTCGAGCAGGCGAATGTGTACAACCCGACGTTCAACCAGGCCGTCACGCAGATGGGCAATCTCGGGCTGACGCAGAACCAGGCGCAGGGCCTCATCAACAACCAGGCCACGCAACAGGCCGCGCAGCTCGGCGTGAACGACCTGTTCTACATCTCGGCCGTGATCTTCGTGCTGCTGATTGCGCTGATCTGGATCACGAAGCCCGAACGCACAGGCGGCGGCGATGCCGGTGCGGCAGCGTCGGCGGCACACTGAGCGCCGCCCGACACCGCGCCACCGCGCGCCAAACAAAAAGCCCGGTCGATTTCGACCGGGCTTTTTGTTGCTTCGACGGCGCGCTCTCGCCGCTGCGTCAGGCTGCCGTCACGACGAGCCGTTCCGGTGCGAGCACGCCATTCGCCTTGCGCGCCACGCCGAGCAGCCGCGCTGCGTCGTAGACGCGCACGCGCTCGCCATCGGCCGCATCGATCGGCCCGAGTTCCGACAGCGGCAGGCGCTGACCATGCAGGAACCGCTTCGCGCACGCGTCGTCGAGACGAACGGACGGAAACGTCGACAACAATGCATCGACCGGCTGGAGCCACGCATCGCGCGCCGACTCATCCGCATCCGACAGCGCATCGAGCGTCACCGCATGCTCGAGCGTCAGCGCGCCGACGCCCGTGCGACGCAGCATCGTCAGATGCGCACCGCAACCGAGCGCCTCGCCGATATCCTCCGCCAGCGTGCGCACATAAGTGCCCTTGCTGCAGGTCACGCGAAACGTCACGTCGGGCATCTCGCAGGCAAGCAGGTCGAGCGCATGGATCGTCACGTTGCGGCCTTCGCGCTCGACGGTCTGGCCCGCGCGCGCATATTCGTACAGCGGCTTGCCATCACGCTTGAGTGCCGAATACATCGGCGGCACCTGCACGATCTCGCCGGTGAAGCGCGCGAGCGCGGCCTCCACCGCTGCGCGGTCGCATCCGACCGGCCGTGTGTCGATCACTTCGCCTTCCGCGTCGCCGGTGGCCGTGCGCAGGCCGAGGCGCATCGTCGCTTCGTAGGTCTTGTCGGCCTCGAGCAGATCCTGCGAGAACTTCGTCGCCTCGCCGAAACACAGCGGCAGCAGGCCCGAAGCCAGCGGATCGAGCGTGCCGGTATGGCCGGCTTTCTTCGCGAGAAGCAGCCGCTTCGCGCGAATCAGCGCATCGTTGCTCGACAGGCCGACCGGCTTGTCGAGCAGGAGGACACCGTCCAGCGCGCGCCGGGGCACGCGCGGGCGTTGGGATGCTGCATTCGTCATAGGCCGGTCGAGTTCAGTCGTCCTTGGTCGGCGCGTCGGCTTCGTCGTCGTCCTTCGCACGCGTCGAATTCGCTTCCTTGATCAGGCGCGACATTTCTACGGCCTTCTCGATCGTCTGGTCGTAATGGAAGTGCAGCGTCGGCACGGTATGAATGTGCAGACGCTTGAACAGCAGGTTGTGCAGGTGCCCCGACGCATGGTTCAGCGCCTCCTGCGTCTTTTCCGGATCGCCGGTGAGCGCCGTGAAGTAGACCTTCGCGTGCGCGTAGTCCGGCGTGAGCTCCACGCTCTGGATGGTGACGATGCCGATGCGCGGGTCTTTGACCTCGCGCATGATGAGTTCGGACAGATCGCGCTGAATCTGGTCGGCGATCTGAACGTTGCGATTGGGAGAAGTCCGTTTCCTGGACATGATCGATCCGTGATCCGTTTATCAGGATGAAGCGGCGGGCCATTGTTGGCGCGCCACTATGAAAATGGGCGGGACAGGCCCAAGCCTGCCCCGCCCATGAGCCGATGCGCGACGGTTACAGCGTACGCGCGACTTCGGTCACTTCGAAGACTTCGAACTGGTCGCCTTCGATGACGTCGTTGAAGTTCTTCACCGACATACCGCACTCGAAGCCTTGCTTCACTTCCTTCACGTCGTCCTTGAAGCGCTTCAGCGATTCGAGTTCGCCCGTGAAGATCACGACGTTGTTGCGCAGCACGCGAACCGACGACGAGCGCTTGACGATACCGTCCGTCACCATACAGCCGGCGACCGTGCCGACCTTCGGTACCTTGAAGACCTGACGCACCTCGACCATGCCGGTGATGACTTCGCGTTTCTCCGGCGCCAGCATGCCCGACATTGCCGCCTTCACCTCATCCACTGCGTCGTAGATGATGTTGTAGTAGCGGATGTCGATGCCGTTCGACTCGGCCAGCTTGCGCGCCTGTGCATCCGCACGCGTGTTGAAGCCGATGATGACCGCCTTCGATGCCGTCGCGAGGTTGACGTCGTTTTCGCTGATGCCGCCCACCGCGCTGTGCACGATCTGCACGCGCACTTCGTCGGTCGACAGCTTGAGCAGCGACTGCACGAGCGCTTCCTGCGAACCCTGCACGTCTGCCTTGATGATGAGCGGCAGGTTCTGTACTTCGCCTTCGCCCATCTGCTCGAGCATGCTTTCCAGCTTCGCGGCCTGCTGCTTCGCGAGCTTCACGTCACGGAACTTGCCCTGACGGAACAGCGCGATTTCACGTGCCTTGCGTTCGTCCGGCAGCACGATCACTTCCTCGCCCGCACCCGGCACTTCCGACAGACCCTGGATTTCGACCGGGATCGACGGGCCGGCTTCCTTCGTCGGCTTGCCGTTCTCGTCGAGCATCGCGCGCACGCGGCCGTAGGCCGTACCCGCCAGCACGATGTCGCCACGGTTCAGCGTACCGGACTGCACGAGGATCGTCGCGACCGGGCCCTTGCCCTTGTCGAGCTTCGCTTCGATCACGATGCCCTTGGCCGGCGCTTCGATCGGTGCCTTCAGTTCCAGCACTTCGGCCTGAAGCAGCACGTTCTCGAGCAGATCGTCGATGCCGGCACCCGTCTTCGCCGACACCGGCACGAACGGCGAATCGCCACCGTACTCTTCCGGCACGACACCTTCCGCGACCAGCTCCTGCTTGACGCGCTCGGGGTTCGCATCCGGCTTGTCGATCTTGTTGATCGCGACGACGATCGGCACGCCACCCGCCTTCGCGTGGGCGATTGCTTCCTTCGTCTGCGGCATCACGCCGTCGTCGGCCGCCACCACCAGCACCACGATGTCGGTCGCCTTCGCGCCGCGTGCACGCATTGCCGTGAACGCCTCGTGACCCGGCGTATCGAGGAACGTGATGACGCCGCGCGGCGTATCGACGTGATATGCGCCGATGTGCTGCGTAATGCCGCCCGCTTCGCCCGCGGCAACCTTCGCGCGGCGGATGTGGTCGAGCAGCGAGGTCTTGCCGTGGTCGACGTGCCCCATCACCGTAACGACCGGCGGACGCGGCAGTTGCTCCGCATCGGTGGTCGTTTCGCCTTCGACGAGCAGCGCTTCCGGATCGTCCAGCTTCGCGGCAACCGCGCGGTGGCCCAGTTCCTCGACGACGATCATCGCCGTTTCCTGGTCCAGCACCTGGTTGATCGTGACCATCTGGCCCATCTTCATCATCACCTTGATGACTTCCGAGGCCTTGATCGACATCTTGTGCGCGAGATCGGCAACCGACACGGTTTCCGGCACGTGCACTTCACGTACGATCGGCTCGGTCGGCGCCTGGAACGACGATGCGCTGTCCTGGTGACGGCCACGGCCCTTCGGGCCGCCGCGCCAGCCGCGGTCGACGCCGCCGCTCGAATCGCCGCGCGTCTTGATGCCGCGGCGCTTCGCCGCGTCGTCCTGCCAGCCGCCCTTGCCTGCGCCCGGCTTCTTGTTGCGGTCGCCCGCGCCTGCCGGTGCCTGCGTCGTGGCCGGTGCTGCGCCGGCCGGCTTCTTCACTGCCGGACGCGCCTGCGCGCCTTCAGGCTTCGCCGGCTTGTGCAGCGTGCCCTTCGCTTCGGCCGGCTTCGGCGGCTCGACCGGCTTCGGCGGCTCGACTGCCTTGACCACGGCCTTGCGCGGCGTGTTCATCATTTCGCGGATCGCGCGCGCTTCGGCCTCGGCGGCCGCACGGCGCTTGCTGATCTCTTCCTGCTCGGCGCGCGCCTTGTCCGCCGCCTCGCGGGCAGCATCCTCGGCCTTCTTCGCCGCTTCGCGCTGCGCCGCACGTTCGGCAGCCGCACGGGCTTCGGCGGCCGCGCGCGCTTCGTCCTGCGCGGACTGCGCACTCGGTGCTTCCGGCTCGGCCGCGGCGGCCTGCTGCGCTGCCGCCTGCTGCTGCGCCGCTGCGGCTTCGGCCGCGGCACGCTTCGCCGCAGCTTCTTCCTCGGCGCGACGGCGCTCGGCTTCAGCCGCTTCCTCGCGAGCGCGGCGCTCGGCTTCCTCGCGCTCGAGGCGCTCCTGGCGCTCGCGCAGTTCCTGAGCCTGCTTCTCGAGCAGCTCGGCCTCGCGGCGCGCTTCTTCCTCGCGACGCTTCAGTTCTGCATCGTCGTCCGCTTCGGCGGCCTGCGCCTGACCCTGTTCCGCGCCATCGCTCACGTCGTCGCGCTTGACGAACGTGCGCTTCTTGCGGACCTCGACCTGAATGGTGCGAGCCTTGCCCGTCGCGTCAGATTGCTTGATCTCCGACGTATGCTTGCGGGTCAGCGTGATCTTGCGCTTGTCGCCGTCGGTTGCGCCGTGCGACTTGCGCAAATGATCGAGCAGACGCGCCTTGTCCGCTTCGGACAGCGCATCGTCTTCACTCGCTTTCTGGACGCCCGCTGCCTGCAGCTGTTCGAGCAGCACACCAGCAGGCATTTTCAGTTCCGCGGCAAATTGGGCTACGTTGTTACTCGCCATTCATTCCTCTTAGTGCAAGGACCGATTCCTTGCTGTTAGCATCGGGTCAGGCCATACGGCCGCCATCAAATCAGTGCGCCATGGTCATTTCTCACTGGAACCAGTGTTCACGTGCTTTCATGATCAACGCCTTAGCGGCATCCTCTTCCATCCCGGTCAGGTCGACCAGTTCATCCACTGCAAGCTCGGCGAGATCGTCTCGCGTCTGCACACCATGTTCGGCCAGCTTCGCGAGCAACTCCGGCGTGACGCCGTCGAGGCTCTTCAGATCCAGCGCTGCGTTCTCGACCTTTTCTTCGTTCGCGATGGCCATCGTCAACAGCGCATCGCGTGCGCGGTTGCGCAGTTCGTGCACGGTGTCCTCGTCGAACGCCTCGATTTCGAGCATTTCGTTGAGCGGCACGTACGCGATCTCTTCGAGGCTCGTGAAGCCTTCGTCGATCAGGATGTCGGCAACTTCTTCGTCGACGTCGAGACGCGCCATGAACAGCGCACGCAGCCGGTCGCGCTCTTCACCCTGCTTCAGGGCGGATTCGTCCGGCGTCATGATGTTGATCTGCCAGCCGGTCAACTCGCCGGCAAGGCGAACGTTCTGACCGCTGCGGCCGATCGCGACAGCCAGCTCGTTCTCGTCGACGACGACGTCCATCGAGTGCTTTTCTTCATCGACGACGATCGACTGGACAGCTGCCGGCGCGAGCGCGCCGATCACGAACTGGGCGGGATCCTCCGACCATAGCACGATGTCGATGTTTTCGCCACCGAGCTCGTTGCGCACGGCCTGCACGCGCGAGCCGCGAATGCCGACGCAGGTGCCGATCGGATCGATCCGCTTGTCGTACGCGATGACGCCGATCTTTGCGCGCACGCCCGGGTCGCGGGCCGCCGCCTTGATCTCGAGCAGGCCCTGCTCGATTTCCGGCACTTCCATCTCGAACAGCTTCATCAGGAACTCGGGCGCCGTGCGCGACAGCTCGATCTGCGGGCCGCGCGCGGTGCGGTCGACCTTCGCGATGTACGCGCGCACGCGGTCGCCCACGCGCAGGTTTTCCTTCGGGATCAGCTGGTCGCGGCGCAGCAGCGCTTCGACACGGCCCGATTCGACGATGAAGTTGCCCTTGTCGAGGCGCTTCACCGTGCCCGTCATGATCTTTTCGCCGCGCTCGAGGTAATCGTTCAGGATCTGCTCGCGCTCCGCGTCGCGCACCTTCTGCAGGATCACCTGCTTCGCGGCCTGCGCGCCGATGCGACCGAACTCGATCGACGGTACGGGTTCCTCGACATATTCGCCGACTTCGACGTCGGGCTTCTGCTCACGTGCTTCGAACAGCAGGATCTCGCGATCCGGCTCCTGCAAGCCTGCCTCGTCGGGCACGACGAGCCAGCGACGGAAGGTTTCGTGCTCGCCGCTTTCGCGATCGATATGGACGCGGATTTCGGCGCCTTCGTCGAACAGCTTCTTGGAAGCAGACGCGAGCGCAGCCTCGAGGGCGCCCAGCACCACATCCTTGTCGACGTTTTTCTCGCGCGCCAGCGCATCCACCAGCATCAACACTTCGCGACTCATTATTTGCGGCTCCTAAAGTCAACTTGCGGAATCAGGCGGGCTTTGTCGATATCGGCCAGCGTGAAATCCAGCATGGCCGCCTCGCCCTTCTTCCCTTCAAATTCCAAACCGATCGTTTCGCCATTCGGCGCGTGCAGAATGCCCCGGTACGTCTTGCGCCCGTCCAGCGGCTTTTTCAAGGTCACGGAAACTTCGCTGCCGGCGAAGCGCTCGAAGTCGGCCAGCTTCTTCAACGGGCGGTCGAGCCCCGGGGACGAGACTTCGAGCCGTTCGTAATCGATGTTTTCGACCGTCAAGACGTGCTGGAGCTGACGCGTGACCTTTTCGCAATCTTCGAGCGAGATGCCGGCAGGCTGATCGATGTAGATGCAAAGCATGCCGCGCCCGGTGCGCTCGAGATCCACCAGCTCGTAGCCGAGCCCGGTGACCGTGGTTTCTATCAGTTCCGTCAGTTGCACAGTGTCCTCTCAGGTGTTCGCGCCCGCCGCTCGCGATTCACCCGCGGGCGCGCGCCTTAGCCGGCGCAGGAAGCGCTACCCGAGATGCCTAACCGTTTCAGCAAAAAAAAATGGGCGGAACGCCCATCTTTCTTACTGGTGGTCGCACCTGAGCCGCACATTGAATCCGTACGCCCAGCGACTCCGCGATTATAGCGATTTTTGGCGCAAACGCCAAGCCAGCCGGTGAAAGCAGCGTTTCGACTGCCTTTACGGACCGAAAATGCGAAATCCGGCTACCCGATCAACCGGCGCAATCCGGCCGCACCGGAGATCGGGCATGCCGGCCGCCATCCAGCGGCACGCGGCATATATATACAGTCGCAATCAAAAAACGCAACGCGTCGCGCCGACAAAACCGGACGGATGCCGATCCTGCCGCACGTCGGCGGCTTTGTGCCGCCGCATGCCGCGAGACGCTTAGCGGCTGCGCGTGCGGCTGCGCTGCGGACGCGGGCCGCCGCTGTTGCCGGCGCCTTCGGCACGATTGCCGTTCGGATTGCGATTGCCGCCCTTGCTGCCGCCTCGCTTGCCGCCCGCCGGGCCCTCACGCTTGGGGCCCGCGCCGTACGACGCGCGATTGCCGTCGACATCACGGCCGCCGCCAGCGCGGTTGCCATCTCGGCCGCCGCCGCCCGAGCGGTTGCCGTCGCGGCCGCCGCCAGCACGGTTGCCGTAGCCCGACGGCGCAACCGGCAGGCTGCCGTAGCCGCTCAGGCCCGGCAGACCCGGCCCGCCACGACGGCCACCGCCACGGCGCGGCTGGTCGAGCTGCCCGTGCGTCGTCAGCACCGGCTCGCGACTGATGAAGCCCATCGACGTCAGCATCGGATCGGGCTGGCGGCGCTCTGCCTGGCCGGCACCGCCGCGCTTGCCTTTCTCCTCGGACGGCGCCTTCAGGCCGACGGTCGCCATCAGCTTGCGCACCTGCGCGTCGTCGAGTTCCTCCCAGCGGCCGCGCTTCAGACCGCGCGGCAGCGGGATCGGGCCGTGACGCGTACGGATCAGGCGGCTCACCATCAGGCCGGCCGCCTCGAACATCCGGCGCACCTCGCGGTTGCGGCCTTCGGCCAGCGCGACGTGATACCAGTGGTTCGTGCCTTCGCCGCCGCCATCGCGGATGCGCAGGAAATTGGCGGGGCCGTCGTCCAGCTCGACGCCGTGCAGCAGCTTCTGCCGGTTGCCTTCGGTGAGCTCGCCGACCACCCGCACCGCGTACTCACGCTCGACGCTGTAGCGCGGATGCATGAAGCGGTTCGCGAGGTCGCCCGACGTCGTCAGCATCAGCAGACCTTCGGTATTGAAGTCGAGGCGGCCCACCGCAAGCCATTTCGCCGTCTTCATCGGCGGCAGGCGGTCGAACACCGACGGACGGCCTTCCGGATCCGCATGGCTGACGATTTCGCCCGTCGGCTTGTGGTACAGCAGCACGCGCGGCGGCTTGTTCGGCAGCTTGCGCTTGACCGGCTTGCCGTTGATCCGCACCTGGTCGGTCGGCATGATGCGCTGACCGATGTGCGCGGGCTCGCCGTTCACCGACACGCGGCCGGCGACGATCAGCTCTTCCATTTCGCGACGCGAGCCCATGCCCGCTTCCGCCAGCACCTTGTGCAGCTTCGGCGCGTCGTCGTCCGGCGACAGCACGCGCTTGTTCGCCGGCTGGCTGCGGCCGCGACGCAGCATCGGCGCACGCACGCCGCTGCCGCCCGCGGAGTTGTCCGCGTCGAATGCGGGCGACGTCACGTATGCGAACAGTTCGTCCTGGGACGCATCACCCTCCGCCTTGGCCGAGCCGCCTTCAGCCTTCGGTGCGCCGCCACGGCGGCCTTGGCCGCCTTGTGCACCCTGGCCGCCCTTGGCAGCACCTTCGCGCTTGCCGGCCGGCTTGCGGCCGCCCTTGGCCGCGCCTTCCTTGCGCGGCGCGCGCGCGGGCTGCGCTTCGACGGCCTCGGCCGGCTGCGCGTCCGCGCCTTCGCCGCCCTGCGGCTCGCCTTCGGCGCCCTTCGACTTGGCCGCCGCGCGACGCCGCGCGATCAGGCTGCGCGGGCCTCGCCGCAGACCGCGGCGGGGACGCTCGTCGCCACCCGCGGCCGAAGCGTCCTGCTCCGGTGCATCGTCGGCACGCGCTGCCTGCACGGCAGGCGCGGACGATTCAATATCGTGGATATCTGTCAAAACAACCTCAAAATGTCAGGTCTCGCGCCCGGCGCGGGCGCGGCAAGAAGTTGGCCGCGTTCAGGCGCGACGCTGTTCGGGTTCTGCTTCGTCGTCCGGCAGCGCGTCGGCGCCGATGGGCGCACTGGCGCTTCGTACGGCATCGGCGAGACTGTCGGACGTGTCGTCCAGCATCTCGCCGTCCGCGGGACGGGAACGGGAGGCGTCGGCCTGGCCAACCTCGCCGGGCATGTCGCCGGCCGCTTCCGCTCCGTCTCCGGCAGCCGCTTCGGCGGCCGGGTTGCGATCTTCCTCGCTCCGATCCGCGCGCAACGGCTCGGGCTGCACATCGGTCGGCACTGCTTCGGCGCCAACCTGTTCCGTTTGTTCCGTTTGCCGGCGATCAGCATCGAGCGTATCGCGGTTCGGCATTTCCTGCGTCGACGCGACATCGGTCGCGACATCCCCCGGCAATTCGGCCAATTGGCCGGTAGACGCTTCATCCGCCTGCGCCTGCGGCACATCGTCTGTTGCGTCACCGGCTTGCGGCGTGTCGTCGGCAACCGGTACGCCGCCGTCGAAGTCCATTGCGTGCTGCGCGAGCAGCGCGGCCTCGATGTTCGCGGCCGGCTCTTCGAGCGCTGGCAGCTCGTCCAGCGCCTTCAGGCCGAGATCGTCGAGGAACTGCTTGGTCGTCGCATACAGCGCCGGACGCCCCGGCACGTCACGATGACCGATCACCTCGATCCAGCCGCGATCCTCGAGTTGCTTGACCACCTGCGTATTGACCGTGACGCCGCGAATCTCTTCGATGTCGCCGCGCGTGACGGGCTGCCGGTACGCGATGATCGCGAGCGTTTCGAGCACCGCGCGCGAATATTTCGGCGGCTTCTCGGGATGCAGGCGGTCCAGATAGTGACGCATCGCCGGCTTGCTCTGGAAGCGCCATCCGGTCGCCAGCGCCACCAGTTCGACGCCGCGGCCGGACCAATCCTGTTTCAGATCTTCGAGCAACGTGCGGACCGTGTCAGCCGACACGCCGTCGGCAAAGAGCTTGCGCAAATCGCCGAGCTTCAGCGGTTCCTGCGCGCAGATCAAAGCAGTCTCGAGGACGATCTTCGCCTCTTGGGTATTCATGCAGCTAGGCCAGACCCTGTGGTCAAACGAACCGGATCAACAAACAGACGAAAGGAACGGAAGACGCGCTCGCCCGATTCTGATCGGTCATATTGATGGGAGCACGAACCGGGGGCGGCGAACCAACTTCAGGCCAGGCCCAAACCGGACGGAACAGCACGGCTCAACGACGGAACCGCGTGACTGAGCGCCATATTACGCAAAATTGCCCGGTGCGTAAAGATGAGCAGATTGGCCCGCCGCCAGTGCGCCGCGCCCGCTCCGGCCCTGCTTCAGCGGGCAGCCGCGCCGCGCGCGAGGAACCGGCGCAGCCGCTCGACGCCCACGTCGAGTCGTGCCGGATCGCATGCGTAGCACCAGCGCACGAATCCTTCCCCCTCCGGGCCGAATGCCCGCCCGGGCGCAAGGCCGAGCCCCGCATCGCGCACCAGCGCCTTGCAGAACGCGAGACTGTCGGCCGCGCCCGGCAGGCGCAGGAACAGGTACATCGCGCCCGGCGGAGGCGGCACCTCGACGCCCGGCAGCGTCCGCAGCGCGGCGACCAGGTGATCGCGCGCTTCGCGCAGCGCCGCGACGAACGACCGCACGAACGGCTCGCCGTCCCGCAGCGCGACCTCGCCCGCTGCCTGCACGAAGCCCGGCGCGCACGACGTGTTGTATTCGACGAGCTTCGACAGATCGCCCATCACCGATGCAGGCGCAATGAGCCACCCCAGCCGCCAGCCCGTCATCGCCCACGCCTTCGAGAACGAATTCACGACAACGATCCGCTCGTCGCGCGATGCGATATCGAGGAACGACGGCGCGCCGCCGTCGCCGAACGCAAGCCGTTCGTACACCTCGTCGGCGACCAGCCAGATGCCGTGACGCCGACAATGGGCAAGCACGGCCCGCTGATCGTCGCGCGACATCGTCCAGCCGGTCGGATTGTTCGGCGAGTTGACCAGCAGCATCCGCGTATCGGGCGTCAGCGCGGCGAGCAGCCGCTCGACATCGAGCTGCCAGCCTGCGTCGCCATAGCCGAGCGGCACGCATTCGACCTGCGCTCCGAGGATCTTCGGAATCTCGACGAGATTCGGCCACAGCGGTGTGACCGCGACGACACGCTCGCCCGGGCCGACCAGCATCTGCGCGGCCAGCATCAGCGCGTTCACGCCCGAACTCGTCACGGCGACCGTGTCGGCCGCGGTCGCACCATGACGCGCGCTCACGTAGGCCGCAATCGCATCGCGCAACGGCGCGGTGCCGAGGTTGTGCGTGTAGAAGGTCGCGCCGTCGCGCAGCGCCGCTGCCGCGGCGCCGCGGATGAAATCCGGCGTCACGCGATCGGACTCGCCGAACCAGAACGGCAGCATGTCAGGCAGGCCGAAGCCGGCGTTCGCCACCTCCCGGATCAGCGACGGACGCAGCGCGTGTACCGCGGCGCGCGCCGCCGGCTCATCGGTCGTCGGGGAAAAACCTGCGGAATGCGTCATCGAGAACCACCGCCCAGGAACACGATCCGCGTAGTGTACCGGCCCGCAAGCCGGGCCGCGTCGCTTCCGCGCACGTCAGTCGAGGTCTTCCGCCCTCGCCGGCATCTGCCGCACGAGTTCCCAGATCGCCTGCGCCGCGGGCGACAACGACCTGTCGCGGCGACGCACCAGTTCGACCGTGCGCTCGGTGCGCGGCGTGAGCGGCCGAGCGACGAGTGTCGAGCCGGCCGGCAGCGGCAGCGACAGCCACGGCTGCACGCTCACGCCGACGCCGGCCTCGACGAGCCCGAACACGGTCGCCGAATGCCCGAGCTCCTGCATCACCGTCGCATTGACATGATGGGCGGCCAGCGCGGCATCGATCAGCGGCCGGCTTCCCGACGCGTGATCGAGGAGCACGAGGCGCTCGCCGTCCAGCGCCGTCCACGGCACCTCGGAACGCGCCGCGAGCGGATGATCGGCACGCGCGACGAGGCAAAACGAATCGGTCATCAGCGGTTCGCAGACGAGATCGGCGACCGTAAGCGGCCCGATCACGACGCCGAAATCGACTTCGCTCGACTTCACCTTGCGCAGCACGTCGCTCTGCACGTCGTCTCGCAGGCCAAGCGTCACGAACGGAAACTGGCGCTCGCACGATGCAACCACGCGCGGCATCAGCCTGCAGGCGATCGTCGGGCTCGCCGCGACGATCACGCGCCCGCGGCGCTGCTCACCGATCTCGCGAATCTCGCGCAGCGTGTCGTCAAGATCGTCGATCAGACGCGACACGCTCGCGATCAGGTTCGCGCCGACGTCGGTGAGTTGCACGTCGCGCGTCGTGCGGTCGATCAACTTCAGCCCAAGCTCGGCCTCGAGTTCTCGCACGCAGCGGCTGACCGCGGACTGCGTGAGTCCGATCTCGTCGCCCGCGCGACTGAAGCTCTTGAGCCGCGCTACCTCGATGAATACGCGAAGCTGGCGCAGCGTGACGTTCATCTCCTGACCTCATCAATCGTCGATATCGATGCACGATTTTAATGCGCGACCGGCTTCGACGTACGAATCCGGCACCGGCCGCACATGTTTCGCTGCGGTGCAATACACAAGCAAACGCACGCAGCGCGGGCGAACTGCACAAGATTGGTGATTGTCCCGATTTGCTGGCGGGTTATTTTGGCGTCTTATACGCCCCTAGCTGACTTAGCCGTTAGCTCGCTGCCAAGCGGCTCTCGAGGGATTCGCCTCCGACGTGGCACGCTTCGTGCATTACCTGGCGCACAGGGCGTAGGTTTCGTCGGATGGAAAGGCAGAAACGCCGCTGCCGGCCAACCGGACGCCCCCACCCGGCACTCGACGATCGAGTGCTTGAAGAGTGCGCGGCGCAGGGCAGCGCACCGGAGTTAGCTTCGCTGAGGTGAGGACATGATGCTGTTCGACGATTTGAGAGATAACGAGTGGGCGCTGGTCGAAGGTCTGTTTTGCTCGGAACCCGCACGGAGTGAACGGCGCGGCCGCCCCCGGGTGGAAGCACGCTCGGTGGTAAACGCCGTGTTGTGGGTGCTGTCGACGGGTGAAGGCTGGTCGAAGCTGCCGGGCCGCTATCCGTCGCCGCCGACCTGCCGCCGTCGCTTCGACGAATGGCAGGCAGACGGCACGCTCGCCGAAATCGTGAAGCGACTCGGCACGAGCGGCCGGCAGATCTCGCTGCGCGGGCGCATCGGCGCGAGCGCCGCGAAGCCGCCCGCACCGCCGAGCCGCGACCGTCTGCGCGGCGCCTTCTGGACCAATCCGGAATCCTGGCGCGCCCCCGTCAAGATGGCGTAACGAATGCTCGATCGGGCGGCTTCGGCCGCCCGGTTTCTTTCCGCGACGCGATCTTTTCGCGACGCCTGCGTTGCTGTCGAATACCGTTGTCGTGCCGCGATACAACTATTTACCAATATTTACAGCAAGCCTGCACTCCCACGCTTACCTTAGCGAAATATCAACAGGCCGCGCCGACGGCTTGAAGGGAGCCCCCGCCATGAAACCAATGTCACTGCTTGTCGCATGCGGCATTGTCATTTCCCTGGCGCTGACCGCTCCAGTTCACGCCGACGATCGCGCGAAACCGCCTCATCGCCAGCAGGATCACCGCAATACTCTCCGCCAGCCGCCGTCTGCCGCCCCGTCTGGCCGGCAAACCGTGCCGCGCGGCGACCTGCGCGGCGATATCGCCAGCAATGCGCGGGCGCGCATCGGCTCGCAGCCGTCCGACATGCCGCGTCATCCGTAGTCCTGCCAATTCAGGATATCGCCGAAGAAAATGGCCGCTTTCGGGAACTGCGCCGCATGCGACGAGTCACATCGTTGCCATGAGCACAGCGTGGCAACAGCAAAAGTATCCGGTACGCCCGTATCCTCGCGATACGGGCTTTTTTTTGACGTCGCCGGCTTGCGCGGCGACGCCCGAAGCGGGATGGTCTGCGCCGCTACAGGCGGCTTTCGAGAATCGCCACGGCGCTGGCTTCGCTCAATGCGTAGTCGTCCATGCGGCGATCGGTCCAGGAAAGTAATTTCTCGTCACGCTCGAGGCGCGAAAATTCGGCTCGACCACTGTCGGTCAGCACGGCGATGTCCACCGGTGCGTGAAAACCCGGCGCCGGGGCAACGGTCTTCTGCCTGACCGTGTCCATCAGCCCGAGCGAACGGAGATACTCGAACACGCCCGGGCGGCGTGCCCACGGTACCTGGCGGTACTGCACTCGTCTCAATGCGTCGAGCACCGCTTCGTTGGAATACGTGGCCATCTCGATTCTTTCTTAAAGTGCAGCGACAATGCGAAGCGGTGCGCCGGGCAGGGTCTCCGCCCGCCGATACCGCCACCGATTCTGGAGGCCGACGTTCGGCGTCGCTTCAGGGCCGGATCGTCAGCCGTCCATAAAAAGACACCATACCCCAATCAAATTGATTCTGTTCGATTCATTTGTACTTCTCTTCATCTGTTTCATGCTCTGCCGCAAGCGGCGACGAGTCATCTCGATCGCCGCCGTTGCGCTGTTCTGGCTGCTCGCGACAGGCTGGCTCACCGCGCCGCTGATCGCGTGGAGCGAGGCGGGCGTCGTGCCGGTCGAGCACCCGGACATGCATGGGCGAACCACGCTGATTCTCATCGGCACCGGCACGCACCGCACCGACTCCGGGCTGCAACCGCCGCCCGATGGCATTGCGCGCATCCACAAGGTGGCGGCACTTTATCGCGTGTGCCGGCAGCAGGCCGAGCGCTGCACCGTATTGATGTCGGGCGGCGACCCGCAGCATCATGGCGAAACCGAGGCGGCCGTATACGGACGCCAGCTCGTCGCGGAGGGCATCGCCCCCGGCGACCTCGTTCTCGAACCGAACAGCCGCACAACCTACGAAAACGCGAAATTCACTGCGTCTATACTACGCCCACAGTATGACGACGCACGCATTCTCGTCACCTCGTCGTACCAGATGCGCCGTGCCCTGCTCGATTTCCGCCGATTCGGCATCGATCCGCAGCCCGTTTATGCAAATCGCCGGCGCGCGCAAACGGGCTGGCTGCCACGCTGGCGCAATGTGGCCAACGCCGAGCAGGCGCTGCACGAGTTGGTCGGCATCGCGCAATTCCACGTCTACCGATGGCTCGGGTGGTTCTGACAACTGCGCGGAAAGGGGAGCGGAATGGCAGTACTGCCCAGGATGGCAGGCGCGTGACGAAGTGCGCGAAGTGTTGCGCGACTTCAACGCGGCCTTGCGTCGCGCCAAGATCCGGTGCACATTGATCCGTCACTTTTGTTACACTCGACACGCACTCGTTTGCAGTCGCCAGACAAAACGGCAACATTCGGGTTCATCACCACTTAGCGGAGGTAAAGCAATGAAGAAGACGTCCCTGGCTATCCTGGTAGCGATGTCGGCGCTGACTGGCGCAGCGTATGCGCAAGAGAGCACGGAAATCAAGACCATTACCGATCCGGCCAAGATCTCCGAGATCGAGCAGCGCGCACAGGCGCTGCAGCAGCAACAAGCGGCTGAAGCCGCTCAGCCGGCGATGCAGGAAGAGCATCACGGCAAGAAGGCTGCTCACCACAAGGCTGCTGCGAAGAAGGCCGGCAAGAAGGCTGCCAAGGCCGCTCCGGCAGAAGCTGCCAGCCAGTAAGTTCGGCGATACCGCACAAGCGAAAAGCCGAATCCGGGCGACCGGGTTCGGCTTTTTTGGTTGCGGTGCCCGCGCGCTGTGCTAAAGTCGCGCACCGAAATTTTCCACCCGTGCGCACCCCGGTGCGGAGGACAGCATGAGCAACATTCAACTCGACATCGAGTGGACCGAAGCCGCCACTCGCCAGATCAAGCAACTGATGCCCCGCGGCTCGGCCGACGCATTCCTCGCGCTGCCGCCGATCGAGTGCCTGCCGATGGAGGGCGACGTGCTTTTCCTCGGCCCGCAAGGCAAGCAGCAACCGTTCATCGTCGCCGAGCGCCAGTATCATCACGACGGCGACGCCGACTGGACGATCATCCTGATCCTCGACGTACCCGGCACGTCGCACTGACGCGCTACTGCGACCGGACACGTCCGGTCGCCCCACCCTGCTCAGACGAGCTTCGACAGCACGCGGATTTCGGAACTTTCGATCCAGTCCGCGGCCGCTTCGCGATAAGCGAGAATGTGCGCGGAACGCGCATGGGCGGCCAGCGCCTCCTCGCTCTCCCAGTGCTCGACGAACACGAACCGAGCGGGCTCCTTCAGATCCCGGTGCAGGTCGTACTGCAAGGCACCGGCTTCGTTGCGGGTCGGCTCGACGATCCCTTCGAGCACGGTGCGCAGCTTGTCCTCGGCGCCCGGCTTCGCGACGATCAGCGCCACGACTGCAATTTCCGCCATTCCCGACTCCTTCATCCAGAAAATTCCGAGAATACGCGAATCACGCATCATGCATCGGCCACGCCGATGCCGCACTACACGACGGCCAAAAAAATAGCCCGCGCTTCGGAGAAGCGCGGGCGAAACCGTCGCCCTACGAGGATAGGCGACGGGGCCATCGAGATCCGCGCGTTGGCGCACGGATCGTCATCAGTTGCGCCGGCACTTGTCGTGCCGGCATTTGAAAACGTCGAGACCGTTGATCGAGCGCTCGCGACGCTCGCCCGGCATCTGACGCCATCCTCCCTGCTCTAACGATTCCAACATATAAAGCAGTTTGCGTGCCAAGCATCGAACACCGGCCATACCGTTGATTCATAAGGACAATTTTTCGGTCGACAACAATGTGACACGCGTTCTGCCGCCGTAACGCACGGATGTTACGTAACGTCACGATGGGGGACCGAACCTCTCGCACATGCGCGCGCAAGCCGCACGCCGGCGAGCGGCCATAAAAAAAGCCCGCCGAATGGCGGGCTTCGCACGGATGCGGGGAAACGTCGGGATCAGCGGAGCTGATTCACGAGCAGCCCCATGATCTGACGAGCTGGCGACGACGTGTCGATAGAACCCGAATCGTCGACGACCGCGACGCGCGTCTGGTCGGCCGTGAGTGCCTTCACGTTGACGCGGTACTGCTTCGCCTGCTTTTCCTTCTTGCCGTGGAACAGCTGGCTCCAGAAGCCCTGCTCGGCCGAGCTCAGGTCCTTCGGATCGACATAGCGCACGAAATACAACCCCTTCGAGCGATCGCGATCGTCGACCGTGAAGTTCGCGCGATCGAGCGCGAGACCGACGTGCAGCCACGATCGGTCGTACGGCTCGCCGAGCGTGACTTCGGACGGCACTGCCGCGTCGGCCGCATCGTTACCCTGCGCCGACGTGCGCGAGACGTTCTGCGCGGCGATCGCGGCGGCAGCCTTCGACGATGCGTCAGCGTCGGCCTTCTTGTCCTTCGGCACCTCGTTGTCCTTGATGTTCGCGATCGGCGGCTCGCCGTTCTTCGCACGCTGCTCGTTCTGCGCGAGCACGGCCATCAGCCGCTTCAGGTATTCGGTCTCGAGTGCCGGATCGTTCGGCTTCGGCTCCCACTTGCTCGAATCGTTGTTCGCGCCGGTGATCGCCTCGCGCATCCCCTTCTGGCTGATGAACACGTAGGTGCCGCCGCTCGGTGCCGAATCGAGACGCGTGCGGTACTTGTTGCGCTCGGCCGTCACGTACGAGTTGCCCATCGCCTTCGAGATCACGCTGCGGATCAGGCCGTCGTTGATCTGCGGATGGGTTTCGTTCCAGTCGGTTTCCATCACGCCCTTGTCGCGCTGGTCGACGACGAGCAGGAAGCCCTGCTCCTGCCAGAAACGACGCACCTGCGGCCAGATGGCGGCCGGCTGCTTGCCGTCGATCACGAGCCAGCTCTCGGTGCCGTCGCGCTGGATATGCATGCCGGCCACGGCTGGCGCGACGGTGTCCAGCGCAGGCGCCGCCTGCTGGACCTGCTGAAGCGCAGACAGGGAAGTCGCGCCGCCCTGGGGCGGCAGCGAACGCTGATCGGCCGTCTCGTCGAGCATGTTGGGCGGCACTGCGAGCGACGCTTCCTTCGATTTCGAATCGCTCTTGTAGTCCACTTTCGTGGGCGACGACGTACCGCAACCGGCGACGAGCGCGCCAGTGGCGAGCACTGCAGCGAACCGCATGGTAAGACGAAGATCAGTCATGTTCGGGGAATCCTCTTCCGCTAAATCACGGCGCTTTCCGTGGATCAACCTTGCATTTTACCGGGGCCGCGCCGCGATGTGCAAAAAAGCGACCGGCAAGAAAAAACCCGCGTCAGCATGAACTGACGCGGGTTCTTGTCTGGTCGGGGCGAGAGGATTTGAACCTCCGACCACCTGCACCCCATGCAGGTACGCTACCAGGCTGCGCTACGCCCCGAAAGAAGAAAAGTATAACAGACACTTTTCCGATTTAGAATCGGGTCGCATGCATTTTGTGAATGTTCTTGTGAAATTTTTTGGCGTGCCGGTGTCGATACGAGTGAAGCCGCGCACGCTGGCGCGATCTGCGCTCCCATTGCACGGCGGCCGCATCGCATTCACCGCTTGCGCGCAACGCAGATGACCGTCAGGCCGGCAACGCGGTTGAACCGGAACATCGGCAACTCGACGCGACAGATCGTCTTGAGCAAGCCGTTGACGAGCGGATGGTGCCGGCGCAATTGCGACGCCGGCTCGCGCGGATGCCGACGCGCCCGCTCGCCCAGCCGCAGCGCTGCCGCGAGCGGAAACGTGAGGCCGAAGTAATAGGCGCCGCGCTCGACGTCGAGCCCCGCACGACGAACCACATCCTCGAGACCGCCGAGCGTGTACCTGCGCTTGTGCTCGAGAAAATCGTCATGGCCGCTCCAGAGGAACTGGAACGCGGGAACCGTGATCAGGAACCGGCTGCCCGGAGGCGCCCCCTTCACATACTGTGCCAGCAGCCCGACATCGTCGTCGACATGCTCGAGCACGTCCATCAGCAGAACGAGATCGGCATCGAATCGCTCGACGGACCGCCGAAAGTGGATGGGTTTGCCGGTCGTCTCTTCGTCGGTATCGTCGGCGTAGCTCGTATCGACACACCACGCTTCCGTCGCCTGCGTGCGTTCGAGCAAGTGCTTCGAGAAGAAGCCGGAGCCTGCACCGACGTCGAGTATCCGGTTCGCGCCCGCCCCGCCCAGGAACCGACGGATCGCGCTCGCCTTCGACGCGTAGTACCAGTGATCGCCCACACCCGCACCCAATACGTCGACTTCCTTCAGATCCATGACGCTTCCCCGTGACGGCCAAGTGTTTTGATCCGTACAGCCATAAAGCTGATCTTACCTCGCCGTTGCCGCCGATCGTACCTGTCGATGCTGCACGACCGGGAAGGATCGCACGCTTGCCTCGACCGCCCCGACCGACGCGTCGCGAATCCGCTGAAAACCCGCGCCGGCCAAGGCTGGCAGCGGATTCGCCCATTCGTCTAAAAACACGTCGGCCGAGGGTCTGCACAAACCAAACGACCGTTTGATCCGGCCGCCCAGCCAGCCCGAATCCATTGTCCCGCAGCCCGTCGGCGCGCCGCGCCCGGGCGCCCGTTGTTTGGTAACGCCGCTCTAGCGCGCTATGACACACTGCACGGCATCGACGCTCGCGCCGGACAGTGGCGCGCGCCGCCGTCGATCACGACAAGACACGGAGACAGACGATGCGGAATGCGGTCCGGCGCGGCCATCGCTCGCCTTTGGCAATTTTCGACTGGATTTCCGGCCCGCGACGCGCGGCCGCCCCGGTTTCGCACAAGACAGCCCGCGTGTTCGGCTGCGGCGCGCTGGCGCTCGCGCTGCTCTGCACCGGTTGTGCGGAATCGTCCGCGCAGCGCGACGGCAACGCGTCGGTCGCGTCGACGAAGATCGAGCGCACCAAAGCCGAACGCCTCGCCCGCGAGCAGCAGATCGCGCGCACCGTGCCGTCGCTCGCATCGATCGGCCTCACGCAACCGCGCCCGTTCACGCTGCGCGACTCGGGCCAGAACGGCGCGATGACGTTCCTGCGCGACGTCGATTTCCGCATCGTCAACAACCTCGGCTTCTTCATCCATCGGTTGTCGGCCACGCTCGTGCCGACGCAGGCCGGCGCGCCGATCGTGTTCGACGATCCGACGAGCTTCGAGATCGACGTGCACGAAGGCACGGTCACGCTCGACAATGCGAAGCTGACCGCCCTCTTCAATACCTATATCTTCGGTTACCGCAACGCACCGCTGCGCAAGCTCGCCGTGTCGGCCGGCGACGGCGTGATCCACCTGCAGGGCGAAATGCAGCGCGACGGCTGGGTGCCGTTCTCGCTGACCGGCACGCTCGCGATCCGCGACGGCAGCCAGCTCGTGTTCCACCCGACCGGCGTGCGCGTGTCGGGCATCAACGCGCAGCCGGTGATGCGCGCGGCCAACGTGAAGATGGCCGACCTGCTGAAGGTCCAGACGCCGATCGCGCAGCTCGCCGGCGACGATCTCGTAATGTCGGTCGACAAGCTGATGCCGCCGCCGCGCCTGAAGCTCACGATCACCGCGTTGCGCGTGACGCCGGCCGGCCTCGACCTTACGCTCGACGACGGCACGCATGCGGGCTTTGCGATGCCTGCGAACGCGCCGCAGCAGGCGATGGTCATCCGCGGCGGCGACGTGAAGTTCATGCGCTCGATGCCGATGAACGCCGACATCCTGATCGGTCCGGTCGATCCGGCGAAGCGCGACCGGAATTTCGTGTTCGACCTGTATCACTATCGCGACCAGGTGTCGGCCGGCTACTTCAATTTCGACGAAAGCGGTGCGATGGCCATCCGGATGCCTTCGTACACGGGCCCGGCCAGCGGCGCGCAGCTCGGCAACGCGGCCGCACGCCTGAACGACAGCTTCCTCGCCGCGCAGCAGTATGCGCTGCGCGAGGTGCGCCAGCACTGGGAAGCCTACGCGCTCGCGGCGGACACGGCGCGGCCCGGCATGCAGAAGGTCGCGATGCGGCGCACGTCGACCACGCCGTTCAACGAGCGGCACGTGTCGAACCGCAACCCGACGATCCACCTGCACAACGTCGACTTCAACCTGTCCGGCGATATCGGCTTTCGTGTCGAGGATCTCGACGTCGAACTCGTGTCGAAGCGGCCCGGCGAGCCCGTCGACCTCGACGATCCGAACCAGTACGACATCCGCATTCTCGGCGGCACGGTCGTCGAGTCATGGAAGGCGATGTCCGCGCTCTTCAACAACTACCTGCTCGACTACTCGCCACGTTCGTTGAACGACCTGCGGCTCAGTGCGGACGGCCAGAACCTGCGCGTCCAGGGCGGCATCAAGCTGTGGAATCACGTGCCGGGCGTCTGGCTGCCGACCGACATGAAGGGCTCGCTGACGGTACTCGACGACCGGCACCTCGCGTTCAAGCCATCCGAGGTGTCGGTGCTCGGCATTCCGCAGGCGAAGCTGCTGCGCTCGCTCGGTATCGAGCTCGCTTCGCTGACGCCGCTGCAGCGTCGCGGCGCGGAACTGCGCGGCGACACGCTCGTGCTCGACCAGTACACCGTGTTCCCGCCGCCGGTGCTGAACGGCAAGCTCGGGCAGGCAACGGTCGAGCGCGACGGGCTGCGCCTCACGTTCCGGCGGGCCGCGGGCGCGCCCGTGCCAAAGCGGCCGCAGATCGATGCGCCGAGCTACATGTGGATGGAAGGCGGCGACATGAAGATGTTCAACGTGCTCGAACTGAACGTGCGCGCGCTGATCCGGAATTCGGCCGAGGCCGGCCCAATGCGTTTCGACCTGTACGACTACCGCAGCCAGGTCGCGCAGGGCTCGGTGAGAATGCTGCCGGACGGCACGCTGGTCGTCGACATGGGGCAGAAGAATCCGCTCGCGTCGCGCTGATCCGCGTGCGCGACGCGCATGAAAAAGCCCGGTGGCGCTTCGCCAACCGGGCTTTTCATTTCGTCCTTCGTACTTCGCGCTTCAGTCGTGCTTCAGTCCGTCGATCACGTCGAGCAGCGCCTGCCGCAACGCGATGACGTCGACGGTTGCGCCCGGCTTGCCGGGCGCACGCGCGTCGGCGGCCTGCATCTCGGCGGATTCGACCGGTTCCGCCGCAGCCCGCCCGCCGCTCGGCGAATCGAGCCGGTTGCGTGCACCGTTGATCGTGAACCCCTGCTCGTACAGCAACTCGCGAATCCGCCGGATCAGCAGCACTTCGTGATGCTGGTAATACCGACGATTGCCGCGCCGCTTCACCGGCCGCAGCTGAGTGAATTCCTGTTCCCAATAACGCAGCACATGCGGCTTGACCCCGCACAGTTCGCTGACTTCGCCGATCGTGAAGTAGCGCTTCGCGGGAATCGGAGGCAAAACGACTTTCTCAACCGTGGTGGTCATCGTCGGTTAACCGTCGGTAAAGGGTGCGCGGCGGCCGCGCGGAGACGTCAGCGCGCGGGGCGTTACTCCGCGCCGTTTTCGACCAGCGCCTTCAGCTTCTGGCTCGCGTGGAAGGTTACCACCCGGCGGGCCGCGATCGGAATCGCCTCGCCCGTCTTCGGGTTGCGGCCAGGACGCTGCGGCTTGTCGCGCAACTGGAAATTGCCGAACCCCGACAGCTTGACGCTTTCGCCGTTTTCAAGCGCGTCGCGGATCACCTCGAAAAACGCCTCGACCATGTCCTTCGCTTCACGCTTGTTCAGCCCGACGCTGTCGAACAGCAGCTCTGCCAGTTCCGCCTTCGTCAGCGTGGGCGTCTCGGCGGACGCCGGCGCCGAAGCGTCGCGGTTCATGGCGCTGCGTTGCGCCGTCAGGAGGGCTTCGAATTCACTCGAGGTCATGTCGTTCATATCTGCCATACAGCGCGTTGAATCAAAACTTACGATGGGAAAAAGCCGCCCGCAAGCGGGCGAGCCCTCTCCTTAGCCGCGCAGGCGCGCACCGGCACGAGCCATCCGCTCGACCAGCGTCTGGATCGCCTGATCGACGACCTCGTCCTGTAGCGTGCCAGCCGCGTCCTGCAGCGTCACGCGGAAGGCAAGGCTCTTCTCGTGCGCGGCAAGACCACCGGAAGTATTTGATTTTGCACGAAATTCGTCAAAGAGTACAACCTTCTGAACGAATCGGCAGGCTTCTTCGGCAAGCGCCTTCTTCATTTCGTCGAAAAGTGCCTGAACCTCGACCGCCTGATCGACGACAACGGCGATATCGCGACGTACCGGCGGGAATTTCGACACGTCGGTCGGCGCGGGCAGCGCACGCGCAATCAGCGCGTCCGCATCGATCTCGAACATCACGGGCGCATGCGGCAGCTCGTACTTCTGCATCAGGCGCGGGTGCAGCTCGCCGATCCAGCCGACCGCGCGGCCATCGACCTCGATCCGCGCGCTGCGGCCCGGATGGAGGGCCGGATGCTCTGCCTTCACGAAACGCGCGGCCGCGGGCGCGAGCAGCGCCTCCAGATCGCCCTTCACGTCGAAGAAATCGACCGCGCGGGTCGCGACGCCCCACTGTTCGTCGAGTGCCGGACCGTACGCAAGCGCGCCGACACGCTTCGGCTGCGAATGCCCCTCGACGGCCAGCTCGCCGGCCCTCACCGACGGATCGGCGAGGAACACGCGGCCCGACTCGAACACGCGCACGCGATCGGCGCGCCGGTTCAGGTTGTGGCGCAGCACGGCGATCAGGCTGCCGAACAGCGTCGTGCGCATCACCGAAAGCTGGCTCGCGATCGGGTTCAGCAGCCGGATCGGGTTGTCGTTGCCTGCGAAATCGTGCTCCCACTCCGCATCGACGAAGCTGAAGTTGACGGTTTCCGCATAGTCGCGCGCGGCGAGCGCATGACGGATGTCGTGGATCGAGCGCCGCGTCTCGTTGGTCGCACGCATTTCGCTCGTCGCGACCGGCGGACGTGCGGGGATCTTCTCGAAGCCGTAGATACGCGCCACTTCCTCGATCAGGTCTTCCTCGATCTCGATGTCGAAGCGGTGCGACGGCGGCGTCACGAGGAACGCGTCGTCTTCACGCTCGAACGGCAGGCCGAGGCGCGTGAAGATGCTGGCGATCTCGTCGGCGCCGATCTTCACGCCGATGATGCGGTTTGCGCGCGACACGCGCATCTTCACCGGTGCGCGCTGCGGCAGGTTCACGGACTGATCGTCGACCGGGCCGGCCTTGCCGCCGCAGATCTCGAGAATCAGCTGCGTGATGCGCTCGACGTGCTCGACGGTCGTCGCGTAATCGACGCCGCGCTCGAAGCGATGGGCCGCATCGGTCGAGAAGTTGTACTTGCGCGCGCGGCCGCGGATGCTGTCCGGCCACCAGAACGCGGCTTCCAGGTAGATGTTGGTCGTGTCGAGCGTGACGGCCGTGCTGTCGCCGCCCATGATGCCGGCTAGGCTTTCGACCTGGCGGTCGTCCGAAATCACGCCGACCGTTTCGTCGAGTTCGACCGTGTTGCCGTTGAGCAGCTTCAGCGATTCGCCGCGCTTGCCCCAGCGCACCTCGATGCCGCCGTGGATCTTGTCGAGATCGAACACGTGCGACGGACGGCCGAGCTCGAACATCACGTAGTTCGAGATGTCGACAAGCGCGGACACGCTTCGCTGGCCCGAACGCTCGAGACGCTCGACCATCCACTGCGGTGTCTTCGCATGCGCGTTCACGCCGCGGATCACGCGACCCGAGAAGCGGCCGCACAGATCCGGAGCGGCAATGCGCACCGGCAGCGTTTCGTCGAGCTCGACGCGCACCGGGCGGATGTCGACCGGCGTCAGCGGTGCGCCAGTGATCGCGGCCGTCTCGCGCGCGATGCCGAACACGGACAGGCAGTCGGCCTTGTTCGGCGTCAGCTTGATTTCGAAGATCGTGTCGTCGAGATTGAGCGTCTCGCGGATGTCCTGACCGACCGGCGTGTCTTCCGGCAGGATCAGCAGGCCGCTGTGGTCCTCGGACAGCTTCAGCTCGCGCGCCGAGCACAGCATCCCCTGGCTCTCCACGCCGCGCAGCTTCGACAGCTTGATCGCGAACGGCTTGCCGCCCTCTTCTGCCGGCGGCAGTTCCGCGCCGACCAGCGCGACCGGCACCTTGATGCCGGGCGCCACGTTCGGCGCGCCGCAGACGATGTTCAGCGTCGCGCCGGTGCCGGCGTCGACCTGGCAGACATTGAGCTTGTCCGCATCCGGATGCTTGACGACTTCGAGCACGCGGCCGACGACGATCTTCGACGTCGGCGGCGCAGCCTTGCTCAGCGATTCGACTTCGAGCCCCGCCATCGTCAGCGCGTGCGACAGTTCGTCGGTCGTGAGCTGCGGGTCGACAAAGGTTCTCAACCAGGATTCAGGGAATTGCATGGATGTCTACGTTCGAAACAGGTTAGATCGACGCCCGGGGCCCCATCGGATCGTCCGTCGGGGCGTGCGCGGGCACAGGTCGGCGCGGCGAGCGGCGTTATGCGAACTGGCGCAGGAAACGCAGGTCGTTCTCGAAGAACAGCCGGAGATCCTGGACGCCGTAGCGCAGCATCGTCAGGCGCTCGAGGCCGCTGCCGAACGCGAAGCCGATGTAACGCTCGGGATCGAGGCCCATGTTGCGAATCACGGTCGGATGCACCTGCCCCGAGCCGGAGATCTCGAGCCACTTGCCGGCGTTCTTGCCTTGCTCGAACATCATGTCGATTTCGGCCGACGGTTCCGTGAACGGGAAATACGACGGCCGGAAGCGCACGAGGATGTCGTCGCGCTCGAAGAATTTTTTCAGGAAGTCGGTATAGACGCCCTTGAGATCGGCGAAGCTGATGTTTTCGTCGATCCACAGCCCCTCGACCTGATTGAACATCGGCGAGTGGGTCGCATCGCTGTCGACGCGATACGTGCGGCCCGGCGCGATCACCTTGATCGGCGGACGGTTCATGCGCGCGTAACGCACCTGCATCGGGCTCGTGTGCGTGCGCAGCAGCAGTTGGCGGCCGTCGGCGTCCTTGCCTTCGACATAGAAGGTGTCCTGCATCGAACGCGCCGGATGGTTCTCCGGGCTGTTCAGCGACGTGAAGTTGTACCAGTCGGTCTCGATTTCGGGACCGTCGGCCACGTCGAAACCGATCGAGCGGAAAATCTGTTCGACGCGCTCCCACGTGCGCATCACGGGGTGCAGGCTGCCTGCACCGGCGCCGCGGCCCGGCAACGTCACGTCGATCGCCTCGGCGGCGAGGCGCTGGTTCAACAGCGCGTCGGCCAGCGCCTGGCGACGTGCGGTCAGCGCGGCTTCAACCTGCTGCTTCACGACGTTGATGCGTGCGCCTTCGGTTTTGCGTGCTTCGGGATCGAGCTTGCCGAGGCCCTTCAGCAACTCGGTCAGCGCACCCGATTTGCCGAGAAATCGTGCTTTCTCGTTTTCGAGCGTGGTGATGTCGGCAGCCTGTTCGAAGGACTGCTGCGCGTCGGCGACAATCTGGTCCAGATCCATAGATCCCATCATTTCCAACGTCATTCGGTCTTGGCGAGCGAAATCGCCCGGCCAACAAAAAACGGCCCCCACGCTCTCGTGCTTTGCATGGGACCGGAGTAAGCGCCAAAGGCGCTAACTCCGGATCGACACATTCGCTGCCCCCCGAGGGGGCGATCGGCCCTCTTGGGGCGGCCCAGCGAGGGCCGATAAAAAAAGGGGCTCGGAAGAGCCCCGTTTTCGCTGCAGCGGCCGAGACTACCGGATCATCGCTGCAACTAACCACGCAGTGCTAATTTCGCAATTAGGCTGCAACGGCGGCTTTCACCTGCTTGACGATCGCAGCAAAAGCAGCCTTGTCGAACACCGCCATGTCGGCCAGCACCTTACGGTCGAGTTCGATCGACGCCTTCTTCAGGCCGTTGATGAACACGCTGTAGGTCATGTCGTGCTGGCGAACTGCCGCGTTGATACGCGTGATCCACAGTGCGCGGAACACACGCTTCTTGTTGCGGCGATCGCGGTACGCGTACTGGCCAGCGCGCATCACCGCCTGCTTGGCGATGCGGTAGACGTTATTGCGGCGGCCGCGATAACCCTTGGCCAGGTTGATGATCTTCTTGTGGCGGGCCCGTGCGGTTACCCCACGTTTGACTCGAGGCATGTTTCTCTCCTTAGAGTATCGATTGAGGGGTTACGCGAACGGGAGCATCGCGCGGACGGAGTTCAGATCGGAATCATGAACTGCCGTTGCGCCGCGCAGATGGCGCTTGTTCTTCGTGGTTTTCTTGGTCAGGATGTGGCGCTTGAAGGCTTGACCGCGCTTGACGGTACCGCCCGGACGCACCACGAAGCGCTTTGCAGCGCTCTTCTTGGTCTTCATCTTAGGCATGACGAACAACTCCAGTTTATTAGATGGCGATGGGTGTGCGGTTGGCTTGCGCCCTTGACCCGCCCTTCGAAACCCAGTCCACTTGTGTACGGCGTGCCGCTTGCGCAGCCGCCGTCATTGTTGGCGCGCCGCCCTGACCGGGCAACGCGCCGAACCACTTCCGAACCTGCGCGCGAAGCGCGCGAGCCCGTTACTTCTTTTTCTTCGGCGAGAGCACCATGATCATCTGGCGCCCTTCCATCTTCGGCATCTGCTCGACCTGGCCGACTTCCTCGAGATCCGTGCGCAGACGCTCAAGCATCCGCATACCGATTTCCTGGTGAGCCATTTCGCGACCGCGGAAACGCAACGTGATCTTCGTCTTGTCGCCCTCTTCGAGGAAGCGCACGAGATTGCGAAGCTTGACGTTGTAATCCCCGTCATCGGTACCCGGGCGGAACTTGACTTCCTTGACCTGGATGACCTTCTGCTTCAGCTTCGCTTCGTGCTGCTTCTTCGATTCCTGGTACTTGAACTTGCCGTAATCCATCAGACGGCAAACCGGGGGAACCGCTTGCGGCGCGATTTCCACCAGGTCAACATCCAGTTCTTCCGATTTACGGAAAGCATCAGCGAGTTTTACGATACCGAGCGGTTCGTTCTCGATCCCGACCAGACGCACTTCCGGCGCAGTGATTTCACCGTTGATGCGATGCGACGACTTATCAGTAGCGATGTTACGTTTCCTCTAAAAATTAAAAAAACGAGCCGCGCTGCCAGGGTGGTTACTTGAACGAGCGCAGGTCTTCCTGCAGACGCTCAACGAAGGCATCGACCGGCATCACGCCAAGATCGACGCCGCCACGGGCACGCACGGCTACCGTTTGCGCATCACGCTCCTTATCGCCCACGACGAGGAGATAAGGTACCTTTTCCAGCGTGTGCTCGCGTATTTTATAGCTAATCTTCTCGTTGCGCAAATCTGCCGTCACTCTAACCCCTTGTTTTTGCAACGATTGGGCCAGAGATTGCGCATATTCGACCTGACTTTCGGCGATATTGAGCACAACAGCCTGCATCGGCGCGAGCCAGACCGGCATCGCACCAGCGTGGTGCTCGATCAAAATGCCGAGGAATCGCTCCATCGAACCGACGATCGCACGGTGCAGCATCACGGGCCGGCGACGGCTGTTATCTTCCGCCACGTACTCGGCGCCGAGACGTTCCGGCAGCATCATGTCGAGCTGCAGCGTGCCGCACTGCCACGAACGGCCGAGCGCGTCCTTGATGTGGTACTCGATCTTCGGACCATAGAATGCACCCTCGCCCGGCAGTTCTTCCCACTGGAGGCCGCACGCCGTCAGCGCTTCACGCAGGCCCTGCTCGGCACGGTCCCACGTTTCGTCGGAACCCATGCGCTGCTCCGGACGCAGCGACAGCTTGATGTCGATGTGGTCGAAGCCAAAATCGCCATACACGCTCATCGCGAGCCTGTTGAACGCGATCGACTCGGCAATGATCTGGTCTTCCGTACAGAAGATGTGCGCATCGTCCTGCACGAAGCCGCGCACGCGCATCAGGCCGTGCAGCGCGCCCGACGCCTCGTTGCGGTGGCACGAGCCGAATTCCGCGTAACGCAACGGCAGGTCGCGATACGAACGCAGGCCGTGCTTGAACACCTGGACGTGCCCCGGACAGTTCATCGGCTTGATCGCGTAGTCGCGCTTCTCCGACTCCGTCGTGAACATGTTCTCGCGGTAGTTCTGCCAGTGGCCGGACGCTTCCCACAGCGAGCGGTCCATGATCATCGGCGTCTTGATCTCGAGGTAGCCGGCTTCGTTCACGCGGCGGCGCATGTACTGCTCGACCTGCTGCCACAGCGCCCAGCCCTTCGGATGCCAGAACACCATGCCCGGCGACTCTTCCTGCATATGAAACAGGTCGAGCTGCTTGCCGAGCTTGCGGTGGTCGCGCTTTTCCGCTTCCTCGAGCATGTGCAGGTACTGATCCTGGTCTTCCTTCTTCGTCCAGGCCGTGCCGTAGATGCGCTGCAGCTGCTCGTTCTTCGAATCGCCGCGCCAGTACGCGCCCGCGACCTTCATCAGCTTGAAGACTTTCAGCTTGCCGGTCGACGGCACGTGCGGGCCGCGGCACAGATCGGTGAAGCCGCCATGCGAATACAGCTTGATTTCGTCGCTTTGCGGAATCGATTCGATGATCTCGGCCTTGTACTTCTCGCCGAGGCTGCGGAAGTAACCTGCAGCCTCGTCGCGCGACACGACACGGCGCGTCACGGGCTCGTCCTTCTTCGCGAGCTCCTGCATGCGCTTTTCGATCTTTTCCAGATCTTCCGGCGTAAACGGACGATTGTACGAGAAATCGTAATAGAAGCCGTTGTCGATCACGGGGCCGATCGTCACCTGCGCATCCGGATACAGGTCCTTCACCGCGTACGCGAGCAAGTGCGCGGTCGAGTGACGGATGATGTCGAGGCCGTCGGCATCCTTGTCCGTGACGATGGCGAGCGACGCGTCGCGGTCGATCACCGCGGACGTATCGACGAGTTCGCCGTCGAGCTTGCCACCAAGCGCAGCCTTCGCAAGGCCGGGACCGATCGAGGCTGCAACCTCGGCAACTGTCACCGGATGCTCGTATTGTCGAACTGAGCCGTCAGGCAAGCGTATCGAAACCATAGCAATCTCCGTGATGCCGACAGTGGGCGGCAGACCAGGCACGCGATGTAAAAGTCACGCGCGGAATTTTCGCGACAAAAAAAATGCGGCCCCGCTTTCGAGGGGCCGCATTCGATACTTCACTCAAACTGAAAGGGCGAAAACGTTCCTCGACTAGCGTCGCTCCGAAGTGGTTTCGGTCAACGTTCGCGGTGTCATAACCGTATTCGCCTTGTTCGCGTTGAGCTATTTACTACATCGAATACCCGGAAACCGGGCATTCTCAATTCGTTGGTAGGCTCGATTGGACTCGAACCAACGACCCCCACCATGTCAAGGTGGTGCTCTAACCAGCTGAGCTACGAGCCTAGAGAAGCTGAAATTATATGGAGTCGCTGTCGGTTTGGCAAGCGTTTTTATGCGGTCGCAGCAAAATAACGGGGTTCGAGCCCCATCATGCCTTGCGACCGGCCCGTACGACACCCTGCACCTCACCGAGCAGCGTGCAGGCGCGCTGGACTTGCGCCGAGTTCGACACCTCGACCGTGAACTGCATGAATGCCGCATTGCGGCGACTCTGCGTCTTCACGCCCACCACGTTCATCTTTTCGCGCGCGAACACTTCGGAGATGTCGCGCAGCAACCCTTGCCGGTCGCTCGCCTCGATCATCAGGTCGACCGGATAGACGGACGCGCCGCGCCCGCCCAGCACGTCGGCCGACCAGGTCGTCTGCAGCACGCGTTCCGGCGCGCGCTCGACCATCCGGCGAAACGTCGGGCAATCGCTGCGGTGGATCGACATCCCCTTGCCGCGCGTGACGAAGCCGCTAATCGGATCGGGCGGTGCCGGCCGGCAGCAACGCGCGAGCTGGGTCAGCAGCGCGTCGACGCCCACCACCAGCACGCCGGTCGACGCACCGTGCGCAACGCTCGCGCCGCTGCTGCGCTTCTCGAAATCGGCTGGCGCCTCGGGCGCCGGCTCGGGCGGCGGCGCATCCGACAGCGCATATTCGACGTTGCGCAGGCTGAATTCTTCCTTGCCGACGACCGAGAACAACTCCTCGGGCGACTTGAAGCCGAGCTTCGCGGCGAGGTTGTCCAGGTTGACCGACGTCTTGCCCTCGCGCTGCAGCGTCTTTTCGACGAGCGCCCGGCCATGCGAAACATTTTCTTCCTGCTCGATCGAGTTGAACCACGCCCGCACCTTCTGACGCGCGCGCGAACTCTTCAGGTAACCGAGCTGCAGGTTCAGCCAGTCGCGCGACGGCCCGCCCTCCTTCACCGCGACGATCTCGACCGTCTGGCCGTTCGCGAGCGGCGTGTTCAGCGGCACCATCACGCCGTCGACGCGCGCGCCGCGGCAACGATGACCGAGCTCGCTGTGCAAGTGGTACGCGAAATCGACCGGCGTCGCGCCCTGCGGCAGCGCGATCACGCGCGCCTGCGGCGTCAGCACGTAGATGTGGTCGTCGTCGAGCGACGTCTCGCGCAATTGCGCCCACGCCTGGTCGCCCGATACCCCCGGGCCGTCCTCGACATCGTCCTTCCATGCGAGCAACTGACGCAGCCACGCGATCTTCTCGTCGTACTTGTCGCTCGCCGAGAACTGGCCGCCGTAGCCGCGCGCACCGGCCTCCTTGTAGCGCCAGTGCGCGGCAACGCCGTACTCCGCGAAGCGGTGCATCTCCTGCGTGCGGATCTGCACTTCGAACGCACGGCCGTCGTCGCCGATCACGACCGTATGCAGCGACTTGTAGCCGTTCGGCTTCGGCCGCGAGATGTAGTCGTCGAACTCCTTCGGCACCGGCTGCCACAGGTGATGCACGATGCCAAGCACCGCGTAGCAATCCTTGATGTCGGGCACGATCACGCGAAACGCACGCACGTCGTACAGCTCGGCGAAATCGAGCTCCTTGCCGCGCATCTTGCGCCAGATGCTGTAGATGTGCTTCGGCCGGCCGCTCACGTCGGCCTGGATGTGCGCGTCCGCCAGCTCGTGCTGCAGCCGCCCGATCGCCTGCGTGACGTACGCCTCGCGTTCGATGCGCTTCTCGTCGAGCAGCTTCGCGATCCGCTTGTAGGTGACGGGATCCTCGAAGCGGAACGCGAGATCCTCGAGCTCCCACTTCAGTTGCCAGATTCCGAGGCGGTTCGCGAGCGGCGCATAGATCTCGAGCGTCTCGCGCGCGACGTCGGGCGGCGGGTCGATCTTCGCGGCCGCGTAGTAGCGCAGCGACTGCAACCGCGACGCGAGCCGGATCAGCACCACGCGGATGTCCTGCGCAAACGCGAGCAGCATCTTGCGCAGCGCCTCGATCTGCGTGCGCCGCTCTTCCGCCGCGTCGCGCCCGGCGTCGGGCACCGCGTTCTGCGCGGCGCGCAGGCTGACGGTGCCGAGCCGCAACAGCTTGCGCACGTCCGACACGAGCCGCGCCACTTCGTCGCCGAAACGTTCGGTGAGCTCGCGCTCCGGGTCGTTCAGGTGCGGCGTCAGCACGAACAGCGCGGCGGCCTGCATCGCGGACGGATCGACGTTCAGCGTGCGCATGATCGACGCCGTGCCCGCCGAGTGATCGGCGAGCAGTTCGCCGGACGACAGCCGTGCGTCGCCGGCCCGCTCGCGCACGAACGCGAGCACGTCGTCGAACGACGGTGCCGCGACGGGAGAAGTGGAAACGGACTCGGTCATTGCACGGCCTGACGGAATGCGGTCATCGTCTGTTGATGCTCAGCTCTGCCTCGCTCAGCTCCGCTGCGCGGCAACGACCACGATCTCGACGAGCAGCGCCGGATCCGCGAGCTTCGCCTCGACGGTGGCGCGCGGCGGCGTGTTGCCCTGCGCGACCCATGCGTCCCACTCCGCATTCATGCCTTCGAAGTTCGCCAGATCCGAGATGTAGATCTGTACCGACAGCAGATGCGCCTTGTCGCTGTTCGCTTCGGCAAGCAGGCGGTCGATGTGGCCGAGCACTTCGCGCGTCTGGCCCCTGATGTCCTGCGCGGTGTCTTCGGCGATCTGGCCGGCCAGATACACGGTACCGTTGTGGATCGCGGTTTCGGAGAGACGGGCCCCGACGTGATGACGAATGACTGCCATGGAATGTTCCGGTCGTGAGTGGGTAAAGAATCGGACGACGACACGGCCCGCGTGCCGCCGAACCGCATATTATGACGCGTTTATGCGTCGCCTTCGACGAAAAACCGCCGCGCGAGCGCAATCTGGTCGGCGCCGATGAACGCCGGCGCGTGGCCCGCACCGGGAATCTCGGCCTGCGTCACATGCCGGCCGCGACGTATCATGCCGGCCACCGTCTCGCGCGACAGCAGGTCGGACGTCTCGCCGCGCACGACGAGCAGCGACGCGTCCGTCGTCTCGATGGCACGCCACAGCGCTGCCTCGCCGAGCGCGGCCAGTTCGGGCGTCGTCGCCTTGAACGGCTCGGCAATGCGCGGATCGTAACGCATCGTCCAGCCGCCTTCGGGCAGCTCGCGCAGCAGCGGCCCGTTGATTTCGCGCCACTCGTCGGCGGCCAGCGCGCCGAACGGCAGCGACAACGACGTCAGATAGTCGACACCCTCCTGCTCGGTCGCAAAGCGCGGCTGCACGCCGAGATACTCGCCGATGCGCGTCAGCGAATCGGGTTCGATGCGCGGGCCGACGTCGTTGACGATCATCCGCCGCAGCGGCGAACCGGGCAGCCCCGCGAACGCGATGCCGATCAGACCGCCCATCGACGTGCCGAACCAGTCGACCGATTCGACGTCGAGCCGCGCGATCAGCGTCACCATGTCGGCCACGTATTGCGGGATCGCATAGAGTCGTGGATCGGCGAGCCAGTCAGACCGGCCGCGCCCGACGACATCAGGGCAAACGACGCGATAGGTATCGGACAGCGCGGCGGCGAGCCGGTCGAAATCGCGCCCGGAACGGGTCAGGCCGTGCACGCAGATCAGCACGCGCGGATTGGCGGGGTCGCCCCATTCGGTATAGGCGACGTGATGAAGGCCGGCAGCGCTCGCACACTGCACGCGCCGCTGGCGAGGAACCGGGGGATTCGCTGGGGTCGTTGGCATCGTTGGCATCCTGTCGAACGGGGGCGCGCAGCGAGGCAACGCTGGTGCGGCCCAATGCAGACGATTGTAAACCGCTTCGGTCGCTCGGCGCGGTCCGCCGCCGGCCATCCATGCCGCGGAATGCTGCGCGCGTGATGTTCGCCGTGCGCCCTCTTTCGACGAAACGATCCACACAATCGCGCGCAACGTCAGCTCTCGTCCCAGCGCCACGCCGCCTGCAAGTGCTCGCGCATGAAGTCGACGAACGTCCGCACGCGCAACGCGAGATGCCGCCCGCCCGGATAGACCGCATGCAGCGGCGCCGCTGGCGCCGCATACGCAGGCAGCACCCGCACGAGCCGGCCCGCCTCGAGATCGGACGCGACGTCCCAGATCGACTTCAACGCAATGCCCGCGCCGTCGAGCGCAAGCATGCGCGCCGCGCCTCCGTCGTTGGTCAGCACCGCCGCCGCGACCTCGACCGCGATCGGGCCGTCCAAGCCATCGAACCGCCATTCGGCCTGCAGTTGCTCGCCCATCACGATGCAACGGTGCGCACGCAGCTCGCCGGGATGCACCGGTAAGCCGCATTCGGCCACGTATGCCGGCGACGCGCACAGCACACGGCGGTTCGGCGCCAGTTCACGCGCAATCATCGACGAATCGGCGAGACTGCCGATCCGCACCGCGACGTCGATCTCGTGCGCGAGCAGATCAACGACCGTGTCGGTCAGAATCAGTTGCACGCACACCTGCGGATGCCGGCGCCGGAACTCGGCGACGAGCGGCGCGATCCGCAGTCGCCCGATCTCGCCCGGCGCGGTCACGCGCAGCAGGCCGCTCACCGTGCCGCGACGATCCTGCATCAGCGTTTCCGCCAGGTCGACTTCGGCGAGGATGCGCAGCACCTGTGCATGGAACAGAGCGCCCTCGTCGGTCAACGTCTGCCGGCGAGTCGTCCGGTGCAGCAGGCGCACGCCGAGCCGAGCCTCCAGGTGCGCAAGCCGTTTGCTGATTACAGACAGCGACAAGTCCTGCTCCCGCGCCGCCGCCGACAGGCTGCCCGCCGCGACGACGATCGAGAAGGTTTCCAGCGCAGGCAGGTCGTCGATCAGCATTCGAGCATCCTCGAGCCGCCACCCTTTCCTTTTTTCGAATAATCCATTCGCTTCCCTTTGGTATTTATATCGAATTCGGAAACCTACCATGACGTCACTGCGCCATCCAGGCGCACCATCATGAAAAAGGAGAATCCGATGTCTGCCTTGCAACGATTCCTGCGCCGCTCGATTGCCGGCACGCTCGCGACGACGTTTGCCGCAGTCGCGCTACCGCCTGTCACCGCCAATGCGGCCGATCTCGCGGCTCCGTTGCACCTGACGGTCGCGGCCGGACTGCCTGCCGCGCAGGCGCGCGGCCAGATCCTTGCGGCGCGCCGCTACGCCACGTTCTGGGACACCGGAGACGAGGCGCTTGCGCGCACGGCACTCGCTGCCGACTTCACGGATCGCACACTGCCGGCCGGACGCGCCCAGGGCCTGCCGGGGCCGCTCGCGGCATCACGAACGATGCGCGCGGCGATTCCCGACCTGCATTGCGAGATCGAGCAGATGATCGTCGCCGGCGATCGCGTCGTCGTTCACCTGCGGTTTCGCGGGCATTTCACCGAGGTCTTCGGTAACACGACCGGTCATGGACAGGCAGTCGATTTCATCGCGACCGACATCTACCGGATCGCGGCCGGCCGGATCGCCGAGAACTGGCACATCGAAGACAACCTGACGCTGATGCGCCAACTCGGCGTCGCAAACTGAGGGCTCGGCCGATGACGAACTTCGATCCTTCGATGCGCACGGCCCGCCGCGCGTTTCTCGCACAGGCCGGTGCGGGCGCCGGGCTGGCCGCCGCCGGCGCGGTACTCGGCAGCGCGGCGCGGGGCGCAAGCGCCGCAACGGCCGGGCCGCTCGCCGCGCCGACCGCCGCACACGGCAAGTTCTGGCCGGACGACATCCGCCTGGCGATCTCGATCTCGATGCAGTTCGAAGCCGGCGGGCAACCGCCCAAGGGCGCGGACAGCCCCTTCCCGCCCGTCGCGTTTCCCCCGTCCGTGCCGGTCGATCTCGCGTCAGCCACCTGGTTCGCTTACGGCTACCGGGAAGGGATTCCGCGCCTTCTCGACCTGTGGGACCGCCACGACGTGAAAGTCACGTCGCACATGATCGGGGAAGCCGCGCGCCGCCATCCCGAACTGGCCCGAGAGATCGTCGCGCGCGGCCACGAAGCGGCCGCGCACGGCCCGACCTGGCGCGCGCAATTCGCGATGAGCCGCGACGACGAGCGACGCTTCCTGACCGAAGCGCGCGACATGGTCGAGGCGGCGACCGGCACGAGGCCGATCGGCTACAACTGCAACTGGTTGCGGCGCGGGCCAAATACGCTGTCGTTGCTGCAGGAACTCGGCTACGTCTATCACATCGACGACGTCAGCCGCGACGAGCCGTTCATCGAGACCGTCGGCGGCCGCGACTTCGTGGTCGTCCCGTACACGCTGCGCAACAACGACATCCTGCTGATCGAAGGCCGCAATTACTCGCCGACGATGTTCCTGGAGCAGATCAAGCTCGATTTCGACCAGCTCTACGCGGAGGCCGGGCAGCGACGCAGGCTGATGTCGATCAGCGCACACGACCGGATCAGCGGCACGCCGCAGATGGTCCATGCGTGGGACGAATTCCTGCGCTACGCGCGAGCGCATCCGGGTGTCGCGTTCATGCGCAAGGACGAGATCGCGCGTTACGCGCTCGGCAGCGCGGCGACACTGCGCGAAACCGAGACGATCTGACCGGATTTCTTTCTTCTCAACGGAAACGAACCATCATGAACGATTCATTCAATGGCAACGCGGTGCTCGTGGTCGGCGGAAGCTCCGGGATCGGCGCGGCCGCCGCGCAGGCATTCGCACAACGCGGCGCACGTGTGACGATCGCTTCGCGCGACGCACGCAAGGGCGAGGCGATCGCAGCCGCAATCGGCCGCGGCACGCGCTTCGCACCGCTCGACATCACGCGAACCGACGAAGTCGACGCATTCTGCGCACGCGCCGGCCAGTTCGACCACGTCGTGATTTCCGCAGCCCAGACCGCAACGGGCCCGGTCCGTTCGCTCGCATTCGACGCCGCGCAGGCCGCGATGGACAGCAAGTTCTGGGGCGCGTATCGCATCGCGCGTGCAATCGACGTCGCCCCGGGCGGCTCGCTGACGTTCGTGTCGGGGTTTCTCGGCGTGCGACCGAGTGCATCGTCGGTGCTGCAGGGCGCCATCAATGCGGCACTCGATGCACTGGCCCGCGGCCTGGCGCTCGAACTGGCCCCCGTACGCGTCAACACGGTATCGCCCGGCCTGATCGCCACGCCGCTGTGGGACAAGCTCGCGACCGACGCGCGCGACGCCATGTTCGCCGGCGCCGCGCAGCGGTTGCCGGCGCGCCGCGTGGGCCGGCCCGAGGATGTCGCGAACGCGATCGTCTATCTGGCAGCGACGCCGTACTCGACCGGTTCGACCGTGCTCGTCGACGGCGGCGGCGCAATCGCGTAGTACGTCGAGAAAGGTCCGCGACACGGGCGCGATCGCCATGGAAACGCGCATTCCCGCGCGCCAAAAGACAGCGCCCCGCATGCATCGAAGCATGCGGGGCGCCGTAGCCGCGCAACGGCGCGCGGCGCCAGGTTCCGTCGGCTTACGCGACCGCGCTCACGTCGAGCGGTGCGCCCGTCTTCGCCTGGATCTCGTCGGCGCTCACGCCGTCGGCGAGCTCGAGAACCTTCAGGCCGGCCGGCGTCACTTCGATCACGCCGAGATCGGTGATGATCAGGTCGACCACGCCGACACCCGTCAACGGCAGGTTGCA